>CBFIIT010000021.1:0-27152 GCA_965662725.1 Alphaproteobacteria bacterium | reverse complement strand
AGCCGCATGGCCCGTGTGACCGTTGAAGATTGCGTCGATAAGGTAACAAACCGCTTTGAGCTGGTGCTTTTGGCATCGCATCGCGCGCGCGGCATGTCTGCCGGTGCGGAGTTGCTGGTTGAGCGCGATAATGACAAAAACCCTGTCGTTGCGCTGCGCGAGATTGCCGATAAGAAGCTGATACCGGGCGAAATTCGCGAGGATTTGGTCGGCTCATTGCAGAAACAGGTCGATATTGACGAGCCTGAAGAAGATATTATCGCCGCGCCGCTTGCAGCGCCGCAGCAAATCGGTGAAGAATCAACTTCGAGTGAAATGGTTGAGATGACTGAAGATGATATTCTGGCTGCGCTGCAATCGCTGGAAAATGCCGGTCCGAAAGACAAGGATGGTCGCGGCGAATAAGTCTATCGACATATTCGCCCCATCAATCGGGGGCATACAGCCATGATGCGCCAATATGAGCTTGTTGACCGCGTCGCCTCCTACGAACCGCTCGCCAATGAGGAATTGCTGAACCGCGCCTATGTTTACGCCACGCAAAAGCATGGCGATCAAAAGCGCGCCTCCGGTGACCCGTATTATTCGCATCCGGTTGAAGTGGCCGGCATACTTACCGATTTGCGGCTTGATACGGCCAGTATCGCCACCGCCTTATTACACGACACGATCGAAGATACGGACGCGACTTTCGGCGAGATTGAAAAATTATTCGGGCGCGAAATTGCCGATATGGTTAATGGCGTCACCAAAATGTCTCTGCTGGAATTATCGTCAGCCGATGCGGCGCAGGCGGAAAATTTCCGCAAATTGCTGCTGGCCACGGCCAGCGATGTGCGTATTCTTTTGGTCAAGCTGGCTGACCGTTTGCATAATATGCGGACGCTGCATTTCATTTCGGCCGAAGCCAAACGCATGCGTATTGCACAAGAGACGCTGGATATTTATGCGCCGCTGGCCGGTCGTATCGGCATGCAAAATTTCCGCGAGGAATTGGAAGATTTATCATTTGCGCAAGTCAATGCAGATGCGCGTGAATTGATTGTCGAAAGGCTGGATGTGTTGCGCGAGGAAAGCGGCACGCGATTGGATGAAATCGCTTATGAGTTTTCCAGCCTGTTTGGCAAATATGGGCTTAAGGCGCATGTCTATGGGCGACAAAAGCGGCCATTCTCCATCTGGCGCAAAATGCAAAACAAGTCGATTTCGCTGGAGCAATTATCTGATATTTTCGGCTATCGCATCGTCGTTGCCGATGAAGATGCTTGTTATCGCGCTTTGGGAATTTTGCACCGCGCCTATAATTATGTGCCGGGCCGCTATAAGGATTATATCTCGACGCCAAAGCTGAACGGCTATCAGTCGATACACACGACAATTATCGGGCCGGATAAGCAGCGTGTTGAAGTGCAAATCCGCACCGAGCAAATGCACGAGATTGCCGAAAAGGGTGTCGCCGCGCATTGGGCCTATAAAGATAAGCAGCAAGAATACCCCGATATTGCCGAAATCCAACCGTTTAGCTGGCTGCAAGATATGGTCAATCAGCTGAAAGAAGGCGGCACGGCGGAAGAGTTTCTGGAAAACACAAAGCTGGAATTGTTCACCGATCAGGTTTTCTGCTTCACCCCGAAAGGTCGCCTGATTGCCATGCCGCGCGGCGCAACGGCGCTGGATTTTGCCTATGCCGTGCATACGGAAATCGGCAATAGCTGCATTGGTGTGCGAATTAACGGTTTGAAATTGCCGTTCCGCACTTTGCTGAAAAACGGCGATGAGATTGAAATTATTCGCGGTGAGAAAACACTGCCGAGTGAAAATTGGCTGAACCATGTGCATACCGGCAAGGCGCGCGCCGCCATTCGCCATGCGCTGCGCGAACGCGAGACGGCGGACTATATTCACTTCGGCAATAAAATGATTGAGAACCTTTTTCGTGCTGAAGATGTCGAGCCGACCAAACCGGTTTTGGAGCGCGCGCTTGGTGTGCTGGATATTGCCAATCTCGATGATTTATCTGAGGCGGTTGGGCGCGGGCAAATTTCGGCGGCTGATGTGCTGTTGTCGAGCTTGCCGAAAAAATCTATCGACAAGAAAAGCGGTAAATTGGCCGGTGCAATGCGTAATTTGATGCGCCGCCCAAGCAAGGCATCAAGCCAGCAATCTTCTATGCTGCCGCTTAATGGCGCGCTTTTCGGCACTGTGGTGAAAATTGCTGAGGACTGTTATCCGCTGCCCGGCGATGAGATTGTCGGCATTGTGAAAACCGGCGAGGGGGTCGTTGTCTATCCGCTCGATGCACCGGCACTGGCCCGCTATGAAGACCAGCCGGAGCGCTGGGTACCGATGAAATGGGAAGATACCGAGCAGCGCCTGTTTGCCAGTTGCGTGCGCATGACAGCGGTTAACCGGACCGGTGCATTGGGCGATATCACTCAGACAATTGCCGATTTTGACGCCAATATCACCAATCTTTCGATGATTATGTTGAATGAAGATTTTTGCGACCTGACAATTGATGTTGAGGTGCGTGATGTTGAGCACATGACACAATTGGTTGGGGCGTTGCGCGGAAGCAGTGTGATTAGTGAGGCGAATCGGGTCATTTTTGCCAAAACCAGCAGGACTTAGCATGACACCCGAAGCCGTATTAAAAGAATTCCGAAAAGCCGAAGCCCTTTTGGAAGGGCATTTTATCTTGTCGTCAGGCCTGCGCAGCCGCACTTATTTGCAATGCGCTCGGGTGTTGATGGACACGAAGCGCGCCGCGCGTTTAGCCAAAGCACTGGCGGCAAAAATAACCGCCAATGTTAAGGGTGATATTGATGCAGTCATTGCGCCGGCCATGGGTGGATTGATTATCGGTCACGAAGTGGCTCGTGCCCTAAAAGTCGACTCAATGTTTCTTGAGCGTGTTGATGGCGAATTTACCTTGCGCCGTGGCTTTCATTTGCCGAAAGCTAGCCGCGTGGTGATGATTGAAGATATTGTGACGACGGGTCTGTCGTCGAAAGAAGCGATTGCGGCTATTCGCGCGCAAGGCGGCAAAGTTGTCGGTGCCGGTTGCCTTATTGACCGCTCAGGCGGCAAAGCAAAAATCGGCGTTAAGCTGGCCAGCCTGGCGCAAATAAAAGTTGAAACATTTGACGCTAAAAATGTGCCTGCAGATCTGGCTGACATACCGGCGATTAAACCCGGCAGTCGCGGTTTGAAATAGAGCGGTGTCTGAAAATGTTCAAGCGTCGCATACCGCAAAGTTTTTTTGAAAAATTAAGGCAGTTCTTATGGCCCCGCGAAGGTTGGGTGCGGGCCACCAAATATCTGTGGCAGCGCACGGTGCGGCTCAGCGGCACGCCGCATAATTTGGCACTTGGTTTGGCGATTGGCGGTTTTGTCTCAGCCAATCCGATACTCGGCACGCATATTATTTGGGGCGCGATTATCATTTATTTCATTGGCGGTAATTTCATTGCAAGCGTTGCCGGCACTTGGGTCGGAAATCCGCTGACTTTCCCGTTTATCTGGCTGTCGACTTATAATATCGGCAGTTTCATGTTGGGCCGCAATGGCGAGGCGCGTGAATTTCCTGAACTGAGTTTGAGCCTGTTTATCGAAGCGCCGTTCAGCTCATTAGCGCCGGTGGTGGTGCCGATGCTGTTTGGTTGGGTGCCCGTCGGATTGGTGATTGGCCTATTGGTTTATTATCCAAGCTATTGGTCGATTGAACTTTATCAGAGACAACGCGCCGTTCGTTTACAGAGAAAACGCGAGGCAGCCGGCTCAAATGATGCTAATAAGGCCTGATGGCAGCCAGTAAAAAACTTCGCCTCGGCGTAAATATTGATCATGTAGCGACCATTCGCAATGCGCGTGGCGGCAAGCATCCTGACCCGGTAAAAGCGGCAGAGCAGGCGGCTTTGGCCGGTGCGGATGGTATTACCGCGCATTTGCGCGAAGACCGTCGGCATATTGGCGATGGCGATATTGAGCGTTTGGCGCAAGAAATCGGTTTGCCGCTTAATCTCGAAATGGCGGCAACCGATGAAATGCTGCAAATCGCGCTGCGCCACAAGCCCAATGCGTGCTGCATTGTGCCGGAGAAACGCCAAGAGGTGACGACGGAGGGTGGTCTTGATGTCGTCAGTGGCCGCGAGGTTTTGGCTGAAATCATTCAGCCGATTAAAGATGCCGGTATTCGTGTTTCTTTGTTTATTGACGCCGATAGCGCGCAGATAGAAGCCTCTGCTGCGCTGGGCGCCGATATTATCGAATTGCACACCGGCACTTATTGTCATGCGCATCATGATGGCGACAAAGCGGCATTTGATGCTGAATTGGCAAAACTGAAAGCCGGTGCGGTTTTGGCTGACGGTCTGGGGCTGGAAGTGCATGCCGGACATGGGCTTTGTTTTGAGACCGTGTCCCCAATTGCCGCCATGCCGGAAATTGTTGAGTTGAACATAGGCCACTTTCTTATCGGTGAGGCGATTTTCACCGGTCTGGAAGGAGCGATTGGCGAAATGCGGCGGCTGATGCTGGAAGCGCGGCGGGGCGTATCAGCATGATTTTGGGCATTGGCAATGACATTATCGATATTCGCCGTATCGAGAAATCGCTCGAGCGGTTTGGCGACCGCTTTGTCCAAAGACTGTTTACCGAGACCGAGCAAAAGCGCTCTGAGCGGCGCAAACTCCGTGCTGCCTCTTACGCCAAAAGGTTTGCCGCAAAAGAAGCCTGCTCCAAGGCCTTGGGCACCGGCTTACGACAGGGCGTGTTTTGGCGCGATATGGGGGTCACTAATTTGCCCTCCGGTAAGCCGACCATGACGCTGACCAATGGCGCTTTGGCGCGGCTTGAAAAAATGACACCGAGCGGCATGCAGCCGCAAATTGATTTGACCATTACCGATGATTTTCCGCAGGCGCAGGCGATTGTAATTATTTCTGCCGTGCCGCTAAATGAGGCGGGTTAATGTCTGAAGAAACAGCCGTAAAGCCGGACGAAAAGCCCGAGAAAAAGCCCGATACATGGCAGGATAATCTGCGTATCTTTTTGATTGCGGCGGCCATTGCTCTGGTTATTCGTTCGCTGATGTTTCAGCCGTTCAATATCCCTTCAAGTTCGATGAAGCCGACTTTGCTGATTGGCGATTTTCTGTTTGTAACCAAATTCAGCTATGGCTACTCGCGCCACAGTCTGCCGTTCAGCCCGCCCCTGTTTGATGGGCGCACATCGGAGCGCGGACCACAGCGCGGCGATGTGGTGGTTTTCAAACTGCCAAGCGATGGCCGCACTGATTTCATTAAACGGGTTATCGGCCTGCCGGGGGATACGATACAGGTAAAAAACGGTGTTGTTTGGCTGAATGGCGAACCGATAAAGCGCGAGGCGATTGTTGATTTTGAGGAGCCGCGTCGCAATGCGCCGCCGCAGAAAATCCGTCGCTATCGCGAGACTTTGCCAAGCGGACGCAGCTATATGACGCTCGACCAGATTGACGCCAGTCTGGCCGATAATACCCCCGTTTATGAAGTGCCGGAGGGGCATTATTTCATGATGGGTGATAATCGCGATAACTCAACCGATAGCCGCTTTTTGCGTTATGTCGGTTATGTGCCGCATGAAAACCTTGTCGGTCCGGCGAAAATCCTTTTCTTCTCATTTGACGACCGAACGCGGTTCTATGAATTTTGGCGCTGGCCGATTTCCATTCGTTTCTCGCGCTTGCTGAATTTGGTGGATTGATGGGCGGGCTGGCCGACTTTCAAAAAACACTCGGTTATGAATTTACCGATGAAACGCTTTTGCATCGCGCCTTGCGCCATGCCAGCCTCAATGTTGATAGCGATAATGAGGCATTGGAATTTCTCGGTGACCGCGTTTTGGGCTTGGCCATTTCCGATATTCTGGTGGCCCGTTATCCGGAAGAAAAAGAAGGCAATTTGGCACGCCGCCTCAATCAATTGGTCAGCGGTAAGACCTGCGCCGCAATTGCCGGTCAATGGGGTTTGCAAGCAGTGGTGAAAACCGATAGCGGCATTAGAAAGCGCGATAAAATTCCCGATGCGATATTGGCCGATGCTTGCGAGGCGGTATTGGGCGCGGTGTTTTTGGATGGCGGGTTAGAGCCGGCCGCCGCGCTGGTTGCAACGCATTGGCAGAGCGTGTTGGATAATCAGACCGATGCGCCGATTGACAGCAAAAGCGCTTTGCAGGAATTACTTGCCAAGCGCGGTCATGATTTGCCGAGCTATAAAATAGTTGAAAGTGCCGGTCCGGCGCATGCGCCGCATTTCATCGTCGAAGTGAGTTGTATTTTGGGCGCAGCGCGCGGCGATGGCGGGTCGCGAAAATTGGCAGACCAGCAAGCGGCCGCAGCCTTGCTTAAAGTGATTGATGATGGAGTCCCGAAATGAGCCAAAAGTGTGGTTTTGTTGCGGTTATCGGGCCGCCTAATGCGGGTAAGTCAACGCTGGCCAATGCCCTGGTCGGGCAGAAGGTGGCCATTGTGACGCAAAAAGCGCAGACCACGCGTATGCGTTTGCGCGCGGTTGTTATGCATCAGCAGGCGCAAATCATTCTGGTCGATACGCCGGGTATTTTTGCTGCCAAGCAGCGCTTTGACCGTGCCATGGTCAATGAGGCTTGGCTCGGGGTTGATGACGCAGATGAGGTGCTTGTGGTGTTGGATGCGGCGCGCGCAGACACTAAGGAAATTGATTTAATGCTCGAAGGCTTGGCCAAAAGCAAAAAGCGCGCCGCTTTGGTGATTAATAAAATTGATACGGTGCGCAATGACAGCTTGCTGGCTTTGGTACAAAAACTGAATGAGCGTGTGCCGTTTACCGATACGTTTTTGATTTCTGCCTTAAGCGGTGATGGGCTGGACCGTTTGCGCGACAGTTTGGCCGACGCGATGCCGGAAGGGCCATGGCTTTATCCGGAAGACCAAGCGGCGGATATTCCGTCCTTGCTGTTGGCCTCAGAAGTGATGCGAGAGAAATTGTTTTTGCGGCTGCATCAGGAATTGCCATATGCGCTGACGGTCGAGACCGAAAAATGGGAGAGTAAGAAGGACGGATCGGTTCGTATTGAGCAGACGGTTTATGTGCGTCGCGATGGGCAAAAGGCTATTGTTTTGGGCAAAGGTGGACAGACGATTAAGGAAATCGGTGCCGAGGCGCGCAAAGAATTGGAAGAGATGTTTGAGCGTCGCGTGCATTTATTCACTTTTGTGAAAGTGCGCAAGAACTGGCAGGAAGACCCCGAACGCTATCGCATGCTGGGTCTGGACTATAAGGCTTAGCCGGTGCAGTGGGAGGCGGAAGCTCTGATTTTGGCATTGCGCTCCCATGGTGAAAGCAGCGCCATTATCGATGTGTTTTCAAGAGAGCAGGGGCGTTTTGCCGGATTGGTGCGCGGTGGGAATAGCCGACGCTTAAGGCCGGTTCTTCAACCCGGCAATATGGTGACAGCGACTTGGCGCGCCAGATTATCAGAACATTTAGGGACAATAACCATTGATGCCGGTCGCGCTTATGCGGCTGAAGCGATGAGCGACAGCAAGGTGCTGGCAGGGCTGAGTTCGCTTTGTGCGCTGATGCAAGTGACGCCGGAGCGGCAGGCCTATCCGCGCCTTTATGAGACGGTGCAAATCGTATTATCGGCGCTTGATGATGATGCTTTATGGCCGGTTCTTTTGGCGCGCTTTGAGATGGCCTTGCTGGATGAAATCGGTTTCGGCCTCGATTTATCTTGCTGCGCGGCGACCGGCTCGATTGAGAATTTGGAATATGTTTCGCCGCGGTCGGGGCGCGCCGTCAGCCGTGATGCGGCACAGCCCTATATCGATAAAATGTTCGTCTTGCCGCAATTCTTGCTCGATCCGTCGGCTGATGCCGATGCCGCCGATGTGCTGACGGCGCTTGAATTGACCGGTCATTTTTTGGAACGACGTGTCTATTTGCCGAATGATTTGAAAATGCCTCCGGCGCGACAAAGATTGATGGATATCCTCACGCGTTAGCGGGCGAATCGGGTGATAAATCAGCCATGAGTGACGTAGATGAGATGCCGCAGGAAGAGGCGGTAAGCCTGAAAGCGGCCCTTGAAAGCCGCTATTTGGCTTATGCGCTTTCCACCATTACCAATCGCGCTTTGCCCGATGTGCGCGACGGTTTGAAGCCGGTGCATCGGCGGCTGCTTTATGCGATGCGGCAATTACGTCTCGACCCTGAACAAGGTTTCAAAAAATCCGCTCGTGTTGTTGGCGATGTTATCGGTCGTTATCACCCGCATGGTGACCAAGCGGTCTATGATGCTTTGGTTCGTCTGGCGCAAGACTTCGCGGTTCGTTATCCGCTGGTCGATGGGCAGGGAAATTTCGGTAATGTCGATGGCGATAATGCCGCCGCCATGCGTTATACGGAAGCGCGTATGACCGAGATTGCCGGTCTTTTATTACAAGATATTGATAGCGATACGGTTGATTTTCGCGCCACATATGATGGTGAGGATGAAGAGCCGATTGTGCTGCCCGCGGCGTTTCCAAACCTTTTGGCCAATGGGGCGTCGGGTATTGCTGTGGGTATGGCGACCAGCATTCCTTCGCATAATGTTGATGAATTATGCGCCGCTGCGTTGCATTTGTTAAAGGCACCGAATGCACGAATTGATACGCTGATGGAGCACGTCCAAGGGCCTGACTTCCCGACCGGCGGTATTTGCATTGAAAGCCCGGAAGTGCTCCGCGAGGCCTATGCGACGGGACGCGGCTCCATGCGGGTGCGCGCGCGCTATGAAATTGAAGAAATGGGGCGCGGGACTTGGCAAATCGTCATCACCGAAATTCCCTATCAGGTTCAAAAATCGCGGCTGATTGAGAAAATCGCCGAATTGATGAATGCCAAGCAATTGCCGATGCTGGATGATATTCGCGATGAAAGCGCCGAAGACATTCGCATTGTTATTGAGCCGAAAAGCAAAAATCTCGACCCGCAGCAAGTTATGGCGGTGCTTTACAAGCAGACAGATTTGGAGAGCCGCTTTTCCCTCAACATGAACGTATTGGACAGCGAGGGTGTGCCGCGGGTTATGGGCTTGCGCGAGGTGCTGACGCAATGGCTGGAGCATCGCAATGTCGTGCTGGTGCGCAAATCGCAATTCCGCCTTGATAAAATTATTGCGCGTTTGGAAGTGCTCGACGGTTATCTGATTGCCTATCTCAATCTGGATGAAGTCATTCGCATTATTCGGGAAGAAGACGAGCCGCGTGATGAGTTGATGACAGCGTTTAAGCTGACACAAGTGCAGGCTGATGCAATTTTGAATATGCGTTTGCGTGCTTTGCGCAAGCTGGAAGAGCAGGGCATTCGCGCCGAACATGCTGAGTTATCATCCGAGATGAAAGAGCTGAAGGCGCTGTTGGCATCGGATAAAAAACAGCAAGAGATTATCGCCGCTGACATAAAAGCCCTTCGCAAGCAATTCGGCCCGAAAACCGAACTTGGTAAGCGCCGCACTGTATTTGAAGAAGTTAATGGCGAAGAAGAAGTTTCATTGGATATTCTGGTCGAAAAAGAGCCGGTGACAATTGTCTGCTCTGAAAAGGGCTGGATACGCGCCATGAAAGGGCATGCCGAAAACGGTAGCAAGCTGTCTTATAAAGACGGCGATAAGGCGGCCTTTGTGTTGCATGCAATGACCACGGATAAGCTTGTGCTTTTCGTGTCCAATGGCCGTGCTTATACGCTGGATGTCGCTAAACTGCCTGGCGGGCGCGGCAATGGCGATCCGGTACGGATGATGCTGGATATTGAACCGGCGGAAGAAATTATCGAAATTTTTGTGCACCAGCCGGATCGCAAGCTGTTGGTTGCGTCGCGTGTCGGCAATGGCTTTGTAGTTGAAGAAAGCGAATTGATTGCCAATCGCAAAGCCGGCAAACAGATTTTGAATGTTAAAGCGCCGGATGAGGCAGCGATTTGCACACCGGTATTCGGTGACCATCTAGCGGTGCTGGGTGAAAACCGCAAGCTGCTATGCTTTGCCTTGTCAGATGTACCGGAAATGACACGTGGCAAGGGCGTGCGCTTGCAACGCCATGGCGACGGGCATTTGGCTGATGCGCGCTGCTATAGCGAAGCTGAGGGTCTTAAAATCATCGATAAGGCAGGCCGTGAACGGGTCTTTGATGACTTATCAGAGTGGAAAGGCCTGCGCGCGCAAGCCGGACGTGTGCGTCCGAAAGGTTTTCCGGTTGATGGTTTAATGGGATTGGCGTTCCCCAATCGCTTATAGATTATTCAGTCAGCCGAAATGCGGCTTGCCCTTCATAATTCCAAAACTTTACCCGCACGACGTAATTGCCTGCGCTATAGCGCGCTGTATCGAGCGGCACTTGTCGCACTTCTTCGATAACGTCATTCTCGGCAATTGCGCCGCGCGATACCGTCTCATTGCAAACATCCGGTTGCCGCACGGCTTGGATAAATCCGCCATCATCCGTGGTCACGATATAGCGAAAGATTTTGCATGGCCCATCTGCCGTGAGCGGCATGGTCTCGGCAGTATTATTAACCAGCCGCAAAACAATCGGCAGTGGTGTGGTTTTGAAACTGCTCAGCTGGTGTTCAATCGGCGCGCCGACTTCGAGGCCGATTTCGCCGCCTCCGACACGCCCATCATCGCGTGACATAAAACCAAGCACGGTAATAATCACAATCGCTGCAAGGGTGGTAACCACCATATTCGGCATTTTCATAGTCTAATCTCCAAACACCACTTCCGGCAGCCAAGTGGCCAATTGTGGGAAATAGGCAAGCAGGCCAAGCATGGCCAGTTGAATGAGTACAAACGGAATTGCGCCGCGATAAATTTGTCCGGTGCTGACGCTGTCAGGGGCGACGCCGCGTAAATAGAATAGCGCGAAGCCGAAAGGCGGTGTCAAAAAGCTGGTTTGCAAATTGACTGCCATCATCACACCAAGCCAGACCGGGTCAACATCCATGGCTAGCAAAATCGGCCCGACAATCGGCACAACAACGAAGATAATCTCGATAAAGTCGAGGAAGAAGCCGAGCGCGAACATAATCAGCATGACCAAAGCGACAGCCGCCCATTTGCCGCCCGGCAAGTCTTCCAGCAAGGCCTGAATGGTTTCATCGCCGCCCAGCCCACGAAAAACCAGTGAGAATAAAGCGGCGCCAATGAGGATAACGAACACCATTGAAGTTGTGTGGGTAGTGGCGCGCACCACATTGCGCAATACGTCTTCGGCCCAAGCACGTTTCAAGCTGATAAATAAAGCGCTGGCCAACAGGCCGCAAAGTCCAAAGGCAGTGCCAATGCCAAGATAGCTGACGAGGCTGATATCATCGCGATTGAGCCGCAAATCAACCATGCCGGTAAGCACCACCAATCCGATAAGCGACAGCGCGCCAAACCGCATGAGCCAATGCCCGTTGGTCAGCTTTTCACCGGCCAGCAATATCGTGCCGACAGCGCCGACAGCCGCCGCTTCAGTGGGGGTTGCAATGCCGCCCAATATGGAGCCGAGCACGGCGATAATAAGGAAAATCGGTGGCAGCAAGGCTTGCAATAATGTCGGCAGGGTAACGCTTTCATCCATTTCGGCACGCGGTGCTTTATGCGGCTGAGTGTAGGCGATGAAAAGCTGATAGCCGATGTAAAAACCGACCAGCACCAGCCCGGGCAGCAAGGAGCCGGCAAATAATTCCCCGACAGAAACCGTATCGGGTGAGAAAATGCCCTGTTCCAATTGTGCTTTCTGATAGGCATTGGCAATCACATCGCCAAGCAGCACCAAAACAATCGATGGTGGAATGATTTGTCCCAATGTGCCGGCGGCGGCAATTGAGCCTGCCGCCAAGGCCGGGTCATAACCGCGCTTCAACATGGTTGGTAGGGATAGCAATCCCATTGTGACAACCGTAGCGCCGACAATGCCGGTAGAGGCGGCAAGCAGCGCCCCAACAATGGAGACCGAGACGCCAAGTCCGCCGCGCAAACGTCCGAATAGCAGGCTCATATTCTCAAGCAAATCTTCGGCAATGCGCGCGCGCTCCAACATTGTGCCCATGAATACGAAAAGCGGCACGGCCATCAGCACTTCATTGGTCATTGTGCCGAAAATGCGCTGCGGCAATGCGTAGAAAAAGCTTGTGTCAAATACATCGAAATAATGGCCGAGCAGGCCAAATGCAAAAGCGATACCGGCCAAGGTAAAGGCAACCGGAAAGCCGCTCATCAAAAAGGCGCAGGCGACGACAAACATTAACAGGTCAAGATATTCACCCATTTGTCGCCTCGCTTTCAGGCGCGGTGGCCACTAATATATTGGCGTTTTGAATGATGCCGGAGAGTGCCTGCAAACCAATTTGCGCGGCGAATACCAATATCACGCTCTTCAATAAATAAATCGCCGGTATGCCGCTTGTCTCTCGCGAGCCCTCGCGCACAGACCATGAAATGCTGACATAATCCAGCGACACATAGGCAATTAATATCGCGAAAGGTAGAATGAAAAACGTGCATCCCAAAAGGTCAATGAGCGCTTTTCTGTGTGCTGAGGCGCGGGCATAAAAAATATCCACCCGCACATGCTCGTCTTGTAACAGCGTGTCGGCAGCCGCCATCATGAACAAAACGCCATGCATATAAATAATTGCTTCTTGCATCATGATGGAGCCGATGCCGAACACATAGCGCATCACCACAACAGTGAATTGCACAAGCACCATCGCCAAGGCCAGCCAAGCCGCGCTGCGCCCGATAGCGTGATTGAGCCAATCAATCTTATTGGCAATCAGCGCAGCTAGCTGGATCGCTTGTTTCATGTTTGTGTCAAATTATCCTTGCCGACGGGCCAGCGTATAAGGTTCTTCGCTGCGTGCGCCCCATTCCATGGAATTGGCGAGCGACGCTTTAAAGCTCTTATAGACCTTATTGGTGAACGCGTCTTTGGCGGCGGCGTCTTTCAATACTTGCTCTGACGTGCTCTTAATGGCGTTCATAATCTCTTGCGAGAAGCTGCGCACTTCAACCTTATGCTTGGTCATCAGCGTGTTTAGCGCAGAGGCATTTTTATAATTATACTCATTCATTGTATGGGCATTTTCCGCCGCGCAAGCATTGCGGATAATTGCCTGATGGCTTTTGCTTAATGAATTCCAAACCTCAAGATTAACGCCGGTTGAAAGACCCGCACCCGGCTCATGGAAGCCCGGGCAATAGTAATATTTCGCTACTTGATGAAAGCCGAAAGCCAAGTCATTCCAGGGGCCGACCCATTCACTGGCATCAATTGCACCGCTTTTCATGGATGGGAAAATTTCACCGCCGGGCAGGGCCACAGCCGCCGCTCCAAGGCGCCGCATAACCTCACCACCAAGGCCCGGCATACGGATTTTCAAACCCTTGAAGTCATCCAAACCGTTGATTTCTTTATTGAACCAACCGCCCATTTGAACGCCGGTATTGGCCGACTGAAAAGCGATAACGTTAAATTTCGCAGATAATTCTTCCCAGAGCTGGCGACCGCCGCCAAAATCAATCCATGCGTTTAATTCTTGAGCGGTCATGCCAAATGGCACAGCGGTAAAGAAGTTAAAGGCCGGCGATTTGCCCTGCCAGTAATATTCGGCGCCGTTATACATATCGGCTGTGCCGGTGGAGACCGCGTCAAAGCTCTCAAATGCGCCAACAATTTCACCGGCAGCGAAAACTTTAATCTCAAGCTGGCCATCGCTCATCGCGCTGACACGCTTGGCAACGTTTTCCGGTGCTGTTCCCAATCCGGGGAAGTTTTTCGGCCAGGTCGTAACCATTTTCAGGCGACGTTTGCCTGTCGCATAAGCCGGTGCAGCAACTGCACTTGCGGCCGTGCCGGTAACCAAGCCCCCCAACACCTTACGGCGGTCGATTTTCTTACTCATCTGTCTCTCCCAAAACTGTAACCCACTCAATATGGTTTCCAGCCGTCCTCATTCAAGCGCTGAAGTGGTTTGAAGCGCTTTTTATAATTCATTTTTTCACAGTCTTCGATGTAATAGCCGAGATAAACATGGGCCAAATCGGCGTTTTGTGCGCGTCTGATTTGGTCAAGAATAACGAAGCTCCCAAGGCTGCGGTTTTTTTCTTGCGGTTTGAAAAATGAATATACCAGCGAAAATCCATCGCGCATTTTATCAACCAGCACGCAAGCCTGCAGCACGCCTTCTCCATCGCGATACTCGACCATTCGCGTATCAACCGCTGTTTCTTCAACCATGGCGATATAATCCAGCACTGTCATGTCAGACATGCCGCCATGCTTGTGCCGCGTATCCAAGTAGTTGCGCAGCAAATCATATTGTTCACGAGAGGCTTCGGGGCGGCATTCTTCAGCCGTTAAATCGGCATTGCTTTTCAAGATGCGGCGAAAACTTTTATGCGGTTTGAACTCAGCAACCGCGACGCGCACGGATTGGCAGGCCGAGCAGCTATCGCAAGCCGGACGATAAGCAATGGTTTGACTTCTCCGAAAACCGGCATGGGTGAGGTTGTTATTGATGTCTTCTGCTTGTTCGCCAGCCATATGGGTGAACAGCTTGCGCTCCATCTGCCCTTCAATATAGGGGCAGGGCATCGGGTCGGTTATGAAAAACGACGGCAGCTTATGTCCGGTGGACTGGTTCATTTACATTCCATAATCAGAAGCCGAAATAATACGGCGCGAAGAGTGAGTAAGTTAACCATAATAAAACAACCAGTGGAATGCCGGCGCGCATAAAATCGCTGAATTTGAAATTTCCCGGCGTCATAACCAGCAGATTTGTTTGATAGGCAATCGGTGTCGCAAAGCTGCAACTGGCAGCAAAAATTACCGCCATGACGAAAGCCATCGGGTCGACGTTCAACGAAGTGGCCAGATTGACCGCCAGCGGCGTAAACAAAACAGCAGTCGCATTATTTGATAAAAGATTAGTGGTCACGGCGCATAAGAGGAAGAAGGCCGATAACACCAGCGCCGGATTGCCATCACCGAACAGGCCGAGGAAATTGCTGCTGATATAGACCGCGCCACCGGTCGCTGCCATGGATTGCGCCATCGCCAATGCAGCGGCAACGACCAAGAAAATGCGTAAATCAAAACCGCGGGAGGCTTGTCGAACATTCAGTACGCCGGTTGCGACCATGCTAACCGCACCGGCCAAAGCGGCCAGCACAATCGGCACAAAACCGGACGCGGCGGCGAGCACAGTGGCGGCAAAAATAAACCGTGCGCGACCGGCTTTTTCAAAGCGCGGCAATTCACGAGCCGACCACTCCATCAGCAATGTATCGCGATTATGGCGCAGGCTCTCCATTGCGCTTTGCTGGCCGATAACCAACAGCACATCGCCTGCTTCAAGGCGCAAGTCGCTCATCTCATGGCGCAGCATACGGCTGCGTCTTTGCACGCCGACAATCAGGCAATCAGTGGTATGTGTGAAGCCGGTTTGCCCGACAGCGCGATTGGCAATGCGCGAGCCGGGTGCAACAACCAATTCAGCCAACATCAAATCGCTATCGCCATCGTCACTGGCCGGAATCTGGCCGATCAGATGATTGCGTAAAGGATGGTCTTTTTGCGCCAACGCATCGGAAATTTCGCGCCGCGTTGCTGCAATATAAAGCTTGTCGCCCGGATGCAGTTGATGGTCATCAAATGGTGGCAGAAATTTGCGGCCACCGCTTTCAATCATTTGAACCGTCATGCCCGACAGAGCCGGCAGAAAACCGGCTTTGGTTTGCGCCCCGACAAGCGCATCGCCGGGGCGCAATCGCAATTCGATAATAAATTGGCGACCGCTATCCGTATCATCCGCATCTTGGGCGCCTTCGCGCGATTGCAAGATACGTGGCATCACAAACAGCACATAAATACTGCCGACAGCCATCATCACCAGCCCCGGCAGGGTTTGGTCAAAAAAGCCAAGCCGCACCATGCCAAGGCTGTTGGCGGTTTCAGCGACCAGCAAATTTGTCGAGGAGCCGATAAGCGTCAGCATGCCGCCAAGAATGGTAATAAAGCTCAGCGCCATCATATAAGGTCCGGCTTTTGCCGAGGCGCGACCGGCCATAGCGACAAGCACCGGGATGGTCATCAGAACCACCGGCGTGTTGTTTAAGAAGGCCGAAGAAATCATCGCGCCGATAAGCACTACCAAAATCGCCAGTGTCGGTGTGCGCGCCGCGCGCCGCGATGCTTGTTCAATCAGCTTTTCCAATGCGCCCGATTGAAACAATCCTTGCGCCATAACCAGCAAGGCCATGATGGTAATCAGCGCCGGATTGGCGAAACCTGCCAATATATCGGCGTTTTGGAGCCGCGGTGTGCCGTCGGCCGATAAAAGCGGCACAAAGGTAAACAGCAGCATCAGGGCTATAATTACCAGCAGCGATGTCAACTCCATTGACACGCGTTCGCTGGCATAAGCCACCATCGCGACTAGAATTACGGCAAAACCGACCCACATATGAAGTTCAGCAATCATCTGCCGAGTATACACAATTCGTATCTAATCCCTAGATTTACAGGGCCGCATACTGCATAAGGTGCCACAAGCTTTTTGCAAGATAGAGTTCAGTTTATGACCGACCAAAAAATATTGAGAGAGGCCTTTGGCCAATTCGGAACCGGCGTTGCCATTATCGGAATTAAAACTGCCGCCGGACAGCCGGTCGGTTTGACGATAAACAGTTTTGCATCTGTCTCATTGGAGCCGCCGCTTTTGTCATGGTGCTTGGCTAATGAATCGCAGCTTTATGAAGAAATATCAGGAACCAAATCATTCAGTGTCAATGTGCTGCAGGCGGGGCAGGTTGATTTATCCAACCGCATGTCGATGCCCGGTGATCATATTTTCGCTGATGATGAATGGTATGAGGGCGCGCATGGCGGCATTTTCATCAATGATGCGTTGGCGCATTTTGATTGCCGTGTGCATGATACGGCAGAGGCCGGTGATCATTTGATTTTAATCGGTGAGATTATGCAGGCCAAAATAAGCAATCAAGGCGCAGCCCCTTTATTATATTTCCGAGGCGGCTATGCCGGTCTGGCGGGGGCGTAAATGAGCAAAGCGGCGTTTATCGGATTGGGCGTTATGGGTTACCCCATGGCCGGTCATCTGGCGAAAGCCGGATTGGATGTTTGCGTTTACAATCGAAGTTCCGATAAGGCAGAAAAATGGGTCGCCGAATTTGGCGGACACAAGGCCAACACGCCCGCTGCTGCTGCTGAAGGGGCTGATTTTGTTTTCACCTGCGTTGGTAATGATGATGATTTGCGCGCCGTCGTTTTGGGGGCGGATGGCGCATTGAGTGGCATGGCACGAGGCGCGATTTTGGTCGATCATACGACCACATCTGCCGAAGTGGCGCGCGAGATTTCAAAACGCTGTGTCGATAAGGGCTGCGCCATGTTGGATGCGCCGGTTTCAGGCGGCGAAGCGGGCGCGGTAAACGGTGTTTTGACGGTAATGGTCGGCGGCGATGATAGAAGTTTTGCCAAGGCCGAGCCGGTGATGGCGCATTTTGCCCGCGCCACCCGTTTAATGGGGCCGTCCGGGGCCGGTCAATTAACCAAAATGGTCAATCAAATTTGCATTGGCGGCTTGCTGCAGGGGCTTTCTGAAGCGATAAACTTCGCTGATAAGGCAGGTTTGGATGGCAAGGCAGTGATTGATGTGATTTCCAAAGGCGCGGCGCAAAGCTGGCAAATGGAGAATCGCTTTGAAACAATGATTGATGATGAATTTGATTTCGGTTTTGCCGTCGATTGGATGCTCAAAGACTTGAATATCTGTCTCGACGAAGCAACACGTAATGGCTCATCTTTGCCTGTCACTGAATTGGTCAAAACCTATTACGAAGAGGTTGAAGCCATGGGTGGCGGGCGCTGGGATACGTCCAGCCTCATAAAACGGCTTCGTAACTAAAGTAAATAAGTTCAATTGAAGTAAATAACTTCAATCAAAATAAATAAAAAAAATTAGGCTGCTTTTCCTAAACGACGTGGCGCTAGTACAAAATTAACGGTTTGCGTTTGTATTAGAGTAATTGTGTTTAGGTTTGATTCAACAAGCATTGGCGTCGTTGTAAGCTGTAATCGTGTCACCGCTATTTTAAAAAGCGGTGCTCTTGGCTTTGCGCTTTTATTGGCCGGTTGTGGCGGCGGCGGCGGTTCGGCCGGCAGCGACCCGGTTGCACAAGCGCCGCAAGCTCCGCAAACACCGGCCACGCAAGAGGCTTTTCAGCGCCCGGCTGATTGGCAGACTGACCCTGATATATGGGCATCCGACCCTGAATTCCAAAACCAAGCCGGATTGAATGCAATCAATGCGCAAGATGCGTATGCGCGCGGTGTTACGGGTGCCGGACAAGTCATCGGTTTTGTTGATACCGGACTGGATGAAACGCATATTGAGTTTGCCGGTAAGAATATTCGCTTGAATGATCGCTCCGGTCTGCATGAGGCCGATAATCCGCAATTATCGCATGGCACGGCGGTCGCATCAGTGGCTTTGGGCGCGCGCGGTTATGGCGACGGATTGCACGGCGTCGCGTTTGACGCTGACCCGGCTTTCTGGAGCTTGTTCCTCGACCAACGCGGTAGCTTGTCAGTGAATGATGAGATTTTAACCAATGCGATTAATGCGCTGGAAGGCACCGGCGCGCGTATCATCAATCAAAGCTGGGGCTATGCAACACCGCTGGACACGGGGCTGCTGAATACGCAAAAGCGATTTCTCGAATATAATTACGCCAACACGCTCGCTGCCATGCGGCGCGGCAATGCCATTCATGTCTGGGCGGCCGGCAATACAGGGGCGGCGCATCCGGCCGCGTCAACTGCTTGGCCGATATTCTTTCCGGAGTTGGCCGGTCTTTCATTAAATGTCGTCGCCTTAGGGGCTGACGGACTTATCGGTCGTGACAGCAATCGTTGTGGCGACGCTTATCAACATTGCATCGCAGCCCCGGGCGGGGTCGCCGCCGGTGGAAGTGCCTATACACAATTGGCACGCGCCGGCGGCGGATACCGTCGTGGTTTCGGAACCAGCTATGCGGCGCCTTTTGTCTCCGGCGCGCTGGCCTTGATGATGCAAGCCTTTGGCGACCAATTAACCTTGCAAGAATATACAGGACGGCTGTTTGCCAGTGCCAATAAAAGCGGTGCTTATGCCAGTGACGCAATTTACGGGCAAGGGCTGTTGGATATTGATGCCGCTTTGCAGCCGATTGGTGAGCTTGGCATTCCGTTGCCGACCGGTGGCATTGCGCGACCGGCAGAAAGCAATATTCGCGGTGGGTTGCTACCGGAAGAAATGCTGGAGCGGTTGCGCAATGAGCCGGTGGTGATTTTGGACGAGTTGAGGACACCGTTTGTTACCCCACTTGTGGTGACGCCTGACAAACATCAAAATTTTAATTTGACTAAATGGCTGACGCATGGCGATGGCGAAACCGGCCCAAGCTCGCATCCGTTTTTGGCGCAGCTGGATGCGCGCAATACCGGTGCGGCGCAAGGGTTTTGGCAGCTTGTGCCGATTGCTTTGCGTAAAACCGGCGTCAGGCGCGATTTGCCGGGGCCCGGTTCTATCGGCTTTGCCGCTATTACCACGCGGCGGCGTGGTCGTTTCCAGCTTGGTGTTCTGGGTGAAGGAGAGGGGCTGTTAAGTTCTGTCGGCAGCGGCGCTTTATCGCTTGGCCCGTCGCAGACCGCATTGCTGTCATTCGGTCAAAGTTTTGATATTTCCAAAAGGCTGGTGATTGAAGCCGATGCGCATTTTACCTTCAGTCATTTGAACGGTTTGCAAAACAGCTTGGTGTTGGGGGCTGAGGGGGCGGTGGCGTCGGCTTTTGATATTGGTGTCAACTATGGGAAGCTAAAGGCTTTAATCAGCCAGCCGACTTATTTTGAATCCGGCGAATTGAATTTGCGCTTGCCGTATCGGCGTTTACAAAGCGGCGCGGTTCAATTTGAAGATACCGACATTGCCTTGCGCGGCGCGACACGCCCGTTATCGCTATCGCTCACCTATCAGCATCGGCTCGGCTCATTCGGATTGCGGGCTGATAAGCTGTCAGATGCGCCAACCCATTTTGGCTTTGCTTGGCGGTATAATTATTAATCGTTCAGCAGTTTCGCCGCATCCATGGCGAAGTAAGTCAAAATACCGTCCGCACCTGCGCGCTTGAACGACATCAGACTTTCCAAGATGACACGGTCGCGATCCAGCCAGTCGCGCTCAATGGCACCGGCCAGCATCGCGTATTCGCCGGATACTTGATAAGCAAAAGTCGGCACGCCGAAGTTTTGTTTGCAACGCGCAACAATATCCAGATAAGGCATGCCCGGCTTGACCATCACCATATCTGCGCCTTCTTCAATATCCAGCGCGATTTCCTGCAGTGCTTCGTCACTATTGGCCGGATCCATTTGATAGGTTTTCTTATCACCTTTCAGCCGGTCGCCACTGCCGACAGCATCGCGAAACGGGCCATAAAATGCCGACGCATATTTTGCGCTATAGGCCATAATCAATGTGTCTTGATGCGCTGCGCTTTCCAACTCATTGCGAATGGCGGCGATGCGTCCATCCATCATATCGGAAGGGGCAATAATATCGCAGCCTGCCGCAACTTGATTGAGCGATTGCCCGACCAGCACCTCGACCGTTTCATCGTTCAAAATGGTTTCGCCATCCAGCAGCCCGTCATGGCCGTGCGCCGTATAAGGGTCGAGCGCGACATCGCATAAAATACCTATTTCCGGCACCGCATCTTTAATCGCGCGGGTGGCACGGCAAACAAGATTGTCAGGGTTTAAGGCTTCTTGCCCGTCATCAGAGCGCGCTGCATCAGCTGTGTTAGGAAATAGCGCAATCACCGGAATGCCTAAATCGCGCGCTTGCTTGGCCGCTTTGACAGCCAAATCAATGCTCAATCGTTCAACGCCCGGCATGGAAGCGACAGGCTCAGTGGCATTCTCGCCGTCAATAATGAAAATCGGCCAAATGAGGTCGTTCACTGAGAGTAGGTTTTCAGTGACCAATCGGCGCGACCAATCTGCCTGGCGCAAGCGGCGCATGCGGGTTGCCGGAAAAGCCCTTTTTGTCATCTCGCTGATGTCCCTTTTTAATCTTTGAAATACATAGCCCGACTATAGCGTTCGAGCAATGTTTCCATTATCTTGTCCGGCAAGTCAAAAAGCGCATTCGCGTGTCGGGAGTGAGTTATGCTGAATGAAGAACAGATTGCCATCCAAGATATGGCGCGGGGTTTTGCGGCTGAGAAGCTGGCCCCTTTCGCAATGCAATGGGATGAAGAAAAACATTTTCCGGTCGACACATTGCGAGAAATGGCCGGGCTTGGGTTTGCCGGTATTTATCTTAAAGAAGAACATGGCGGGTCGGGTCTATCGCGCTTTGATGCGGCATTGATTTTTGAGGCCTTGTCCGGTGGCTGCACGTCGACCGCTGCCTATATGACCATTCATAATATGGCCAGTTGGATGATTGACAGTTTTGGCAATGACGAACAGCGCGCCAAATATTTGCCACGCCTGACGTCTATGGAATTGATTGCCAGCTATTGCTTGACCGAGCCGGGGTCGGGGTCGGATGCCGGTGCAATGCGCTCAAAGGCGGTGCGTGATGGTGACCATTATGTATTGAATGGCTCGAAAGCCTTTATCTCAGGCAGCGGTGTCTCGGATATTTATGTCGCCATGGTGCGCACCGGTGATGGCGACGCAGGAAAAGGCCCGAAAGGCGTTTCCTGCTTTATCATCGAAAAAGGTACGCCGGGGCTGAGCTTTGGAGCCAATGAAAAGAAAATGGGCTGGAATAACCAGCCAACCGCGCAGGTGATTTTTGAAGACTGCCGCGTGCCGGTTGAAAACCGAATTGGGGAAGAGGGCGAGGGCTTTAAATTTGCCATGATGGGGCTGGATGGCGGCCGGTTGAATATTGCCGCTTGCTCTTTAGGAACCGCGCAGCGCGCCTTCGATAAGGCGTTGGACTATGCCAAAGACCGCGAGCAATTCGGCCAATCGATTGCTGAATTTCAAGCGATACAATTCAAGCTGGCAGATATGGCGACGGATTTGGAGGCGGCGCGATTAATGCTTTACCAAGCCGCCAGAACGCTGGATGAGGGCGGCCCTGAAAAGACCCGCAAGTCGGCCATGGCGAAACGCTTTGTCACTGATAGCTGCTTCAATGTTGCCAATGAGGCGCTGCAAATTCATGGTGGCTACGGCTATTTGCAAGATTATGAAGTCGAGCGCATGGTGCGCGATTTGCGTGTGCATCAAATTCTTGAAGGAACCAATGAAATCATGCGCGTTATCATTGCACGGGACCTGCTGAAATAATGACTGCCAAACCGGTTGAAGAAGTTTTATTCGAGATTGTCGGCAAAAGCGGCGTCATTACGCTGAACCGGCCCGAAGCGTTGAACGCATTGACGCTGAATATGGTGCGGTTGATGAAGCCGGTACTGGCCGATTGGGCGGGCAATGATGCGGTTGAGCACATCATTATTGAAGGGGCCGGTGAGAAGGGCTTTTGTGCCGGCGGTGATATTCGCGCCCTGCATGATTGGGGCAAGTCAGGCGCCCCCGAGGCGACCGGCTTTTACCGCGAGGAATATCAGCTGAACCGCACGATAAAGACCTATCCGAAGCCTTATATTGCGTTGATTGACGGCATTACCATGGGCGGTGGCGTTGGTGTGTCTGTGCATGGCAGCCACCGTGTGGCCAGCGAGCGGACGATGTTTGCCATGCCCGAGACCGGTATCGGTCTTTTGCCGGATGTTGGCGGCACGTATTTTCTGCCACGCTTACCCGGGCAGACCGGCGCTTGGTTGGTGTTGACCGGTGCGCGTTTGCGCGGGGCCGATGCGCTGGCGGCGCAAGTAGCGACGCATTACACGGCGGCGGAAAATATTGATAATTTAAAAGCGGCATTAAGCGAAGGCGGCGATGTTGACGCCATTTTGGCAGCCCATCACCAAGCCCCCGATGCGACACTGCCCGCGCAGCAAGCCGATATTGATCGGCTGTTTGCGGCTGATAGCGTTGCCGATATCAGTGCCGCCTTAGAGGCCGATGGCAGTGACTGGGCGCAAAAACAGCTTGCCGCCATCAGCGCCAAATCGCCGACCAGTGCGGCGGTGGCGTTGCGGCAAATGCGCGATGGCATAAACGCCGATTTTGACGAATGCATGCGTATTGAGATGCGCGCCGTCACCCGCATCATGGCGCAGGCCGATTTTTATGAAGGTGTGCGCGCCACAATTTTGGAAAAAGACGGTGCGCCGCAATGGACGCCGCAGCAAGACATTGACGCCATTTTCGCGCCCCTCTCAGTGCAAGAGGGCGGCGAATTGAGTTTCGACAATTAGGGGGACATCACTATGAGTAAAATCGGATTTATCGGGCTGGGCAATATGGGCCTGCCAATGGCCAAAAATCTGGTTGCGGCGGGCCATGCCGTTACCGGTTTTGATTTATCGAGCGAGGCGAAAGCCAGCTTGCAAGAGGCCGGTGGCGCGCGTGCTGACAGCATTGCTGCCACGGTTGCCGATGCCGAGATTATCGTTTCCATGTTGCCGGCCGGAAAGCATGTCAGCGCGGTTTATACCGAGGCCGATGGCGTGATAGCCAATGCTGCTAAAGCTGCTCTGCTGATTGACAGCTCAACCATTGATGTGGACACGGCGCGCGCTGTTTCGGCACAGGCCGAGGCGGCCGGTTTCCCGATGGTTGATGCGCCGGTTTCCGGCGGTGTCGGCGGTGCGGCGGCGGGCACGTTGACGTTTATGGTTGGCGGCACAGATGCGGCCTTCGCGGTGGCCAAGCCGGTGCTGGATATTATGGGGCAGAATATTTTTCATGCCGGTGGCAGCGGCAATGGGCAGGTTGCTAAAATTTGCAATAATATGCTGCTCGGCATTTCCATGATTGGCACGGCAGAGGCCTTTATGCTGGGTGAAAAGCTGGGGCTGGACGCGCAGACGCTGTTTGATATTTCCTCCACCGCTTCCGGCCAATGCTGGAGCATGACCAGCTATTGCCCGGCGCCCGGGCCGGTGCCGACAAGTCCGGCAAATAATGATTATGCGCCCGGCTTCACCGCCGCCATGATGTTGAAAGATTTGCTGCTGGCGCAAGAGGCCTCGAGCAGTGCCGCGGCCGACACGCCCATGGGCAAACGCGCCACCGAGCTTTACACGCAAATGGCCGATGCCGGCCACGCCGATATGGACTTCTCGGGTATTGTTGCGGCGCTGAATAAATAAAACGCTTTTAATTTTCGAGGCACGACACGCGCTAAAAGCACTTGCCAACTTGTTGGCTTAGTGCGCCTTGCGCCAGCGACAGACGCGCAGCGTCTGGAGTCGGCGGCGCATGGGCCATAGGCCAAATTTGCGCCGAAAGAGACAACAACTCAAATGTCCCACACACACGATATGGCTTCTAAGCGTCCTTCCACTTGCTCAATCCCGCTTCAGGCGAAAGTAAATATCTTCAATCGAAGCAAATAAAGAAAAATAGGGCGTTTGGAAAACAGAGAATCCAGCGGTTCTATGTTCGCAAGAACAGCGGATTTGGCATGAAAAAAGAAAAATCAAACCTAACCAATTCACCATTCCGATACGCAGGCGGTAAGTTCTACGCTCGGAAGCTTATCTTGGAAAATATTCCAAAATCCAAAGTGTATTGTGAACCTTTCGCGGGCGGCGCATCCATCTTTTTTGCCAAACAGCCTTCAAATATCTCAATTTTAAACGACTTGGACACCGAGGTGATTAATACTTTCCGGCAAATTCGGGATAATCTGACCGGGCTTTTAAAGCTGCTAAAAGGTGTTGAAGCGACTAAAGATAATCACGACTTTTACAAAAATAAATATAAGCCAAAAAGCAAGCTAGAGCAGGCGTTTCGCTGGTACTTCCTTAACCGGACATCCTATTCCGGCATTATGAAACACGAAAATTGCTATTGGGGATACCATGAAAAATATTCGATGCGAGCGGAAAACTGGCCTAGACACCTGCGGACAGTTTCAGATCGTCTTCAGGCTGTTTTTCTCAGTTCCGTTGATTTTGAGGAATGCATTGAACAACTTCCGTCTGGCTCATTTTGCTTTATTGACCCGCCATATTTTATGGCAGACCAAAAGAAGTTTTACCCGTGCAATTTTGATTACGACGACCACCTCAGATTAGAGCAATGCCTCAAAGAGCACTCTTCGAGAATCAACTTTCTAATTACGTATGATAATTGCCCCGAAATCAGGGAATTATACCAATGGTGCACTGTTGTAGAAGAACAAGAATGGCAATACACCATCAACCGGACCGACGACCAAAAGAACGGAAAGAAACTCGCTGACGGCTATCGAAGTGAGAGAAAAAATGGAAAAGAAGTTTTTATAAGTAACTTTGACAAGCAGTCGCTGCCCTTGGCAGGGCAAGCAAAACTAATGGCTGCACAATGATTCAGGTTGGTAACAATAAAGACGCAATTTTTGAGAGCATTTATGAATACTGTCAGAGATACCAAATTCCACTTGAAAATCTAATTGATATTCTGGAGGACCAAAAGGTTCTTCCAATGATTAGGGGCAAGGCAAATGAGTTTATAGCCACGGCAGTTCTCAAAAGAACACTGTCGAGGAATTGGCAAGTAAACAAGCTAAACCTTAACGCACAATCAAACAGTTCAGATGAAGATATTAGAATTACCCACTCGAAAACTGGGACACCTATTAAGGTTGAAGCTAAAAGTGCGGTAAGGGGGAGCTTTCGCGTAGGGACAAAACGAACACAAATTCAAGAACCCCACTTTGCCGTGAAGTGTCACCGGTCCCGCAGCCATATCAAAAAACATAAAACGACTAATGACCGCTATTTGGTAGAGGATTTTGACCTGCTTCTTTGCAATGTTTCGAATTCTGTATTCAGACAAAAGACATATGGCGATTCAATGGAAATCATCCAAGATCCAGACAGCATCAAATTCTTGCAAAAGCATTATGGCGAGGCCGATGCCGTGTCTTTGGTTCGTGCTGCTTACAATGATTGGCGCTTTTGCTTTCCTGCCGATATTTCGGAAGACGGAACTACCATTCCAAGAACACCAAAAGTTCTGATGACCAACGACCCTAACTGGTTTTCGGTATCAGAATTAGAAAACCGCCTTACCGATTATCTCAATCGTGTTTTGTTAACGACCGGCGAATAGAAGGAAGCTAACAAGAGAAAAAAGAAGCCATTGTCCAAAGGAGAGGTAGATGAAGAATTTTCAGTTTATTTATATAAGCCTGTCGACACCAACACGTTTGCAGCTAATTGAGTTGAGCAGAGTAGAGGAGGCCATTGAGCTATCAAGGAAAGAGTTTTTGCAGGAAATTTTTTGCAAAGAGAGGCACTTTTCTTATCGTAGCGGGCAATATGCCTTTGCGCCCTATTTTGGGGGCGCATCAATTGAAGTTGGAGGTCGAGAGTATATCGTCGGACGCATCGGGCAAAAATTGCGAAATGATATAGGGCAGGGACCTGAACAATTGTTTCATTCTCTTACGGTGACCGATTGGCGTTCGTCCTTAGCAATTATCTGTTTGGAAGCAGATAGTCAGATTGTTGCAATTCAAAAAGAACGGAACCTCTCATATCAAAATGTCTTTAAGGATATGGTTAATGGTGCCGTATCGGATGAACGACGGGCGGCTGCTAGTGCCCGCTGGGCTTTTACTTACAATGTTGAAACTGAGCTGGTGAGAGACTCTCGAGACTTTTGGAATTTTTTTAATGACAGCCAGGGGAGTATTGGCAAACTAGTTTTTGAATTTAACCCGCCCAATGGAGTGCTGGCAGGGAAAGCTAAAAAGTTAAAAGATATAATCGAAGAAACGCAGAAAGCCGCTTCTGGCTCAAAAGCAGAATTGGCTATAGCGGCCACTGATGGTGGTATGGATGGCGGAGATGAAATGATTGTAGATATTGTTGATTACTTGGCTGACGGAGGCGGAGGTGCGAAGATTTTTGGCGATAGGCAGAATAAGATCTTTGATTCTAAAAGCCAACAAAGT
>CBFIIT010000020.1:0-28876 GCA_965662725.1 Alphaproteobacteria bacterium | reverse complement strand
GCTGCTTTTGCTGAAATTTTCGGCCTTCACGAAACCCTTTTCAACCAGAGCTTTTAGGCAAAAATTAATGCTGCCAAGGCTAACACCAATATCAGCCGCCAATACGCGCTGAGATACCCGCGGTTCTTCCTGCAATTTGGCAAGCACCTGCAATTCAACCTCAGGATTTGTCGCGTTTTTGTTTGTTTCAGCCATAATGATTTTTTCCACGCTACCGCACGCCAGGGTGAACCGGATTAGTTCTCCCGCGCGTGTTCAAGCGTTGAACGCAACATACATAGCCGAGTCCAAGGCCGCAACCACTATCTCTGAATACAGTCATTCGATAGTGAGTGTAAAATTCCAATAAAAACATCAGTATCGCGGGGTTTCTTTAAAACTTGCGAGCAAGCTGGGAATACCCTAAACAAAATCGGAATACGGGCCATATCTGGAGAAGAGAATGTCTGATCAGCACACAAGCGATGAAATCGATTTAATCGAACTGTTTGAAATTATGTGGACAGGTAAATGGTTCATCGCGGGCGTTTCCGGTCTGGTAGCTGTTTTAGCCTTTATTGCCCTTACCCAAATGCCGTCGAAATATGAAATGGCCCTGTCTGTTCGTCCACTGTCGACGCAGCAAATGAGTGCCTATGCGCCATTAAATAATGTACCGGGCATTTCGACGCCAATATATGCCGGTGAAATCCTAATCGGTCAAACCGGCGTTATTTCTGCAAGTAACTTGCGTGACGAATTTTTCGGGACTTTCAAAGCCGGCAAAACTTTGCAGGCAGCGATAGATCAACATGATTTGCAGTTTGAAAATTTCGAAGGCACCGAGCAAGAAAAAGCCGATGCGTTGGTGCGTGCTGCCTCAGCATTCAAACTCGAAAATATAAAATCTGAAAATACGTCGCAAATAATGACCACAACAGCCGACCCGATAACTACCCGCAAGATACTGGAAAGCTTTATCGAAAAATCCAGCGAAACCATCAGACGTCAAAACCTGATTGCTATTGCAAATCTTAGCCGATCTATCGAGACCACGCTTAACTACGAGATCGAGGAATTAAAGCTGACGATCGAAAATGACCGGCAACTATATCTCGATAATGTGAATGCGCGCACGGCCATGCTCGGAGAACAAGCAAAAATAGCCCGCGCTCTGGGTATTGAGACGCCTGTTAATGAGACCAATATCACCACCTCGGTCACGACGACTAATGCCAATAACGATGGCAATGGTGTATTTGCCGAAAATACTCGATTGTTCATGCGCGGCTATAGGGCGCTGGAAACTGAAGCAAAAATCTTGAAGGCGCGCAAAGACGCAAGCGCAAATCTTTTTGCGCCTAACTATTCTGAAAATGCCAAACGGCTTCGTGAACTGGAAGGCGACCAAAGGCTCTCGCGCATCGACACAGGACTTGCACTGACACCGCTTTCCGACATTGAGAATTTTACCCCCGTCAATTTTGATACAGAAAACATCCTTATCAAACCGGCCAGCAATAAATTGCTCATTCTTGTTCTGATGACGCTATTGGCCGGAATGGCAAGTTCGATTTTCGTCCTCATCAGGCATTATACAATGCAGAGAAAATCGGCGACTTGATTTAAATGCTGACGCTTATCTACACATCTGTCATTGCGACGCTTTTGGCGACTGTTTTAATCATCGCGCTTCGTCCTTTGGCAATCCGACTGCAATTGGTCGACAAGCCGGATGACAGAAAATTCCATAAAGGCGAAGTGCCGCTTTTGGGCGGGCCGGTTATTTGGCTGGTTGTCATGCTCGGCATTTCTCTCTTCATCCCCGAAACGCCCTGGAGTTTGATTTTCGCCACAGCCATGCTGGTTATTCTCGGCATTGTCGACGACCGCGAACCGGTTTCAGCGAAACTTAAGCTGGTATTTCACCTTGCCGCAGCCGGCATATTAACCATGGGTGATGGTGGTTTACTCACTGATATCAGTATTTTCCCGGAAGTTTTCAGCAATGAAGAATATCGCAGTCTGCACATTGCCATTACCGTGCTGGCTATTGCCATTGCGATTAATGCGTTTAATTTTATCGATGGTATTGATGGGCTATCGGCCAGCATGGCGCTTCTGGCACTGACGCATATGAACCTTACCTTCAATCTCATTCACGGGCAGACGCCGACAGATTTTGCCCTTTATTCGGTTTTGATTTCCGGCGCCTTGGCAGGTTTTTTATTGTTCAACCTGCAGGTTTTTAACGGTCGGAAAATTTTTCTTGGTGATAGCGGCTCCATGCTTATCGGTATTTTAACCGCCTTCCTGCTGATTAATGCCAGCCAGGCCGGCGATTTGGCTGCGCCTGCCATTCCGCCATCTTTATGTCTCTGGCTCATCGCCATCCCTCTAACTGATATGTTAACCATTATCATGCGCCGCCTGCTTAGCGGTCGCTCGCCAATGGCCCCGGATCGCACGCATTTGCATCACATTCTGATGCAGGGCGGTTTTTCGGCGCGGCGCACACTTTTGGTGATGATTTTATCCTCAGTTGGCGCTTTCTGGATCGGCTTTACGCTCTCAACCATGGTTGGAGAAATTGCCAGCATTATCGGCTTCTTTATCTTTATTGCCGTTTACTATTTTGCCGCGCAGCGCGCCAATCTTGTCGTTAAATTTCTTACATAAAGGCAGCGGCTGGTCAGCCCGCCCCGAAACGCCTTATTGTCGGTTAATGAGATTTTTGCTTCCCATATTGGCGCTTTCCGCCTTGGCCGCTTTTCCAACATATGCGGCAGACAAATCGGATGTTGTAGCCGGTGAACCGGCGACGCTGGATGCCGAAAATATTGTCGTTAATGATGAGACAGGCGTGATTTCCGCCAGCGGCAATGTTGAGGCGCGCGCCGGTGAGCGGATTTTACGCAGTGGCAGCCTGACCTATAATCGTAACGCCGCGACAATGAGCGTGCCCGAAGGCGTCAGCCTGCGCGAAGCCGATGGCAGCGTGCTTGAAGCCTTAAGCGCTGAAATTGACAATCGACTGGAGCGCGGCAGCTTTAAAGGCGTGAGATTTACCGGCGACGGGGTACGCCTGCGTGGCAAAGAAGCGCGCCGCAATGACCAGCAATTAAATCTGGACGGCGCAGTGTTTACCTCTTGCCCGGCTTGCGAAGAAGACCCGGACGCGGCTCCGCTTTGGCAAATTCGTGCCAGCAATATTCACTATGACCGCGCGGCGCAAAATGTCAGCTATCGCCATGCGCGACTTGAGGTATTTGGCCTGCCGAGTTTCTATCTACCCTATTTGGCGCATGCCGGCCCACAAGTCGATAAACGCAGCGGTGTTTTAACGCCATCTATCGGCAGCAGTGGCGATTTCGGTTCCTATGTCGAAGTGCCGTATTTGCTGGATTTAGCGCCGAATTACGACCTTACCCTGACGCCGCGTATCAGCGCCGAACAAGACCCGTTTTTGACAGCCGAATGGCGGCATTTAACACACACGGGAAGCTATCAAGCGACCGGTTATATTCACCAGCCGCAAGAAGATTTGACTCATGGCGAAAAAGAAACACGCGGCGGCCTGCTGGCTGATGGGCGTTTTCAAATAGGTGCTTGGGATTATGGCTTTAACATTCAGCAAGCCTCCGACCGTTATTTCTATAAAGATTATCGAATTTTTGACCCGGCGCGCCTGACCAGTTCACTGACCGCCGGACGGCGCATTGGCCGCCATAATATAAGTTTTGCTGCTTATCGGTTCGACGACACGATTGCCAATGAAAGCGTTAATGCAATGGTGCCGCGTATTGCGCATAGCTATAGTTTTAAAAACCGACTATTTGGCGGCCAACTATCGCTGAGCAATGTTTTCACCCAACAAGAACGCGACTCGGATGTCGATACGGCGCATTTATCCAGCCTGCTGAATTGGTCTTGGCGGCATGTTTCCAATGGCGGTTTTGTTTGGTCGGCGCGCCATCAATTGGCGCTTGATGCGTTTGATTTTGAAATCAAAGAGGGTGATAGAGAGGCGGTAAATGCAGAAGAAGCTGAAACGTTTCTGAGTGCCAATAGTCTGGCTCTGACATTAGCCTATCCTTTGCAGCGCATCACTGATTTCGACCGGCAAACGCTTTCGCCGCAAATTCAACTGGTGCTGGCTGAAGCGGATGATGACTATAAGGGCATTCCGTTTCTCGGCACGGCGACGCGCAATCTCTCCCAATCGCAATTATTTCAGCCCTTGGCGGCCAAAGACGAAGCCAGTCGCGTCAATCTCGGCCTCAATCATCAGCTTGAATTGGGGCCGCGTCTTTCAACCGTTTTTTTCATCGGCCAATCTTATAATTTGTCGGATGAAACTTATGCCGCGGCGTCAGGCTATGCCGCAACTTCAGACGAAGACCGCTCTGCCATTTTGACCAATACCGGCCTATATGCCGGCCCGCTCAGCCTGTCGCATGAGGCGCGCTTCAGCGATGATGGCGGTGATTTGCTGCGCGGCGAGACGCGCTTCGGATTGGCCTTCCAAAAGCTTGAACTGGGCATTGACCACAGCTTTTACGAAGCCGGCCAACAGGGCAGCACTGTGTTGGAAGAAGCCACCACGCGGCTCGGCTGGCAAATCGGCCAGAATTGGCGGTTTGACGGTAAATTGCTGGAAAACCTTGAAACCAAAACCCGCGTCAGAACCGATGCTGCTTTTACCTATGAAGATGATTGCACAATCTTCGCCATTACATTTGACCGTGACGAGACCGCGACCAAGCCGGAAACCGGCATTAAGCTGAATTTCACGCTCAAGACAATTGGCGGCTAGCGCGGCGCGCGGGCATCGCTTTCATAAAAATTATAGACCAGCACCAAGCCGCCATTATAGGCGACATCTTCTTTAAAAAGCGGGCTGTCTTCATTCGCCGCGCCGCCATAAAGCTTGACGCCGGCTCCGATAAACAAACGCAAATCATCAGAAAACGGATAGGAAAAGCCAAGCCCCATTTCAGTGCCGATATAACCGGCATCCGACGCATAAGCAGGACGCCCTGCCAAAACGTCAGCCGCATCGACATTATAAAAATATTCATTCAGCCGCTCGCTGCCAAACAGCACCTCAACATCGAATTGAAAAAACAAATTGCGTGTCTTGCGCGAGCTCCATTCAAAAACAAAAGCCGGTTCGAATAAATAGCCCTGCTCATCAAAATTGCGCAAATCGGTTGAGATGACCGAGCGGGCGCGTAATTTAACATCAAAATAGCGGGTCCAATTTTCGCCCTTATTTTCTGAGACATGCCAGATTAATTGCGGGCCGATTTCAAACAGCGCATCCAGATCTTCCATACCGGCGCGATCAGCATCATCTTTTGAATTGGCCGGCAAAGACGCGCCTAAAGAGACATCCAATTCAAATTTATCATCGGCAAAAGCCAAGGCGCGAAACGCCCCCTCATCGCCGACCGAAAACACATCGCCGCGATAAACGAAAAACGGCGAAATGCCCCAGGCGGCGGTTTCATCATCGGCTGCCGGATAGGACGGCCCGCTAAACGCTGCGCCAACCATGCCCAACTCCCATAGCGGGTCTTTAATCTCGCTATTCACTGCCATAGCGGCTTGCGGCACAAGACCGAAAACCGCAAATAACATGCCGATTATTGGCGCGGCTTGCGGCTTAGTTTTGCGGCGGAACATCAACGCTTTCCTCAAGCAGATCGCCTTGCATTTTTTGCGCCACACCGGGTTTTCCGGTTAATGCCGGCAACACAATAAACAAGCAAAACCAAACCAACGCGATGACGCTGACCGCGATAAACACAAATCGCGCCTCGCTCGGTTTGGCCTCAGGTTTTTCGGATTGAGACTTATTCTCGGACATGATGCCACCTCCAGACGTTGAAACAATATAGGCCTGCCATGTGATTTACAAGCAAGCGCCCTTGCCTAAAAGGCATTGAATTGGCTAGGCTTTCATGCGGAGGGAATCCATGCAGGTAAAAAGTGAAATTGCCGGCAGTGTTTGGAAAATCATTGCCGAAACCGGTGCCGATTTGGCTGCCGATGATGTGATTGTGATATTGGAATCGATGAAAATGGAAATTCCCATTGTCGCGCCCAAAAGCGGAAAACTGTCCGCACTGCATGTCGCGGAAGGCGATATGATTGCAGAAAACCAGTTGATTGCAACTTTAGACTGAGATTTGGAAAGACCGCATGAACTGGGACGACGATATTGAAGAAATTCACACGCGCCGCAAGCTCGCCAAGCAGCAAGGCGGTGCCGAGGCGGTGGACACCCATCACGCCAAAGGTCGCCTGACCATTCGCGAGCGGGTTGCCGGTCTTTTGGATAAGGACAGTTTCGATGAAGTCGGTGAAGGCGCCGGCGTGCCTGATTATGATGAAGATGGCAAGCTGAAGGATTTTCAACCGGCCAATTTCATTCTCGGCTTCGGCCAAATTGACGGGCGCAAAGTAATTGTCGGCGGAGAAGACTTCACCGTGCGCGGCGGCTCGCCAAATCCGGCCGGTTTAAGAAAAAGCGTCTATACCGAACAATTGGCACTGCAATATAAAGTGCCGCTTATCCGCCTGCACGAAGGCGGCGGCGGTTCGGTCGGCGGCACCAATAAAGAGAAAAACCGTCGTCCTTTGGGCGAGCCGGTGTTCAGCCAGTCGCGCTTTGTGCCCTTGGCGGAAACCTTATCGGCCGTGCCGGTCGCTTCAGCCGCTATGGGGCCGGTGGCCGGTCTGCCTGCCGCCCGATTGGTGGCCTCGCATTTTACCGTGATGACGCAAAATGCCGCCGTGCTGATTGCCGGGCCGCAAGTTGTCAAACGCGCGCTGGGCCATGATATGACCAAAGAAGAATTGGGCGGCCCGCAAGTGCATTTGGCTTCCGGTGCCATTGATAATCTGGCGGAAGACGAAGAAGATGCATTTCGCCAAATCCGACGCTTTTTATCTTATGTGCCGGATAATGCTTGGCATTACCCTGAGAAACTTGCATGCGAAGACAAGGTCGATCGTTGCGAAGACAGCCTCGCCTCTATTGTGCCGACCAATCGCCGGCAGCCGTTTCAAATGCGAAAAATCATTGAATCTGTAGTTGATAAACAGGGCGATAGCTCAAGCTTTTTTGAAATGTCGAAGAAATACGGCCCCAGCCTTATCACCGGTCTGGCGCGAATGGATGGCGAAAGCGTTGGCGTTATCGGAAATGATTGCATGTATTATGCCGGTGCAATGACCGCCGCAGCGGCGCAAAAATTGCGCCGCTTTGTTGATTTTTGTAACAGCTTTCATTTGCCGATTATCAGCTTTGTCGATGAGCCGGGTTTTATGATTGGCCCGGATAGCGAACAAGCCGGCACTATTCGCCATGGCACGGCAGCAATTTCTGCCGTATTGCAAAGCCGCGTGCCATGGGCCAGCGTGCAAGTGCTGAAGGCTTTCGGCGTTGCCGCGCAAGCGCATTTCGGCCCTGATGGCTATGTGCTGAGTTGGCCCAGCGCCGCCAGTGGCGCATTGCCGGTTGAAGGCGGCGTCGCGGTTGCTTTTGCCCGCGAGATTGCCGCGGCTGATGACCCGGCAGCTCGACAAAAAGAATTGGAAGATATGCTGGCCGCCAGCCAGTCGCCTTTTCCACGCGCCGAAGGCTTATCGGTGCATGAGATTATAGACCCGCGCGAAACCCGCCCGAAACTGATAAGCTGGTTACGACTAGCCGTTGCTGCTATGCAAACCGAACCGCCCGTGCCCTATCTGACCGGCATGCGCCCTTAGTGATTTTTCAAAAGGAGAAGAAAATGAGTGGAAACCGCCAAATTTATTCAACCGCAACCGCCAATGGAGAACTGGTTTTATCCATTGTCGACCAAGACATCCCGAGCGCCGGTGATGATGAAGTGGTCGTGCAAATGGAAGCCGCACCGATTAACCCGTCCGATATGTTCCCGCTTTTGGGCTTTGCCGATTACAGCCAAGGCAAGCTGGTCACTGAAGGTAATGAGCAAAAAATGATTGCACCGGTGCCGGCGCAATTTGTTGAAGCGATGCGTGCGCGTCTCGACCAGACCTTGCCGGTCGGCAATGAAGGTGCAGGCCGCGTCATTGAAGCCGGCGCCAATATGAAACATCTTGAGGGCAAGCTGGTTTCTTTGGTTACCGGTCAAAGCTATCAACAATATGTCAAAGCGCCGGGCGCTATGTGCTTGGTGCATAAAGAAGAGACGACGGCTGAGCAGGCCGCCTCGTCTTTTGTCAATCCGCTGACCGCGCTTGGCTTTATCGAAACGCTGAAAATGGAGGGCCATAAAGCGATGGTGCATACCGCCGCTGCCTCCAATCTCGGACAGATGGTTTTGAAACTGTGCCAGCAAGAAAGCATTGATTTAATCTGCGTCATTCGCTCTGAGGCGCAAGCCACCATGCTGAAAGATTTGGGCGCGAAATATATCATCAATTCAAATGATGATGATTTCCAAGCGCAATTGGTTGACGCGATGGCTGAAACTGACGCCACTTTGGGCTTTGACGCTATCGGTGCCGGGGATATGGCCGATACGCTATTGGCCTCTATGGAGCGCGCATTGAGCCGCAATGCATCGGGCCTCAATACATATGGCTCAGACCGTCATAAGCAGGTTTATATTTATGGCCGTCTGGCTCAAGGGCCGGTAACGCTGGGACAGAGCTATGGCATGCATTGGGGGGTTGGCGGTTGGCTGCTGACACCGACATTGCAAAAACTCGGCATGGAAAAATTAGCTGAAATGCAGGCCCGTGTTGCCAATGAGATTACCACCACTTTTGCCAGCCATATCACGGATGATTTATCACTGGCTGAGGCGATTGATCCGGCAAATATTGGCCGTTATATGCCTAAGAAAACCGGCGAGAAATATATCATCAAGCCGCAAAAGGGCCTGTAAGCCTTAATCGAGCTTATCTATTTCAAACCGCATTTGGACGTGGTGGATATAGTGGCGTTCATCGGGCGAAATTTGCCCGTCTGCTGTTGCAATGGCTTGCAGATAATCGAAAATTTCGATTTTTGCTTCCATCGGTAAAAGCGGCGCCACCGTGTCCACCATGTCATTAAAGCGCGGCAATGATTTATGGCCGCGAATGATTTTCATGAATTCCCCGTGGTCAAAGTTAGGGATGAGCCGCTTACCCAGCGTCTCCGCCATCTCCACTTCCGCCTGCTCAACCCGCCCATCAGCGACAATCATTGAAGCGGCAAGACCATAAACAATGCTCAAAAAACTGTCTTCGCGCTGTTTAACGATTTGCCCGACACGGTCTTTTTGATGCGCTTTTTCAACTTCTTCAAAAACCGTTTTGCCCGCGCGGCCCGGCTGGCGACGCCGTAAGAGCAACAACAAAACACCCAATAAAACCAAAGCGCCGAGACCGGCAATTATCATAATCAACATTTTATATAAGCCATTTTATTTACCTGGTGAGAGTTTAGGCGCGGCCTATGGGTTTGGCAATCACCGGCTTTTGCTCGCAACTGTCATATTTCGGTCATTGGCCTTATCGGCAACACTTGCTAGCTTGAGCAGCTAACAGGAGTTTATGTGATGCGTTATTTATTGGCTTTAGCATTTTTTCTGGCCCCCTCTGCTGCCATGGCTGAAGGCCGCAACGGCATAACTGTCGGCGTTGGCACGCTGGGTGCAGAAATTTCTTATACCCGCAATTTAAACAGCTGGTTTGATTTGGTGCTGAGCTATAGCACGCTCAATTATGATGACAGCTTTAGCGATAATGACCGCAATACATTTGACGCCGAAGCGACGATTTCAGCGCCGCGCATCGGTCTGCAATTTTATCCGCTTTCCTTTCTGAATATGGAAATCGGCTATGTGTCCGGTGCGCCGGAATTGGACATGACGGCCAAACCGAATGCCGATGGTGAATTTATCATTGGTGACGATACTTATACATCAGATGACATCGGTTATCTGACCGGTGCCGTGGATTTTGAAAATGATGCTGCGCCGTATTTGCTTTTGGGTCTCGGACGCAATGTCGGCGGTGGTTTGGGATTTAATCTGAGCATTGGGGCCATTCAATATGGTGCCCCGAAAACCAATCTCAGAACCGAAGATTGCAATTATTCGCTTAGCAATCTGCAATTATCGCTGGCCTGTTTGAATTTGCGCACCAATGTCGAGCTTGAAGAGCGGCGAGTGAATGAGGATCTGGAAGATTTCGAGTTCTGGCCGTTTATCCGTCTGGGGCTGACTTACAGCTTCTAAACACCAACAAAGATTGCAGGCGTAAAAAAGCCGGACCTTAGAAAGGCCCGGCTTTTATTTTCCGTGCTTAAATTTTACGCGAAATCAATATGCTCGCTAAACGGCATATCGCGCAAACGTTTGCCGGTTAATGCAAAAATCGCATTACCAAGCGCCGGCATGAATGGCGGCGTGCCAGGTTCACCGGCACCGCCCACGCCAACATGGTTCTCCAAAATAGCCACTTCAAATTCCGGCGATTGAGTGAAGCGCGGTATCGGATAATCATGGAAGTTTGATTGCTCGACCTTGCCATCAGAAACGGTTACCGCGGCCATGGCCTGCGAGAGACCAAACAAAGCACCGCCGGTCATTTGCGCTTCAAAATTATTCCGGTCAATCACCTTACCGGGGTCGGCGGCGATATAAACTTTATCGACTTTAATGCCATCCTCGGTTTGACTGATTTCAACCACCTCAGCGACAAAGCTGAAAAAGCTGGAACATAGCGCAATACCACGCGCCTTATTGGCCGGAAGCGGGCTGCCCCAATTTGACATATCGCCGACTTTTTCCAGCAATTTAACAACCGGCTTATACGGTGCTGCCAAATCGAGACGCATGGCCAGCGGGTCAAGCCCGTGCTCATGCGCAAGCTCATCCAAAAAGCTCTCAAAGAAGAAGCTGTTTTGCGACGCGCCAACCGAACGCCATGCACCGATCGGCATTTTACTGTCGCTCATATAGCCCTTCACCTGATAATTCGGAATGGCATAGGGCTGTCCGGACATGCCTTCAATGATTGAATTATCGGCACTTCCAAGCGGCAAACCAATACGCCCGCCCCAATTACCGATAACACTCAAAGTCGAAGTCGCGCCTTTAAGGGCAGTAACTTTGCCGTTCTCAACCGTGCCTTCAAGATGGGCCAATGCGGCCGGACGATAAGTATCGCGGGCGAAATCATCTTCGCGCGAATAAAGCACCTTAACCGGTGTGCCCTTCATTTCACGCGCCACCAAAGCTGCGGTCTGCATATAGTCCACCTCACCGCGGCGACCGAAACCACCACCGAGGAAAACCGTATTGACCTTAATTTTTTCTTTCGGCACGCCGGTGACATTAGATACGGCACCCAGCGCCGGCGACGGCGATTGTGTGCCTGTCCAGATTTCAATACTGTCATCGCTATTCCACAATGCAGTCGCATTAAGCGGTTCCATTTGAATATGCGCCAAATAAGAAGCGCGATATTCGGCCTTGGTCACCTTGTCCGCAGCCGCCAATGCAGCGATAGCATCGCCATCATCATTGCCGACAATATTCGGCTCAGTGGTTTCCATTGCCTTGCTGAAGTCAGCATAAACCGCATCCATATCGCTCGGATATTCGACATTATCGTCCCATTCGACGACCACATCATCCAGCGCTTGCATGGCACGCCAGCTATTATCGGCAATTACCGCATAACCCTGCTCGAGTTGAACGACTTTTCGCACGCCGCGTTTTTTCAACGCTGCGCTGCTATCAAGGCTCTTAATCGGCCGCCAGCGATATGGGTTTTCCCGCACTGCTGCATAAACCATGCCCGGCAATTCGACATCCATACCGAATTCAGCCGTGCCGGTCACTTTCGGCACCATATCGTTACGCGGCATGGATTTACCGATGTATTTATGCTCGCTTTCCGGCTTCAGCTTAGGCTCTTTCGACAATTTGATTTGTGCCGCTGCCTCTGCCAATTGCGTATAAGCCAGCTTGTCGCCGGTTTTCGGATTGACGACATGGCCATTATCGGTTTCGAGGCTCGTGGCAGAAACATTCCACTGCTTGGCCGCAGCCTTCACCAAGGCTTCGCGCGCTGCCGCGCCTGTGCGACGCATAACGAAATAGCCATCATCGGTTGTTGCAGAGCCACCGGTAATTTGGAAGCCGAGAATTTTAGCAATCCAGCGCAAACCATATTCTTCCTGCACGGTATTTTCATCGCGCAAATGATTCGGTTTATCAACCAGACTGCGCATCGCGCTGCCAACATAATAAGCTGAACTGGCCGGACCATGCTCAACCCGAATATCTTCGTAAGCGACATCCAGCTCATCAGCCAGCATGGCAACCAAAACCGAATTGGCCCCTTGTCCCATTTCTGCGCGGCCGGTAATGGCGACGACGCCATCCTTGTCGATTTTCATATATGGCGTAAACGCAGCTTCGCCATCAGCCAATTCACCCAAAAGCGGATTGTCATAATCACTGGTCAGGCGATAGGCACCAAAAGCCACACCACCGGTAATGACGGCTGAACCGATAAGAAAGTTACGACGATTGAGGATTTTGCGCTTTTTCTTCGGCGCATCTTCTTGCGTTTCAACAGCCTCTACAGTTTCCGTTTCGACTGCTTCATTTGCTTGCTCTTGTTCGCTCATCGATTAAGCCTCCCCACGCATTTTTGCACCGGCCAATTTCACGGCGGCGCGCAAACGCGGATAAGTGCCGCAGCGACACAAATTATTCGACATGGTCTCGTCGATCTCTTCATCAGACGGATTATTATTGCGCATCAGCAAATCGGCAGCGCGCATAATCTGGCCGGACTGGCAATAACCGCATTGTGCGGTTTGCGTTTCCACCCAAGCCTCTTGAATGGCGTGCAAATTATCCGGCGTGCCGAGACCTTCAACTGTCGTTACCGGTCCATCAACCGCTGATATCGGCAGCGAGCAGCTTTTCACCGCCTCGCCATTTACATGCACAGTGCAAGAGCCGCATTGGGCAATACCGCAGCCGAATTTCGGCCCTTTAATATTCAATTCATCGCGTAAAACCCACAAAAGCGGCATATCTTCTTCGACATCCACATTGTAGTCGCGCCCATTGACCTTCAATTTCATCATCAGACTCCCTTTTGTGCTGCTTTCAGCTTAACGCATGAAATAGCGATTACCAGTCGCCTATTTTGCATTTATCAACAGTATCGCAGATATGACTTAATCGTTCAAAACCGCGTCAATATCCGCCGCATTATGGCGTTCGGGTGCTGTTTTATCGCCCCATGGCCGATTGACGATGCTACCGCGCTTCACCGCCGGTCGCTCGGCAATTTGTTTGGCCCAGCGATTGAGGTTTTTATACTCATGCACTTGCAAAAACTCAGCTGACTCATACAGCAAGCCCGACGCCAGCGCGCCATACCAAGGCCACGTCGCAATATCGGCAATTGTATAATCACTTCCCGCCAAAAACTCATTTTCCGCCAAATGACGGTCCAAAACATCCATTTGTCGCTTCACTTCCATCGCAAAGCGGTTGATTGGATATTCCATTTTAAACGGCGCATAGGCGTAAAAATGGCCAAAGCCGCCGCCCAGATAAGGCGCCGAGCCCATTTGCCAGAACAGCCAGCTAAAACATTCCGCCCGTGCCTGCCCGCTTTCGGGCAAAAACGCTGCGAATTTCTCTGCCAAATGCACCAGCATGGAGGCACTTTCAAACAGGCGCACCGGCTCGCTACCGCTACGGTCCATCATTGCCGGGATTTTTGAATTCGGATTGATATCGACAAAGCCCGAACCGAATTGGTCGCCCTCGCCGATATTAATCAGCCAAGCGTCATATTCTGCCCCTTCATGCCCCAAAGCCAGCAACTCTTCCAACATCACCGTCACTTTCACACCATTTGGCGTGCCCAATGAATAAAGCTGAAACGGATGTTCGCCGACCGGCAATTCCTTATCTTGTGTAGCACCGGCAATCGGCCGGTTAATATTGGCAAAACGCCCGCCGCTATCTTGGTCCCACGTCCAAATTTTCGGCGGCTCATATCCGGCCGGCTGGTTTTGCGCGGCGCTGTTTTCTTTATCACTCATGGCAGATCTCCTTTGCGTGAAGGTTAGCGCAGCCGATTGCATCGGCAAGTGAAATTTACGCTAATTTTTCGGCTGGATGAAAATACCGGTCATGGAAGCAACCGGCTTTGACGCATTGCCCTGCCAAATTTTGCAAAACACCGTGCTGGTGCGCCGACCGACTTTCAAAACTTCCGCCTCGGCATAGCAATCTTCAGCCCCGGCACTCCTCAAATATTGCACGCTGACATTGACCGGCAGCGGCAAAATAGAACGCCCCTGTTCAATGGTTTCGATTTGCTGCAAATCGGCTTGGCGGCGCGCCAGCTCCAAAATCGCTATGATTTCCATAAAACTGGCGAGACTACCGCCGTGCAAAGCCGGTAATTGCGCATTGCCGATATGGTTTTCATGAAACGGCATCGTGCCGACAAGCTTGCCATTATCGGCAATCTCAGCCGTTACCGCCAACTTATTGGCATAGGGCATAAGCTGCAAAATAGTCTCTATCAGCGCCTTATTATCCATCGCCATCAACCTTAAATGGGCTGCCAATAATATCCGGTACGGAGGCATTGGCACCCAACATAAACGTACCGGTGCCGACAGCGATAGGACGCGACGGGTCATCGTGAAACGCTTCAGCATTAATAAAAGCTATGCGTTGCGTCACCTTATAAACATGCGCCATGCAATAGAGGTTTGTGTAAGGTTCAGCCGGACGCATGTAATCGACGCGCAAATCAACTGTCGCAACGGCAAATTTATGCTCGGTTGCCAATACTGAGGCGCCGCCTGCCGTTTCATCTATCAGGCTTGTGACCACGCCGCCATGCAGCACCCCGCTTTCGGCATTGCCAACCAGCGTCCGGTCCCATTTCAAGCCTGTGCAAATTCGGTTGTCGCCAAACCCCAAATAAGTGAGACCGATATTTTGTCCCATCGGGCTGCGGCTATCTTGCTTGATCGGCGTGATATCAATGCCCGGAATGTCGGGGAAAACAAGCTCGGTTGGTTGTGTGGTTTCAGTCATGCTCAGAAATTAGCGGAAATCATCGAGGCTGCAAGCCTATTCCAATATCACCAAAGCATCGGCGAAATCGATACCCTGCCCGACTTGCTTCACAAACGCCCCATCCAATAAGAGACCAACGCGATTTATCGCACTGACAATACCGAAAGTCGGATTGTTTTGCTTCATGCCGTCCAGCAGCACATCACAAATGCTCTGCCAATCCGCATCGGTAATTTTCTGCGCTGCCGCATCATCACCGATAATTTGCACCATGCGCTCATAATAAGAGACATAAATCAGCACGCCCGCCTCATGCGAGGCTTTGCGAATGCCTTGATTGTAAAAACAAGCTTGCGCCGCGCGTGCCACTTCTTCCTGCATTTCTTGGCGCGATACGAATAACGTCTTTAAAGACGGAATTTTAGTGGCCAAAAACGCGCCGCCGACGAAGCCACCGCCCATCAGACCAAGCAATGAAACGAGGCCCAGCGGCGCAGCCATGTCATCACGCCACAGGCCGGTTGCTTCTGTGCTGCCGCCGCCGGCATAAGCATAGCCGAGCCAGAAAATCGCCACCAATACCAAACCGCATATGACGCCAAACACATCTTCGCCACGGTCATAGCGACCGCTATCAAATGAAACCACCGGAATTATTTCGCAGCCGGAGCGGCTTTCTGCATCGCCAATAGATAACGCAATGGCGCGCAAATCATCTTCGCTAAAGCGGCGTGCCAAAATGCCCATTACCAGCCCCCGCTTGCCCCGCCGCCGCCGGAAGAGCCACCGCCAAAAGTGCCGCCGCCGCGATTGCTCAGCAAAGTGCGCAAGATAAAGAACAGCGCAATGCCGATAAAAGCCAGAACCGCCCAGGCCCAACCGGTACGGCCGGATTTGAATAGATTATTGACCAAAAAACCCAGCGCAATCACGGCGATGAGAAATAGCGGCGCAATCAAATAAAACGGCATACTGGCGCGCGGCAATTCCAAGCCACGCCCGAGATTGTCCAACCCATAAGCAGCATCAATCAGACCGCTCCCGAAAGCCTGCTGCTTGAATGCCGGTATCATCATATTCTGCATGATATATTCGGCATCATCATTATATTGATTGCGATAAGCAGCGCCGAATTCAATGCGCGCTTTGCGGTCAGCCTTGGCGACCAATACCAATATGCCGTAATTGCGAGCCTGGCTGCCAATGCCCCAATGGTCAAACAGCGCACCGGCATAATATTCAATGCCGAAACTGTCACCGCCATAGGCCGCCAATGACGGCACAGTGACGAAAATCATCGGCACTTTTTCATCATACATCAGCGCAAAGGCGACATTATTCAGTTCCTGCTCTTCAGCCGGAGAGAGCAAATTTGCCTTATCGAGATAGAATTGATTTTCCGGCGGCCGTTCGGGAAACCGCACCTCGGCCATTACCGGCCCGACCAGCAGCAAAGCAAACACAAAACTTAACGCACGAAACATTATCTCTTATAGCACTGCTGCGCGGTCAGAGGAAAACCGATAATCAGGCTTTCGCGCTGGGCCGCGCCGCCACGGCCGCATACCAGCGTCGGATATTTTCATGCTCTTCTTTTGGCTCAACTTTTACCCATTTGGCAAAATCCACCACCACAAGTCCGGAAATATCGGCCAAAGAAAAAACATCAATGGCGATAAATTCGCGGCCTTCCAAGCGGCTGTTCAGCGTGTCAAAGAAATGCGCCAAGCGTACCCGACCGCGCGCCGCCAATTCAGGAATTTGCGCATGATTGAGAGGGCCGGTTGTAGCGCGGTCAACCATGCCTTTTGACGAATTGCGCAATGTTTCGGCAATCGCCATCAGCCCTTCATATTCAACCCGCGCATTCCATGTCGACACCAAGCCTTTTTCAGTTGGCGTGCTGCCAAGCAGGGGCGGGTTCGGCTCATACGCTTCGGCCCATGCGGCAATACCGGCATTTTCGGTCAAAACAGTGCCGTCTTCCACTTGCAGAGCGGGCACAGTGCAGGCCGGATTTATCGCCCGATAAGCATCCGATAATTGTTCGGCTTGCATTAAATCGACTTGCACATTTTCATGCTCAATCTGTTTTTCAGCCAATAGAATGCGGGCGCGGCGCGGACTTGGTGCGGCAGCAAAATCATATAAGGTTACGCTCATTTCAATCTCCCCTTTGGCCGTTTGATAGCAATCGCCGGCAATTTAAGAGCACAGTAATTTGACCAGATTATAATAGTCGATATTCATTATCGGCTCGGGATTATAAAACTGTGCCAGTTCCGGCGGAAATACGGCTCCATCAATTTTTCGGCCCTTTGCCTGATGCTGCGTCCACGCAAACAGTGATGTGGTTCGGAATAAGAATTTCGGACAATCAATTTCTGCGTCTTGGACAAAGGACATCGCCTCGCCCTCGGGTTTTGCAAAATCACTCAGAAAAGTGAAGCCGATAATGTCGCCGTTTTCACGAATTGAATTTCGGTCGACATAATATTTCCCATATTGGCCACTCATCACCAAAGCCCAATCATTTTTGGCAAACATGCCTTGCGCAAAAGCCGGTGCGGTAAAAACAAAAACCAGAAACGCGACCACTCTCATCATCAGCCAATCCTCACTGAAAAACCAAAAACACTAAAATAGGCTATGATGCAGTCTCATACGCCCTTATGAAAATCGTTTTACAGCAAATCGCCGCCTGCTGCCATGGCCGTCGTGCCGTCTTTTTCATACGCTCGCAGCACGTTTTTACCGACTTTCCAGCGATGCACCTCATCCGGCCCGTCAACCAGTCTCTGACTGCGAATGGATGTATACCAATCGGCCAATGGGGTATCGCGCGAATAGCCCAATGAGCCATGCAATTGCAACGCCGTATCGACCACTTGCTGCACCATATTGGCGAGAAAGATTTTGGCGATTGAGTTTTCTTGCGTCATATCCAGCCCGTTCTCGGCCTTATAAGCAATATGCATAAGCATCAGCCGCGCTTTGTAAATTTCCGCCGCGCAATCAGCCAACATGAACTGCACGCTTTGTCGGTCGGCCAGTTTTTGCCCGAATGTTTCGCGCTCCAAAACATGTTTGGCTGCCATATCCAAAGCCCGTTGCGCTTTCGCGACATTGTGCATGCCGTGTCGCAAACGGCCATAGCCAAGCCGGTGCTGACCCATATTAAAACCTTGCCCACGCCCGCCGAGCAGGTTTTCTTTCGGCACCACCAAATCCCTGATTTCAATCTCGCAATGCGCGGCGCCCAATCTTTCACCCAAAGGCGAATGATGATGCATGGTTTCGATATTGCGTAAAATCTTGAACCCCGGATTGGGCATTTCAACAATGAAAGTCGAAAACTGCTGATGGCGCGGCGCGTCCGGGTCTGTCTTCGCCATGACCACCGCAATATCGGCGACATTGGCTGACGAAATATACCATTTATCGCCATTCAAAATATAATTATCGCCATCTTCTACGGCGCTTGTTTTCATGCCGGTGGCATCAGAGCCGCCGGATTTTTCGGTCATTGCATAGCAAACGCGCTTTTCGCCGGCGACAAGAGGCTTCAAAAATTTCTCATGCTGGTATTCCGTGCCATGATGCAAAAGCGTCATCATGGTCGCGTCATCCGGGCCTTGTGTATTCAGCGCCAAGGCGCCCAAAGCCGCTTCACCCAATTCCATTTGCACCAGCGCATTGGCCAATGGCTTCAACCCCATGCCGCCCCATTCAGTTGGAAAAAACGGGCACCAAAGCCCCTCCGCCCGCGCTTTCTTGCGTAAATCGGCGAGGATTTCCTCATAGCTGTCAACGGTCAAATCTTTTTCAGCCGGAATGCAAACCTCTTGTACGAATTTACGCACTTTCGCGCGCACGATTTTGGTTTCTTCCGGAATCTCGAAATCTATCATAATGCCCCTCTTTCTTGTTTCACCAGCCTAGCCAAATCAATAAGCGCGACGCAATAAACATTTCAAATCGCCGGCAGAAATGAGCCACAACCCCCGCGACAATATTCACGCGAAAAAAAACACACAAAAAACACACATTGGCGCGCTTATGTGTTAGAGAGTTTTTGTCTGTCCTTCGCACTATGGGCTTTGGGTCAGCCAGGCAACGGAAATACTCCTGTTGTTTAATTTCGCGACTAAACAAGCCCACACGAGGAAGATACGATGCTTACAGGAACTGTTAAGTGGTTTAACGCTGACAAAGGCTATGGATTTATTGCCGTCGAAGGTGAAGATGATGTGTTCGTTCACATCACTGCCGTAAACGCCAGCGGCCTGACCCTCAAAGAAGACATGAAAGTCTCCTTTGAAAAAGAACAAGGCAATAACGGTAAATTTTCTGCCGTCAATTTGACTGCCGCCGACTAATCGGTTTCATCGTGAGCGAGGAGCCGTGTCGCCGGATAGTCACTATTCGGCGCCGCTCCTCGGTCACACCGAAACCCGCGCCTTAACCGCAGCGCGCGCTTAAAATTCTTCTTTCATTTTAATCAAGATATTTAACTCAATTGTCGCTCAGTGTTGGCTAAATTGGGGTTGCAATCTTGCTTGGATTTTATCACGCATCCGCTTAAGATTGCGTCATGAGTATTGTGCGACGCGTTTACCTCGCGGCGATTTTTATCGCCGCCCTATGGTCTATCGTAATAACCATATTATCGGTCATCGGTGAGCCGGTATATTTCTACCCCACTGAAAATAACAGCAATGAACCGCCGGTGCATCGTTTTGAAGTGCTGCGCTTAACGATGTTTTCGACCTTCGCCTATTTCGCCATGCTGCATATCTTCCAGCCCAACAAAAAGGTCTCGGCCGGCCATGTTTTGATTTCCATGCTGACTTTTATGGTGCTTGTCGGCAGTGTCGTCAGCGTGACAAAAAATTTCTTGTTGGGTGAATTCGGCTATTTGGTCGCCATCGGGCTATCGGCAATAGCGGTATTTTTTGCCTCGCGCCCGCGCATTCGACGTTATTTTGCCCGCCGCTAATCACATGATGCCGAGTGCTGCGAGAAGCAAGCTCAGCCAGCCCGGCGGCGCGGTCTTTCCCGTTTTTGCATATTCAAAGAATGGATTTATGAATGTGCTTTTAACAATCTTGACGCGCGCCTAATTTACACGCATTTAGGTTGAAATTTGGAAACGAGGACAAAATAGTCATGCATAATAAAGGTTTTTCATTGATTGAGTTGCTGGTAGTCGTTGCCATTATCGGCATTTTGGCGGCGGTCGGGGTCGCCGGCTATAGCGATTATATTTATCAGTCAAAAGTCGCGACATTGAAAAATCAGCATGAGGCGATTGTCCGCAAAGTGGATTTGGAGGTTGAGCTGCTCAATAGCGGTATTCAATCAACCATCAAACATCACAATGCCGGTCGGCTTTTGCGCGCTGACGATACATGCCTCGATATGGTGCAATCGATAAAAGCGCATTTTTCCGATTTTAAGAATGTATTTGATGATACCGATGCCATTACTTTATGGCCGGGGACGCGCCGTGAGCAGAAAAAAGGCAAGATCAATATTCGCTGCTATAAATATCAAGACTGGGATGCGACCCCTGCGCCGCAAACCTATAATGGCGGTTCTTGTCCGGCCAGCAAATCAGGCTTCCGCATCAGCACATTTCTCGTCGATTGCGGCAATGATTGCGAAAAACCAACTTGCCAAATTGCTAATAAAGAATGTTCGAACACGGGCATTGGCCAAGAAACACACCGCACATCGAAATTGGTTTACAGCAATCAAGAAATGAATATTAAATTCGGTAAGGGCAATTTGGTGTCTGCGGTTTCATCGGCGCAAGAGTGCGACCTAAATCCGGCGACTAAAGCGAATTTGGAAGCCAATAGCTGGATTTCCAAAGAGAGCGATTACTAGCCGCAATTGCCTAAGGACCGAAATTCAATTTTATTTGCTGCGTACAATACCCAAAATCGATAAGGCGGTGGCGGCAATCGCTGCTAAACTCAGTGAGATAAGCAGGAAGCTGACAAATAATTCTACCGGCTCGGCCGCTGTCATGCCGCGAGAGGCAAGCGGCGTCATCCGTCCCGCACCGGCAAGAGCGCCGACCAAAATGGCGAACCAATTGGCATAACTTGAATAGACCCAGCCCCAATAAACAATCTTCTTTTGCGTTTCACCCAACACCATTGACGGCCAAGCGGCGGCCACGGCAATCAATAAAATGCCGCTCATCAATCCAATGGTATGGGCCGAGAGCGCAAGACGCGACGCCTCGGCAACAGGAATGGCAAAGCCGGTAAACAGTGACAATAAAATGAGGATAAAACCGTGCTTGTTCAAATTACGTTGCATATCAACGTCCCTTCTTCAAAAAACCACGCAAATTACTAAGAATGGCGAGCGATAAATGCCTGCACGCTTTTCACGGCGTCGGGGGCGGAGCCCAAATCACAATGGTCAACACCGGCAATTTCCAGATACTCAGCATTTGGAATATTATCAGCCAGATAACGTCCCATGCGGGACGGCACGGCGAGATCACCGGAAAAATGCAGCACCAATGTCGGACATTTCACATCTTTCAAAATATCGCGCACATCCAGCGTTTTCATATATTCAACAATTTGTTTCAAAGAGCGCCTGTCAGCCAGCAATTTTTCGAACCCTTTATAGGTTTCATCATCAATTTCCTCGCGCGAAATGCTGGGAAATAAAATATCGCGTGCCATGGCTTCGCCCCAAAATTCACCCATATTGTTAAGTGCTTTTTCCGACAAGCCAATGGCGTAATCATCGGCGCGGAGAAATTTTGCTGTTGTCCCGAAAAGAATAAGCCCTTTGACAATATCGGGATTTTCGACGGCGTATTTGACGCTCATCGGCCCACCTTCGGAAATCCCCATCAACACAAAGCGATCAGCTTGGCTGGCTTCAGCGACGGCTTGGATATCTTTTACCCGCTCGCTGAGCGTCGCGACATTACTTATCGGATCGGATAAACCTTGCCCGCGCTTGTCAAAATTAATCACCCGCGAACATTTGGCCAAAGCCGACATGGTTTTTTTCAATGGCGGTAGATTGGCTGAAATATGCAGATTGGAAACAATGCCCGGCGTCACCAGCAAATCAGGCGCGGTTTTACCATGCACGCTGTAAGCGATATTAACGCCATCTGAATTGGCAAATTTTATCGAATGGGGTGATGGCTTGCTTAAATCAGCCAGTGTCAGCTTCTTAGTGCCGCCGGCGGCACGGTTGAAAATTTGCAAAATAAAATTGCGGCCAATGGTTGCGAAAGCGCCGATAATGACAAAAGCTGCCGCAATGCCGCTTAATATTTTTTCGTTCTCAGAAAACCACTGCCAAATATCCATACGCTCAACTCCTCAACAGAATTAAGCGTAGACTGAATATTCTGCGCGACGCAACAGGCAATGCGGCATGCCCCTGCTGTCGGTTAGCGCGAGCAATGGATGGATTTCTGCATCTATTTGGAGGATGGCGCAGAACAGGCAAACAGCGTTCGATACACTAACCCCGCTTTGCGATGCACAATAGCCTCTTGATAGGCGGCGCTGCGAAACATATCGAGATAAGCTTGGCGCGACGGGTAGCTAATGATAATTACCTCATCCGCATCAGTATCACCGACGAAGCCCAGCGCCACATCCTCACGAAATGCGATAGAGCCGCCAAGTGCCAATATCATGGGGCTGACCACCGCCCCATATTCAGCATAAGCCTCGCGACCGGTTCGCTTCGGCGCGTTCATCCCCGCCGGATAGTCAGCTTGGCGCTTATATTTGATGATATTGACCATGCTAAACGGGCCATCTTGGCCAGAGGCAACGACTTGCGCCATCGCCTCTAATTGAGCGGGGGTGGGTTCAGTCGTCATGGTGGGATGAGAGGTCATTCATCAGCGTAACCTGTATCTAAATTCAGAGGCAATACACGATGCGCGATATGGATGTTTGTTTCTTGCGGCTCGGTGGTGGGCGATACTGGGATTGAACCAGTGACCCCTACAATGTCAATGTAGTGCTCTCCCGCTGAGCTAATCGCCCTTACCGATATCGGGACGCTTGGTAAGCGTGCTTCTATTTACAATAGAAGAAAGCAAAATCAAGATAAATCGCGCAGGCCGACAGCCGCGTCATCATCAGCATATATTTTTCCGCCATTACATGTTAAGCTTTGCTCATGTCTGAGGGGTCACCGCTGTCGTTTGAGTTTTCACCGCCGCATAGCGAAGCGGTGCCGCTTTTATTTAATTCTCCGCATAGCGGCAATTATTATCCGCAAGATTTTATCGACGCCTCGCGCCTTGATGCGCATGAGATACGCCAATCTGAAGATATGTTTGTCGATGCGCTATTGGCCAATGGCCCGAAAATCGGCGCGGCACTCATGTCGGCTTATTACCCGCGCGCCTATGTCGATTTAAACCGCGCGCCCTATGAGCTGGAACCGGCGCTTTTTGCTGATAGTTTGCCGCCGCATATTGACCGCCATTCGGCCCGCGCGGCCGCCGGTCTTGGCACTGTGCCGCGTCTGGTCGCAGAAAACACGCCGATTTACAATAAGAAACTGAACTTTGCCGAGGCCGAGCGACGCATTGAACAGATTTATCATCCGTTTCATCGGCGCTTGGCAGATGAGATGACGCGGCTGCATATGAAACATGGCTATGCGGTTTTAATCGACAGCCACTCCATGCCATCGCAAGCGACAAAGCTATCATCGGGCGATAAGCGAATTGATTTTGTTATCGGTGACCGGCATGGCCGCTCATGCGCGCCGCAATTAAGCGACTGGTTGAGCCGATTTTTAAGCCATCGCGGCTATCAAGTGGCGCGAAATAAACCTTATGCCGGTGGCTTTATTACCGCTCGTTATGGCAGGCCCGGCGAAGGCCATCATGCAGCGCAAATCGAGATCAATCGCGCCCTTTATATGGATGAAGCAAGTTATGAAAAACATGACGGCTTTGCCCGCTTGCAAAATGATTTGACCGATTTGATGCGCGAGCTGGTCGACATTATGCCCCTCTTACTGGGCCCCAATACCGGAGCGCAATCTGCCGCTGAATAAAAAGGCTTAAGCATAAAATGGCTGAAAAAGAAGACCTAAAAGACTTGCTGGCTTTTGCGCATCAATTGGCCGATGCCGCCGCCTCTGTCACGCTGCCGCTGTTTCGCAATTTGCCCGATATTACCAATAAGCTATCTGACGGTTTTGACCCGGTCACCGCTGCCGACCGCGATGCAGAAGCCGCCATTCGCCAATTGATTGACACGCATTATCCGCATCATGCGATTTTGGGTGAAGAGCATGGCGAGAAAGCCGGCGGCCCCCTGCAATGGGTGCTGGACCCGATTGACGGCACGCGCGCATTTATTTCCGGCATACCAAGCTGGGGCACTTTGATTGCCATGAATGACGGCGCGGCGGTGACGCTGGGCATGATGGACCAGCCCTTTACCAAAGAACGCTATTATGCCAGCCAAGGGCATGGCGCTTATTTGCGCCACGACAATGCGGTGATGCCAATTTCTACCCGCACTTGTGCGTCTTTAGACAATGCGGTGCTGGCCACCACCACGCCTGTTTTGTTTGACAATACGCCCCAAGAGGCGGTTTGGAAGCGTTTGGCTGAGACCGTGAAACTGACCCGCTATGGCGGCGATTGCTATAATTATGCGCTGCTGGCGGCCGGTCATATTGATTTGGTAGTCGAACAAACTTTGCAGCCTTATGACATTCAAGCCTTGATACCGATTGTCGAAGAGGCAGGCGGTATCATTACCGACTGGCAAGGCAATAGTGCGATGCAGGGCGGGCAAGCCATTGCCGCCGGTGACAAGGCCATGCATGAAGCCACAATGGAAATTTTAAACGCTTAATTACTGCGCTTAAAGCGCGTCAAAAAATGCCGCGACATCAGCAATAAAGGCGTCGCGAACAGCATCTTTTTCCATCAGCAATTCATGTTTTCCATGCGCATAAAATTTGCCGCTGCCGTTTTTGACATTGGCAATCACATGCGCATGCACCTTATTGTCGACCAGCAATTCTTCTTCCGCCGTGCCGATAAAAAGCGGCGTGTCAATATCGGCCAAAAAGCGTTTGCGTTGGCTGTCGGCCATCGCCTTATCAGCGGCGGCAAACCAAGCAAGGCTGGCGCCATTAACTTGCAATTGCGGCTCGGTCACATAAAGCGTATCGCCGCGCTTAAAACGCTGCATATCATTGGTGACATTATTTTCTTCAGGCACGCTTGGGCGCACCGCCTCGCCTTGCGCCGGATTCCATTCATCATCCTTGCCACGCAGGCGCGCCACTAAGATAATAATTTTCATCAGCGCTTTTAAATGACGCGGTATTGGCAACCCGTGCATCGGTGCGCTTTGCGCCAAGCCGCTCAACCAGTCGGGATGCGCTTTAACGGCGCGCAAAGAAATTTGTCCGCCCATGGAATGCGCCAAACCGACATGCGGTTTCGGCAAAGGCGCCACCAGCCTGTCCCATCGGTCTTCAAGGTCGCGCAGATTAGTATCAAAATCGCGCAAATGCAGCCGTGTCGGTTCCACACTGTCACCCTCAGACAAACCATGGCCGCGCCATTCCGGCATTACCACCACATAGCCGCGCTTTGTAAAATCGCGCACAGTTTCGAAATATTTTTCGATAAATTCGGAATAACCGGTCATTAAAACCAGCGTCCCGCGCGGTTTGCTGCCATCCAAATTTTCAGCCGGAAACACCGCGCCGCGCAGCATTTTTCCGTCGCGCATTTTATGCATGCCGACCACCGCTCCCGCCGGTATCGGATTGGTGTCAATTTCCACCAGACGCGAGGCCGCATCCCATTTAATCTGCTCTATCTCTGCCGCCATTAATTTCTCCCTTGAGCCGAGAATTGTGCGACCAATTGGCGGCTTTGGCAAGCCGGACTGATTGCCTTAAGGCGGTGAATCTGCAAAAGTTTTATTCAATTGGGCAAGAGCGATATCGGGAGTGACGGTCATGCAACATAAAAATACCAGCTTTTGGACCTCCAATGCGGGCTTTGCCCTTTCTTGTATCGGTGCGGCTGTCGGCCTCGGCAATATTTGGAAATTCCCCTATATGACCGGCACGCAAGGCGGCGGCGCTTTCGTTTTTGTTTATCTTTTGACGATTTTTGCCATCGCCATTCCGGTCGCCGCGGCTGAATTATTGGTTGGCCGAAAAGGCCGCTCTGACGCGGTCTCATCCGTGCGCGATATTGCGATAGAGAATAATCGTCCGGCCGCCTTTGGCGCGATTGGCGGCATTGGCGTGCTCGGCTCATTTGTGCTGCTGACTTTTTATGCGGTGATTGCAGGTTGGGTCTCATCTTATATTTGGCGCGCCATGAGCGGCCAAATCGCCGGTCTCGACGGCGATGCTGCCGGTGCCATGTTCGGCAATCTTTTGGCCTCGCCCGGTGAAATGATTTTTCATCAAATACTCTTTCTCGCCCTACTCGGCCTGATTTTACTGCGCCAATTATCCAGCGGCCTTGAACGAGCGAATTTATTTCTAATGCCGGCCTTGGTGATTATGCTGGTGCTGGTTGCACTCTATGGGGCAATTGCCGGTGATATGGGCGCGGCCATGGCCTATCTCTTCACGCCGGATTTTTCCAAAATCACGCCTGAGGTTATTCAGTCAGCCGTCGGACAAGGTTTTTTCTCGGTCGGTGTCGGCGCCGCCATGCTGATGACCTATGGCAGCTATCTCGATAAATCGATGAATCTCGGTAAAGCGGCCATCATGATCGGTCTCGCTGACACGGCGATTGCGCTTTTGGCCGGTATCGGCATTTTCGCGATTGTCTTCGGCCAGTCTTTGGACCCGGCCGCCGGACCGGGGCTGGTGTTTACCACTTTGCCTTTGGCATTTTCACAATTAACCGGCGGCACCATATTGGCGCTGGTGTTTTTCGTGCTGGTTTATTTTGCCGCGCTCACCTCCGGTCTGTCGCTGGCTGAAGTGATGTTTCGCTGGGCCGAAAACCGTTTCGGCTGGAGCCGTAAGCGCGCCGTCATCATCATGCTGGGGCTGACCTTTTTGGTCGGACTGAGCACGGTCTTCTCATTCAATATTTGGGCCGATATCAAAATCGCCGGTCGCAGCATGTTTGATATGAAGGATTATCTGGTCACTGCCTATCTCATGCCGCTTGGTGGATTGGGTGTAATTTTATTCGCTGCTTGGCTGATGCCGGTCGATGAATTGCGCGCCATTTTCGGCGATAAGGGCCGCTTGTTTGACGCCTGGCTATGGTCGGGCCGCATCATTGCCCCGCTTGGCATTTTGTGGATTTTCTGGGCCGGATTGTAAAAAAGTCGAAAAAGATTGCGGCTAGTAAAAACTTTCTCAATTTCAAGACTTTGAAAGCAATTTTAGCTTTCCCATCTCCTGTGTGAGGCCGACAATCGGGTCGGTTTCCAACCCTGTTAGCGGCGCCTTTAAGGGCCGAAGACAGTTTCTTGCTTCATAAGAAGGAGATGAAAATGAACCGTTTTGATTTAACCCCGCTTTATCGCTCAACCATTGGCTTTGACGGGCTTGCCAGCCTGTTTGATGCGGTCAATCAGACCGATAAGAGCACAGCTTTTCCGCCCTATAATGTGGCGCGTGAAGATGAAAACAGCTATCGCCTGACCATGGCGGTTGCCGGTTTCGGCGAAGCCGAGCTGGATATCGAACAACGTGGCGACGCATTGATTGTGCGCGGCACGGCGGCTGCATCCGATAATGGCGACAGCTATCTTTATCGCGGCATTGCGGCACGTAATTTTGAGCGTCGTTTCCAACTGGCCGACCATGTGCGTGTCACCGGCGCGCATCTCGATAAGGGATTGCTGCATATTGCTTTTGAGCGCGAAATCCCCGAAGCCGAACGGCCTCGTAAGATTAATATTGCCAAGACGTTGAACTAGCCCCCCGCTAGATAAACGTCTGACGCCCGGCCAGTGTTGATGAGGCATGCTCCTCCCCCTCATCAGGCCGGGCGTTTTGCTTTCATCAATAAATGCATTACAGTTATGTGAATTCGGGAGGAATTATCATGGCCAGTCTTCGTGCACGTCTTTACAGCCGACTTTTACGCCGCGCTTTGCGCAGCGGTCTTTTGCCGGAAGGTTTGGAGGGATTGGAAATGGCGCGCGCCGGTGAAAACCGCCGCGGCATTTTGAGCCTTATCATGGGCCGCGCCAATCAAGGGCAAGCCTTTAAGCTGGGCAATATGGACGCTGAATGGGTCGGTGATTTATCGGCTGATCGCACCTTATTATATCTGCATGGTGGCGGTTATATTTTGGGCAGCATTGATACCCATCGTGCCATGGTGACCAAATTATGCCGCTTTGCCGGCGTGCGCGGATTGATTATCGATTACCGCTTGGCCCCGGAAAACCCGTTTCCCGCCGCTATTGAAGATGCGGAAGAAGCCTATGATTTTCTCATCGAGCAAGGGGTAAAGGCTGATAAAATGCTGCTGGCCGGTGACAGTGCAGGCGGTGGCCTCAGTCTCGCTCTGATGCAAAAATTGCGCGAGCACGACAAGGCACAGCCGAAAGCCGTCGCGCTGATGTCGCCATGGACCGATTTGACCGCATCGGGTGCATCCATCAAAACCCATTATCATCGCGACCCGATGATTGACGCTGAGAAAATGCATATTGCGATTGATTGGTATGGCCCCAATCAAGATAAGAAAAACCCACTTATTTCGCCGCTTTTTGCTGATATGAAAGGCTTTCCGCCCATGTTCGTGCAAG
>CBFIIT010000019.1:0-30217 GCA_965662725.1 Alphaproteobacteria bacterium | reverse complement strand
ATCCGCCGCAGGGGGTCATCGAACACCATGTTCGACACGAAGAGCACCCGGCAATTGGGCATTCCCTGCGTGAGTAATGGCCGTGATATAGAAGAAATAGCCGCGTGGAGCAAGCCTTTTTGGGCGTCGAATTTACACTTCTTCAACGTGTAAGACGCCGGGCACTGCCTTAATCGCTCCGGCGATGCGCGGATTAATTGCATATTTATTCGGCAAGCGCATTTCTACCTCGCGCTCAGGTGTCATTATCACCAATGACACTTCACCGCCGCGCTTATGTTTTGGCCGCTCAACGTCTTCCAAACGTGTCCGCAAACCTTCGCAAGCCTCAGGCCGCTCAACGAAAATCCGCAAACCGGCCTCACTATTGGCAACCACATCATCAACCGGTCGAACCGCCTGTGCCAAAAGCCGCAACTGCCCGTCTTCGCGCTCTATCGTAACCGTCGCGACAACCAAAGCCCCGACTTGCAAATAATCGCGCGAGGCGTTCAGCACTTCAGAAAAGGCCGTCATTTCAAATTGGCCGGTAGCGTCGGAAAGCGTCAAAAAGGCAAACGGATTACCTTTTTTCGATTTGCGCTCATCGACTTTAATGATGGCACCGGCCACCATAACTTCTTTTTCGACCCGCGCCTCAAGCTCTTCAAATGAGGCAACGCGATTGCGCTGCAGCATGGATTTATAATCATCAAGCGGGTGACCGGACAGAAAATAGCCAATCGCGTTAAACTCATGCGTTAACCTATCTATGGTCGACCATGGCGCCAATGCAGCGGGCAAAGTGGCACTGTCAGTGACATCTGCCTCGCCAAACAGGTTCTCTTGTTGCGATTCTTTTTCCGACTGCGCCAGACTGGCTTCGCCAAGCAAAATATCCAGCCCGCCCATCAGTTTTGCGCGGTCCGGCTCCAACTTGTCAAATGCACCGGCGGCAATCAAATGTTCCATCAAACGTTTATTCAGGCCTATACCGGCCGTGCGGCGGCAAAAATCAAACACATCTTTAAACGGGCCATTGGCTTTGCGTTCCGTTACCAGATTGACCATGGCCTGACTGCCGACATTGCGAATGGCGGCGAGCGCGTAATAAACCTCATTGCCGTTAATGGTGAACCAAGTGTCCGACTTGTTCACATCCGGTGTGCAGACAATAATATCGCGCTTGGCGGCATCTTGCTTAAAGCCGTTCAGTTTTTCCGTGCGCTCAAAATCCAACGACATGGAGGCGGCATAAAACGCGACCGGATGATTGGCTTTCAGCCAAGCGGTTTGATAGGCAATCAGCGCATAGGCGGCGGCGTGGCTTTTATTAAAGCCGTAACCGGCAAACCGGTCGACTTGGTCGAATATTTCAGCCGCTTTGTTTTTCGGCACCCCATTATCCAATGCGCCATCAACAAAGCGTGCTTTTTGCGCCGCCATTTCTTCTTTAATTTTCTTGCCCATGGCGCGGCGCAGCAAGTCCGCCTCGCCCAATGAATAACCGGACAGGGTTTGCGCGATTTGCATCACCTGCTCCTGATAAATCATCACGCCATAGGTTTCCTGCAAAATCGGCTGCAGACTGTCATACAGATAATCCGGCTCTTCTTCGCCTTTTTTACAGGCAACATAGCGCGGAATATTGTCCATCGGGCCTGGCCGATAAAGCGCTACAAGCGCGATAATATCTTCAAATTTATCCGGCTTCATCTTGCGCAACACGTCGCGCATACCGGCGCTTTCCAACTGGAACACGCCAATTGTATCGCCCTGCCCCATAAGCTCATAGGTTTTGGCGTCATCAAGCGGTAGATTGTTAATATCCACCTCGACGCCGATATCGCTCAAAAGCTCGACCGCTTTTTCCAGCACGGTAAGCGTTTTCAATCCGAGAAAGTCAAACTTTACCAGGCCGGCCTTTTCAACCCATTTCATATTGAACTGGGTGACCGGCATATCCGATTTCGGGTCGCGATAAAGCGCCACCAATTCCTGCAAGGGCCGGTCGCCAATCACCACACCGGCGGCATGGGTTGAGGCATGGCGATACAAACCTTCCAGTTTCAAACTGATTTCAAGCAATTCCGCCACTTGCGGGTCGCTATCGCGTTCGGCTTGAAAACGCGGTTCGCCATCAATCGCCTCCTGCAAAGTCACCGGATTGGCTGGATTATTCGGCACCATTTTGCACAAGCGATCGACCTGCCCATATGGCATTTGCAACACCCGCCCGACATCGCGCAACACGGCGCGCGCCTGCAGCTTACCGAAAGTGATGATTTGCGCCACTTGATCGCGACCATATTTTTGCTGAACATAGCTGATGACTTCATCTCGGCGCGATTGGCAAAAGTCGATATCAAAGTCAGGCATCGACACGCGTTCAGGGTTCAAAAACCGCTCAAACAGCAAGTTAAAACGAAGCGGATCCAAATCGGTAATGGTCAGCGCCCACGCCACCACAGAACCGGCACCGGAACCACGCCCCGGACCGACGGCAATATTTTGCTCTTTCGCCCATTTAATGAAGTCAGCAACAATCAGGAAATAGCCCGGAAAGCCCATATCCGCGATGACTTTCAACTCAAAGTCCAAACGCGCGCGATAGGCCTGCTCTTCAACTGCCGGCTCAATCTGCTTCAGCCGTTCGCTCAACCCATCATGCGCTTGCTGCGAAAGCTCTGCCAATTCATCGGTTTTCGAAAAAGCCGGCAAAATCGGTGCATGTTCGGTTGGACGAAACGCACAACGACGGGCAATCTCAACCGTGTTTTCGATAGCTTCCGGTAAATCGGCAAACAAGGCGCACATTTCTTCGGCTGATTTCAACCGATGGTCAGGGGTCAATCGCCGCCGATCCTCTTCATTTATATAACGCCCCTCGGCAATACAAATCAGCGCGTCATGTGCGCGATAATCATCTTCAGAAGCAAAATAAGCCTGATTGCTGGCCACTAACGGAATGTTATGCGCATAGGCGAAATCAATCAGCTGCTCTTCAATATCGGCTAAAGGCGCAGCAGAATAACGCTGAAGTTCAATATAAAGGCTATCTCCGAAGATACTGAAAAGGCTTAATAATTTATTTTCCGCAGCTTTATCTTGTCGCTGCTGAAGCAGTTTATCAATCGGCCCGTCCGGGCCGCCTGTCAGGCAAATCAATCCCTCTGCATGGCGTTTCAACAGCGCGCTATCAATGCTCGGCCCTTGCGTGCCCTCAGCATCCAAATGGGCTGAGCTAATAAGCGCCATCAAATTCTCATAGCCGGTGCGGTCTTTTACCAAAAGCGCGATATCGCCGCTTTCTTCATCATCGCGCAATAGAACCGTCGCGCCGATAATTGGTTGGATACCCAGCGCAGATGCGGTTTCGGCAAATTCCAATGCGCCAAACAGATTATTCCGATCGGTTACCGCCAAGGCCGGCATTTGTGCCGCCAATGCGGTCTGGGTAAGGGTTTTGACCGGCAAAGCCCCTTCTAACAGCGAATAGGCGCTGTGCGTCCGTAAATGAACGAATTTCGGCATCATAAGCTGCAGCTCATTATCAATTTTCAAGGCTTCGGACATTTTTCGCTACACAACCGGAATCACTCAACAGAGACCAGTTTACCGAAGCCTGTGGCCAAGTCAGCCGTTAGACATCAAAATAAGGGGGATAAGCCGCAAGTATCCCCTATTGATTGACGTTAAGCGCGCCGATTATCCGGCAATCGCTTGGCCGATAGAGCCCCACATGATGATGGCCATTCCCATGCCCAGTAATGTGCAGACGGCGATGATATCTTCAAACAATTCTTTCATGGTCATTCTCCCTTTGAGGTATAATATGTTCACTTTTTGTTCTTTTGTCAAACAGTTTTATATTTCAGTAAAAACAATCACTTAGTCGATTTTAGGAAATTTAAGAAATAAGACCGTCGCGCAACCGGACAATCCGGTCAGCCTGTCCGGCCAATTCCAAATCATGCGTCGCCAGCAAAACCGCGACACCCTGCGCCCGTGCTTCACCAAGCAGCAAATCAGCCACTTTACTTCCCGCTTCGCTATCGAGGCTGCCGGTTGGCTCATCGGCCAAAATCAAATCCGGCTGATGGGCCAGCGCACGCGCCACCGCGACACGCTGTTGCTCGCCACCAGAAAGCTGTGAAGGCAAATGCGTTGCCCTATCCGCCAATCCGAGCCTGCCGAGCAAAGCAGCAGCCTCTTCGCCCGCTTGCTTGCCGCCCTGTCCTGCCAAGCGCGCCGGCATGGCGACATTCTCTTCAGCGGTAAATTCGGGCAATAGATTATGAAACTGATAGACAAAACCGATATGCTTCAGCCGCATGGCCGTTCGCTGCGCATCATTATCGCTATCAACCAGTTGTCCGGCCAGTTCAATGGTGCCGCTATCGGGGCGTTCCAGCAATCCGGCAATGTGCAAAAGGCTTGATTTACCGGAACCTGATGGCCCAACCAAAGCCACTACCTCGCCGGCCTGCACCTCCAGATTTGCGCCACGCAAAACATCGAGCCTGCGTTCACCTTGCGAAAAACCGCGATGAATATCGCGCAGCACGAAATGGCTACTCATTGCGCAACGCCTCCACCGGTTCCATAGAAGCGGCTCGCCAAGCCGGATAAAATGTCGATAGAAACGACAGCACCAAAGACATGATTGCCACTTGCACAACATCATCGATCAAAATCCGAGATGGCATGCGTTCGAGGAAATAAATCTCCGCCGGAAACAAATTTGCGCCGGTGGTGTAAATCAAAAATTGCCGCACTTCCTCAATATAACTGGCAAATAATATACCGCCCGCCAAACCGGCCAATGTGCCGCTAACGCCAATGCTCGCCCCGGTTAAGAAAAACACCCGCAATATCATGCCGCGTGTCGCCCCCATAGAACGGAAAACCGCAATGTCCCGGCCCTTATCACGCACAAGCATTACCAGACCGGAAATAATATTCAGCGCCGCGACCAGCAAAATCATCGTCAATATAAGGAACATGACATTGCGCTCTACCTCCAGCGCACCGGCCAGCGTGCTGTTCGCCTGCTTCCAGTCAGTCAGATAATTTTCATCGCCTGCCGCTTGCCGCAATATGGGCGCGCGCATATCAATCAAATCAGGATCATCAATAATGACGTCAATCGCGCCTTGATGTGGCCCGAGGTTGAAAAATGCGCCTGCCGTCTCAATCGAGGCAAAAGTGAAGTTCAAATCATATTCCGACAGGCCGATGCGAAAAATCGCCACCAATTCAAATTGCTTCAGCTTCGGGGCAGTGCCAAACGGGGTCAGCGTGCCGCGCGGTGAAATCAACGATATTTTCTGCCCGACTTTAAACCCGTAACGCTCAGCCAAACGAGCACCGACAGCGATTGTACTCGGCTTGCTGAGGTCGGCCAAACTGCCTTCCAGTTCGCGTCCGGCGAGGCTCGGCAATTGCTGTATTTTCTCAACCGGCAGACCGCGCAACAAGACGCCGCGTGCTGCGTCACCGGCAGACAGCATGGCCTGCCCGTCCACCAAAGGCGTAGCCAGCACCACGCCATCGACTATTTGCAAACGTTCCACCAGTAAATCGCGGTCAATAAAGCGCGTGTCGTAGCTACGAATTGTGGCATGGCCATTGACCCCAAGAATACGGTCCAACAAATCGCCACGAAAGCCGGTCATCACCGCCATCACGACAATCAGCGTCGCCACCCCCATGGAGATACCAAGAAATGAAATCCCGGCAATGACCGAAATAAAGCTGTCACGCCTCTTGGCCCGCAAATAACGGCCTGCAATTTGCCATTCAAGGAAGCTAAAAGCGCGGTTCATTCTGTCTCTCAAGCGGGTGGCGCGGACAGTAATTCCAATGCCGCATCAAAACCCAAAGTTTGTTTTTCGCCGGTTGCCCGGTTCTTTATTTCAATCTCGCCGCTCTCCGCCCCTCTGGGGCCGATAACCGCCTGCCATGGTAGGCCTATCAAATCCATATCAGAGAATTTGGTGCCTGCCCGTTCGTCTCGATCATCATACAAAACTTCAAGGCCACTTTGTGTCAGCGCTGCATCCAGTTTTTCGCACAACGCATCGCACCCTTCATGGCCCGGCTTCAAATTAACCAAGCCGATATGGAACGGTGCCACGGCCCATGGCCATACAATACCGTCATCATCATGGCAGGCTTCAATAATGCCGCCGACCAAACGTGACACGCCAATTCCGTAAGAACCGCTATGCACGGCGACGTCTTGCCCGTCAGGCCCGGTCACCATCGCCTTCATCGGCTCGGAATATTTTTGTCCGAAATAGAAAATATGCCCCACCTCAATACCGCGCGCCGTTAATTGCTTATCGGCCGGAACATCGGCAGCAAATTTATCGGCGTCATGCATTTCATCAGAACGGGCATAAAATTCGGTAAACGCTTCAATCACCGGCGTTAAATCACCGTCATAATCGGCATCCGGAACCGGCAGATCGAGAATATCGGCATGACAGAAGATTTCTGACTCACCGGTCTCAGCCAAAATAATAAATTCATGACTTAAATCACCGCCAATCGGGCCGGTATCGGCCGCCACCGGCATGGCTTTCAGTCCCAAGCGGCGGAAAGTACGCAAATATGCGACAAACATCTTTTGATAGGCGGCGCGGGCCGCAGCCTCATCAATGTCGAAGCTGTAGCCGTCTTTCATCAAAAACTCGCGACCCCGCATCACCCCGAAACGCGGGCGAATTTCATCGCGGAATTTCCACTGAATGTGATAGAGATTTTGCGGCAAGTCGCGATAGCTTTTCACATTGTCGCGAAAAATTTGCGTAATCAGCTCTTCATTGGTCGGCCCGTAAAGCAAATCGCGCTCATGACGGTCAGTAATGCGCAGCATTTCTTTGCCGTAATCATCATAACGACCGGATTCACGCCAAATTTCCGCCGGCTGCAATGTCGGCATCAGCACTTCAACCGCGCCGGCTTGATTTTGCTCTTCGCGGACAATCTGCTCAATCTTGCGCAACACCCGCAGCCCCAAGGGCAACCAGCTATAAATACCCGCCGCGCTTTGCCGAACCATGCCGGCGCGCAACATCAAGCGATGCGATGCAATTTGAGCCTCACTCGGTGTCTCTTTCAAAGTGGGCAGAAAATAATTCGACAGACGCATGAATGTTTCCTTTTGGCGCGCTTGATTGAATTAATTCATAACACGCAGAAGTTACGGCGCAAGTAAATGTCACAAAATCGTAAAAAGCGGGTGACAAAGGCTGAAAATCTGGCTAATTTTTTTTCGTGGATGAGGACTGCGTCCTCGGGTTTTGGGAGGAACCTTTCGAGTTTACTCGAAGCACATTTTAAGCGGGGCCTTAGGGTCCCGCTTTTTTTGTAGCGGTTCCGTTAACCCCGCCCTTGTGTGAAATCAGGAATAAACGGCAGATTCAAATCAGCCATAACACCACTGCTCAGCAGCCAATAAACAATCAGATAAAACACCGCTGACATGGCTGTGGTAATCATGAGTTTTTTCACAATGCGCGGCTGCGCCGGCGCACTCTCACTGGAGCCGGGCATAATCTCGCCATGCTCTTCTTGCGACACCACCCCCCATGGCAGCACCATGAACAAGGTGAGAAACCAAATAATGCCGTAAATGGCGACACCGAATATAAAACTAATCTCAATCATTCACGCCTCCTAAACCCTTACAAAGCTTACTGCAACTAACGGCTTCTTACCCCACCGGCGCGACAGCTCGCGACGCACGGCAACGCTGATATCATGCTCGGCCCGCTGCGGCGTCAATCGCCCGTTTGACGGTATCGCGCGCTCTACCGCATCCAATGCCCAATCGACCAGCTTAACCATGCCATCATCATCAGGCACACCGACCAATTCAACATCGACCTTTCCGGCCAAACGGTCTGCTGCATCAATCGGCACGGCAACAAACACTGCGCCATTATAAGACAGCTTGCGCCGCTCACGGGTCGCTTGCGATTTGCTGTCAGTCATAATATCGCCATCGAGATACAGCCTGCCGGTTCTAACCACATCGATGACTTCGGCAGCACCCGGCGCAATGCGCACCATCTCGCCATTATGAATTCGGCACGGCTCTTTGACACCCAGCTCTTCAGCCAACTCCGCATGGGCCAGTAAGTGCCGATGCTCACCATGCACAGGAATGGCCGCACGTGGCCGCGCCCAGCCATACATATCGGCTAATTCATCGCGACACGGATGCCCCGACACATGAATATCGGAACCGTTTGGCGAAATAATTTCGACATCGATTTGTGCGAGGCGATTTTGCAGCGCCAAGATTTCGGTCTCATTGCCGGGTATCATTTTGGACGAGAAGATAACGCTGTCGCCCGGCTCCAAGGTCAAATGCGGATGCCGCCCATGCGCCATACGGCCAAGCGCAGCATTGGCTTCGCCTTGGCTGCCGGTACAGCAAATCAACACTTTTTCCGGCGGCAAATAACCGACATCCGCCTCGTCAATCAATTCAGGGAATTTGGTCATATAACCGGTTTCCCGCGCCGCCTGATAAATCTTATGCATGCCGCGACCGGCCAAGCACAAATGTCGTCCGGTATTTACCGCCACTTGTGCAATGCTGGTCATCCGCGCCACATTGGAAGCAAAAGTGGTAATCACCACACGCGCCGCGCAATCGGCAACCACTTCTTCCAGCATTGTTCCGACATCCGCCTCAGAGCCGGATCGGCCCGGTGTCAGCACATTTGTGCTGTCGCAAATAATCGCGTCTATGCCCGCATCACCCAAAGCTTTCAACCGCTCGACCTCGGTCAGCTTGCCAATAACAGGATCGGGATCGATTTTCCAATCGCCCGTATGCAAGGCGCGACCGCCCTCAACTTCAATCGCCAAGGCGCTCGGCTCGGCAATCGAATGGGTCAGGCAAATATAATCAATCGCAAACGGCCCCAACTCCAAATGCGCGTCCGTCTCAATAATGTGCAACGGCACTTGCTCCAGCAAACCCGCTTCGGCCAATTTTCCGCGCACCAAAGCAGCGGTGAAAGGTGTCGCATATATCGGGCATTGCAAACGCGGCCATAAATGACCGACGGCACCGATATGGTCTTCGTGGCCATGCGTCAGCAGCAGCCCTAGTAAATTATCTTTATGCTGCTCGATAAACTCAATATCCGGCGTGATGACATCAATTCCCGGCTCACTATGCTTGCCAAAAGTAACGCCCAAATCGACCATTATCCATTGCCGTTTGCCACGTGGGCCATAGCCGTAAAGATTGCAATTCATGCCAATCTCACCGGTGCCGCCCAAAGGCAGGAATACCAATTCATTGTTATTTTTATCGCTCATCTAGCCCACATCCGGAAAAAATACGTCACCCGCATCTATAACATGCGTCTCGCCGCTACCGTCTTTCAGCAGCAAGGCGCCCTTCTCATCGATATCGAGAAAGATACCTCTGATTTCTTCACTTTCCAGTCTTGCGACAATTGGCTCACCCAGCCCATGCGCGACAAGCCGCCATGCTTTCAAAAGATTTTCAAAGCCGCCCATTTCCCATTGCCGAAAAACCGTATCAAACGCATTGGTCAATATCTCCAAGGCCTCAATATTGCTCGGCGGCGCAGCGATATAATCAGAAATATCAGTCGCCGGATAAGGCGTGTCTTCAGGATGATGCGCCAAATTAAGGCCAAGCCCGATAGCAACCCAACCCAGCTTGCCATCTTGCACCGCGCTTTCCAGCAAAATGCCCGAGGCCTTTTTGCCGTCAATCAAAACATCATTCGGCCATTTAACGCTGACCTGCGCCGCATCGCCGATGAAGTGCCGAACCGTGCTTTCCAAAGCCAGACCGGCAACAAAGGCCAGTTGCCCAGCGGTAACTGCACTATAGCTTTTCGGTAGATATAGCGTGGTCATCAGATTGCCGGTCGGCGACGCCCAAGCGCGGCCACGGCGGCCTCGCCCCGCGGTTTGGCTATCCGCCACAATCCATGTCGGGATTTTTTCCATCGACGCTGCCATGCGGCGCGCCTCCTCATTGGTGCTGTCCACCTCGGCGAGATGGCGCAAATGATATCCGTTTGGAAGAACGGTCACTGGCCGATATGGCCTCCGCTATGGCTGTCATGCAATTGGATATGAGGCATGGCCAGCGTGTCGCTTTGCGTCAAAACTGCGCCAGCGGTTTCTGCCAATTTAACCAGCGGTGCCGGATAGATGAAGAACAATAAGGTGATTGCGGTCATCGCACCGGCCAAGAAAGAAAGCTCGCGCGGCATTGGCTCGTTTACTTCATCGGTTGGCGGATCGAGATACATGATTTTAACAATCCGCAAATAATAATAGGCACCGACAACACTAGCCAATACACCAATAACAGACAGTGCGTAGAGATTTGCATCAATGGCGGCGCGGAAAACAAACAGCTTGCCGAAGAAACCGGCCATGGGTGGAATACCGGCCAATGAGAACATCATCACTGCAATGCAAAACGCCATGAACGGACGCGTCTGGCTCAGACCGGCCAAATCATCAATCCGTTCAACCGGGCCGCTATCGCGGCGCATGGATAAAATGCACGCAAATGTGCCAAGCGTCATCACGACATATAACGCCATATAAAGAATGACACTGGAAACACCGGTCGGGGTGGCCGCAGCGAAACCGACAAGCGCAAAGCCCATATGACCGATAGAAGAATAAGCCATAAGGCGCTTTATATTTTGCTGCCCAATCGCAGCAAACGCCCCCAACACCATGCTGGCCACGGCGAGCAAGATAATGATTTGCTGCCACGCAACCAAGGCATCTTCAAAGCCGGTCATCATAATGCGCAAGAAAATCGCCATACCGGCAATTTTTGGAGCCGAGGCAAAAAACGCAGTCACACTGGTAGGCGCACCTTCATATACATCCGGCGTCCACATATGAAACGGCACGGCAGAAATTTTAAATGCCAAACCGGCCAGCAAGAACACCAGACCCAGCACTTGCGCCATTGGCAATACACCGTCTTGCGGCTGGAAGGCAGCAGAAATTTCGGCAAAATTGGTTGAACCTGAGAAGCCATAAATCAGCGACGCGCCGTAAAGCAGCATGCCGGACGACAAGGCACCCAATACGAAATATTTCAAACCGGCTTCTGTGGAGCGCAGGCTATCGCGATTGATCGCGGCAACCACATAAAGCGCAAGGCTTTGCAATTCAATGCCCATATAAAGCGAAATCAGATCATTGGCCGAAATCATCATGCCCATTCCGGCAGCAGCCAGCAGCAAGAGAACCGAATATTCAAATCGCGCCAGCTTCTCGCGCTGCAAAAAGCTTTGCGACATAACAATGGCAATGCCGGTAGCAAGGAAAGTCAGCACTTTCATCAGGGACGCGAAACTGTCCATAACAAACGCGCCGTTAAAAGCCAATGCGCGCGCATCGCCGGCAAAACTTCCGGCCGCCACAGTCGCCAAAGCCAGAATGGCAATCGCACCCAAATCAACTGTCTTGGTCGCATCGGTTTTTGAAAAGGCACCGATCATCAAAAGGCCCATAGCCCCGATGAAGAGAATGAGTTCCGGCAGAATAAGGGTCAGATTATTAAGCATGGTTACTGTCCCCCACCCGCAGCTTGGCCGGCAAATTGATTGGATAAAGCCTCTTGATAGGCCGTAATGAGCGCATCAACAGATGCTGCTGTCAGGTCAAGAATTGGCATTGGCCAAATACCGAATAGAATTGTAGCTACCACCAAAGGCGCAATAATGAATATTTCGCGGCGGTCCATATCTGCGATTTGCTGCAATCCCTCATGTTCAATTTGCCCGAAAGAAACGCGGCGATAGAGCGACAGCGCATAAACAGCAGAGAAAATCACCCCACTGGCAGCAAACAGCGCTGTCCATGTGCTGATTTGGAATGCGCCGAGAATGGTCAAAAACTCACCGACAAAACCGGATGTTCCGGGCAAGCCGACATTGGCCATGGTGAACAATAAAAACACGGTCGCATAAATCGGCATCCGATTGGCAAGACCGCCATAGGCAGCGATTTCGCGTGTATGCATACGGTCATAAACCACACCAACACACAGGAACAAAGCGCCTGAAATCCAGCCATGCGACAACATTTGGAACACCGCACCCTGCACGCCTTGCGTTGTGGCGGTGAAAATCCCCATGGTCACAAAGCCCATATGTGCGACTGATGAATAGGCAATCAGCTTTTTCATATCCTCTTGCGCAAAGGCGACAAGTGATGTGTAGACAATGGCAATCGCGCTCATCGCAAACACCATTGGCGCGAACATGTCGGAAGCCAATGGGAACATTGGGAGCGAGAAGCGCAAAAAGCCATAGCCGCCCATTTTCAACAAAACACCGGCCAAAATAACCGAGCCTGCAGTTGGCGCTTCTACGTGCGCATCCGGCAACCATGTATGCACCGGCCACATCGGCATTTTAACCGCAAAGCTGGCAAAGAAAGCCAGCCACAGCCAAGTCTGCAAAGAAGCATCAAAGCCATGCGCCATTAAATCGGGAATAAAAGTCGTGCCGGCCTGCCAATACATCACCAATATCGCCAACAACATCAGCACCGAGCCGATGAGCGTATAAAGGAAAAACTTAAAGCTGGCATAAATACGCCGCGCGCCGCCCCAAACACCGATGATGAGGAACATCGGTATCAGGCCGCCTTCGAAGAACAGATAGAAGAGGATAATATCCATGGCGCAAAAGACGCCAATCATCAGTGTTTCCAGCACCAAAAACGCCAGCATATATTCGCGCACCCGCGTATTGATGGCGTGCCAACTGGCCAAAATGCAAATCGGCATTAAAGCGGCGGTCAGCAAAACGAATAAGACGGAAATGCCGTCTACGCCCATCGCATAGTCAATGCCCGGCAGCAGCCATTCAACCCGCTCGACAAATTGAAACGCGGCGGAACTGCCATCAAACCGGCTGATCATGAAAATCGTCAAAAGCAGTGTGACAACGGTTGTCCAAAGCGCAACAGCGCGCGAATTGGCAGCAATCGCCGCTTCATCTCCGCGCACCAGCAAAATGAATAATGCGCCCAGCAGCGGCAAGAATGTGATGGTTGAAAGGAGTGGCCAATCGGTCATGGATTAATGTCCCCCCGTCAACATCAGCCAGCTAACAAAACCGGCGACGCCCAACAACATGACGAATGCGTAGTGATAAACAAAACCGGTTTGCACAGCCACCACACGCTTGGTTACGCGAAGCACATTGGCGGCAATGCCGTCCGGGCCGAAACCGTCAATAATAAATCCGTCGCCGCCTTTCCAAAACAGACGGGCCAGCCATGTGGCCGGACGGATAAAGATGAAATTATAAATCTCGTCAAAATACCATTTATTGAGCAGAAATTTGTAAATCAAATCGTGCTCTTCAGCGATGGCTTTCGGCCAAGCCGGACGATGGATATAGAGAATATAAGCCAAGGCAAAACCGGAAAGCATCATCACCAAGGGGCTAAAAATCACCCAGCTTGGCACTTGCTTCAACTCGACAAGGATATTGTTATCGGCGGCGGTGAAAATCGTGCCACCCCAAAAAGCCGCTTGTTCTTTACCAACAAATAAATCGGCAAAACCGACACCGGCAATCAACGCACCAAAGGCCAGCACAATCAACGGCACCAGCATCACCGGCGGGCTTTCATGCACATGGCTCAACACTTCATTAGAACAACGCGGCGGGCCGAAAAATGTCAGGAACATCAATCGCCAGCTATAGAAAGAGGTGAAGAATGCCGCCACAATCAACAACGCAAAGGCAAACATATGCGGCGCGGCTTGCGCGGCAAAGGCACCTTCAATAATCGCATCTTTGGAGTAATAACCAGCAGTAAGCGGGAAACCGGTAAGCGCAATCGTGCCGATAAACATCATAAAGAAGGTCGCCGGAATGAGCTGGCGCAAGCCACCCATTTTGCGCATATCTTGTTCATCACCCATGGCGTGAATGACAGAACCGGCACCAAGGAACAACAGCGCTTTAAAGAAAGCATGAGTAAACAAATGGAACATTGCCGCCTGATAGGCACCAATACCGAGACCGACAAACATATAGCCAAGCTGCGAACAGGTTGAATAAGCAATCACCCGCTTAATATCATTCTGCACAAGGCCGACCGTGGCCGCGAAGAAGGCGGTAATCGCGCCAACCACAATCACCACATTGAGAGCGGTTTGCGATAATTCAAACAAGGGCGAACAACGCGCAACCAAGAACACGCCGGCCGTCACCATGGTAGCGGCATGAATAAGAGCCGAGACCGGGGTCGGGCCTTCCATCGCATCAGGCAGCCATGTATGCAGCAAAAACTGAGCCGACTTGCCCATCGCGCCCATAAACAATAGCAAGCAAATGGTCGTCAAAGTCGGCAGTGTAACGCCGAGGAAGTCAAACTGGCCTTCGGCCAATGCACCGGCAGCAGCAAAAACTTCGTCAAATTGCAACGAGCCGACAGAAAAATAAATCGCCGACATGCCAAGAATAAGACCGAAATCGCCAACCCGATTGACCACGAAAGCTTTAATGGCAGCGGCATTGGCAGACGGTTTTTTGAACCAGAAGCCGATAAGCAAATAAGAGGCAAGGCCAACACCTTCCCAGCCAAAGAATAATTGCAGGAAGTTATCCGCCGTGACCAGCATCAGCATCATGAAAGTAAACAGCGACAAATAAGCGAAGAAGCGCGCGCGGTTCGGATCATGGCTCATATAACCGATGGAATAGACATGCACCAAAGACGACACGCCGGTAACAACTACCAGCATCACCGCAGTCAGCGTATCAATGCGCAGCACCCAATCAATATCCAGGCCACCGGAAGAAATCCAATCAAGCACCATGACTTTCTGGCTCTGCCCGTCCAGACCGACTTGAACAAATGCGACGCAAGACAAAAGCGCCGAGATAATCAGCAGTCCCGTCGTAACATATTCAGCTTGTCGGTCACCGATTAGGCGGCCAAACAGACCGGCAATCAGTGCGCCGAGCAGCGGAAAAAATACAATCGCGTGATACATGCTCATGCCATTAGCCCTTCATTTGACTGACATCTTCAACGGCAATACCGCCGCGATTACGGAAATAAACCACCAGAATGGCCAGACCGATAGCCGCCTCACCGGCAGCAACCGTCAGCACCAGCAGCGCAAAGACTTGCCCGACCAAATCGCCGAGATAGGCCGAGAAAGCGACCAGATTAATGTTCACCGCAAGCAGCATCAGCTCAATCGACATCAGAATAATGATGACGTTTTTACGGTTCAGAAAAATACCGAACACGCCAATGGTGAAAATAATGGCGGCCAGCGTCAGGTAATGTGTCAGTCCAATCATAATTTTGCCCTGCCCTAAATACCTTGTCCCGGTTCAATATCGACAAGCTCTGCCGCTTCCTCACGAGAGCGGGCGGTTTGCTTGGCAATATCCTGCCGTTTCGGATTGTTTGACGGCACCAAGGTCAGTACAATCGCGCCAATCATAGCGACCAATAAAATCGCACCGGCGGCCTGGAAGAAATAAACATAATCAGTATAAAGCACCCGCCCCAATGCCTCAGCATTGGTCATGCCCTCCGGCGTTGCGCGCGGCAAGGGATTGGCATCAACAAGCGCCGATGACGCGCCGAATACCAGCAGCAATTCAAGCAACAATATCAAACCGACCGTTGCCCCTATCGGCATATATTGCAAAAAGCCCTCGCTTAATTCAGCGAAATCAATATCCAACATCATGACGACGAATAAGAACAGCACCGCCACCGCGCCGACATAAACGACAACCAAAATCAGCGCCAGAAACTCAGCCCCCAGCAGCACAAACAGACCGGCTGAATTGAAAAAGGTGAGGATGAGAAACAGCACCGAATAGACCGGATTGCGCGACGCAATGACCATAAACGAGCTGGCAACCGCAACGGTTGCAAACAAATAAAATGCGAGTGAGGTTAGCGTCATATTCTTCTACCGGTAAGGAGCGTCAAGCTCGATATTCTTGGCAATCTCAACTTCCCAGCGATCGCCATTGGCCAGCAGCTTATCCTTGTCATAAATAAGCTCTTCGCGGGTTTCGGTTGCAAATTCAAAATTAGGCCCTTCAACAATCGCATCGACCGGACAGGCTTCTTGGCAAAAGCCGCAATAAATGCACTTCACCATATCAATGTCATAGCGCACGGTGCGGCGTGTGCCGTCATTATTGCGCGGACCGGCCTCAATGGTGATGGCCTGCGCCGGACAAATCGCTTCGCATAATTTACAGGCAATGCAGCGTTCTTGCCCATTCGGGTAACGACGCAAAGCATGCTCGCCACGAAAGCGCGGGCTAAGCGGGCCTTTTTCATACGGATAATTAATTGTCGCCTTGCGGCCAAAGAAATATCCCATTGCCAAGCGCAATGCGCCAACAAATTCAGCCAAAAACAGAGAACGTGCAGTGCGGTCTAACCAAGCCATAATCGCCCCCTTACGATGCCATGCCAAAATATTGCAGAAAGCCGGCTGTCAGCACGACATAGATGAGCGACAGGGGCAGGAATACTTTCCAACCCAAGCGCATCAACTGATCATAGCGATAGCGCGGCACGATAACTTTGGTCATGGCGAACATGAAGAACATCAGACCCATTTTCAAAATGAACCAAACCGGCCCGGGCACCCAATTAAACGGCGCGATATCAACCGGCGGCAACCAGCCGCCAAGGAATAAAATCGTGCACATGGCGCACATCAGAACAATATTGGCCAGCTCGCCAATCATGAACACCACATAAAGCGTTGAGGAATATTCAGTCATGAAACCGGCAACCAGCGCGCTTTCATCTTCCGGCAAATCAAATGGCGGACGATTGGTCTCGGCCAAAGCCGAGATAAAGAACACGACAAACATCGGGAATAACGGCACAGCAAACCAAATGGTTTTTTGAGCCAGTACAATATCGGTCAAATTCAAGGAGCCGACACAAAGCAGCACGGTGATAATCACCAGACCGATGGATACTTCATATGAGACCATTTGCGCTGCCGAGCGCAAAGCGCCAAGGAACGGATATTTTGAGTTGGAGGCCCAGCCGCCCATAATCACGCCGTAAACGCCAAGCGATGAAATGGCGAAAATATATAAAATGCCGACATTAATATCGGCCACTGCCCAGCCCTCATTGACCGGTATTACGGCCCATCCGCTTAAAGCGAGGAACATGGTAACAAACGGTGCGAGAATAAAAACAGGCTTATTGGCAGTTGTTGGAATAATGATTTCTTTCAGCAGATATTTCAAAATATCGGCAAAGCTTTGCAACAATCCGAACGGCCCCACCATGGTCGGGCCTTTACGAAGCTGAGCTGCCGCCCAAATTTTACGATCTGCCAACATGAAAAAAGCCAGCGACACCAACAGCGCCAAAATAATCGCCAGTGAATGCGCCGTAACAATCAGTGCAGGCCAGACATAAGTGTCAAAAAACACACTATCCATCGGTTCCGGTTCCTTGCTCTGAGCCGCGCTGTTCTTTTTCCTTGGCGCAATCGGCCATGGTTTTCGACGCGCGAGCTATCGGATTGGTGAAATAGAAGTCAGTCACGGCATAGCTGAACGGCTCCGCCCCAAGACCGTTATGTTGCGGCGCTTGCGGCGCATCGGCAGCGACAATCATATCCAATTGCGCCAATTGCGGTGCCACTGCATACATGGCCGCGCGCAATTCAGCTGAATTATCATATGGCAATGTCACATCGAGACGGGCTGACAAAGCACGGAAAATCTTCCAATCTTCACGCGCCTCTCCGGGCGGTGTTGCCGCCTGCTCAGTCATTTGCGCCCGACCTTCGGTATTCACAAAAGTCGCCTGCTTTTCGGTATAAGCGGCGGCCGGCAAAATCACATCGGCACGATGCGCGCCGCGGTCACCATGGCTACCGATATAAACAACAAATGCGTCACCAAATGCGGCGCCGGCAATTTCATCTGCGCCGTATAAAATGACATTTTCAATCGCACCGCTTTGTGCCGCTTCCTGAATACCGGCGACATCGTGCCCGCCTTCACCCGGCACCAGACCAAGGTCAAGACCGGCGACACGCGCGGCCGCTACATGCAAGACATTGAAAGTCGCGCCGGTTTTCTCGGCCAATTCAATAGCTGAGGCCAATACCGCGGCACCGTCTTCGCGGGTCAATGCGCCCTGCCCGACAATAATCATCGGATTGTCAGCATTTTTCAAAACTTCAGCAAAGCTTTGCTTATCGGCCAATAGGTCAGCCAAAGTGTCTGAACCGGCACCGATAAACTCGGCTTTATAGGTCAAATCCGTCGCCTCACCGATTGCCGCGATTGGAAAATCACCCATCAGATAACGTTTACGGATACGCGCATTCAACACCGGCGCTTCAAGCCGTGGGTTGGAACCGATAAGCAACAGCGCATCAGCCTCTTCAATACCGGCAACAGAGGCATTGAACAAATAATTGCTGCGCGGGCCTGAAATTTTTGCGCCATCTTGGCGGCAATCAATATGAGGGCTTTCCAGCGCATCCATCAGACCCTTCAGTGCGAACTGGCCTTCAGCGCACACCAAATCACCGGCAATAGCTGCGGTTGTCGCGCCTTTGCCTTTCAATTTTTCTTCAACCAAAGTGAAGGCATCTTCCCAGCTTGCAGCAACCAGTTTGCCATCGCGGCGGATGAATGGGCGGTCAAGCCGTTGCGTGTTCAATCCGTCCCAAACGAAACGCGATTTATCGGACAGCCATTCCTCATTCACATCATCGTGATTGCGCGGCATGATGCGCATCGCCTCACGGCCCCGCATATCAACGCGGATATTGCTGCCCAGCGCATCCATCACATCAATGGTTTCGGTTTTACGCAATTCCCATGGCCGCGCGGTAAACGCATAAGGCCGCGAGGTCAGCGCACCGACCGGACACAGATCAATCACATTGCCGGACATCTCGCTATCCAAAGAGGCTTCGAGATAAGTGGTAATCTCAGTATCTTCACCGCGGCCGATAGCACCTATTTCCGGCACACCGGCAACCTCTTGCGCGAACCGCACACAGCGCGTGCAATGAATACAGCGGGTCATAATGGTTTTGACCAACGGCCCCATATTCTTGTTTTCAACGGCCCGTTTATTGTCATCAAAACGACTGGCATCGCCACCAAAGCCGAGCGCCTGGTCTTGCAAATCGCACTCACCGCCTTGGTCGCAAATCGGGCAATCGAGCGGGTGATTGATGAGCAAGAATTCCATCACCCCTTCGCGTGCTGTTTTTACTGTTTCAGATGTTGTGCTGACCACCATATCGGGCGCCACCGGCATGGCGCATGAAGCGACCGGCTTTGGCGCGTTTTCAACTTCCACCAAACACATACGGCAGTTACCGGCGACAGAGAGGCGTTCGTGATAGCAAAAGCGCGGGATTTCAGCCCCGGCCTCTTCGCAAGCCTGCATAATGGTTGTACCGGCCTCGACCTCGACCTGTGTGCCATCAACGGTAATTTTCACCATATCGCTCATTATTCGGCAGCCTCCTGAAGCGGGCCCCCGCCCGACGGGTTAGAGGCCAGACGCTCTTCAATCACCGGGCGGAAATGGCGAATAAGGCCCTGCACCGGCCATGCCGCAGCATCACCCAATGCGCAAATCGTGTGACCTTCAATCTGCTTGGTCACTTGCAGCAACATATCAATTTCTTTGGGTTGCGCGCGGCCTGCCGCCATGCGCTCAAGCACCCGCCACATCCAGCCTGTGCCTTCGCGGCACGGTGTGCACTGGCCGCAGCTTTCATGCTTATAGAAATGCGAAATCCGGGCAATCGCTTTGATAATATCGGTTGATTTATCCATCACAATCACCGCCGCCGTGCCAAGCCCCGACTGTACTTCTTTGAGACTGTCAAAATCCATCAGCACGGTGTCACAAATCTCTTTCGGCAAAAGCGGCACGGAAGACCCGCCCGGAATAACCGCCAATAAATTGTCCCATCCGCCGCGCACGCCACCGGCATGTTTCTCCAGCAATTCTTTCAGCGGAATGCCCATTTCCTCTTCGACATTGCACGGATTATTGACGTGACCCGAAATGCAAAACAGCTTGGTGCCGGTATTTCCGTCGCGGCCAAGACCGGCAAACCAACTTCCACCACGGCGACAAATCGTCGGCGCAACAGCAATGCTCTCGACATTATTCACTGTCGTCGGGCAGCCATACAGGCCCATATTGGCAGGGAATGGCGGCTTCAAACGCGGCTGACCTTTTTTGCCTTCAAGGCTTTCAATCAACGCAGTTTCTTCACCGCAAATATATGCACCGGCCCCATGGTGAACGTAAATATCATAATCCCAGCCGGAACCGGCAGCGTTTTTACCCAGCAGTCCGGCCTCATAAGCTTCGTCAACAGCGCGTTGCAGCGCTTCGCGCTCGCGAATAAATTCACCGCGCACATAAATATAGCAAGCATGCGCGCCCATGGCGAAACCGGCCAGCAAACATCCTTCCAGCAATTTATGCGGTTCATGGCGCATAATATCGCGGTCTTTACATGTACCCGGTTCGGACTCATCGGCATTGACTACCAAATAATGCGGGCGACCGTCATTTTCCTTCGGCATGAAAGACCATTTCAAGCCGGTCGGAAAACCGGCCCCACCGCGTCCGCGTAAGCCGGATGCTTTGACCTCATCAATAACCCAATCGCGGCCCTTTTTAATCAGCTCGCCGGTATTGTCCCAATCGCCACGACCTTTTGCCGAGGTCAGATCCGCCCCTTCAAAGCCATAGATATTCTTAAAAATCCGGTCTTCATCACGCAGCATTATCGGTCACCCTTCAAAACGGTTAAGCCCCCTTCGGGCTCTGACGCGCGACGGCTATTCTGCGGACCGGTCGCGACTTCTTTGCCTGCCTGCAAATCATTCAGAATCTGCTCGAATGTTTCAGCAGTCAGGTCTTCATAAAAGTCATCATTGATTTGCACCATGGGTGCATTCACACAAGCGCCAAGACACTCAACTTCCAGCCAACTCAGCTTTCCGTCTTCAGTAATATCGCCCTGCTCGCCAATAAGTTTACGGCAAACATCTTTCAAATCATCAGCCCCACGTAGCCAGCACGGCGTCGTGCCGCATAACTGAACAAAATGCTCACCAACCGGCGACAGATTGAACATGGTATAAAACGTTGCCACTTCCAAAGCGCGGATATATGGCATTTCCAACATATCAGCGACATGGCGAATGGCCGGTTCCGGCAGCCAACCACCGGCTTGCTTTTGCGCTTGCCATAAAAGCGGAATAATCGCACTGGCCTGACGGCCTTCCGGATATTTGGCAATTTGCCCTTCCGCCCAGCTTACATTTTCCGGCGTAAAGGCAAATTCAGCAGGTTGCTCTTCATGCAGACGACGCACACTCATCGGTCAACCTCCCCGAACACAATATCCAGCGAGCCGAGAATGGCAGACACATCGGCCAGCATATGGTCACGGCTCAAATAATCCAGCGCATGCAAATGGGCAAAGCCCGGCGCACGAATTTTGCAGCGATAAGGTTTGTTCGATCCATCGCCGACCAGATACACACCAAACTCGCCTTTTGGTGCCTCCACCGCGGCGTAAACCTCACCTTCAGGCACGTGATAGCCTTCCGTGTAAAGTTTGAAATGGTGAATCAGCGCTTCCATAGACTGCTTCATTTCAGCCCGTTTTGGCGGCACGACTTTACCGTCCTGCGAGGAAACCGGTCCGTCCGGCATATTGGCAATGCACTGGCGCATAATTTTGACGCTCTCGCGCATTTCATCCATCCGCATAATATAGCGGTCATAGCAATCGCCGTTTTTACCGATCGGCACAGCAAAATCCATTTCGCTATAAGCCTCATAAGGCTGGCTGCGGCGCAAGTCCCAAGCCAGACCGGCACTGCGCGCCATCACACCGCTCATCCCCCAATTCATAACATCTTCTTGCGTCACAATACCGATATCGACATTGCGTTGCTTAAAGATGCGGCTATTGGTCAGCAGCCCTTCAATATCATCCAAGACAGTCAGGAAATGATCGCAAAATGCGTCAATGTCATCCAGTAAAGCTTGCGGCAAATCTTGATGCACACCACCGGGGCGGAAATAGGCTGCATGCAAACGCGCACCACAGGCGCGTTCGTAAAAAATCATCAACTTTTCGCGCTCTTCAAAGCCCCATGTAATCGGCGTCAACGCGCCAACATCCAAGGCTTGCGTGCACACATTCATCAAATGATTGAGAATGCGACCAATCTCACAATACAGCATGCGGATATATTGCCCGCGCTTCGGCACCTCAATGCCAAGCATGCGCTCAACCGCCAGCGCAAAAGCATGCTCTTGGTTCATTGGCGACACATAATCAAGACGGTCGAAATACGGCACGCTTTGCAGATAGGTTTTGTGCTCAATCAGCTTTTCCGTACCGCGATGCAGCAGGCCGATATGCGGGTCAACGCGCTCCACACGCTCACCATCCAAATCCATCACCAAGCGCAACACGCCGTGCGCAGCCGGATGCTGCGGCCCGAAATTAATTGTGAACCTGCGGTCATCTTGCGGGTTTTGGGTAACTTGCGACATGATTAACCCTCCTGCCCTTCTTGTTCTTCGCCCTGCATGGCTTTTTCATCGCCCGGCAAAAGACCGGCGGCACGCGCGCCTTCCCATGGGCTTTCAAAATCAAAATCACGGAATTCCTGCACCAGCGAAACCGGCTCCTGAATGACCTTCTTGCTGTCATCGCAATAGCGCACTTCGACATGACCGGTCAGCGGAAAATCTTTCCGTAGCGGATAGCCTTCAAAACCGTAATCAGTCAGCAGGCGACGCAAATCAGGATGGCCGGAAAACAAAATGCCATACATATCGAAAGCTTCGCGCTCATACCAATTGGCAACATCGAACAGACCGGTGACGCTTGGCACTTGTGTCTCTTCACCGGCTTGCAACTTAACCCGAATACGCAGGTTTTTCGTCATCGACAGCAAGTGATAAACAACATCAAAACGCAGCGCGCGATTGGGGTAATCGGCGCCACATAAATCAATCAATTGGGTAAAGCCACAATCAGGGTCATCGCGCAAAAAGCGTAAAACCGGTTCGATATTGCCCGGATTGACTTCTAGCGTCAGCTCACCGAAACTCACCGAATATCCGGCCAGCTTATCGCCCAGCCCGGCGGTGATATGGTCTGCGAGAGTTTGCAAATCAGCCATCATCCGTCCTATCGCTCAATCGTGCCGGTGCGGCGGATTTTCTTCTGCAGCAATAAAATGCCATAGAACAACGCCTCCGCAGTCGGCGGACAACCGGGCACATAAACATCAACCGGCACAACCCGGTCGCACCCGCGCACTACCGAGTAAGAATAATGGTAATAGCCGCCACCATTGGCGCATGAGCCCATGGAAATCACATAACGCGGCTCCGGCATTTGGTCATAAACCTTGCGCAAAGCCGGCGCCATTTTATTGGTCAACGTGCCGGCTACAATCATCACATCCGATTGACGCGGGCTGGCGCGCGGCGCAACGCCATAACGCTCAATATCCAGTCGCGGCATTTGAATATGCATCATTTCAACCGCACAACATGCGAGGCCGAAAAGCATCCAATGCAACGAACCGGTGCGCGCCCAATTAATCAAATCTTCCGAAGAGGCCAGAACAAAGCCCTTATCAGCCAATTGCTCTGAGACTTGCTCATAATACGGGTCGGCCATTGGTGCCGGAAGATTTTTCTTCAATTCGGAAAGGTCTTGTTCAGACATTTACCGCTCCTACTGATTAGTCCCAATCGAGGGCGCCTTTGCGCCACTCATAGGCAAAGCCGACGGTAAGCACGGCTAGGAAAAACATCATTGACCAGAAGCCGAACAGGCCGACATCGCCAAACGCGACCGCCCAAGGGAATAAAAAGGCGACTTCAAGGTCAAAAATAATGAATAAAATAGCGACGAGATAGAATTTCACGTCAAACTTCATGCGCGCATCGTCAAAGGCTTCAAAGCCGCATTCATAAGGGGCATTTTTTTCAGGATCCGGATTTGACGGGGCAACCAAAGCCGGCACGACCAACAGGGCCGCCGTTATGACAGCGGACAGAGCCATAAAGATTAAAATCGGATAATAATTTACCAGCAAATCATTCATCAAATTCGCCCTTCAAAACGCCGTGAAAAACGAGTCGGTAAGACTCTTCCAATTGGCGCGGAGTATAGTTAGCCACCGCCGCTTTGCAACAGATATTACATTGTTTTTTATGCCTGTTTTCGGCCCAAAAATCCTATAAAAATCAGCATACGCGACGATATGTCAAAAGCCGCCTAAAAATACCATTTCAGGCCCGCATTCAGCGATGTTTCAGTGCTCTCATTATCGCCGTCAATGGCCGTATAACTGAGGCTTAGCTCCAATCCATTTTCGAGATCGGCATCCATGCCGATGGCCAATGAGCTGAACATGATTTGGTCAGACTCGACATCAATGCTTTTGGCGGCCCCATCAACCTTATATGAAAAATCGGTTCCTGAGACCGTATCAAAGACTGTTTGCTCAAATTCTATGAAAGTGCGCAAGTCTTGATATGAGTATGGATTGCGGCTTGCCAATTCCAGCTTCACGCGTCCGCCCAACGAGCTGGACTGCATTTCCTTATCGGATACGGTGATATAGCTGCCTTCCTTATAGCCGTCATTATTTTCCGTATGCACCGCGCCGCCAAAGGCCAGCTCAAGATTCAACCGATATGGATTGCGCGAGGTCAAGGTTCCCCGTCGGCCGATAATATCCTGGCTCAGCAAAGCCTCCCAAACGCCATCCAAAAACAATGTGTCATAAGATGATTTGAGATTGAACTGACCCGAACTGACAGTGTTGGTCAGCACCAGCCTTGTCATATCGGTTTGGCCGAGACCGCCCATCACCATGGCGGACATGGAAAACGGCCCGAAGCTCAATAAATCTGTAAAGCCCAGCCCCAAGGCTTGATAGCCCTTATCGAATGTGAAGGCGCTGCCATCCAGCTTGAACGAAGTTTCGTTCACCGCGGCCAGCCATTGCGCTTCCACCCAACCGAAATCCACCTCGTGGAAGCTCTGCACAAACCCTTTGCGGTCGCCCTCCAAAGTAAAGCTGCGCGACGAGGTCTTTTCATGCTCCAAATCATCGGTAAAGGCGAAAGACTTCATCGCGCCATCATTATCCAAACGTTCCATTTGTCGCCAAATATTGCGCGACGCTTGTGCGTGATGCGCGTGCATGAGCGGCATCGCTTGAAAATTCATCGTTGCGGCAGCGAAGCCATTGCCGTCTTCCATTTCCTCATCATCGATGAAAAAGCGGAATTGAGCGGTCGGGAACGCAAAATAATAACTGACATTTGGTGCCGCACTCAGCTTGAATTGGTGTTTTTCGGCATCGGTATAATCATCTTCCTCATCCAGCGCCGAGATATTACCAAACATGACGCCGCCATTTGAAAGCGAAACAACCGAGCCGCGCCCTTCCAATGCAATCGCCACGGGAGTTGTGCCGCCGGAAATAACCGAGCCCATAATGGCGATTTCCGATTGCGGGCCGGCTAAAATTGCCGGTGATGCGGTAGAGCTAATCTTACCGCTATTGTTCAATACAATATCCGCGCCGCTCATCTTCACCGCATAAGCCCCATTATCGGCAATAATCGAGCCGCTATTGGTCAGCGTATAAACTTGTCCGGTAGCGGAACCGATATCGGTCTCGAAAACGCTGGAGGCAGCGCGAATAATGCCGCCCGCCGCATTGGTGAAAGACGGTGCCGATGTGTCGTCATCAACAATGAAATTGTCAAAGAACACTGCCCGTCGCTGGCTCGCTTCAATGCGCCCGCTATTTCTGAACACGGTTTCATTGCCGGCCGAACTGGACAAGGCATTGGCCCCGTCCGTGACCTCAATCGTCCCGCTATTATTGATATTTACTTCGCCGGTGAAACCCGACATCACCACCGCATCGCCGGTACGGCTTTGAATGGTACCGCCATTGTCGAAATCAAGTGACGGGTCGGCGGCTTGGTGATCGGCAAACACGGCATGGGTGCCATTAGAGGAAATCGTGCCGCCGGATAAATTCTCAAACGCCAATTCACCGCCAAAGCCGGTGACACGAAGCACATGGCTGGCGCTTTCATCGCTGGCTGAAATCGTGCCGCTATTGCTGAAGTCCAGTCGCGCATCTGTAGAAGCCGGGGTCAAAACAATCACATTATCGCTCGCACTTATCGATGCGGATTGTGCATTTTTAAAATTCAGCGCCGCTTCAAAACCGGCCAGCGTAACCGCTGCCGCACTCGCAGCACTGATAATGCCGCTTTCATTATTGTCGAAATCGACTTGATGGTCGCCTATGCCGGAGAACGAAACCGCGCCGACGCCACTGGCCGCGCGAATGGTGCCGGCATTATCAAAGTTAATCTGCTCATTGACATCAAGAAAGGTCACGGTCGCGGCCGAAGCGGAAATCATGCCACCGGCTTGGTTATTAAACACCACCATCTCATCACCCGATAAAGAGGTGTTGTTCATATCGACATAAATCGCGCGTTCGCCCGCGGTCGAAATCGTGCCGCTATTGGTCAATAAAAAATCAGCGCTCACTTCGCTTAAATTAATCAAATGATTGGCTGAACTGGCGGTCGCCAATATTTTACCGCTGTTTGAAATAACCGTGCTGGCACCGGCAATATCGTGCACCTCAATGACATTATTCCGCGCCTGAATGGTGCCGCTATTGTCGAGCGAGAAGTAAATCATATCGGCGCTGTCGCCCTTGAGGAAAATCGCCGTGTCGCCTTCAGCTTGAATAATGCCGGATGCCCGATTGATGATACTGGCCGAACTGGCACCAATATCGGTAATCCGAATGGCATGATTGGCAAACACCGCAGAAGCCGAGTCAGTGGCCTCCGCGCCAACATAAATCAATCCTGAATTGTCGATATCGACGCTGGCAACGCTCGCATCCAAAAACAGCGCGCCGCCACTATTGGCACTCGCCGTCGCCAAAGCATTGCCAACGGTCGAAATAATGCTCGCCACGCCATTGGTGATGTCAATTGAGGTGAAAGACGCGCCCAGCGTGCCATATATGCTTGTCGGCGCGGCAGCAGTGCCGGACGCGCCGGTCATAATCAAACCGCTATTTGAGAGCTGCAATGCAGTGCCGGACACACCGGTCAATGATAAGGCCGAATTATTGCCCGCGAGAATAAAACCCTCATTGATAATCTCAGACAGTGTCGCATTGCTGAAATCAACCGACGTGCTTTCATCTGTTGAAATAAGACCGTCATTCCTGAATTGCGTAGCGGTCGAATTACTCAAATCGACCGCCGTGCCTTCATCTACTAAAATAATGCCATTATTCCGAAATCGAGAAACCGTTGAATTGCTCAAATCAACGGCGATGGCAGCACTGGCTGAGATAGTGCCGCTATTGACGAAGTCGACATCATCATTAGCCCCATTAAAGCCTGTTAAGATAATCGTATTGCCACCGTCAGAAGAAATCGTGCCGCTCGCGCTATTTACGAAATCAATTGTCACATCAGCGCCTGAGGCCTTACGCAAGGCCATACCATAGGCGGTGCTGTCGGGGTCCGGAAACGGGTCTGTAAACGCGCCGGTTGCGGCAATGGTGCCGCTATTGGAGAAGATGATATCACCACTCAAATCAGTCAGGTTAACGGTTTGGTCAAGAGCGCTAATCGTTCCGCTATTGCGGAGCTTCAAATCGGTGATGGCAGAGCCACCAAGCGCCAGCTGACGCCCGGCCGATAATGTGCCGGAATTATCTACACAGAAATTATCATCATCATCGGCGTCGCAGGCAAAGTCGGTGATTAAAAGCGCGTGGTCCGTGGTTGACGTTATCGTGCCGCTATTGGTGATTGAATTCTCATCATTCAACGCACCGCTTCTTTGAATGCGCACGGCATAATTATCGGTGGCCGTCGCGTCTGCATCATCAACTGTTTGAGTGGTTTCAATATCACCTTCATTCACAAAAGTGATTTTGCCGCCGACCGTTTCCAAATTGACGGTTAAATCACGCGCGTCTATTTCACCGTTTTCATCGTTTAAGAAGTCAATATCACCGGTAATGGCGGTGAAATTAACGGCGCGAATATTTGAAGCACCGGGCGGTGTTCGATTGGCTTGAATGGTGCCGTCATTTTCAATATCAATATTGCCGGTTACACCCGACGCGGCAATCGCCAAAGAGTCTTGGGCAATGATACTTGCGCCGGCACCGTTTCGAATAAGTATATGGCCGCGCACATTGTCGAGCAAAATTGCATTTGAGCCGGAGACGATGATTTCGCGCTCGCCGGATGTCGCCCGCGAAATCACGCCGTTCAGCTTTTCGAAGCCATTGTAAATTCTGACCGCTGTAGATGTTGAAGCTGAGGCGCCGGTTAAATTTATCCCGACTTGTTTGCCTTCAATCGACCCATCATTGAGCAATTGAAAATAACCCTCGAAATTCTGCAGATTGACGACCCGATTATTATTGTTCTCCAATGTGCCGGAATTTTCCATATAAAACAGGCCGCGCGCGCCGCTGGCGGAAATGACATCATTCGTGCCGGATGAGTTTGTCGATGCCGTGCCTGCATTCAAAATATCAATCCTGCCGCCATTCAAAGTGGTAAAGTTTATCGCGTCGCTGGTTTCCGCGTGGATGGTGCCGTTATTGCGAATAACCACATCAATCTCGCCACCGCCTGCATCGGTATCAGAAATCACCATTGCGTCACTTGTGTTGGCTTCAATCCGACCGTCATTGATGACTGTCAATTCAACATCAGCACTGTCGGAATTATTGCCGATTTCAAACCGTTCAATCGTGCCATCATTATCAATATAGGAGGATGGATTGGTGATGTCGTTGGCGGTCAGCGTCTGAATAACGGAATTGGAGCCTAAATCGGCGGTTAAGTAATCCGTGCCTAAAAACTCAATAGTTGTCACAGCAGCCGTATTGGCAAACTCCAACCCGGCGGTCACACCGGAGGCTGAAATGAGAGTGCCGGCGGCGGCATTTGTAAGGTTGATATTTGACGCGCCCTCCAAATCAATCTCGGTGAAGTCGCCGGATGACAAAGTGACATTGGCATCGCTGGCACCGTTTAAGTTTAGCGTGCCGATACTGGCAGAAGAATAATCCGTGTCGCTTGTCAGTGTGTCGCCAATTTCAGCCGTCGAGGTAAGATTGAAATTCGTTGCACCGCTCAGATTAATTTCGTCAATTTGACCGGCCAAAGTCAGTACCGCGTTTTCGATGCTGTTACTCAAATCAAGCAAGCCATCAATTTCAGAATTGGCATTCACGCTGAATACAATATTGCTCGCAGACGCAACGGCAGCAATATTGCCCTTCACTTGGCCGGTGAAGCTGATGTTTTGTTCTGTGCTTGATGAGCCGCCGACAAAAGTAAAGCCGTCATCGTCAAAATAATTATCTGCATCGCTGGTCTCTGTCAGCGTGGTGTCTTCCGAGCGGTCAATGCCACCATCGGCCGGGTCATCATCATCATAATCGGTTGTTACAGCATCGGTACGTGACACGCCGCCAATACAAAAACCCGAAATATCGATGACATGATCGTCTATAGTTGTAATATTGCCTAGATTATCCGCCAGATGCATGACTGATGCCGGCGGCGTTGCCGAGGCGGGAAGCGTGGCACGGTCCATTACCGGCGAACCTGCTGAGACATTTATCTCACCAAGGTCAAGCACTTCATCCGAGTTGTTATCGGTAAAACAATAGCCGCTGGTTAGTGCAGAAATTTCCCTATCGGTGCTGACTACGACTTGTGCATAGGCGGGCTGAATGTGTGAGGCGATAACCAAACACAACGATGAAACGATAAGAAAACCACGCACCATCAAGACGCAAAATACCTCTAGCCAAACAGTAAAAAACCTAGACCGATTCTAGGCTCTAAACCTGCAACAATTCAGCAAAAGAATTTGGAAAAGTGGCGGGAGTGACGGGACTCGAACCCGCGACCTCCGGCGTGACAGGCCGGCGCTCTAACCAATCTGAGCTACACCCCCGCAAGAGGTGTTGTGAGCCACTGCTTAAATTGCGGTGTTCACGAAGTCAAGCCGAACTCGACTTGAAGG
>CBFIIT010000018.1:0-30606 GCA_965662725.1 Alphaproteobacteria bacterium | reverse complement strand
AGCGTCAAGCCAGCGAGCCGATTGGCCGCCACGCTTCGCAGTGCGCACAATATTTCATGAATTCACGTTGGCTCGGCGGCACGCTGACCAATTGGCAAACCATTTCCAATTCCATTAAGCGTCTGCGCGAACTGGAAGAAAAACTGGATGGCGACGGCGCCGGTGGTTTGACCAAAAAGGAAATCCTCAATCTGACCCGCGAACGCGACAAGCTGGAATTGGCGCTGGGCGGCATTAAAGATATGGGCGGTGTGCCGGAGCTGATGTTTGTTGTTGATACGAATAAAGAGTCAATTGCCATTGCCGAAGCGAAGACGCTGGGCATTCCGGTGATTGCCATTGTCGACAGTAATTGTGATCCGGATTCAATTGATTATCCGATTCCAGGTAATGATGATGCGTCACGCGCTATCGAATTGTATTGCGGTCTGGTTTCAAAAGCGGTCATTGCCGGTATTGAAGAGAGCAGTGGTGCGGCGGGTATCGATCTCGGTGCAGCGGAACAGCCAATGGCTGAGCCGGCTTTGGAAGAAGCTCCTGCTGAAGAGGCTCCTGCTGAGGAAGCTCAAGCTGAAGAAGCACCTGCTGAGGAAGCACCTGCGGAAGAAACCGCTGCTGAAGAAGCACCGGCTGAGGAAGCTGCTGAGGCGGCCGCCACCGAAGAAAAATCTGACGATTAATCTCTTAGATATGGAGACCTCCCATGAGCAATATCACAGCAAGCATGGTTAAAGAACTGCGCGAAACATCCGGCGCGGGCATGATGGATTGTAAAGCCGCTTTGCAGGAATGCGACGGCGACATGGCCGCTGCAGTCGATTGGCTGCGTACAAAAGGCCTCGCCAAAGCAGCGAAAAAAGCCGGTCGCGTTGCGGCGGAAGGCTTGGTCGGCGTGGCAGCAAGCGGCACGGTTGGCGCGGTTGTTGAAGTCAATTCGGAAACCGATTTTGTGGCTCGTAATGATACATTTCAATCTATGGTAACGGATATCGCCGGTGTTGCACTGGGTGCCGATGGCGGCCATGACGGTTTGTTGGCGGCGGATTACCCGGGCGTCGGTAAAACGGTTGAAGACCATGTCACTGAAATGGTCGGTACAATCGGTGAAAACATGACAGTGCGTCGGTCGGAAAAGTTGACTGTCGAGAGCGGCGTCGTGGCCAGCTATATTCACAGCCAAGTGGCTGACAGTCTCGGTAAAATCGGCGTTTTGGTTGCGCTGGAGTCAACCGGTGACACAGCCAAGCTGGAAGCCTTGGGCCGTCAGTTGGCGATGCATGTGGCGGCAACCAGCCCACTGGCTGCCAATGTCGATGATTTGGATCCGGCAGAGGTTGACCGCGAGCGTCAAGTGTTGATTGCTGAAGCCAAAGAAAGCGGCAAGCCTGATGAGATTATTGAGAAAATGGTCGAAGGTCGTTTGCGCAAATTCTATGAAGAAGTTGTGTTGACCAGCCAAGTTTTTGTGATTGATGGCGAGACTCGCATTGAGAAAGTTCTCGAAAACGCAGCCGGTGATGTCGGCGGCGAGGTGAAGCTGAAAGGCTTTGTTCGCTTTGAACTCGGCCAAGGCGTCGATAAGGGCGAAGAAGCGGATTTTGCGGCGGAAGTCGCGGCGGCTGTCAGCAGCAGCTAAGCCTATCCCTATCAGCCATGGCCAAAGCGCGCGGAATCGCGTCATATTGGCCATGGCTTTTTTATGAGGGTGACCCATGGTCGGCGAACATAAATTTAAACGCGTCTTGCTGAAAGTTTCCGGTGAGGCCCTTATGGGCGACGGACAATACGGCATTGATGTATCGACAGTTGACCGCATTGCCGGAGAAGTAAAAGACGCCATCGATTTGGGCGTTGAGGTGTGCATGGTCATTGGCGGCGGTAATATTTTCCGCGGGTTAGCCGGTGCGGCCGGTGGCATGGACCGCTCTTCGGCTGATTATATGGGCATGCTGGCCACCGTAATGAATGCGCTGGCGATGCAAAACGGCTTGGAACGTATGGGCGTTCAAACCCGCGTTTTATCGGCCATTCCGATGAGCACGGTTTGCGAGCCTTATATTCGCCGCCGCGCCACACGTCATATGGAAAAGGGTCGCGTGGTTATTTTCGCGGCGGGAACCGGCAATCCGTTTTTCACCACCGATACGGCAGCCGCTTTGCGCGCCGCCGAAATGAATTGCGACGCCTTGATGAAGGGCACAAATGTTGACGGCGTATATACGGCTGACCCGAAAAAAGACCCGAAGGCCGAGCGTTTCGACACGCTGAGTTATATGGATGTGTTGTCAAAAGATTTGAAAGTCATGGACGCATCTGCAGTGTCATTATCGCGTGAGAATGAAATTCCGATTGTCGTCTTTTCCATTCAGGATTCAGGTGGCTTTATGCAGGTCTTGCAAGGCAAGGGCGCTTGCACCATTGTGCAGGACTAATGCGCAGGATTGAACGTTAAGAGAGAGAAGAAATGAGCATTGATACGGATGATATTGAGCGCCGCATGGATGGTGCGGTCGCCGCTTTCAAAACCGATTTGGGCGGTTTGCGTACCGGTCGCGCCAGCACTGCTTTGCTTGAACCTATAATGGTCGACGCTTATGGGCAGATGATGCCGATTGCGCAGGTCGGCACGATTTCCGTGCCGGAGCCGCGTTTATTGACGGTGCAAGTTTGGGATAAGGGCCAAGTGGCCGCGACGGAAAAAGCTATTCGCGAAAGCAGCCTTGGATTGAATCCAATGGCTGAAGGGCAACTTATTCGTATTCCGCTGCCGGAATTGAATGAGGAACGGCGTGAGGAATTGGTGAAAGTGGCCGGCGGTTATGCCGAACAGGCGCGGGTTGCGGTGCGTAATGTGCGCCGCGATGGTATGGACCAAATTAAAAAAACCGAGAAAGACGGCGATATTTCGCAAGATGATGCGAAATTATATTCTGATGAAGTGCAGGAACTGACCGATAAATTCATCAAAGTGATTGATGAAACATTGCTCACGAAAGAAGCGGAAATCCGCCAGGTCTGACGCTTATGCAAAGCAGTCATCATATCGATCAGCCAACCCATATCGGCATTGTCATGGATGGCAATGGCCGTTGGGCAGAGCGCCGTGGTATGGACCGGCGGGAAGGGCATCGCGCCGGTGTTGAAGCTTTGCGACGTGTGGTGCGCTCAGCCGGTGATTTGGATATTAAATATCTGACAGTCTTTTCATTCTCGACACAGAATTGGGGGCGTCCACGTCGCGAAGTCGATTTTCTGATGTCGCTTTTAGAGCGCTATATTGAGGCCGATTTGGCTGAATTGCACAGTCAAGGCGTGCGGGTTCGGATGCTCGGTGCACGTGCGGGATTGTCAGATAAGATTTGTCGGATGATTGACCGCGCTGAATCGCTTACGGCTGAAAACAGCAAAATGAATTTGCAAATCGCGTTTAATTATGGCGGTCGGGAGGAGTTGGCTGACGCGGCCTCGCGCCTCGCGCAACGCGCCGTCAATGGCACGCTAGACCCGGCTTCGATTAATGTCGATGTGTTGAACGCGGAAATGTTGACCGCAGGCATGCCGGACCCTGATTTGATTATTCGTACCAGCGGCGAGTATCGCCTGAGTAATTTCATGCTTTGGCAAAGTGCCTATTCCGAATTCTATTATTCAGATGTGTTGTGGCCTGATTTCGGTCATGATGAATTGGTCGATGCGTTACGGCAATTTGCCAATCGCGAGCGGCGTTTCGGTTTGTTGAAGGGGCAAGGCGAAACATCTGATTAGACCGGTCACATTGGGGGGATAATGTCCGACACGGAAACACCAAAATTTGAAGGCTTGTTGCAGCGCGTGCGCTCGGCATTGGTTTTGCTGCCATTTGTTATCGCGCCGGTGTTTTTCGGTGGTTGGTCTTTCGCGCTTTTGCTGGCAGTTGTCGGTTTTCTCATGGCGCGCGAATGGGCCGGATTGCTGGCCGCTTCTGATTTAGAGGGCAAGGTTTTAGGCATTGCGACTGTTATCCTATTGGTGTTTGGCTGGTTGCAGGGTAGTGCAGAGGCGATTGCCTTATTGATTGTTCTGGCGCTTGCCGCCGCCGCTTATGCATTTGCCACAGCGCGGCGATTAACGCCGATGGTCGGCGGTTTGTTTTATGTTGCCCTGCCGCTTTTGACCGCGCAATTATTTCGCGAAGACCCGCTCGGCGCGTTTATCATCGGCTATATTTTACTGACAGTTTGGGCGGTTGATATTTTCGCCATGTTCAGCGGCAAGATTATCGGCGGCCCGAAATTGGCACCGGTCATTTCACCGAAAAAAACCTGGGCCGGTCTGTTTGGCGCCATTATCGGCGCGATGTTGGCAGCGACAATCTCTTTTCTCGCGCTTGTCGGATACGGTTTCGGCGAGATGGATTATCGCGCCGTGATGATTATGGCGCCTTTATTGGCGATATGCGCGCAAATGGCGGATTTGTTTGAATCGGCCATTAAGCGGAAATATGATTTGAAAGATTCAGGCGCGATTATTCCGGGCCATGGCGGCCTTTTAGATCGCGTCGATGGTCTTATCGGTGTGCTGCTTTTGCTTTTGCCTTTGGTTATTCTGCGGGGCGGCTCGATTTCTGACGCGCTTTGGGTTTGGTGATGAAGCGTCGCGTTTCCCTGTTCGGTGCAACCGGCACAATCGGCGACAATACGCTGGATTTATTGACCCGCCATGCCGACCGCTTCGACTTGGTCGCCGCCTCGGCCAATCATAATGTTGAGAAATTGGCGGCGATAGCGACCCGCTTTGCGCCGGAAATTTTGGTTATTGGTGATGAGGCCGGACGGACTGATTTATTGGCACGCTTGCCCGATTTTGGCGGCGATATTTTGGTCGGGGATGCGGGATTACGCCAAATGGCCGAGCACGATACCGGCATTGCGGTAATGGGCATTGTCGGCTTTGCCGGTTTGGCCCCGTCTCTGGCCTGTGCCAAAAGTGGCGCGGCCTTGGCGTTGGCCAATAAGGAAGCACTGGTTGCGTCCGGTGCCTTATTGATGCAAACGGCGGCACAAGCAGGCACTGAAATATTACCGGTTGATAGCGAGCATAATGCAATATTCCAAGTTTTGCAGGGGCAGCGCGACAAGCAAGAGATTGAGAAGATTGTGCTGACCGCTTCGGGCGGCCCGTTTCGTCAGTTTAGCATGGAAGATATGCAAGAGGTGACGCCTCAGCAGGCGGTGGCGCATCCGAATTGGGATATGGGTGCTAAGATTTCCGTCGATAGTGCGACGCTGATGAATAAGGGGCTTGAGCTTATCGAAGCGCATTATTTATTCGATGTGGCGGGCGATAGGCTGGATGCGCTGGTGCATCCGCAGTCGATTGTGCATGGGCTGGTGCATTTCAATGATGGCAGCGTGTTGGCACAAAAGGGCAGTCCCGATATGCGTGTGCCTTTGGCTTATTGCATGGCTTACCCGCAGCGCATATCCACCGGCGTTGATGATTTGGATTTGGCGGCCTTGGGGCGGCTTGATTTTGAGGCGGCGGATCGAGAGCGGTTTCCTTGTCTGGCATTGGCTGAAGCGGCCTTGCAGCAGGGCGGTAACGCCCCCAATCGCCTAAATGCAGCGAACGAAATTGCCGTTTCGGCGTTTCTTGCCGAGCGTATCGGGTTTTTGCAGATTGCTGAAACAGTCGAAAAAACCTTATCTCTCAGCAGTTCTATTGATGGAAACAGCCTTGATGATATTATCGCCTGTGATGCTGAGGCGCGGGCGCAAGCTGAGGTCATTGTCACCGCCTTTTAAGGCATTATTTTGCCGCATTTTGTCGACACATTGTTTCTGTTAAATACCTTTAACAATTTTGAAAAATGACCATAATGCAGCGCAAATAGGGAGCCCGTTTTGGAAACGCTTAACTATCTTTATGGCGCATTAGGCTTGAGCTATATCGTGCCATTTTTGTTTGTTTTGACGATTGTCGTGTTTTTTCATGAACTCGGCCATTTTTATGCGGCACGTCGTTGCGGTGTCCGTGTTGAAACTTTTTCTGTCGGCTTCGGCCGCTCACTCAAAAGTTGGCACGATAAGCATGGCACGGAATGGAAAATCGGCTGGTTGCCGTTAGGCGGTTACGTCAAATTCTATGGCGATGAAAACGAAGCCAGTGCACCGGATATGGAAAAATTGAACAAACTTCCGGCAGATACGCGAGGCGATACACTGTTTTTCAAACCGCTCTGGCAGCGCGCGATTGTCGTAGCAGCCGGGCCGGTTGCCAATTTCATTCTCGCCATCGTGATTTTCGCGTCGCTTTACACATTATTTGGTCAGCGCGTTACGGACCCTGTTGTCGGCACAGTGGTGGAAGAAAGCGCGGCGCAGCGCGGTGGATTGCAAGTCGGTGATTTGATACTGGCAATTGACGGTTCTGAAATCACCACCTTTAGCGAAGTGCGGCGGCAGGTTGTTGTCAATGCCGGCGTGCCTTTACAGCTTGATGTTGACCGTGGTGGTGAATTGCTGAGCTTGACGGTGACACCGCAGCGTGTGTTGGAAATCGACCGGTTCGGCAATGAGTATCACGTCGGCCGACTGGGGGTCGCGGTTAATCCGGACGAGGCAGGGGTGCGCCATGTGCGATATAATCCGGCCGTCGCTTTATGGATGGGCGTTGAAGAAAGCTATTTCATTATTGAACAGACTTTTGTGGTGCTTGGGCGGATTATTATGGGCCGTGAAAGTGCAGAAACACTTGGTGGCCCGATACGTATCGCGCAGCTTTCCGGTCAAACCGCAACTCTCGGGCTGATTGCCCTGATTAATCTCACCGCCGTGCTGTCGGTCAGCATCGGCCTGGTCAATTTGTTTCCAATTCCAATGCTGGATGGCGGCCATTTGGTGTTTTATGCCTATGAAGCCGTGGCCGGTAAGCCTTTGTCAGAAAAGGCGCAGGAAATCGGCATGCGTATCGGGCTTTCCATGGTGATGATGTTATTCATATTTGTGACATGGAATGACTTGGCGCGTTTAGATATTTTCGGCCGTATGGCCTCGCTTTTCGGTTAGCCAATTTATGAAATCAATCGCCGCTTTCCTTCGTTATGCTGTGTGCTGCTGGCTATTGGCCATGCTGTCACCGGCGCATGCGGTGATTGGCGAGCCGATTGAGTTTGTGCGGGTGGAAGGCACGCAGCGCGTCGAAGACGAAACCGTGCGGGCTTACATTCTTATTCGCGAAGGGGTGAAGGATGAGGCCGAATTGGTCGACCGCTCCGTTAAAACGCTTTTCTCCTCCGGTCTTTTTGCCGACGTGACCATTCGCCGTGAGGGCAAGGGGCTGGTTGTTTCAGTGGTTGAAAACCCGATTGTGAACCGTGTCAGCTTTGAAGGTAACTCAGCGATTAATGATGATAATCTGTCAAAGGAAGCGGGTCTGTCAGCGCGTCAAATTTATACCCGTGCCAAAGTGCAAGATGATGTTGAGCGCTTTATTGAGCTGTATCGGCGTTCCGGTCGCTTTGCGGTGCGCATTGAGCCGAAAGTCATTCAGTTGCCGCAAAACCGTATTGATTTGGTTTTCGAGATTAGCGAAGGCCCGACTACCGGCATTCGCGCTATCAGCTTTTTAGGCAATCGCGTGTTTGACGATAGCGAATTGCGCGGTGTTATTCTGACCCGTGAAAGCCGTTGGTGGCGGATTTTTTCATCCAATGATAATTACGACCCGGACCGCGTCGCTTATGACCGAGAGCTTTTGCGGCAATATTATTTGTCGAAAGGCTATGCAGACTTCAACGTCGTCTCATCAAATGCGGAATTGACCCGCGATGGCGAAGCGTTTTTCGTTAACTTCGTGGTGGAAGAAGGCAAGAAATACAGCTTTGGCGAAGCGCGTGTCAGCACATCTTTGGATGCGTTGGACATTGTCGCTTTGGAAGAGCAAATCACGCACTTTCCGGATGAGCAATTTGACCAAAGGCGGATTGATGAGACGGTTGACGCCTTGACCAAAGCGGTTGGCGAGAAAGGTTTTGCCTTTGCCAATATTCGGCCACGCCCGGACCCTGACCCTGAAACGCAAACCGTGAGTTTGGAATATCTGATTGAAGAGGGCCCACGCGTTTATGTTGAGCGCATTAACATTAACGGCAATACGCGGACGCGCGATGATGTTATTCGGCGCGAATTGCGTTTGGCAGAAGGCGATGCCTTTAACAAGGTTTTGCTGTCGCGCTCTGAGCGTGATGTGCGCGGTCTCGGCTTTTTCAGCGGTGTATCGGTAAATGAAAATCCGGGCTCGGAAGAAGATCAGACGATTATCGACGTTAATGTGCGGGAAATGCCGACCGGTGAATTGAGTTTCGGTGTCGGCTATTCTTCGGCGGAAAGTTTCACGACGCAGTTATCCATTGCCGAACGTAATTTCCTTGGTCGCGGTCAACGCTTGAGTGCCAATCTCTCATTATCCAATGAAGTGCAGCGCTATGCGTTTTCCTTTACAGAGCCGTATTTCCTCAATCGGGATATTTCCGCCGGTATCAACTTGTTCGACCGGCAAACCGAATATGAGTATCAAGACGGGCTGGAACGCTATGAACGCGGTATCGGCTTCACTCTTGGCTTTCCACTATCACGTGATGGGCGCTTATCGCTGTTTACGACCTTTATCAATGATGAGCTGACCAATCCGGATTACCCGACATCTTCTTCTACACAGCCATATAATAATGACAAGATGGAATTCGGTTACTACTATTCCATTGATAAGCGTGATGACGTGATCAGCCCGACCGATGGTTGGAATATGAGTTTCGGGCAAAATATGGCAGGGCCGGCCGGTGATGTGTCTTATTTAAAAACAACCGGTAGCATTAATTATTTCAATGAATTGGCCGAAGGTTGGGTGTTGCATCAGCGCGGAACACTTGGCGTCATTCATGATTATCAAGGCGGCTTCATTCGATATAGCGACCGCTTCTTCCGCGGCGGGCGTAACTTCCGCGGCTTTAATCGTGGTGGTTTGGGGCCGCGCGAAGTGAACGTAGACGCAAACGGTGACCGCACAAACGGTCTTTCGGTTGGGGCCAATCGTTATTTGGTTGGCACGACGCAAGTATCTTTGCCATTGGGTCTGTCCAAAGAATCCGGCATGCGGGCAAATCTGTTTCTCGATTACGGCCTGATTGGTGAGACTGATGCGACAGTTTCCAGCCCTTGTTCGGAAGAACGAACAACCGGTTGTAATATACTTGAAGATGATATGGCGTTTCGCGCGACAACCGGTTTGAGCTTTGCGTGGCGGTCGCCATTCGGTCCGGTTCGATTTGACTTTGCCGAACCACTTGCTAAAGAAGATTATGACGAAACGCGGTTTTTCCGCTTCACAATTGGAACAAGCTTTTAGAGGGGTTTGAAGTGTTCAAAAAAATAATCAGCGCGGTGGCTTTGACAGCCGGTCTCATTTTTGCGCCGGTATCTGCATCTGCGGAAACACCGACCATCATTGTCTTTGATGTTGATCGCGCAATCGCCTTGTCGAAAGCCGGTAAAAGCATGGCCAAGCAATTGGAAAACCAAGTTGGCGAAGTGCGTACCAATGAGGCAAAAACACTTAAAGGTCTGCAAAGCGAGGCGAATAAGCTGAAAGAACAGCAAAAGCTATTGGCGCCTGAAGCCTTGCAAAAAAAGGTTGAAGAGCTGCGCTTGAAAGAAGTTGAGCGTCGCCAAGCTTTGTCTGAAAAATCGCAAAGCATTCAAGCCGGTGGTCAGCGCGCGGCGGCCCAAATCGTTAAAGTAGCGGAAACCGAATTGACTGCGATTGCCAAAGAGCGCAAGGCGGATATTGTTTTGCGCCGTGATGCGGTATTTTTCGCCAGCCCGGCAATTGATGTGACGCAAGAGCTTGTTGAGCGTCTCGATAAGAAATTGAGCAGTGTTAAAGTGACACCGGTCGCATCGAAAAAATAAATGGCGGATAAGCGGTTTTTCACCTCAGTCGAACCTTTCTCAGTCGCTGAACTGGCAAAATCGCTCGCTCTTACCGATATTAATGATGACAGAATGATTGAGGGGCTTGCTTCGTTGACCGAGGCAGGCCCCTCGAATTTGTCGTTTCTATCCAATCCGAAGCTTGTCGAGCAGTTGCAAGCAACAAGCGCGGCGGCGGTTTTGCTGACGGCTGAAAATGCCGATAAATGCCCGCCGGAAACAATCGCACTGATTTGCGACGACCCGTATCGGGCAATGGCGCAAATTGCGCAAATGTTTTATCCCGATGCGGGGCGCAGCCATGCCGGCTCGGCGGCAGTTGTCCAAGATGGTGAAGCGGTTCATCACAGCGCCAAAATCGGGGCGAATGTAAGCATTGCGCCCAATGCCGTTATCGGGCCGCATGCGGAGATTGGTGATAATTGCGTTATCGGCGCCGGTGCGGTGATTGGCCATGGGGTTGTGCTGGGGCGCGATTGCACTATCGGGCCGAATGCGGTGATTGGTTATGCATTGCTGGGCGATCGGGTGATTGTGCATGGCGGTGCCAATATTGGCTGCGACGGTTTTGGCTTTGCGCCGGGTGCATCGCACATAAAAATTCCGCAATTGGGGCGGGTGATTGTGCAAGCCGATGTTGAGATTGGCGGCAATTGCGGCATTGACCGTGGCGCGCTTGGTGACACGATTATCGGCGAAGGCAGTAAACTCGATAATTTGATTCATATCGCCCATAATGTTCAAATCGGTCGGCATTGCTTTATAACAGCGGGCTGCGCCGTTGCCGGCAGCACAACGCTGGGTGATTATGTACAAATGGGTGGCGGCGCGAAAGTTACCGGTCATGTTGAGATTGGCGACCATTGCGTGATTTCCGCCATGTCGGCAGTGCTTCGTTCATTTCCTGCCAATAGTCAGATTGCCGGTAATCCGGCGCGTCTGCGCAGCGAATTATATCGCGACCAAGCTTTTATTTCGAGATTGCGAAAAAAGGACGGGTAACCGCGTGTTTGCGTAATAATCGGTTACAATCGTTTATTTGCTGCCGGATTCAACTGGCAGTATCAGTCTTGAATGAACAGTATTCATCCAACCGCGATTGTTGAGGAAAGCGTCATTCTTGGGGACGGCGTTTCCATCGGCCCTTATTGCACCGTCACCGGCAATGTTGAATTGTCCGATGATGTTGTGCTGGAAAGCCATGTTGTTGTTACCGGCAATACGCGCATTGGGGCCGGCACGCATATTTATCCCTTCGCCTCTATCGGGCATATCCCGCAGGATTTGAAGTTTGAGAATGAAGATGTGTCGCTGGAAATCGGTCCGCGCAATCGCATTCGCGAACATGTGACGATGAATCCAGGCACGGAAGGCGGCGGCGGTGTAACCAAAGTCGGTAGTGACGGGTTGTTTATGATGGGCTCGCATGTCGCGCATGATTGCATTGTCGGGAATAATGTCATCCTCGCCAATAATGCCACTTTGGGCGGCCATGTGACGGTTGGCGATTGGGCTATTCTCGGCGGCCTTGTCGGTATTCACCAATTCTGCCGTATCGGCCAACATGCCTTTATCGGTGCCGGCAGTCTTGTGGTTGAAGATGTTATTCCATTTGGCGCCGCGACCGGCAATCGTGCGGTCTTGTCGGGCCTTAATCTGGTTGGCCTTAAGCGACGTAATTTCTCGCGCCCTGAAATCAATTCTTTGCGCGCTTTGCATAAATCCTTGTTTATCGAAACCGAGGGCGCGCTGATGCAACGTCTCGCCAAATCGGCACAAGAACATGCTGACAGCAAATGCGTTCAGCAAGTTGTCGAGTTTATGCGGGTTGAACAAAATCGGGGTTATTGCACCCCGCGCAATCGTTAAAAATGCGCATGGCGGTGGCCGATAAACCGCTTGGATTAATTGCCGGCGGTGGCGCTTTGCCGGCGGCGATTGCTGCCAATCATATAAATCAGGGCGGCGCGATTTTTATTGTCATGCTTGAAAATGAAGCGGATGAAAGTCTGAAAGCCTATCCGCATGGCGCAACCGCTTTGGGGCATTTAAAGGCTGCAGCCGATATGCTGATAGAAGCGGGTTGTGAAGAGCTTGTCATTATCGGCAGTATCCAGCGACCGAATATTGAAACGCTTGACTTTGATGAGGGCGGCAACTGGTTTCTTGAGCAAGTCATGAGCGGCGTCCATGCCGGTGATGATCAGCTATTGAAAGTGCTGATTGCCTATTTCGAAATGCGTGGTCTGAATGTGCAACCGGCGCATGCTTATTTGGGTGAGCAGACCGGCAAGCAGGGGCCGCAAACATCGCACGCGCATGAAGCGCATCAACAAGATATCGAGCGCGGTATTGCAGTGGCGCGTGTCACCGGCGCTGAGGATATCGGCCAGAGCGTGGCGGTTGCACGGCGTCTGGTATTGGCGATTGAAGGGCCGGAAGGCACAGACGGCATGCTGCAACGCTTGCAAAACCTATCGCCTGAATTTACCGGCACCGCTGATGTGAAAGCCGGCGTGTTGGTTAAATTGCCAAAGCCACAACAAGACCGACGGGTTGATTTACCGGCGATTGGACAGCGCACGGTGGAGCTTGCTGCACGGGCGCATTTGGCGGGTATTGTCTATGAGGCGGGCGGTGCCTTGTTCGATGATTTCGATGCAGTTGTTGCGCAGGCTGAAGCGGAAGGTTTGTTTTTGCTCGGCCTTGGGGGGCAGGATTGATGACCACCCATGTGATGATTATTGCCGGAGAAACTTCCGGCGATGCGCTCGGCGCCGATTTGATGCAAGCGTTAAAGCATCAAAGTGCTGATGTGATGATGACCGGCATTGGCGGGCCAAAAATGACCGCACAAGGCCTCGCTTCAATTTTTCCGATGTCTGATATTGCAGTGATGGGATTGAAGGAAATTCTACCGCGCCTGCCGGCATTGTTTAAACGCGTCGATGAGGCGGTTGAGCATGCATTGGCCACGCAGCCCGATGTGATGGTGCTGATTGACAGTCCTGAGTTTAATCACCGTGTTGCAAAGCGAGTTAAGGCAAAGCGTCCGGAGATAAAGATACTGTGCTATGTGGCGCCGCATGTTTGGGCATGGCGGCAGGGGCGGGCACGAAAAATGCGTCGCTATTTTGATGCGGTAATGGCGTTTCTGCCATTTGAGCCGGATGTGTTCGCCGCCAATGATGGCCCGCCTTGTCATTTTGTCGGACATCCGATTATTGACAGGCTTGAGGCTTTGGAGCCGCTGCCGGATTTTTTAAAGAAGCATCGCATCAAGAAAAATGAAAAATTATTGACCGTGCTGCCGGGCAGCCGCGTCAGCGAAGTGAAAGAGCTGGTGCCGGTATTCGGGCAAGTGGTGAAGCGATTGCATAATCGCATTGACAATTTACGCCCGATTATTCCGCTTGTGCCGCATATGGCAGATATGGTGCGCGAGAAGACAGCGCAATGGCCGGGTAAGCCGATTTATGTTGAAGATGAGGCAGAGAAATTTGCCGCTTTTCACGCTTCGCGTGCAGCTTTGGCGTCATCGGGCACGGCGACGATGGAGTTGGCGCTTGCCGGATTACCGAGTGTGGTCGGTTATAATATGGGGCTGATGGGTGATTTTCTGATGCGGATTATGCCGGTTCCATCCGTGGTTCTGGTCAATCTAATTTTGGACGAACCGGCGATGCCGGAGTTTTTGCAAGAGCGTTGCAATGTCGATGCAATTACACCGGTGATGCAAGAAATGCTGGAAGATGATGGCGTCAATGCGCATTACCGCAATATGCTGGCGCGTTTTCGCCCTGAGATGCGCCAAAAAGGCGAAAGGCCGGCAGATCGCGCCGCCGGCCTTACACTCACATTCGCGTCTAATTGATTAGCGCTTATTAATATCCGTATAGTCGCGCGGGCCTGAGCCAACATAAAGCTGACGCGGGCGACCGATACGCTGGCTCGGATCTTCAATCATTTCATTCCACTGCGCAATCCAGCCAACGGTGCGGGCCAGTGCAAACAGCACGGTGAACATAGAGGTCGGGAAGCCCATCGCTTTCAGCGTAATGCCGGAATAGAAATCGATATTCGGATAAAGCTTCTTCTCGACAAAATACGGATCATTCAAGGCGATTTTTTCAAGTTCCATCGCCACATCCAGCAGCGGGTCATCTTTAATGCCCAGCTCACCCAATACTTCGTGGCAGGTTTTTTGCATTACGCGCGCGCGTGGGTCGTAGTTTTTATAAACCCGGTGACCGAAGCCCATCAGACGGAACGGGTCTTCCTTGTCTTTGGCTTTGGCAACATATTCCGGAATACGGTCAACTGAGCCGATTTCGGCCAACATATCCAGTGCCGCTTCATTGGCGCCACCATGGCTTGGCCCCCACAGGCAGGCAATGCCGGCGGCGACACAGGCAAACGGATTGGCACCTGATGAACCGGCCAAACGGACGGTTGAGGTTGACGCGTTTTGCTCGTGGTCGGCATGCAGAATGAAAATGCGGTCCATGGCGCGGGCCAGAACGGGGCTTACTTTCATTTCTTCGCATGGCACGGAGAAGCACATATGCAAGAAATTGGACGCATAGTCCAAATCATTGCGCGGATATACGAAAGGCTGACCGACAGAATATTTATAAGCCATGGCGGCAATGGTTGGGATTTTGGCAATCAAGCGACGGCTGGCAATTTTACGTTGCTCATGGTCATTAATATCAGTGCTGTCATGATAGAAAGCTGACAGGGCACCAACAACACCAACCATAATAGCCATTGGATGCGCATCACGACGGAAACCGTGGAAGAAACGGTTCATTTGCTCGTGCAACATCGTGTGCTCGGTAATTGCCGTTTCAAACTCAGCTAACTGTGTCGCGTTCGGCAATTCGCCGTTCAGCAGCAAATAGCAGGTTTCAATAAAGCTGCCCTTATCGGCCAATTGCTCAATCGGATAACCGCGATGCAGCAACACGCCTTCTTCACCGTCAATAAAGGTGATGGTGGATTTACAGCTGGCGGTTGAGGTAAAGCCCGGATCATAGGTGAATTGACCGGTTTGTCCGTATAAGGAAGACACATCAATGACGCTCGGGCCCACCGTACCTTCGTGAATGCCGAAATCGTAATCTTTGCCGAGGCTCGAAAGTTTGGCGTTGTCACCGCTCATTGGGGTCTCCTTCATAAATGTCTTCGAATTTGGCGGTTAAATAGCACATAAACGCGCTGTAAGCCAGTGCCACGCGGTAGTTTTACACGATTTGATCGCTCAAACGGGCCAATGCCTCAGTTTTTCCCAAGACTGCCAAAACATCGAAAATTCCTGGCGATTTGCTATTGCCGACAAGCGTTGCGCGGAAGGCCGGTGCCAGCTTGCCCATTTTCAACTCATGCGCCTCCATATAGGCCTTTATCAAGTCTTCGAGGGCGCTGCTTGTCCAATCATTGAGGTTTTCCAATTGTCCGGCGACAGCCTTTAAATGCGCTCGCGTTTCATCATTCAAATGCTTGGCCAGCTTATCATCAACCGCAATCGGACGTTTTGCAGCCAGAAAAGCCGCATCTTCGGCCAGATCAGGCAGGCGGGTGGCGCGTTCTTTCAGCAGCGGCATGGCGGCAGTCAGTTGCGCTTCAAAGGCCGATAAATCGGCATTCAGCGCGATGGTTTCTTTCACCAAAGCGGCATCATCCGCCATGTTCAAATGCTGCGCATTGATATTATCGAGTTTTTCCGTATCGAAACGGGCCGGTGATTTACCAATGGCCTCCAGCCCGAACCATTCCACCAATTGCGCCGTGCTAAACACTTCATCATCGCCATGGCTCCAGCCAAGTCGGGCCAGATAATTGCGCATGGCTTCCGGCAGATAGCCCATATCGCGATAGGCTTCGACGCCCAGCGCGCCGTGTCGCTTTGACAGTTTCGCGCCATCAGCCCCGTGAATAAGCGGGATATGGGCGAATTGCGGCACGTCCCAGCCCATCGCTTGATAAATCTGAATTTGTCGCGCCGCATTGGTCAAATGGTCATCGCCACGAATAACATGGGTGACACCCATATCATGGTCGTCAACCACCACGGACAGCATGTAAGTCGGTGTGCCGTCAGAGCGCAGTAAAATCAAATCATCAAATTGCTCATTGGCGGTTGTGACGCTGCCTTGCACGGCGTCATTAACGATTGTCTCGCCACTTTGCGGGGCCATGAAACGCACCACATAAGGTGTGCCTTCGCTTTCGCGCTCTGCAGGTGAAGCATGGCCGGCATCATCCGGACGACAAGTGCCGTCATAACGCGGCGGCTTGCCTTCGGCGCGCGCTTTCTCCCGCATCGCGTCGACTTCTTCCGCCGTGCAATAGCATTTATAAGCCTTGCCTTCGGTGAGCATTTGTTCGGCAATTTCAACATGACGCGCCGCATTGGCGTGTTGGTATACCGGTGCAGCATCAGCTTCCAACCCAAGCCAACCCATGCCGTCCAAAATCGCGTCAATCGCTTCCTGTGTCGAGCGAGCGCGGTCAGTATCTTCAATCCGTAATAAAAATTCGCCGCCATGATGTTTGGCGAAAGCCCAATTGAATAAGGCAGTGCGCGCGCCGCCAATATGCAAAAAGCCGGTTGGGGAGGGGGCAAATCGCGTTACGAGCTTTGTCATTTAAAATTCCTGAGTTCGCTTCTTACGTGTGGTGGCAGAGCTTTACAGCCTATGGTCGCTGGCTTTGCCCAATCACCTGTTTCAACCTGTTGGCTAGCTGATAGCACAAAACACCCTAAAGCCCTAGAGGCAGCCATGCCGTTTAAGCAGTTTCCGATTCTGATGTGCGGCTTTGTTGCCGCCGCCGCGATATATTTCGCGTTGCCGTTTGAGCCGCCTATATGGCCGCTGCCGGTGGCAGTGATTATTTTATTGTTATCAATTCTCATTTCGCGGCGCGTGCAATTTCCGGTTTTGTTTTTGTCTATTTCGATAATTGCAAGTGCTTTGGCCGGTTTTGGTTGGTCGCAATTGCGCACCCATTGGCTGGCGCAACACTATGCTGATATTCAATTCGCTCACCGTCAGCTTGTGCAGATTGACGCGATTGTCGTGTGGCGGGAATTGCAGCCGCGCAGCAGTAAACTGGATGTGCGCCTTATGTCAGCGCATGGAAAGCCATATCAATTGCGGCTTTATGGGCGGCACAGCCATATCCAAGGAATTGAGCCGGGCTGTCATATTATCGGACTGGCTGAAATGAGCGGGGATGATGGGCCGACTGTGATAGGCGGATTTGATCCGCGCCGCGATGCATGGTTTTCGGGCCAGCGCGGGCAGGGGTTCATTCGAAATATTGAAGAGATTGATTGCGCGCAGCCTTTGCGCTTTGTCCATGTTTTGGCGCGGTGGCGATTGCAATTGGCAGCGCATTATCGCGAGGCGATGTCACGGGAAGCCGGACCGGTAGCGGCCGCTTTGGTGACAGGTGTGCGCGGGGCAATTGAAAAGCCGGTGCGCGAAGCGTTTCGTCATAGCGGCTTGGCGCATATGTTGGCTATATCCGGTTTGCATATGGCGTTGTTTGCCGGATCCATTTATGCGCTTTTGCGATTATTGGCGGCCTGTCTGCCGCGCTTGACGCTCTATCATGATACCCGCAAACCAAGCGCGTTGGCCTCACTGGCCGCTGCGACCGGTTATTTGCTGATATCGGGCGCGTCTGTCGCCACCCAGCGCGCTTATATTATGATGGCGATTTTCTTTCTTGCGATATTGCTCGACCGTTCGGCCGTTACCATGCGCAATGTGTTATGGGCGATGTTATTGGTACTTATCTGGCAGCCGCAGGCGGTTATGCAGGTCGGCTTTCAAATGAGCTTTGCCGCCGTGCTGGCTTTGGTGGCGGTTTATGAAATCTGGCAGCAGCGCGATGGCTTATATTTGCGATGGGATGAGATGAGCCTCCCACAACAAATTTTGCGCCGAATATGGCGTTATGCGTCGGCTTTGTTTTTGACCAGTCTGATTGCCGGTGCCGTCACCGGTTTTATCGCCATTGTGCAATTTTACCGTGTTGGCACATTCGGTTTGCCGGCCAATCTTTTGGCGATGCCGATATTCGGCACATTAATTATGCCAATGGCGCCTTTGTCGCTTTTTCTGATACCGTTTGGCCTTGAGGGCGCGGCGATGACTCTGATGCAGCAGGGCATTGAAATGGTTTTGGCTGTGGCCGAATATTTCACCGCTTCCGAGCGCGCCGTTTTGATGTCCGGGGCCAGTCCGGCGTTTGTCTTGCCCTTGGCAGCGAGCGGTTTTGCACTTCTGGTTATCTATCCAAAACGTTTACGGCTTTTGGGGGTGTTGCCGGTTTTAATTGCTATCGGCTTTATCGGTCGGGCAGAAGCCCCGGCTTTGCATTTGTTTGGCCGCGATTTGATTGTCGCGCGGGATATGGAAAACCGATTGTTGACGCTACGTCGCCGTGCCCATACATATGAACTGGCACGGATTGAGGCGTTTCATGCCGCGATATCCGAGCAGGTGCAATGTCGCCCGTCATGCCGCTTGCAATTGGATAATGAGTTTATGCTTGCTTATCACGACAGGCCGCAAGGCCTATCGGCTTCATGTCGCGAGGCGCAAATGGTGATTATGCCGTTTTATGAAGCGCGTTATCCTTGCGCGGCGATATTGTTCGATAAGCAATCTTTCACCGACTATCGGCAACGACAATTCACCATATCTGATGGTAAATTGCAGGAGCAAAACGTCGCGTCGGCGCGGTTATGGCAGTAAAAGCAGAGGTAAGAGAGCGTTTTAATATTTGCGCATCAAGCCAACAAGGCGACCTTGAACGCGCACTTGGTCAGAGCGGAAAATGCGCGTCTCATAAGCCGGATTGGCGGCTTCCAAGGCAATCATTTCACCTTTACGGCGCAAGCGTTTGAGCGTTGCTTCATGGCCTTCGACCAAGGCAACAATAATCTCGCCATTCTCAGCCGTTGCGCCACTTTGAATAATCGCCGTGTCGCCATCAAAAATACCCGCATCAATCATTGAGTCACCATGCACGTCCAGCGCGTAATGCTCGCCCGAGCGCATCATTTCAATCGGCACGGAGATTTGGTTGACCTCTTCTTGCAAGGCTTCAATCGGTGTACCGGCAGCGATACGACCCATAACGGCAACCGAAACCGCGCGGTCATCATTGGCCGCTTGCGGAGTCGGGGCAGAGGGCGCATGGCGGCTTGGCGCAGACATGCTGCTGGCCATGGTATCGGGCAGTTTCACGACTTCAAGCGCGCGCGCTCGATGTGCCAGACGCTTAATAAAGCCACGCTCTTCAAGCGCAGTGATAAGACGGTGAATGCCGGATTTTGATTTGAGGTTCAGCGCTTCTTTCATTTCATCAAAGCTCGGCGAGACTCCGGTCTCTTTCAGCCGCTCATTGATGAATAAAAGGAGTTCATACTGTTTCTTTGTAAGCATGTATGTTCTCCTCCAAGTAGAACGAATCACTAACTCTTATGTTCTACTTTTATTCGCTTTTGGTCGCAATAGGATTTTTTATGATTCGATAAGTTTTTTTGTTGCCGTTTCGACATCATCTTGCCGCATTAAACTTTCGCCAACCAGAAACGCCGGAATACCATCAGCCATTAATCCGCGCACATCATCATTTGAGGCGATACCGCTTTCGCTAACCAGCAAAATATCATCCGGTGTTTGGCTCATCAGCATACGTGTCGTGTCGAGTGTGGTTTCAAATGTCCGCAAATTGCGATTATTGACGCCGAGTAATTTCGGATTGAGGGCGAGGGCGCGCTCCAGCTCTGCTGCATCATGCACTTCAAACAGCGCATCCATGCCATAAGCGGTAGCGGCGGCGTAAAGCTCGCCCGCTTGCGCATCACCGGTTGCCGCCATGATAATAAGAATGGCATCAGCCCCCCAGCTGCGCGCCTCTGCCACTTGATAAGTGTCATACATAAAATCTTTGCGCAGTACTGGCAGGGTGCAAGCGGCGCGTGCAGCTACCAAATATTCCGGCGCCCCTTGAAAACTGGGGCTATCGGTCAGCACGGAAAGGCAAGCCGCACCGCCTGCTTGATAGGCTTGGGCGATTTGTGGCGGGTTAAAATCAGCACGAATAAGCCCTTTTGACGGAGAGGCTTTTTTAATCTCGGCAATCAAGGCTGCTTTGCTTTCGGCCCGTTTGCTTTCCAACGCTCTGATAAATCCACGCGGTGCGTCTGCCGCTTGCGCCGCCTGCTCGACTTCACTCAAAGGTCGCGCCAATTTGGCAGCAGCAATTTCTTCCAGCTTATAGGCGGTAATCTTATCGAGAATATCGCTCATCAGTCGGCCAGCTTCTGGGTTGTCGCAACAAGATTGCCGAGCACCGCTTTCGCGCCGCCATCATCGATTGCCAATGCGGCCATTTCGACGCCTTCTTTCAGGTTTTCGGCTTTATTGCAAACCATCAGCGCGGCGGCGGTATTGAGCAGAACAATATCGCGATAGGCACCGGTTTCGCCGTCCAATAATGCGGTCATGGCGGCGGCGTTTTCATCCGGCGTGCCTCCGGCTAAATCTTCAGGTGCGGCGCGCTGTAATCCGGCATCTTCCGGCGTTACTTCAAAAACCGTTACCTCGCCTTTTCGCAATTCGGCCACTGTGCTGGGGCCGGTGGTGGTCAACTCGTCCATGCCGTCAGAGCCATGCACGACCCAAGCGCGCTCGGAACCGAGTTTTTTCAAAACCTGTGCCAGCGGCTCAACCCATTGCTCGTCAAACACGCCCAGTAATTGCCGATTGGCTCCGGCCGGATTGGAAAGTGGCCCAAGCAAATTAAAAATCGTGCGGAAGCCGAGCTCTTGGCGGGTTGGCCCGACATGGCGCATGGCGGCATGATGGTTCGGCGCAAATAGAAAGCCAATGCCGACATCATTTATGCATTGCTCCAACGCGGCAGGCGACAAGGCCAGCTTAACGCCTAGCGATTCCAAAACTTCCGAAGAGCCGGATTTTGAACTGAGCGCACGATTGCCGTGCTTGGCGACATAGGCACCGCAAGCAGCCGCGACAATCGCCACAGCCGTTGAGATATTATAGCTGCCACTGCCATCACCACCTGTGCCGCAAGTATCCAGCACATGAGTCGGCACTTTTACTTTCAGCGCATTGGCGCGCATGACGCCGACACCGGCGGCAATTTCATCCACCGTTTCGCCACGCACACGCAGCGCAGTTAAAAATGAACCGATTTGCGATGCGGTTGCCGCACCATTTAGGATAATCTCAAACGCGGCAGTCGCCTCGGCAGAACTTAGCGGACGGCCTTCTTGCAAAATCGCCAATGTGGGTTTCAAAAGATCCGGTTGAGCGTCCATTTAATGTTCCAATTCAAGGTGCTGTTTTTCAATATCGGTTTTAATATTCAGCCCGGCTGACGCCAAGAAATTGCCGAGTAGTTTATGGCCATTTTCAGACGCAATGCTTTCGGGATGAAACTGCACACCATAGACCGGCCGCGTTTTATGGCGCACCGCCATAATGATGCCGTCATCGGTTTGCGCCATGACGTCCAACTCATCGGGCACACTGGCCGGGTCAATTGTCAAAGAATGATAGCGGGTGACGGCGAGCGGCGAGTTCAGCCCGTCAAAAATCGCCTCGCCATTATGAGTGATGCGGCTAAGTTTGCCATGCATGATTTTATTGGCGCGGATAATTTTTCCGCCAAATGCTTGTCCGATGCATTGATGACCGAGGCAGACGCCGAATATCGGCAAATCTTCCGGCGCTTGTTTAATCAAGTCGAGACAAATGCCGGCCTTATCGGGGTCGCATGGGCCGGGCGATAAAATCACCGCTTTCGGATTGCTTTCAAAAATCCGCTCCGGCGTTGTTTTGTCATTGCGCACAACATGGCAGGCAGCGTCGCCTTCCGTACCCATCAGGTCACCCAGAAACTGCACCAGGTTAAAAGTAAAGCTGTCGTAATTATCGATTAGTGTCAGCATTACGGGCGGTTCTTTCTCTCGTTCGCCAGTTTTAGCGCAATCTCGGCTGCGCGAAACAGGGCGGCGGCTTTATTCACCGTTTCATCATATTCATTTTGTGGCGTCGAGTCATACACAACACCGCCACCGGCTTGCACATAGAGCTTCTTGTCTTTGACCACTGCTGTGCGCAGCGCGATGCAAGTATCCATATCGCCATTAGCGGAAAAATAGCCGACGCAGCCCGAATAAATGCCGCGACGCTCAGTTTCCAACTCATCAATGATTTCCATTGCGCGGATTTTTGGCGCGCCGGATACGGTACCGGCCGGAAAACCGGCAACCAGCGCGTCAATCTCATCAAGGTCATCGCGCAATATGCCGGTTACATCCGACACAATATGAATGAGGTGCGAGGTCTTTTGCAGACCGAAAGCCGTGTTCACTTTCACTGAGCCTATTTCCGAAACGCGCCCCACATCATTGCGGCCCAGATCAAGCAGCATGAGATGTTCGGCCCGTTCTTTTTCATCGCTTAACAGTTCGGCGCTGATGGCTTCGTCTTCTGCCAGTGTTTCGCCGCGTCGCCGTGTACCGGCAATTGGACGTATATTGACTTCGCGGTCTTTCACGCCAACCAGAACTTCCGGGCTGGAGCCGACCACGGCAAAGTCGCGCATGTTCAGGAAAAACAAATAGGGCGATGGATTAACCCGCCGCAGCGAGCGATAAAGATCGAAAGGCGGCAGGTCGAAATCAATATTAAAGCGTTGGCTCAGCACAACCTGAAACACATCACCGGCCTCGATATATTGTTTGCCTTTATTGACCATCTCAAAATAAGCCTCTTGGCTCATATTGGATTGCGGGTCACTAAATTGATTGGGGCTGACAATCGACGCGTCGGGCAGGGCGGTGCGCAATTTATCTTCCGCCGCTTCCAATCGGGCAAGCGCCGCTTGATAAGCCTCATCTGCACTTTTGCCATCGGGGCGCACGGCGGTGACCAATGAAATGTTATCGGTGACGCTATCAAACACGGCGATTAATGTCGGTCGCATGAACAGGCAATCGGGAACCTGCATCACATCCGGATTATTATTGGGCAGCTCTTCCATATGCCGCACCATGTCATAGGCCATATAGCCAAAGACACCGGCCGACATGGGCGCTAGCTTCTCAGGCACTTCAAGCCGCGACTCGGCCAACACCTCTCGCAATGCGTTTAGCGGGGCGCCGGTCATGGGGGCGAAACTGTCTTGCTCTTCCAGCGCTTGCCGATTGATTTCCGGCTTCCCGTCGCTTACCCGAAACAGTAAATCAGGGGCCAGTCCAATCAGCGAATAGCGGCCGCGAATATCGCCATCTTCAACGGACTCCAAAAGAAAGCTGAACGGTTCGCCCTCGGCCAGTTTCAAATAGGCGGCGACCGGCGTTTCCAAATCGGCAATCAGTTCCGACCAGAAAAGTTGAGCTGTGCCGCTTTCATAAGCAGCGATAAACGCATCGCGCTCCGGATGCGCTGGTGTCATCGTGTCACCAAATCATTGAGCGCGCGCTCAAGATTGGTTTGATTTATGGAAATGCCGAAATTTTGCTGCAGGCTGGCGACAAATTGCGAGGTCAAATCCTGATGATATTTGCGCTGTTCACCGCTGAAAATAAGTTCCTTCGCTGTGCTGTCTTTTATTTCAGCATCGATTATTTCCTTAACCTGCATGACAATAATTTCGCCGCTAAAGCCGACATTGGCATAGGCGAATTGGGTTTCATTCACGCCAAACAGACTGGCCACCGCGTCATCGGTGAAAGTGTCATTCGATATTTGCCGTGTCATCGGCTCTGAAACCAATGGCTCGCGTTTAAAGCCTTCCGTTGCCGCCTTAAAGCTGCCGGTTTCATTGCCTCGTTTAACAATATGCTCGGCCATGGCTTGCAGCAATTTACTGCGCTCATCAATCTGCCATTCGGCCGTTACTTTTTCGCGCACATCGGCCAGCGGCGGCACCACGGACGGGGTAATCTCGGCCAGCCGCAACCAGATGAAAGAGCCGTCTTCCATTTCCTGCATCGGAATATCTTCGCCGACACCGCCTTCAAACAATAGCGGTGTGATGGTGTCATACATGTTCAAAAGCGCTGATTTATTGCCGTTGGCGTCTTTACCGTCGCTATCTATATCTTTGATTTCAATCACGTCGAGGTCAAAACGCTGGCCGATATTTTCCAGCGTCTCGCCACCGGCCAATTCGTCTTCAACGGTTTCAGAAAAAGCCAGCATGTCTTCAAGCGCGCGGTCGTAAATAATGCGGCTGCGCAATTGTGTTTCAACTGCCTCCAATGGCAGTGTTGCGCCCGGATTGACTTTGCGAACGCGCAAAACAACATAGCCGAGCGGCCCTTCAATAATGTCGCTGATTGCGCCTTCCTGCATCGCAAAGGCGCGCTCCGCCAAATCGGCGGAAATCAAATCACCGCGTTCGACCGTGCCCAAATCAGTATTGTCGAGGGTTTGATCGACCGCGTTCACAATTTCGGCAAATGACGCGTCAACCGATCTCATTTGGCGCACAGTATCGACCTCGGTCTCATCGGCCAATACCAGCTGGTCAATGGCCCGCGTTTCGGCCACGGTGAATTCATTGATGGAAAGCTCGTATTCCTCTTGAAGCGTCGCCGGATCAATCGAAATCAACTCGGCGAAACGGGCAGGGGTTACAACCAGCGCATGACCGGTGCGCGTTTCCGGTTTGGCAAACCGCAATTTGGTCGCTTCAAAGAAAGTTTCCAATTCTTCATCGGTTGGGTCACCGACTTCATCTGTCTGATCAAGTGTCAAAATCATGTAATTGGCGACACGCTTTTCCAGAAAATGCTTGAACAATTGTTCAGTCAGCATGTTTGGTACCAGGCCATTATCAATACTTGCTGCAGTCAATTGATTGATCACGTGAAAGCGACGCTGGTCATCGACAAATAATTTTTCGGTCAGGCCGTTTTGGCGCAAGACGGCGCGAAAGGTCGGCTCATCAAATGTACCGGCACTGCCGGAAAAGCTTGGGTCGAGCAGAATTTTTTGAGCAATCGCCTCATCACTCAAATTCAATCCCATTTCCTCAGCCGCGCCATATAAAGCTGCGCCGCCCAGCATATTGCTCAATACTTGTTGAGGCACTCCGAGATTGCGGGCATCCGACGGTGTCAATGTCGTGCCAAGCTGGCTGGATAAATCTTGCGTCATTTGAATAAAGCGAAGTTGATATTCTTGCCGCTCAATCTTTTTATCACCGACTTTGGCAATCTCAGCATTTGAGAAACCGGTAAATGTATCGGCAATACCCCATAGGCCAAAGGCGATGACCAACAGACCGATCAAAAGGATGCCAAGCACACCGCTGGCTTTACTGCGCAGGAATTCGAGCATTTTTAACTTTCACTTTCTGGCGCATTCTGGCGAACCGCGCCTCTATTAATTGGCCGCATCATAGTGTGCCACGCGACTTGTCGCAAGCCAGCCGGTGCGCTAAACAAACGCCAGATGAAATCGAGGGAGATGAGCATGGCATCGCGCAAAGCTGCACCGAAAATTAAGGCACTGGTTGCCGGCAACTGGAAAATGAACGGTAGCAAAAAACAGCTCGCCGAAGTGAAAAAGCTGGCCACCGCTATTGCCAAAGGTAAGCCGAAGGCTGATGCAATGATTTGCCCGCCGGCGACGCTTATTTCACGCATGGCAGATGTGAAAGCCAAAGGCATTGTGCTGGGCGGGCAAGATTGCCATGCCAATATATCCGGCGCGCATACCGGCGATATATCTGCCGAAATGCTGAAAGATGCGGGCGCGAAAGCGGTTATTGTCGGTCACTCGGAACGCCGTGCCGACCATGGTGAGACCGATAAGCGGGTTTGCGCCAAAGTAGAGGCGGCGCATCGGGCCGGTCTAACAGCGATTATGTGTGTTGGCGAAAGCCTGAAGCAGCGCAAATCCGGTGACACATTGAAAGTCGTGCAGGCTCAATTGCGCGGGTCTTTGCCGAAAAAATGCACCGCCAAGGATACGGTTATTGCCTATGAACCGGTTTGGGCCATCGGCTCCGGGCTGACACCGACAGCGCAACAGGTTGGAGACGTGCATACGGCGCTGCGTAAAGCGCTGGTTCGCCGTTTCGGCGATGAAGGCGCGAAAATGCGTATTCTTTATGGTGGCTCGGTAAAACCGGCCAATGCGCAAGAACTTATGGCCGTGCCGAATGTTAATGGCGCGCTGGTTGGTGGTGCCAGTCTGACTGCTAAAGATTTTGCCGGAATTTTGAAGGCTTATCAGTAGTCGTTTGATTGGCATTAACTGTCGATGGGGCGAAGCGAGCGCGGCGCAAAGCAAGCCCGTCAAACCAATTGCAGCTTATATGCCCTTGAAAATCGATGGCGATAACGGTCATTTCCGGCCCGCCGGAATTCAGCCGAATAATATCACCGCGGCGAAGCCCCAACGGATTGGGTGGCGGCTTTCTTTGACCGCATAATTTATCCAGTAAATTTCTTGTCATTATTCTGGCTAACAAGTCGCTGCGTCACATAAACAGCGAAAAATACTGACCATGATATTATGTTGTCGGACGTTGTTAATTTGTAACGCGGGTGTTTGCTTTCTAAGATTAAACGCGCTATACCCCGCGAAAGTTTTATGGAGACACATATGACCACCATTCTTTTGGTCATTCACCTGATGGTCGCGATCGCGATGATTGTGCTGGTGCTATTGCAACGTTCTGAGGGCGGTGCGCTGGGTATTGGCGGCGGCGGTGGTGGCGACGGCATGATGAGTGCGCGCGGGCTTGGCAATGCCATGACACGCGCCACGGCTATTCTTGCCGGCGTGTTTTTCCTAACTTCTATCGGTCTGACTGTTTTGGGTACGATTGAAAATCGTTCTTCCGTACTTGACGGTGTGATTGAGAATGACGGCCCCGGCTCTTCAACTGCGCCTTTGGCACCGGCACCTGTTTTGCCTGATTTGCCAAGCAGCGATTTGCCGACACCTGAATAATACATTTCTGTTAACAAGCATCTGATTCGTGTTTTTCGACTCGCGCGAATCAATGCGCGTGTGTAATTTGAACTCCCATGGCGCGATATATTTTCATCACCGGCGGCGTGGTCTCATCACTCGGAAAAGGCTTGGCATCTGCGGCTTTGGGCGCATTGTTACAAGCCCGTGGGTATAAGGTGCGACTGCGCAAACTGGACCCTTATTTGAACGTTGATCCGGGCACAATGTCGCCTTATCAGCATGGCGAAGTTTACGTAACCGATGATGGCGCGGAAACTGATTTGGACCTTGGCCATTATGAGCGTTTTACCGGTGTGCCTGCGTCGCGCGGCGACAATGTCACCACCGGACAGATTTATCGCGATATTTTAGCCAAAGAGCGGCGTGGCGATTATCTCGGCGGCACAGTGCAGGTTATTCCTCATGTTACTGATGCGATTAAAAACTTTGTGCAATCAGATGTTGATGATGTTGATTTTGTGTTGTGCGAAATCGGCGGCACGGTCGGCGATATTGAAGGCCTGCCGTTTTTTGAGGCCATTCGCCAGTTAAACAATGATTTGCCTCGCGGACGCTCGATTTTCGTTCACCTGACGTTGATGCCGTATATTCCGGCAGCAGGTGAAATGAAAACCAAGCCGACGCAGCACTCGGTGAAAGAATTGCGCTCTATCGGTATTCAGCCGGATATTCTGCTATGCCGGTGCGACCGCCCGATACCGGAAGGCGAGAAAAAGAAAATCGCGCTGTTTTGTAATGTCCGCGAAAGTGCGGTCATTGAAGCGCAGGACGTCGACAGTATTTACGCCGTGCCGCATGCTTATCACGCTGAAGGGCTGGATGTTGAAGTGCTTGATGCGTTTGGCGTTAATGATGCGCCGCCGCCTGATTTAAGCGTGTGGGACGATGTTATGACATCTGTTCGAGAGCCGGAAGGCGAGGTGACGATTGCCGTTGTCGGTAAATATACCGAGCTGAAGGATGCCTATAAATCATTGATTGAAAGTCTGCAGCATGGCGGCATTTCAAATAATGTCGGCGTGAATATTGAATGGATGGACAGCCAGATATTTGAGCGCGAAGACGCGGCTTCTTATTTGGAAAAAGTAAACGGCATTTTGGTGCCGGGCGGCTTTGGCGAACGCGGCGCAGAAGGCAAGATTGCCGCCGCTAATTTTGCCCGCACCCGCAATGTGCCGTATTTCGGCATTTGCTATGGCATGCAAATGGCTGTGCTGGAAGCGGCCCGCAATATGGCCGGAATTCGCGATGCCGTGTCCAGCGAGTTTGGTCGCACGGGCACGAAACTGGTCGGTCTGATGACTGAATGGGCCGATGGCGAGACGCTGCAAAAGCGCGGCATTGATGGCGATATGGGCGGTACAATGCGGCTCGGCGCGTTTGAGGCTTATCTGAAAGAGGGCAGCCGCGTAGAAGAGATTTACGGCACGCGGGTTATTTCCGAGCGTCACCGCCACCGCTATGAAGTTGATATGGGTTTCCGCGAGGTGTTGGAAAGCCAAGGGCTGGTTTTCTCAGGCGTGTCGCCCGATGGCGTATTGCCGGAGATTGTCGAGATACCCGAGCATCCGTGGTATATTGGTGTGCAGTTCCACCCCGAACTGAAGTCGCGGCCATTTGCGCCGCATCCGCTTTTTGCCTCATTCATTGAGGCGGCGCTTACGCAAAGCCGATTGGTATAGAGGTCAAAATGGATACGCTCGAGTTAAAAAATCACGGCATTAAAATCGGCGATGGCGAAAAGCTGGTCGTCATGGCCGGGTTGAACGTGCTGGAAGATGAAGGTTTGGCGTTGGAAGTTTGCGCCGAGTTAAAAGCCATCTGCGCCGAGCTTGACCTGCCATATATTTTCAAAGCCAGTTGGGATAAAGCCAATCGCTCTTCGATAAAGTCATATCGCGGGCCGGGCTTTGAGGCCGGATTGCCGATGCTGGCCGCGGTAAAAGCGGCGCATGGGGTACCGGTGGTTACTGATTTGCACGAGCCCGCGCAGGCCGAAGCCGTGGCGGAAATTGCCGAAGTTGTGCAGCTTCCGGCTTTCCTCGTGCGGCAGACCGACCTTGTGGTTGCCACGGCGCAAGCGGTCGCCAAGCATGGCGGTTGGCTGCATGCCAAGAAGGCGCAGTTTCTCGCCCCTTGGGATTGTGCCAATATTATCTCGAAATCGCGCGAAGCCGCGCCTGATGTGCAAATTATTCTGTGCGATCGCGGCACCAGCTTTGGCTATAATAATCTGGTCGTTGATATGCTGGGTATTCCGGAAATGAAAAAACTTGGTGTGCCGGTGACGATGGACGCCACTCATGCGGTGCAATTGCCGGGTGCTGACCCGCGCACAGCAGGCGCGTCAACCGGTGGCCGCCGCGAAGGTGTTTCGGTGCTGGCGAAGTCGGCGATTGCGGCCGGTGCCAATGGCGTGTTCCTCGAGTTTCACCCAAAACCTGACGAAGCTTTATGCGACGCGCCAAGCTGTCTGCCGCTGTCAGACGCGAAACAACTCTTGAGCACGCTAAAAGATATTCACGCAGTGGTGAGTTAGGCTTTTTCGGCCACCACCCGCAGCTTTATACCTTCGCTTTTGCACAGCGCTTGCACGACTTTGAGAAAATTCGCCGAGGTCGGATTGCCTTTTGGGCCAAACATACGGTTCAAGCTTTTTTCCGAAACCCCCGTCGCAGCGGCGAGATTTTTATAGCCATATTCGCTTTTGATATAATTGCGAAACAGCGCGCGCGCGGTCTCGATATCACCTTCAAGAAAACAGTTTAAGGTCTCGAGCAGCAATTCTTTGCGAAAGGCCGAATCAATTTTCAAATCTTCTCGGATGCTTTCGCGGTAATCGCGTGTCATTGGTTTAGCCATCGCCTTGTTCCTTTCTTGTCAAATAGTCTTTCAGGCGGCTTTGGGCGTTTTCAATATCTCTCGACTGACTGTCTTTTGCGCCGCCGCCGAACAGTAAAACAATGTCTTCACCATCTTCTGCATAATAAATTCTCAACCCACCACCGGCATGAATTTTTATCTCTGAGAGCCCATCTTGTAGTTTTTTCGTATTAAGTGATTGCCCATATGCCAATTTCTCAAGAGCCAAGATAACTTTGGCTTGCAGGGTTTCATCCAGCTTGCGCCGCCAAAAGGTCAGGCAACACATCCAGCATTGTATCTTCAAATTGGGTAAGGCTCTGAGCTTCAATATGCAGGCCGGGCACATTGCTTTTGCTGCGATAATATCCGCCGTCTTCTTCCCAAATCGCTTCCACGAACAATTTCATTTCCTGCCCTTCTTCTTGTTTCCAAGAGTATAGGCTGATGAAAAGCCACAGAGCAAGTTTAGTTACCTACCCCGATAGGGCGGAACACCTTGGTCGGGGATAAATAATCCGGCAGGTGGCTCTGAGCTTTGCCACGCTAAAAGGGCTTGCTGAGCGCAGCGACGTTTAGCCCGCCTTGCGCAGGCCTTCGGGCTACCTACCGCGATACGGAGGGACGCCTTGGTCGGGGATAAATAATCCGGCAGGGGGTTCTGAGCTTTGCCACGCTAAAAGGGCTTGCTGAGCGCAGCGAAGTTTAGCCCGCCTTGCGCAGGC
>CBFIIT010000017.1:0-31278 GCA_965662725.1 Alphaproteobacteria bacterium | reverse complement strand
ACCTATATTCATGGGATCGGCGACGCCAAAGCGAAGGAAATTTGCGAAAAAGTCGGTATTCCGGCTGAGCGTCGTGTCAATGAATTGAGCGATGCTGACGTCATTCAAATTCGTGAAACGATTGATGCTGATTATCTGGTTGAAGGTGATTTGCGTCGCGAAACATCAATGAATATCAAGCGTTTGCTGGATATGGGCATTTACCGTGGCCTGCGCCATCGTCGTAATCTGCCGGTGCGCGGTCAGCGTACACATACCAATGCCCGTACCCGTAAGGGTCCGGCTAAAGCAATCGCCGGTAAGAAGAAGTAAGGCAGGGGACTGACAGATGGCTACAGAGAAGACACGAGTTCGTCGCCGCGAGCGTAAAAACATCACCGCCGGTGTTGCGCACGTCAATTCGACTTTCAACAATACGCTGATTACCATTTCTGATGCGCAAGGTAACGCCATTAGCTGGTCGTCAGCCGGTTCCATGGGGTTTAAGGGCTCTCGTAAATCGACGCCTTATGCGGCTCAAGTTGCAGCGGAAGATGCTGGTCGCAAAGCGATGGAACATGGTGTGAAAACACTTGAAGTAAATGTACGCGGCCCGGGTTCGGGTCGTGAGAGTGCCTTGCGTGCTCTGCAGGCTGCCGGTTTCACAATCACCTCAATTCGTGATGTGACGCCTATTCCGCATAATGGCTGCCGTCCGCCGAAGCGTCGTCGCGTTTGATTGCTGACCGCTTCCGACTGCTGCTTAAAACTAATTTATGAGGTGACATTGTGATCCAAAAGAACTGGCAAGAACTGATTAAGCCGACCAAGCTCGATATTATTCCGGGCCATGATGAAACCCGCGAAGCGCGCATTGTTGCGGAACCGCTTGAGCGCGGTTTCGGTCTGACGTTGGGCAATTCTTTGCGTCGCGTGCTGCTGTCATCCATTCAGGGTGCGGCTGTAACCGGCGTGCAGATTGATGGCGTTTTGCATGAGTTTTCATCTATCGCCGGTGTGCGCGAAGATGTGACTGACATTGTTTTGAACATTAAGCAAATGGCGCTATCCACTGATGCGGAAGGTCCGAAGCGTTTGACCTTGAGCAAAAAAGGGCCGGGTGTTGTAACCGCGGGTGACGTGGAAGAAAACGCCAGTGTGACCATTCACAATCCGGATTTGGTGCTGTGCACTTTGGATGATGGTGCTGAAGTTCGCTTCGAATTTACCGTCAATACCGGTGCCGGTTATGTGCCGGCTGAAAAGAACCGCAGCGAAGATGCGCCAATCGGTGTTATTCCGGTCGACAGTCTTTACAGCCCTGTGCGCCGTGTCTCTTACAATGTTGAGAACACGCGTGAAGGCCAAGTGCTGGATTATGACAAGCTGACCATGGATATTGAGACCAATGGCACAGTGACACCGGAAGATGCGCTGGCTTTGTCTGCTCGTATTCTGCAAGACCAACTGCAAAGCTTCATTAACTTTGAAGAGCCGGAAGTGCAGGTTGAAGACACATCAGCCATTGAAGAGACCGGCTTCTCAGCCGCATTGCTGAAAAAAGTCGACGAATTGGAGCTTTCTGTGCGCTCTGCCAATTGCCTGAAAAACGACAATATCGTTTATATCGGCGATTTGATTCAAAAGTCAGAAGGCGAAATGCTGCGGACACCGAATTTCGGTCGCAAATCGCTGAACGAAATCAAAGAAGTATTGGGCGAGATGGGTTTGCATCTGGGTATGGATGTGCCGAACTGGCCGCCGGAAAACATCGAAGAGCTTGCTAAGAAGTTCGAAGATAATTACTAAGGCTCGACAGAGCGTAAAGGAGTGCCGTTATGCGCCACGCAAAAGCAGGACGCAAACTAAATCGTACCGCCAGCCATCGTAAAGCGATGCTGGGCAATATGGCGATTGCGCTGATTAAGCACGAGCAAATCGTGACGACTTTGCCAAAGGCAAAAGAGCTTCGTCCGTTTGTCGAAAAGCTGATCACGCTGGGCAAAAAAGGCGATTTGCCGGCCCGTCGTCGCGCTTATGCGCAATTGCCGGAAGAGAAATATGCGCAAAAATTATTTGATACGCTGGCGGAACGTTATGCTGACCGCCAAGGCGGCTATACACGGGTTCTGAAAGCCGGTTTCCGCTTTGGTGACAATGCGCCAATGGCGGTGATTGAATTTGTTGATCGTGATCCGGAAGCCAAAGGCCAAGATAGCGGCCCGGTTGAAGTGGATGATGACGGCGAAACCGTAGCGGCAGCCGCTACTGCGTAACGCAAGCATATCTTAAATAAAGGCACGGAAACGCGGTTTTCGTGCCTTTTTTTATGTTAGCGTGCGGCACAGGAGAGTTTATGGGCGGACAGGCAATCATATTGGTGGCAGTCGGCGGTGCGTTTGGTGCCGTCGGGCGCTATCTTGTCGGTCTTTGGCTGAAAACGGCTTCGGGATTTCCTTGGGCAACGCTGAGCGTCAATATTTTGGGGTCTCTGCTGATGGGCTTGCTGATTGGGTGGTTAACGCGCCAGCCGGCAAGCGAGGCCCTGCGACTGTTTCTGGCGGTCGGCCTGCTTGGTGGCTTTACCACTTTCTCGGCTTTTTCAATGGATTTATTTCAGCTGATTGAAAAACGCGATATGGCGGCCATGGCGCTTTATCTGGGTGGCTCGTTAATCGGCGGCGTCATCGCCTTTCTTATCGGCTTTATGGCGTTACGGGCCTCCTAATGGCGGGTGTGCGACAAATAAAAGTAAAACCCGAAGATGACGGCTTGCGCCTTGATAGGTGGTTCCGAAAGCATTTTCCGGCACTGACCCAAGGACGTTTGGAAAAATTGCTGCGGCGCGGTTTGGTGCGGGTTGAAGGTAAACGTGCCAAGGCGGCGATACGCGTCGCGCAGGGGCAAATCATTCGCGTGCCGCCGGAAGTGCCGGCACAAGGAGCTGCGAAATCAGAGCGGCCGGTTAGTGTGCCGGATAATTTGGTCGAGCAATTGCGCGCCGCGATTATCCATAAAGACAAGCAAGTAATTGTGCTCAATAAACCGTCCGGTTTGGCGGTTCAGGGCGGCAGCAAGACAGTGCGTCATATTGATGGCGCGTTGCCGGCTTTGCAATTTGATGAGGCAGAACCGCCACGTTTGGTGCATCGCTTGGACCGCGACACTTCGGGTGTGCTGGTGCTGGCGCGCAATCGTAAGGCGGCGCAATTTTTGACCCGTCAATTTGCCGATCGCGCGACAGAAAAAATTTACTGGGCTCTGGTATATGGCGTACCTAGGCCGTCACGTGGTCATATTATCGTGCCGCTGGCCAAACGCGCTGCAGCCGATGGTGGTGAGCGTGTCAGACCGGTAGAAAAGGGTGATCCGGACGCGATGAAGGCTCATACGGATTTTATGGAAGTATCGCGCGTCGGGCAGCGGTTTTGCTGGGTTGCGTTTCGACCGATAACCGGACGCACGCACCAAATCCGCGCCCATGCTTCGGCTATCGGGCATCCATTGGTTGGCGATGGAAAATATCGGGTCGAGAATGAGAATGAAGATTATGGCGGGATTTTGCCTAAAAAACTTCACTTGCACGCTCGGTCGATTAATATGCAACATCCCGATGGCGGCAATTTGTCGTGTCGGGCTCCGCTTACCGGCCATATGGCTGAAACATGGGATATGCTAAACTTGGATATGACCGAGGGCGATGTCTCATTTGATGAGGAATTTTGATGCGTTTGATTGTGTTCGATTGCGACGGCACTTTGGTGGACAGTCAGCAAACAATCATCACCGCGACGGAAGCGGCGCTGGAGTCGCACGATTTTCCGTCTCCCGAGCGGCGCGATATTCTCTATGCGGTCGGCCTGCCGGTTGATGTTGCGATGCGCCGCCATGCGCCTGACGCAACGGACGATCAAATTATCAATATGCTGGATGTTTATCGTGACACTTATCAGCAGCTTGTACAGCAAGATGATCGCGGCCAAGTGATGTTTGAGGGAATGCGCGAGCAAATTGTCGAATTGGGCGGCATGGATGAAACGCTGATGGGCATTATTACCATGAAGTCGCGGCGTGGATTGGAGCGGGTGGTCGATGCCTATAATATTCGCAGGTATTTTCAGGTGCTTAAAAGTGCTGATGACGGCCCCGGCAAACCCAATCCGGATTTGATGCTGGACGCGATGCGTGAGACCGGTGTTACCGCAGCTCAATCAGTCATGGTCGGCGATACGAGTTTCGATATTATGATGGCCAAGGCCGCAGGCGCGCAAGCCATTGGCGTCGGCTGGGGGTATCAAACAGTTGATGAATTGGAAGAGTCCGGCGCTGATGCGATTGCCGATACGCCGGAACAATTGAAAGCATTATTGGCTGATTTCACCGGCGCATGAGCAAACGATTTTACAAAACCGTATCGATAGAAGCGCGTGATGATGCATTCGCAATCATGCTCGATAGCCATGAATTAAAGACACCGGCGAAAAAGCCGATGCATTTGCCCGGCGCAGCGCTGGCCAAATTAGTGGCCGATGAGTGGGAGGCGCAGCAAGAAGAGATAAACAGCTACACCATGCCGGTTATGCGGTTGGTTTCAACTGCCTTGGATAGAGTGGCAGAAGTGCCGCAGGAAACGGCGGCGGCATATGCCGATTATGCCATGTCGGATTTGCTCTGCTATCGTGCAGAGCATCCTGAAAAGCTGGTGCAAAAGCAGGCTGAAAGCTGGGATCCGGTTTTGGATTGGGCCAGAACGCGATTTGATATTTCGTTTAATGTCACATCCGGCATTTTGCCGATTGAACAGCCGGCAGAAAACCATGCCCGTTTTGTTGCTGCGGCCGGTGATGATTTGTTTAAGCTGACAGGATTGGCGCATTTAGCCGCACTGCTCGGCTCCGCAATTTTGGCGATAGCGTTGGATGAGGGGCGTATTTCACCAAAACAAGCCTATGAATTGGCGTTTCTTGATGATTTGGCACAAATGGAAGATTGGGGCATTGATGAAGAAGCGCAAGCACGCTTGCAAAAGATAGAACTGGAAATCGCTACGATAGCGGGGTATTTATCAGCGCTATAGCCACGTTGGGAGGATGAACGTGCGAGACATTGTCGAAGAACTTGAAGAGCGCCGCCGCGTTGCACGATTGGGCGGTGGCGAAAAAAGAATTGAGGCGCAACACGGACGCGGCAAGCTGACCGCGCGCGAGCGGATTGAATTGCTGCTCGACCCTGACAGCTTCGAAGAGATTGATATGTTTGTCGAGCATGACTGCCAAGAGTTTGGCATGCAGGACAATAAAGTGCCGGGCGATGGTGTGGTGACAGGCTGGGGCACGGTTAACGGACGCCCGATATATCTTTTCGCAAAAGACTTTACCGTATTTGGTGGCTCTCTCTCCCGCGCGCATTCCAAGAAAATCAATAAGGTGCAGGACATGGCCTTGCGCAATGGCGTGCCGATTATCGGTATTTTGGATGCCGGTGGCGCGCGCATTCAAGAAGGCGTTGACGCGCTGGGCGGCTATGCTGAAGTTTTCCAACGCAACACAATGGCGTCGGGCGTGATACCGCAAATCACCATGATTATGGGGCCATGTGCCGGTGGTGATGTGTATTCCCCGGCTTTGACCGATTTCATTTTCATGGTGCGCAACACATCTTACATGTTTGTAACCGGCCCTGATGTGGTGAAGACCGTTACCAATGAAGAAGTAACGGCAGAAGAATTGGGTGGCGCGAAAGTGCATACCACGAAATCATCGGTCGCTGATGGTGCCTATGATAATGATGTGGAAGCGCTGGCTGAACTACGCCGCTTGATTGACTTCTTGCCTCTATCAAACCGCACCGGCGTGCCTGAACAGCCAAGCTTTGATGTGCGCGACCGCACGGAACGATCGCTGGATACGCTTGTCCCTGACAATCCCAATATGCCGTATGACATGATGGAATTGGTGCAGAAGGTTGTCGATGAAGGCGACTTTTTTGAAATTCAAAAAGACTTCGCCAAAAACGTCATTACAGGTTTTGGTCGGATGGAGGGCAAGACTGTCGGTTTTGTTGCCAACCAGCCAATGACATTGGCCGGTGTTTTGGATAGTGACGCCAGTCGCAAGGCGGCGCGCTTCGTTCGCTTTTGCGATTGCTTTGATATTCCGATTGTTACTTTTGTCGATGTGCCGGGCTTCTTGCCAGGCACCAGCCAAGAATATGGCGGTTTGATTAAGCATGGCGCGAAATTACTGTTTGCCTATGCCGAGGCGACGGTGCCAAAAGTGACCATCATCACCCGCAAAGCCTATGGCGGTGCGTATGATGTGATGGCGTCGAAACATTTGCGCGGTGATTTTAACTATGCCTGGCCGACTGCCGAGATTGCGGTGATGGGAGCCAAGGGCGCGGTTGAGATTATTTTCCGCAATTCCAGTGAAGAGGAAATTGCCGAGCAAACCGCGCAATATGAAGAACGCTTTTTAAACCCGTTTGTTGCCGCCGAGCGCGGATATATTGACGAGGTTATCCAGCCGCATAATACACGCCGACGCGTGGCCCGTGCGCTGGCGCTTCTCTCTTCAAAGAAGCTCGAGAACCCTTGGAAAAAACACGATAACATCCCGCTATAGATTATGAAAAAATTTGATAAAATTCTGATTGCAAATCGCGGCGAGATTGCCTGCCGTGTCATTAAAACCGCGCGCGCTATGGGCATTAAGACTGTCGCCGTTTATTCGGACGCAGACGCGTTGGCTTTGCATGTGCGCGAAGCCGATGAGGCAGTGCATATTGGCGGCGCGGCGGCGGCGGAAAGCTATTTGGTCATCGATAAAATTCTCGATGCGATAAAGCAAACCGGCGCACAAGCCGTGCATCCGGGCTATGGCTTTTTGTCTGAGAACAAAGCCTTTGCTGAAGAGTTGGACAAGGCGAGCGTCGCCTTTATCGGCCCACCGGCCGGTGCAATCGAAGCGATGGGCGATAAAATCACGTCGAAGAAATTGGCGTCTGAAGCCGGTGTTTCCACCGTTCCCGGCCATATGGGGCTGATTGAGGACGCGGATGAAGCGATTAAGATTTCCAATGAAATCGGCTATCCGGTGATGATTAAAGCGTCAGCCGGTGGCGGCGGTAAAGGCATGCGAATTGCGTGGAATGATGATGATGCGCGCGAGGGCTTTCAGTCTTCGAAAAATGAAGCGGCGGCCAGCTTTGGCGATGACCGCATTTTTATTGAGAAATTCGTTACCCAGCCGCGCCATATTGAAATTCAAATTCTCGGCGATAAGCACGGCAATGTTATTTATTTGGGTGAGCGCGAATGTTCCATTCAGCGCCGTAACCAGAAAGTGATTGAAGAAGCGCCGAGCCCGTTCCTCGACGAAGCGACCCGCAAAGCGATGGGCGAGCAGTCGGTAAAGCTGGCAAAAGCAGTGGATTATTGCTCCGCCGGCACCGTTGAATTTATTGTTGATGGCGATAAGAATTTCTATTTTCTCGAAATGAACACACGCTTGCAAGTTGAGCATCCGGTAACCGAATTGATTACCGGCATTGATTTGGTCGAGCAGATGATCAATGTTGCAGCCGGTGAAAAGCTGACATTGACGCAAAAAGATGTGCAGCTAAATGGCTGGGCGATTGAAAGTCGTGTTTATGCGGAAGACCCGTATCGTGGTTTCTTGCCGTCCACCGGACGCTTGTCGCGCTATCGGCCACCGGCAGAGGGTGTGCAAGACGGTATTACCGTGCGCAATGATACCGGCGTTTATGAAGGCGGTGAAATTTCAATTTTCTATGATCCAATGATTGCCAAATTGGTGACGCATGCGCCGGACCGTTTGACGGCGACCGATGCGATGGCAGATGCGTTGGATAATTTCCGCATTGATGGCATTCGCCATAATATTGATTTTTGCGGTGCGATTATGCAGCACCCGCGTTTTCGTGAAGGGGCGTTGACAACGGCCTTTATCGACGAAGAATACCCTGAGGGCTTTGATGGCGCGCCGATTGATAGTGCGCGGATGGAAGAGCTTGCGGTTATCGGTTTCACCATGTCGCAAATTACGCAAATGCGCGCTTCTGAAAGCTCGCAAGTTTTGTCCGGTCATCAGTTTACGCCGGAAACCGAGCAGTCTGTGCAGGTTGGCGAATTGGTGTTTACCGCCAGCAAGTCGAGCCAAGGTGTTTTGTTGAACGACGTTGACATTGCCGTGGAATGTGACTGGTTGCCCGGTGATTTGTTTTTCTACGGTTCGGTAAATGGCAAGCCCGTTAGCCTGACGGTCGACCGCCATGCGGAAGGCTATACGCTGACCGGTCGCGGTGCGGCGGTGAAGGTTTATGTGCGCCGTTTGGCAGCGCAAGCAGCGATGACCTATATGCCTGAAAAGGCCGATGGAGCCAGCGATAAAGAGCTCATCTGCCCGATGCCGGGTGTTGTCGTTTCCGTGGCGGTAGAAGAGGGGCAGGCGGTGAAAGCCGGTGAACCTCTGGCCGTTGTTGAGGCGATGAAGATGGAAAATATTCTGCGCGCCGAAAAAGATACGACGGTTAAGAAGGTGCTGTGTGCGGCCGGTGATAAGCTGGCGGTTGATGACGTTATGCTGGAGTTTGAATAGGCGCATTAAACGCCGCGTCAAAGTTTTCCAACAGCGCTTTATCCAGTTCTTCCATGGCAATCGGATATCCCAGATCTACCATGCTGGTGACGCTTTGGTCGGTAATGCCACATGGCACAATGCCGCCGAAATGCTCAAGCTCCGGCTCAACATTGATTGAGATGCCATGAAAGCTGACCCAGCGGCGAATGCGTAAACCGATAGCGGCAATCTTATCTTCCTTCATCGGCCCTTTATCAGGCCGCGGCACCCAAACACCAACCCGCCCTTCAGTGATATGCGCTTTGATATTGAAATCATCGAGCGTTTGTATCACCCAGTTTTCGGCCTGCTGTACAAAGCGGCGCACATCGCGGCCACGCTTTCTAAGGTCAAGCATCAGATAAACGACCCGTTGCCCAGGCCCGTGATAAGTATATTCACCACCGCGCTTGGTGTCATAGACCGGAAACCGGTCATGCTGTAATAAATCTGACGGATTGGCACTCGTGCCTGCTGTATAAAGCGGCGGATGCTCTAAAAACCACAAGCATTCCGGCTGTTTTTCGTCAATAATGTTGGCCACGCGCTGCTCCATAAAGGTAAGCGCATCGGGATAGGCGACGGGTTTATCGCTGAAAATGATTTCCGGTTTCGACGTCATGTTTCGGTTTTACCATTGAACCGCGCTATCATAAAAACAAAATAAAATGTAAATATAAAATAATCACATATAAATATTGATAAATAGGCGGCGATGCCCCATATAAAGAGCAAGGAGATAAGAAATGTTACCGATTGTCCTTGATGTCAGCCAATTAACCATTGCGGTTGTCGGCAGTGGGCCGCAAGCGCGCCGCCGTTTGCAAATGGTTGATGCGGCGGGTGCGGAATATGTGCGCGTTTATGCTGAGAATGCTGAGGCCGATATGGTGACGCTGGCGGGTGACAGATTGATTGAAGTCTGGCCTACGCAAGACGATTTGGCAGCTTGTCACGTGGTCTATATCGCCAATATTGAAGACGCGCTGCAAGAGCAGCTCACCGCGCAGGCGCGGGCCGTTAAAACGCTGGTTAATGTTGAGGATGTGAAGCCGCTTTGCGATTTTCATGTGCCGGCGATTGTTCGTCGTGGCGATATGTTACTGACAGCGTCAACCGGCGGTAAGTCGCCCGGTCTGGCGCGGCGTTTGAAAAGCAAGCTGGAAGAACAATATCCCGAAAGTTGGGCGCAACGCCTGAACGAGTTATCGGATTTACGCGATGGTTGGCGTGCCGAAGGGGCGGATTTCAAAACGCTGATTGATAACAGCAATCAGGTGATTGATGAGAAAGGTTGGCTGGCATGAGCACTTTGGCAGTGCAGACGAGTGAAGCACCGGTTTTGAACGATTTAAACGCCCTTTATGAAACCATGAGCGCGCAAGATATTTTGCGCCATGCGATTGAAGAGCAATTTGTTGACCGCATCACCATTGTTTCGTCTTTTGGCGCGGAGTCGGTGATTTTGCTGCATATGATTTCAGAAATTGACCCGACAGTTCCGGTTATCATGCTGAATACCGGTAAGCTTTTTGGCGAGACTTTGCGCTATCGTGACCGCTTGCAAGACAAGCTGGGGCTTATGGATGTGCGCACGGTTGGGCCGGACCCGCGTGAATTGGATGCGGAAGACGCAAAAGGCGGCTTGTGGCAGCGCGATACGGATGCGTGCTGCGATTTGCGCAAAGTGCGCCCGCAGGCTCGTGCGGTTGCGCCGTTTGATGCCCTGATTACCGGCCGCAAGCGGTTTCAAACCGGCACACGTGCGCAAATGCAAATCATCGAGAAAGACACCGATGGTCGCTATAAAATCAATCCGCTGGCCAATTGGGATCTCGAGCAATTGAAAGCCTATATTGAGCAGCATAATTTACCGCGTCATCCCTTGGTCAAAGACGGCTATTTGTCGATTGGCTGCATGCCCTGCACCAATAAGGTAGAAGAGGGTGGTGATTATCGTTCAGGCCGTTGGGCCGATAGCGATAAGGATGAATGCGGCATTCATTTGAATGTCGATGGCGACGGGATTTAAGGGTTATCTCGCTTGTTATACAGCGATTATTTTGCTAGCTAACAGGCCTACTGACTATCCGGTTATCGCGTGCGACCGTGGCGGAATTGGTAGACGCGCAGCGTTGAGGTCGCTGTGGGGTAACACCCGTGGAAGTTCGAGTCTTCTCGGTCGCACCATTATTTCTTTTTGGAAGAAGTTTTCGGCTTGTCGCCCTCGCGCCGCATGAGATGCAGCAGGCCTAAAATTATCGCCAGCGCCAGCGCGGCAGCAGGTGTTACTTTGCTGATAAAGTCGGCAACATTATCGGCGACTGACACAATATAGGGGCCGGCCGTATCACCCAGCAGCAAATAGATTGTCAAAAGGGCAAGCACCAAGGCACCTGCCACTTCAGCAATACGAAGAAACAATCGGGTTAATGTGCTTGCGTAAGCATTCACTTTATCCATGGTCCATTCCTTCTTTCTATTTGCTGCCGGGTTTACCGGTTAGTCTTGCCGGAACAGCATCAAGATGATGCCGAGCGCAATAAGCCCGGGCAGGCCTGCTGCCCCAAGCGTTGCAACAAGCGCTGTAATGTTACCGGCAACATCGCCGAGAAACGCCATATTTGATTGGCCGACCAATAGGCTGGCCACAATGGCAAGCGCCAAAAGCGCAACAAATACATCCGTGACATTGTTTACAATGGTTTTGATGTTTTCCATCGTTTGGGTCCTCCTCGTTTTTGTTTTTCTGCTGACCCAACCAGCAGTGACCAAAGTTTGCAGGGTTGGACGCCCAAAGGCCAGTGACTTGCTACCAAAAACCGACAGATTTTGACTATTTCGTAATTAAATAACTGTTAAGCGCTCTTTAGCGTAATATTATTTCGTGAGGTTTGCTGAAAATTCGAATCATACAAGGCAAGAATGCCATTGAATCGACGCTGAACGGCTGACATAGTTATGCCCAATTGGGGGGAATACTGTGGCTTTATCAAAAACAACATTATCGATTTACGGAATGCTGGGTTTGCCATTGGCGTTGGTCGGCTATCCGATTGCGATATGGCTACCGGCATTTTATGCAGGTGAAATCGGCGTGTCGCTGGCCGCAGTGGCGACAATGCTGTTGCTTGCCAAATTATCCGATGTCGTTACCGACCCGCTGGTCGGCACGATATCCGATCGCTTGCGTACACCATTTGGGCGTCGGCGCCCGCTTATATTGCTCGGCGTGCCGGTTTTGTGTGGTTCTATTTGGCTGCTATTCGTGCCGATGGAAGGGGCGGATTCGGTTTATTTGCTGCTGTGTATTGCCGGTATGTATATCGGCACTACGCTGGTCGGTCTGCCATACGGCGCATGGGGGGCGGAGCTGTCACCGGATTATCATCAACGCGCGCGGGTCACTGCTTGGCGCGAGCAATTTACCCTTATTGGCTTATTGGTGGCGGCGTTTATTCCGTTTCTGGTCGAGCAATATGGGGCCGGTGATACCCCGTCCATTATGCGTGGCATGGCCTTGGCGATTTGCATTTCAACGCCGATTGCGGTGTTGCTGTTGTGCCTGTTTGTGAAAGAAGTGCCGCCCACCAAAGCCGAAAACGAGTCAAAAGCCTCTTTCATGGAAGGGGTGCAAAAGGTTTGGGCCAATAAGCCGATGCGGATGGTTATCGGCCTTTTGCTGATTGTAACGCTGGCTGAAGCATTTCGAAATGCGCTGTCTTTGTTCTTTATGAAGTCGGTCATTCAAGCTGACGGGGTCGGCACGCTATATTTCATTTATTTTGTTGCCGGTTTGGCGGCGGTGCCCGGCTGGTTATGGCTGGGGCGCAAAATCGGTAAGCATGTCGCTTTTGCCGGTACGCTGATTACCGTAGCGATTATCTCAGCGATAAATATGTTTTTCACTGCCGATGATTACTGGCTGTTTGTCGTCTTTTTCATTGCCAAAGGGGCGTGTTTTGGCGGCTTGCAATTCCTGCCTTTGGCGATATTGGCCGATGTGATTGATGTCGAAACGGCGGAGACCGGCAAGGCACGTGCCGGAGCTTATATTGCGTTTGCAAGCATGACGGCAAAAATCTCCACTGCGCTCGGCACATTCCTGGCCATTCGTGCATTGTCATTCACCAATTTCGACGCCAAATTGCTGTCAGAAAATGCGTTTGATGATTTGCTTGTGCTGCGGGTCTTATATGCGATTGCACCGGCGGTGTTTTTCATCGGGGCGATTATTATCGCGTTGCGCTTTCCGTTAACTGCCAAAGTGCAGGCTGAATTGCAGGCGAAAATCAAAGCCTCGCAAACCGAATAATGGGTCGGCGCGTATCTAGCCGCTTAGCTTTCCGGTCATATAAAGTGGAATGATCAGCCCCAGCGATAAAATCAGATTGCTGATAATGTTCATCTGAAAGCCGGTTATGTAGCTGATATAGCCATCTATCAGGTTCCAAATAATCAGAATGACAAAGGCTTGCCGATACATTTTATCGCCGAGATGGCTGGCTTGTGCGGCCCTGAAAAAGTAGAAAAATGTCAGTCCCCAACCAATTGTAATGGCTCCGATAAGGCCAAAGGCAAAGCGCTCCACATCATTGAAAACCGGCGGTTTTTCGGGGTTTTGTAAGGTGAGCATAAGCCGCGCACCGCCCTCAAAACCTTCAATCGCCGCCAGTGCCAGCACCGCGCCAAACACAATCAAGCCGAAGCACCAAATATTCAACCAGTTGACCCAAAATTTACTCATGGCTTTTCCTCGCCCTTTTTGTCGCAGGTCTTAATATTGACCTGACTTTTGTTGTTTTGCGTAAATAGCTTAGACGAGGATGAAGTGGAATGAAACAGTCAGACGACACAAAAGATAAAAATGAAAAACCGCCCTTGCCAAAAGGCGAGGGCGGTAAAGTCATTTCCATGCGTAAACCGAAACCCAATCCGGTTTTTGACGCTGAATGGTTTTATGACGAAGAAGAATTCTTCGCCGACCATATGGACGAATTTGACTGGTAATTAAACCAGCGCAAGCGCCATCAGTGCCAAGCAGATAACGGAAGCAAACCAGATAAGCGTGCGGAAGTAAGAAACACCCATCAGATAAGACACCAGATAGGCGATACGCAGGCCCAGCCAAATCGTTGCCGTTTCAGCCACCGGTCCGCCGGTTGCAATTGCCAGTACAGCCAATGGCATGAAAACCAATAGGCTTTCTTGCATATTGGCACTGGCGCGGCGCGCGCGGCCAATGATTGCCGATACTTCTTTTGTTTCATCACGCGGCCCGACCAGATAGTCATTTGTCAGTTCTTTGCGAACCATAGCCAGCATGCCCGGCAGCATAATATGTATCAAGTAAACCACTAATGTGGCGATAAGAACGTCAGTCATATGTCCCCCCTTTTGGACGAATCGAATAAGCCCCTATATCGTAAGAAGAGAAACCTGCCGCGTCACTTTAAGAATTGTTTCATACACAAGCTTTATGGGTGCGGTGCAAATAACAAGGTCTGGATATATGTCGGAGAACAGCACCGAAACGCCGCAGGAAGGCGAGTATCTGGGGGCAGAAAGCCTGACGCCGGAGCTTTTTGAGGCGTTGATTGAGCTTATTCGGGCCGATGATGACGTGGCATTAAAGGCTGATCTGGAAAACCGCCACGAATCCGATATTGCCGAAATCATAACCGTTTTGCCGGCTGATTTGAGGCGTAGCCTGCTTGAGCAGGTTGGTGCAGATTTGCCGCCGGAAGTTTTTGCCGAGCTTGATGATGCCATTCGCGATGATGTGCTCGATATTGTCGATACCGACACGGTTGTCGCCACGGTGCAGCAACTCGACAGTGATGATGCGGTATTTGTTCTGGAAGATATGGACGATGCCGAGCGGCAGGAAGTGCTGGAACAAATTCCGCAAACCGAGCGGCTGGTTCTTCAACGCTCGCTGGACTTTCCCGAGGACAGTGCCGGTCGCTTGATGCAGTCGGAATTTATTTCCGTACCACCGTTTTGGACTGTCGGGCAGACGATTGATTATTTGCGCGAAACGGCCGATTTGCCGGATGATTTTCTGGAAATTTATGTCACCGATCCGACCCATACGCCGGTCGGTGTTGTGCATTTGGCTGAGATATTGCGGGCGCAACGTCCACACGCCATGGAAACGCTTTTGCATGATGACTTCACCGTTATTGAGGCAGCGATTGACCGTGAAGAAGTGGCGCGCTTGTTTGAGCGTTATAATTTGGTCTCAGCACCGGTGGTTGATGATGACCAAAGGCTGATTGGCGTGATTACGGCGGATGATGTTTTTGAAGTGATTGCCGAAGAGGCCGGGGAAGATATTTTACGCCTTGGTGGTGTTGGCGATGAGGCGGTGACCGACAGCGTGCTGGAGGCGGCGCGCGGGCGCGTCTCTTGGTTGTTCCTCAATCTACTGACGGCGATTGCCGCTTCTCTGGTTATCGGCCTGTTTGACGCGTCGATTGAGAAAATGGTGGCACTGGCCATTCTAATGCCGATTGTTGCTTCTATGGGCGGCAATGCCGGCACGCAAACACTGACCATTACCGTGCGCGGTCTGGCAACGCAGGAATTGCTGCCGGTCAATGCGGCGCGCGTCGTCTATCGCGAATTGGGGGTCGGCTTTTTGAACGGCTTTGTCTTCGCCATTGTCACCGGCATAGTCGGCGCTTTGTGGTTTGGCGACCCGATGCTGGGCATTGTTTTGGCGGCGGCGATGATTGTCAATTTGGTGGTCGCCGCGCTGGCCGGTATCTTGATACCGATAAGCCTCGACCGGATGGGCATTGATCCGGCTATTGCCTCCAGCGTGTTTGTTACAACCGTTACGGATGTTATCGGCTTTTTCGCCTTTTTGGGTTTTGCGACCCTGCTGCTTTTTTGAACCACATAAAGCCATGGTATTGCCGCTATTCTCTGCTATAGGGGAGTTTATGAAATCGATCCGCATCGTTTTGCTATGTCTTTTCTTGCCATTTGCCGCGCAGGCCGAGTGGCGCGATGGCACGCGCCTGCCGACCGCAGTGCCGAATGCGGTTGCCGCCGAAATGGATGGCAAGTTGTTTGTGATGAGTGGCAAGGTCGGGCAGGGCTTGCGCAGCTTTTTCGAGCAATATGATTTAATCGGCGATGGGTGGCGGCCGCTGACGCCAATGCCTGTCAATATCTCTCAATTCTCGGTAGCGGCCGGAACCGGTCGCGTATTCGTCACCGGCGGGCGTGATAATGCGACAGCGCGGCTTTCCTCAGAGCTTTGGATGTATGCACCCGATACGGCGGTCTGGTTGGAGCTTGGTGATTTACCAAGCCCGCGGGCCGACCATGCCAGCTATTTTGACGGCAAGCGTCTGTTTGTTTTCGGTGGCATTGGCCAGCAAGCGGCGCAGGTGCAAAGTTTCAATCCGGCGACCGGCAAATGGTCGAATTGGAAAAACCCGATGCCGGTGCCTGTGTCTGCTGCTGCCATGGCCCGTCGCGGCAATGAAATTATTTTGGCCGGTGGCATTAACACGCGTGGGCGTCCGGTTAAGGCGGTGCAAGCGTTTAACATCAAAACCGGTCAGTGGCGTAATTTGCCTGACTTGCCGATAGCGGTGAGCGGCGGCGCGCTGGGTGTGCTGGATAATGATTTGCATTTTGCCGGTGGCTTTAGCCCGGCCAAGGGGCAAGTGCTGGACAGCCATAATAAGCTGGTCGGCCAGCGTTGGCAGCGGCAAGGCGAAATGCCGGGCGGCGGTCGCCATAGAATGGCTTATTTCGCCAATGATGAGCGCTTTGTGTTGATTGGTGGCGCGATTGGCGGCGGTTTCTATGCCTTGTTCACAGCTTCTGACCGGGTCAGCATTTTCACGCCATAAGCGCGCTGGATTTTGCGCCGTGTCGCTCTAAACTCACGCTCATGACGGTTCATCTTGTTAAACTTTGCGTCGGTGCTGATGACATTTCAGATTTGGTCAGCTGGCAAACGCATTTGCAGAAAACCTATAATAAGGTTTTCCATACCACTCGCATGGTGCCGAAGCGGCAGGCGGATTTGCTGGAAGGTGGATCCATTTATTGGGTGATTAAGCGGCAAATTCGGGTGCGGCAGATAATTACCGATATTGAAGAATTCACCGATGGGCAGGGTATTCGCCGTTGCCATTTGCATCTCGACCCTGAATTGGTGATGACACGGTTGCAGGCGCGACGCCCATTTCAGGGCTGGCGATATTTAACGCCTGCCGATGCCCCTGCTGATGCGCCGAATAATGTCGAGATTGACGAAGAAATGCCGGAAGAATTGCGCAGCGAGCTGGCTGAATTGGGCCTGCTTTAACGCGCCGCCATATTATCCAATAAGCGAATATCACCAAGCCGCGCAACAATCAGCGCCCGACGCGACGTGGTATTTTCATCGGGTACGGACAGCGTTTCGGCATCGCGAATGGTGGCATAATCAACGCCGCTAAATCCCGCATCCAAGAGAGCTTGTCGCGCTTTCGCTTCAGCTTCGGCATGCGGCAATGTGCTTTCCGCCAGCTGCTTCAAAACACGGTTCATACGTCCGGCAATCGGGCGCTGCATATCGTTCAGATATTGATTGCGAGATGACATGGCCAGCCCGTCCGTTTCGCGAATAATCGGGCCGGAGAGAATTTCTACCGGCAGGTCGAGGTCAACCACCATACGCCGGATAACCAGTAATTGCTGGTAATCCTTTTCCCCGAAAATTGCAGCATCGGCTTGGCTTTGGCTGAGTAATTTATTGACGATAAGCGCAACACCGGCAAAGAAATGCGGTCTGTTTTCAGTCTCAAGGCCAAGCGCTGGGCCTTGCAAGCTGATGGAAGTGGCAAAACCTTGCGGATACATCTCCGCCGCGCTCGGAGCAAAAACCACAGCCGCCTTGGTTGTGGAAAGTGCGGCCAGGTCGGCTTCTTCATGGCGCGGATAAGTATCCAAATCCTCATGCGCGGCAAATTGCGTTGGATTGACAAATATCGATACGATAATGCGGTCGCAATGCGCGGCTATCTCTTCGACCAGCGATAAATGCCCGCGATGCAATGCACCCATGGTCGGAACCAAGCCGACGCGTAAGCCGTCTGCTTTCCAAGCAGCCACTTGCGCGCGCATATCGGCAATGGTTCGAAAAACCGGCAGGCTCATTAGGGTGTCTCGCTACCGCCGCGACTGTCATCGACCAAATAAGAGGCGGAGATGCCGCCATCAGCGCGGTAAACACCGCCGGTTTGCCAGCCTGCTTCGTCAGATAATAAAAAGCCGACCAGTGCGGCAATCTCTTCAGGCCGTCCCAACCGTCCCATTGGAATATGCTGGCGGCGTGTTTGCCATTTTTCGGCACTGTCAAAGTAACGCGCTGTGCGATCGGTCAGAACAGGCCCGGGGGCAACACAATTGGCGCGGATATTGTCGCGCGCATGGGCCATGGCAATTTCACGGGTCATTGCTTCCAATGCGCCCTTGCTGGTGGTGTAGGCGATTTGCGGCACTGCAGAGGCGCTATGCGCGACCACGGATGACAAAGTCACCAGACTGCCGCTTTGCTGCTGCACCAAATGTGGCAGGGCATATTTATAAACCAGAAACGCGCCGGTGAGATTGACATCAAGCGTAGCTTGCCAGCTTTCAAGCGGCGTATCAGCAGGCATGCCGTCATCATCAGCCAGCATCGCGGCATTGTTAATGACGCCATCCAGGCCGGACATTTTATCAATCGCGCTTTCAACCATGCTTTTAACCGCTTGCTCATCGGTTAAATCGGCCGCCAGCGCATGCGTTTTATCATGCGCCGCTGTCGCCTGTGCCGCATCGGCCAGTGCTTGTGTGCGCTCGCATAGAGCCAATTCAGCCCCTTCCGCCAGCGCATAAGCGGCAATAGCACGGCCCAATCCACCATTGGCGCCGGTCAGTAGCAGCTTTTTCCCCGATAAACGCATTTTCAAGTCCTTTGGGTCTATTCAGACATTGTGACCCTGTTCCGGAATCGGGTTTATAATCAAATGACCTAAAAATGAAGGAAAAGTTTTGGAAAACGAGTCCGACTATATTCCTGAAGAAGCCGATATCGGCGTTCATGCCTCGCAAGGGCCGCATGTTATTGTCATTGGCAATGAAAAGGGCGGCGCTGGCAAGACCACTGTTTCGATGCATATTATCGCTTCTTTATTGGCCGCTGGTAAGTCTGTCGGCGCGATGGATTTGGATATTCGCCAAAAGTCCTTAACCAATTACATCACGCATCGCCGCACTTGGTTGGGGCGGCGCGATTTGCCAATGCCCGATCAACTGGTGTTGGAGCCGACGACCGGCTCCAGTCTCGAAGACCGGCAAAAAGCTGAGAGCAATGCTTTTGTGCAAGCTTTGGGTCAATTGCGCAGTCGCAATGATTATGTGGTGATTGATTGTCCGGGGGCTGATAGCTATTACTCGCGGCTTGGCCATGCTGCTGCCGATACACTGATTACGCCAATGAATGAAAGCTTTGTCGATTTTGATTTGCTGGCCAAGGTCGACCCCGAGACGCTGGAAATCACCTCGCCGAGCATTTATGCCGAAAAAGTTTGGTCATGCCGCAAAGCACGCGTCGCAGCCGATGGCGGCGCGATTGATTGGGTGGTGCTGCGCAATCGGACCAGTCATATTCACGCGAAAAACCGCATGCGATTGGAAGAGGCATTGCAAGAATTATCGCGGCGTCTCGGCTTTCGCGAGGCCCCCGGATTATCCGAACGGGTTATTTTTCGCGAAATGTATCCGGCCGGTTTAACCCTGCTCGATTTGACTGATGAAGAGTCGAATATGAATTTGACCATGAGCCATGTCGCGGCGCGGGCTGAATTGGCGGCGCTGATGTCGGCGCTGCATTTGCCCGGCTTGGCCACTGATACGGTTAATGCGCCGGAAGAAGCTGAGTGATGGGTTACTTGGTTCTCGGCATTGGCCTGCTGGTTATCGGCTTTCTGATTTTACAGATGATTGGACGCGCAACCGCCCGCAATCTGAAATTATTTGCCATTTCCAGCGTTTTTTTGGTCGCCGCCATAGCGCTGGTGATATTTGTTTTGTCCGGTCGATACGGGTTGGCAGCACCGGCAGGCGCGCTGGCCCTATGGGGTATGCGCGCTTATTTGCTGGCTCGTCAGATTAAACAAACCGGCAATGCGCCACAGCAAGGCTCGGCTTCGAAAATGACCCGCGCTGAAGCGTTGGATATTCTCGGCCTCGAAGACGGGGCGAATGCGGCAGACATTGAAGCGGCTTATAAAACGTTGATTGTCAAAAACCATCCTGATCAAGGTGGCTCTGATTGGTTGGCGGCACGGCTCAATGAAGCGCGCGATTTTTTATTGAAAGATTAAGGCGCAATCGGCATGCAATTCGGTGTCACATTGCGCAACTTGTCACACAGAGCATAGGCTTGTGGTTCCGATAAATTGGCAAAGCGCGCGCGATAAAACCGCCTGCCATTGCGTTCAATCTTTTCCGTATGCGCCTTGGCTTGGCTCAATTGTGTGCCAAGCACGCGTTGCACCCTTTTTATTTGGCTCTCCGCATGATTGGAGGCAGAAAAAGCCCCGACCTGAATTTCCCAATCGCGGCCACCGGAACTGTCAGGGTCAGATTTCAAAACCAATTTTTCCGGCGGTTTCATCAGCCAATCAGAGGCCGTTTCCAGCTTCTTCTTTTCAATATCATAACCGGCAAACACCGAGGCGCGGGCAAGACTGCGTTCGGCCAATGAAGTTACATGGCGGTCACGCGCTTGCGGCGACGAGCCGCCCAAAATAACGACGATAATCCGTTTGTCATCGCGCTGAACAGCGGTTGCGATATTATAGCCGGAGGCGCGAATATAGCCGGTTTTCATGCCCATCGTGCCATACAGGCGGGTTAGTAGGTGATTATGGCTGGTATAGGTCCTGCCCTTATATTTAAATTCACGACTGCGCCATAAAGCCTCAAAATGCGGAAACCGCTCCAGCAGCAAATTAGCCAGCCGTGCCATGTCGCGCGCTGTTGTTTGCTGTCGCCAATGATACAGCCCCGACGCATTGGTAAAGCGCGTATCATACAAGCCAAGCTGGCGCGCTTTGCCGGTCATGCGGCGAGCAAATTTTTCTTCTGAACCGGAAATATGCTCAGCAATTGCGGTAGCGACATCATTGGCCGATTTTATGATTAGCGCGTGAATGGCGGTTTGCGCGTTTATGCTTTGGCCCGCCCGAAGCCCCAATTTACTGGCCGGTTGCCGCGCCGCTTTGCGCGATATCCGAATCTTGGTGGTTGGCTTTATGCGACCATTTTCGATTTCATCGAGCATCATATAGACGGTCATCATCTTTGCGAGGCTGGCCGGATAGCGCTGTTGACTGGCGCGATATTGGTGCAAAGTGCGCCCGGTTGTCGCGTCAATGACAATGGAAGAGAATGGTGCAGATCGGCTTTCAACCGGAAAAAGCACGCATAAACATACGCTTAGCGCAAATGAAAACCGCAAAACCAATACTCGTGAATCGCCCATAACAAATGGAGTTTAACGCTATGTGGTTGTTTTGGGAACGCTGCCGATTACATAGTTAACAAGAGTAACCTTGATGCAAATGCCGTTACTTGAGTAACATATGGATGATGACTTTTTTTATGAACATGCAGGATAAAAAAACGGACGGGAATGACGGTGAAGGCACCGGCACGGTTACGTTGACGCGCACCAAAACGCAGAAGCCGTCAATGTATAAAGTTCTTATTTTGAACGATGACTACACCCCGATGGAGTTTGTCGTTTATGTTTTGCAGCGCTTTTTTTCCAAGAGTGCCGAAGATGCAACCAAAATCATGTTGCATGTGCATCAAACTGGGGTCGGTATTTGTGGCGTATTTACATATGAAGTTGCAGAAACAAAAGTAACGCAGGTTATGGATCTGGCACGGCAGCATGATCACCCGCTGCAATGCACTATGGAAAAAGACTGATTGGATTTAAGGAGCTTATCGTGCCGGCATTTTCAAAAGAATTGGAACAAGGGTTACACCGTGCATTGGTATTGGCCAATGACCGAAACCACGAATATTCGACGTTGGAACATTTGCTGCTGGCATTGACGGAAGACCCGGATGCGATAGCGGTGATGGAGGCTTGCGGGGTCGATATCGAACAATTGCGCGGTAATCTGAGCAATTATATTGATAATGAATTGACCGGTTTGGTGGTTGATGATGATGAAGATTGCAAACCGACAGCCGGTTTCCAGCGCGTTATCCAGCGCGCAGTCATCCATGTGCAAAGCTCGGGTCGCGATGAGGTAACAGGTGCCAATGTTTTGGTGGCTCTGTTTGCCGAGCGCGAAAGCCATGCCGCTTACTTCCTGCAAGAGCAAGAAATGACGCGTTATGATGCAGTTAATTTCATTTCGCATGGGGTGGCCAAAACACCGGGCAAAAGCGAGACGCGCTCGGTCGAAGGAGCCAATGAACTGGGCGAAGAAGGGCACGGCGTCGCCGATGGTGAAGCGCTTGCAGCCTATTGCGTAAACCTGAACGATAAGGCGCGCGACGGTAAAGTTGACCCGCTTATCGGCCGCTCAAAAGAAGTGGCGCGGGCGATACAAATTTTATGCCGCCGCAATAAAAACAATCCGCTGCTGGTCGGTGACCCGGGTGTAGGTAAAACCGCTATTGCCGAAGGCTTGGCCCGAAAAATCATTGAGGGCGATGTGCCGGATGTGCTGCAAGACAATGTCATATACTCGCTGGATATGGGCGTGTTGCTGGCCGGTACGCGCTATCGCGGCGACTTTGAAGAACGTTTGAAGCAGGTCATGTCTGAGCTTGAGGATATGCCGGAAGCTATTCTTTTCATTGATGAAATTCATACCGTTATCGGTGCCGGTGCGACGTCAGGCGGGGCGATGGATGCGTCCAATCTTCTAAAACCGGCGCTGCAAGGCGGCGCGCTGCGTTGCATGGGTTCAACCACTTATAAAGAGTTCCGCCAGCATTTTGAGAAAGACCGTGCGCTGGCCCGTCGCTTCCAAAAGATCGATGTGAATGAGCCGAGTGTGCCGGATACGATTAAAATTCTGCAAGGTCTGAAAACCTATTTTGAAGACTTCCACGCTATTCGTTATACCAATGATGCGTTGAAGGCGGCGGTAGAGTTATCGTCGCGCTATATGGCCGACCGCAAATTGCCGGATAAGGCAATCGATGTGATTGATGAGGTTGGCGCATCGCAAATGTTGTTGCCGCCCTCCAAACGCAAAAAGACTGTTAGCGTCAAAGATATTGAAGCGACGATTGCGACGATGGCGCGGATACCGCCAAAAACCGTTTCGAAAGACGATACGGAAAAGCTCAAAGGTCTCGATGTGACGCTTAAGCGAGTGGTGTTTGGACAAGACGAAGCGATTTCCGCTCTCGCGGCTTCCATCAAATTGTCTCGCGCCGGATTGCGCGAGCCTGAAAAGCCGATTGGCAGCTATTTGTTCTCCGGCCCTACCGGTGTCGGCAAGACCGAAGTGGCGCGGCAATTAGCTTCGGCAATGGGCGTTGAATTATTGCGCTTTGATATGTCGGAATATATGGAACGCCATACTGTCTCGCGTCTCTTAGGGGCGCCTCCCGGTTATGTTGGATACGACCAAGGTGGCTTGCTCACCGATGGTGTTGATCAGAACCCGCATTGCGTGTTGCTGCTGGATGAGATTGAAAAAGCGCATCCTGATTTGTTCAATGTGCTGCTGCAGGTGATGGACCATGGCAGCCTGACCGATGCCAATGGCCGCAAGGTTGATTTCCGCAATGTCATTTTGATTATGACAACCAATGCCGGCGCGTCGGATATGGCGAAAGAGCCGATAGGCTTTGGTCGTGTGCGCCGCGAGGGCGAGGATACGGAAGCGATTAATCGGATGTTTACGCCGGAGTTTCGTAACCGCCTCGATTCTGTGGTGCCATTCGGAAATCTGCCGCCTGAAGTTGTGGTGCGCGTGGTTGAGAAGTTCATTCTCGAATTGGAAATGCAGCTTTCAGACCGCAATGTGATTATTGAGGTTTCCAAGAAAGCCATGGATTGGCTGGTTGACGAAGGCTATGACATGCAAATGGGTGCGCGGCCTATGGCTCGCATCATTCAGGAAAACATCAAAAAGCCATTGGCCGATGAATTGCTGTTCGGCCAGCTGAAAGGCGGTGGCTTGGTGATTGTCGATCTGGATAAGGATAAGAAGCTGACTTTCAAATATAAGGACGATAAGCCGGGTAAGAAGTCCGGTAAGCCGTCTGAGAAAGTCAGTTAAGCCTTAAAGTTCGGCGCGAATTTTATCTGCCGTTGCATTCAGCACTGCCATATCTTCCGGCTCACGGGCGTGGAATTTCAATTCCAGCCCCTCATGGCGCGGCAGAATATGCATATGATAATGCGGCACGGTTTGACCGGCAGAGGAACTGTTTAACTGCACCATCATAAAGCCCGGCGCATTCATCGCTTTGACGACTGCCGGTGCAATTTTGCTGGCTGTCGCCATAACGGCGGCGGCCCCGGCTTCTGATAGGTTAAGAAAAGTCACGGCAGGCTCTTTCGGAATGACCAAACAATGGCCTTCGGCTTGCGGCATGATATCCATAAAAGCCAGCGTTTTATCGTCTTCATAAAGGGTGATATTGGGTATCTCACCGCGCAAGATTTTGGCGAAAATATTATTCTCGTCGTAAGCGTCATCCAATTTAATCATTCTCTGCTTCCCCCAATTCGCCTTTCTTAAATGGCGTGTGATTGCTCAAAACGGCAATATCATTGTCCACATATTGCCGTTCGCTTTCAAGATAGTTGCCAACCGCCTCACGCAGCCCCTCATGCGCTATATAATGGGCCGAATAAGTTCGGTGTGGCACATATCCGCGGGCCAGCTTATGGGTCCCTTGTGCGCCTGCCTCGACCCGTTTGAGGCCACGCGCAATGGCAAAATCAATCGCTTGGTAATAGCAAAGCTCAAAATGCAAAAACGGATGGTCTTCAATGCAACCCCAATTGCGCCCGAACAACGTATCGCCACCGATAAAGTTCAGCGCACCGGCAATGTATCGGCCTTCGCGTTTAGCCATAACCAATAAAATATCATCAGCCATGGCGTCATTGATTTGCGAGAAAAAGCTGCGCGTTAGATAAGGCGTGCCCCATTTGCGCTGGCCGGTATCAATATAGAAATGGAAGAAAGCGTCCCAATGCGCTTCGGTCAAATCGCTGCCGGTCAGCCATTCCACTTCAATGCCGTTTTCCAACGCTTTGGCGCGTTCTTTGCGCAAGTTTTTGCGCTTGCGCGAGGCCAGCGCATCGAGAAAATCATCAAAGCTCTTATAATCATCATTCATCCAATGAAATTGCTGGTCAGTGCGCTGCAAAAAACCCTGTTGGCCAAGCTGTTGCCAACTGTCTTCGGGTAGGAAATTTATATGCAATGAAGATGATTGCAGCTTGTCGAGAAGTGTCAGGCTGCCGGCAAGAAGGCTGGTCTCATAGCCGGCCGCATTTGGCCCGTCGCGGACCAATAAGCGCCGTCCGCCGGCCGGTGTAAAAGGCACGGCGCATAACAGCTTCGGATAATAATCGCCACCGGCGCGGTGAAACGCATCGGCCCAGCCATAATCGAAAATATATTCGCCTTGGCTGTGGTTCTTTAAATAAAGCGGCATCACCGCCTGTACCATGCCACCTGCATCTTCCAACACCAAATGCTGGCCCAGCCAACCGGTTTCAGATACAGCCGAGCCGCTCTCTTCCAATGCCGTTAAGAAGGCATGGCGCAAAAACGGATTATAAGTTTGGCTCGGCGGATTGGCGCAGGCATCCCAATCCTCCGCCGCAATCGCACTGAGACTTGACACAACCTTTAACTGAACGGATGGCGTATCGCTCATCCGGCGACCTCGATAATCGCGTCAATTTCCACTGCCCAATTCATTGGCAGGCTGGCAACACCAACCGCAATCCGCGTATGCACGCCGCGTTCCCCAAACAGGTCATGCATCAGTTCTGATGCACCGTTTATCACCGCAGGATGATGGGTAAATGCAGGCGTTGAGTTGACGAAACCGTTTAACCGGATAATCCGCACCAAACGGTCGAAATCACCATCCAGAGCCGCTTTAAGCTGCGCGACAATGTTCAGACCTGCCATTTGCGCGGCTCGTGTGCCGTCTTCAATTTCCAGCCCGCTGCCCAATTGGCCGGTCACGGTCGCGCCGCTCGCGCCCACCGGCCCTTGCCCTGAAATCATCAGCAAATTGCCGCTTTGCACATATGGCACATAAGCACCCAAAGGGGCTTTCGCCTCGGGCAATGTCAGGCCTTGCCGGTCAAGAATTGTGTCAATCGTGCTCATCAGTTTCTCTCATATATTTAGGGCAATGCGCAGCAGAAGCTAACGCGACATTATCGACATTATAAACTGCGGCCTTTCTTAATGCTGCCATCACCAAACTTATCGCGCAGACTGTCCATTGCTTGTTCGGCCGCTTTACGCCGCGATTTATCAGGGTCGGCCAAATCTACCGGATCCGCCAATATATCATCGACCAATCCCGATACGCCAATGCCGATAAGGCGAAATTTTTGCCGCGGATGTTCAGATAATACTTGCTGCATCATTTGCTTGCCTTTTTCAAACATCACATCGGCTAATTGGGTTGGGTCGGGCAGGGTGGCATTGCGGCTGAGTGATGACAGCCGGTCAGCTTTCATTTTTAAAACCACGGTCTTTCCGGCAACGCCCTTTATCTTGCATCGTTTGGCGGTTTTCTCGGCCAGTCGCCAGAGATGCTTTTCCAGTGCTGTGGCGTCGCTTAAGTCTTGGTTAAATGTGGTCTCGCTGGAAATGGATTTGGCTGCTGCGCTCGGAATAATTTTGCGATTATCTTGTCCGCGTGCAAGACGCGCCAACCGCAAGCCCATGGAGTCATAGCGGCGCGCCAAATCAGCTTCATCCATTTTTTGTAATTGCGCCACGTGCCGAATACCGTCGCGCGCGAGGCGTGCTTGCATGGCTTTGCCAACACCCCAAATGGCGCTAACCGGCAGCGTCGCCAGAAACGTTAAAGTCTCCGTCTCGCCAATGATTGAGAACCCGCGCGGTTTGTTTAAATCTGAAGCCAGTTTGGCGAGAAATTTATTGTGACTGAGGCCGATAGAAACGGTAATGCCAATCTCGTGCTCGATACGATTGACAAGTTTCATCAAGCTTTGTGCAGCCGCGCCGCCATGCAGCCTCTCCGTGCCGCGTAAATCCATAAACGCCTCATCAATCGATAGCGGTTCGACCAAAGGTGTTAATTCACGCATCAATTCACGTACTTCGCGCCCGACGCGGCCATATTTCTCCATATCCGGTTTAATGATAACTGCGTCAGGGCAGGCTTTGGTCGCCTTAAACATCGGCATGGCAGAATGGACGCCGTGAATACGCGCAATATAGCAGCAGGTGGAAACGACACCGCGCCGTCCGCCGCCAATAATCACCGGCTTATCGTTTAATTCCGGATTATCGCGTTTTTCGACTGCCGCATAAAACGCATCACAATCAAGATGCGCGACACCAAGTTGCATCAGCTCAGTGTGTTTAACCAGTCGCGGTGAATGGCAGGCGGGGCAGCGCAATGTTTGCGCGTCAACCGTTTCAACATGCAAGCAATCGCGACACAGCGCGCTCAGCGTGTCACTAATGGGCGTTGATTTTTGCGGCAATCCAGTCATGTGTTTCGGCCCATGTATCAAAACGGGCAGTGGCCCCATCGGCTTTATCAATCAGCTTTTGCAATCGCGGGTCAGCAATAAAATGGATGCAATGCACATCCGGCGCATCTTCCGCGACCGAATTAACATTGTGCGGTATGTCGTCAAGAAAGAAAACCGGCCCGTCAACTTTATCCGCCAGCCATTTCACCGCCGGGCCTTTCAGCCCGCTATTGACGACCACCGGATAATCCATGTCATGGCCCTTCAAATTATCGATACGCGCTTGCTTATGCGCTGCCGGTAAATTGGTCAGCACCATAATCTGCGCCTTTTCAGACAGCGACTTCAACGATGCGGCGGCTCCCTCTGCAGCGTCAATATTCGGCGTTTCAGCGGCGAAGAAATCGTCAATCAGACTGGGGATTTTCACCGGCTCATTGGTCTCTTTTGATTTGATGTTATTTGTCAGGCCGAAATTTTGCAGGTCAATCCAAAGCCCGATGCTATCGAGATAAACTTCCACCCGTTGCATGAACTTCAACAGCACTTCATCGGCATCGCTGATAATCAGTGGCCGTGACGGGTCAAGCTGCAGTGCTTCCAACTGGCTCATAATTTCCGGTTCAATCTTACTCATACGCGTCTCGCTTATCTGTTCAGGTCCCATTAGGTCCAGTTGGGCAGGTCGCCGCCGGGCAGAGCAGAACGCGCCTGCGCCGGATGTTCGGGGTTTATCTCATGCGCTTCGCAAAACTCAGTCAGCAGCGCTTCATCAAACAGAAAAAAATCCAGCACACCGGCCAGCATTTCCGGGTCTTGCGCGCGCTCCAAAATATCGTTCGGCCCCATGCCGGAAAGCGCGGCAAAGCGATCCATCATCTCATCAATGCCGGCCAAATAGGTCAGTGCCTTTAAGGCCAGAATTTCAGCTTCGTCAGTCTGCATGGGCTGATAATTATGTTGTTTGCGACAAAGAACAATAGAGCAATAAAAAAGGCGCCCCTCGGACGCCTTTTTGAGAACACCATCAAGTTGCTTTACTTGATTTTGTTTTCTTTAAATTCCACATGTTTACGGGCAACCGGATCATATTTCCGCACGACCATTTTCTCGGTCATGGTGCGGGCATTTTTCTTGGTTACGTAATAAAAACCTGTGCCTGCTGTGCTTTCCAGCTTGATTTTAACGGTAGTTGGTTTTGCCATCGGTCAAATCCTTGAATCTTGTGCGCCCTTTGCGCGTGGCCGTGAAAATAGGCATTTCCCGACGCTTGTCAAGCGGCAGGCGCGGATTACGCGAAACCGCGCTAAAGTTCAGTCACCAGCGATTTGCCATCGACAAAGCGCACATAGGGGGCCGGTTTTTTCAATTGCGCTTTACGGTCAAATTGCATGCGTGCTTCTACCATATCAATCACCGAGCGGGTAATGGCCGGCAGGTCAAGTTTGCGGGCGGCGGGCAGGGTAAGCCAATGCAAATCCAGCAATTCGCCACTGGCTTTTGCCATTTCTTCCGGATCGGTATGAATGAAATCATCATAGACCATGAAAAACCGCGTATCGAAACGCCGCGTCCGATAAGTCGGGGTCACTGCGCGTGCAATGAAATCCATCTGGTCCAGCGGCGGCTCGACACCATGGTCAAAATAACTTTGCCAAACCTTATCGCTTGTCTTCAGTTGCTTGTTGCTTTGCCGACCGATAATCAGGCCGGTTTCTTCATATGTTTCACGAATGGCGGCAAGTGCCAAGCCGCGTAATTTATTATCCGACACGTCTTTTCTAATATCTTTACGCAAGCGTTTCATTACCGGCGCGCTGAGATTTTTCGGCACGCTCAAACGCTGGTCAATCAGGTCAAGGCGACCGCCCGGAAAGACAAATTTATTCGGCATGAATTTATGTGTCGCAGCGCGTTTACCCATGAGTATTTTCGGCTGTTTGGCTTGCCGCACCACAATCAGGGTCGCGGCTTCCTTCGGGCGCACGGCTTTGGCGTTCTCTTCACGATATTCCCCGGGGCTGGTCGGGGTGGTTCCATACTTACTCATCATCCGCCTCATCTTCGCTTTCGGGAGCAAATCCGTGCATCCGCAATGCCCATTGCAGACCCACCACGCCGCCTTTGACAATCGGCAAGGAAATCATGCTGACCAGCACGGACAAAATGCAAAAGATAATCGCATGGATATAAAGCGGCGGTGTATATAGTCGCTCCACAATCAAGGCGACCGGAATAATCACATGGCCGACAATAAAGATTGTGAAATAGGGCGGCGCATCATCGGCCTCGTGACCGGATAAATCTAACCCGCAAGAGGAGCAGCTATCGCTGACTTTCAGATATTTGCTGAATAGGGTTTTGGCACCGCATTGCGGGCATTGCTTTCGCATGCCTTTCCAAATGGCGGCGCTTTTACTGCGTTCTTCCATAAGTAGGTTTTCAATCGTCATCGAGAGCGTCTTCCTCTTGTGCGTTTCGGGCCGCCGCGACGAAAGGCGCCGCGCTTTTTCGGCCCCCGTTTGGGCTTGCCGCCATATGTGCCACCATCAACCAATGAAAACAAGAGTCCGCCCTGCAAGGGGGTCGCTTCTTCAAGCTCAACTTCGACGCTTTCACCAATTCGAAAAACCGTTCCGGTTGTGCCGCCGGTCATGAACATATTGCTTTCATCGGCATAAAACCGTTCATCGCCAAGTCGTGAAATCGGTATCAGGCCGTCAGCGCCGCTATCATCCAGGGTCACAAATAATCCGGCTCGCGATACGCCGGAAATGCGAGCGCTGAAATTTTGCCCGATTTGGTTGGACATATAGGCCGATAAATATCGCTCTCCGGCGCTGCGCTCGGCAATCATTGCGCGCCGCTCTGTGGCCGATATGGCTTCGGCAATATCAGGCAGGGCTTCGGCTTCTTCATCAGTTTGGCCGTCTTTACCGGCCTTTAATGCTGAGATGAGGGCGCGGTGGACGGTTAAATCGGCATAACGACGAATGGGCGAGGTGAAATGTGCATAGCGCCCCAAATTAAGGCCGAAATGGCCGATATTCTCGACATCATAAATCGCCTGCGCTTGTGTCCGCAGCACCGCTTCAGAAACAGTGGGGGCGAAAGGTTTATCTTCGGTTTGCTGCATCAGCCCATTGAATAATTGCGGCAGCAAAGTTTGGCCAAGGCTCAGTTTGACACCCATCGTGCGCAAAAAATCAGACAGAGCGCGAACACGTTCATCGGGCGGCGTATCATGCACGCGGTAAATTAATGTGCGCTTATGCTTTTCCAGCGTTTCGGCGGCGCATACATTGGCACTCACCATCATTTCTTCAATCAGCTTATGCGCTTCCAAAGATGGCGGCAGATAAATCCGTTCAATCTGCCCTTTATCATTCATCTCAATGCGCCGTTCGGGGCGATTGATGCGCAAAGGTTGGCGCCGTTCGCGGGCCAGCTTCATCGCTTGATAGGCCTGCCATAGCGGCTGCAAGACTTCTTGCTTAAGATGTGCAAACGGTGCCGGACAATCGCCATCAAAAGCCTGCTGCGCTTCGGCATAGCTCAGCTTTGCAACCGAGCGCATCAAACCGCGATAGAAATGATGGCTGCGTTTATTACCATCAGCCGCAATATGCATTTTGACCGCCATACAAGGGCGCGTTTCGTTTTCGCGCAAAGAGCACAGATTATTGGACAGTCTTTCGGGCAACATCGGTACCACACGGTCGGGCATATAGACCGAATTGCCGCGCTTTCTGGCCTCGCGGTCCATTTCACTGCCCGGCGTCACATAAGCCGCCACATCGGCAATCGCCACCCAAACAATAAAGCCACCCTGATGCTCAGGGTCAGGCTCGGCAAATACCGCATCATCATGGTCACGGGCATCAGCGGTCAGGCTCGGCAAATACCGCA
>CBFIIT010000016.1:0-32324 GCA_965662725.1 Alphaproteobacteria bacterium | reverse complement strand
GCCGGTTGATGGTCAGGGTTACAATATGACCCTGCTGGTCAAATTCCAGCATGGCTCAAGCCTTAAGCGGCTGCAAAGCGCTTCAAATGATGGTCAACATTACCGAATTGCGTATCGATAACCGTCAGACGCTTGAAGTAATGGCCGACATTCAGCTCTTCCGTCATGCCCATACCGCCATGCAATTGCACAGCTTCTTGACCGACAAAACGACCTGATTTACCGATTTGAACTTTCGCACCGGCAGCAGCTTTTTTACGCTCAGCTTCGCCTTCAACCAGTTTCATATTGACCATATAAGTCATTGAAACGGACTGCTCATATTCCATGAACATATCGACCATACGGTGTTGCAAAACTTGGAAGCTACCGATCGGCACGCCGAACTGCTTACGGGTTTTGCAATATTCAACCGTTGCATCATTCAGGCATTTCATGTGGCCAATCGCTTCCGCGCAAACCGCACCAATACCGAAATCCAAAGCTTCTTCAAGAAGTGCCAAGCCGTTACCCGCATCGCCGATAAGCGCATCAGCACCAACGGCAACATTTTCCAATGTCACTTCGCTGGCGCGATTGCCGTCAACAGTCGGATAGTCTTGTGTTGCAACACCGGCGGCTGATTTATCAACAATGAACAAACCAAGGCCCGCACTGTCGCGTTGCTCGCCTGAAATGCGAGCTGAAACAATCAACTTATTGGCCCAAGGCGCAGCGGCAACAACGGCTTTCGTGCCGTTCAGCACATAACCGTCGCCATCGGCTTTAGCCGAGGTCAGAACATCAGCAGGGTTAAAGCGGCTCTGCGGCTCTGAATAAGCCAGCGCCCAAATATCTTCACCACCGATAATGCCCGGCAGATGCGCGTCTTTTTGCGCTGCCGACCCATGACGGGACAAAACACCACCGCACAGAACAATCGTCGGCAAATAAGGCTCGACAACCAGACCGCGGCCCAGCTCTTCCATGATAACCATGGTTTCAATCGGACCACCGTCAAGGCCGCCCAATTCTTCTGAGAACGGCGCCGCCAACAGACCCAGCTCAGCAAACTGACCCCAAATCTCGCGGCTCATGCCTTCTTCGCTGCGAACGATTTTCATCCGCGCGTCAAAGCCATAATTATCCTGCACAAAGCTTTGCACCATATTGCGGAGCAAGGTTTGTTCTTCGGTAAAACTAAAATCCACTGTTCAATTCCTCTTCAAATTCGCTTTGAGCTTCGGCAAAAGCCTAGAGGCCCAAAACCATCTTGGCAATGATATTGCGCTGAATTTCGTTGGACCCGCCATAAATCGAGGTCTTACGATTGTTAAAGTAATTTTGTGAAACGGCTTCGGCATGATCCGGGCCAATTGACAGATAATTGTCACCACGGTCAAGCTGCGGCACCCAAGGTGACGCATAATTGCCGACCGCTTCCATAGTCAGCTCGGTAATCCGTTGTTGGATTTCCGTGCCTTTAATTTTCAGAATTGAACTTTCCGGTCCCGGCCCTTGGCCTTTACTTTCCGACGCCAATGTCCGCAACTCGGTATATTCCAACGCCGTTAAGTCGACTTCCAATTCAGCGATTTTTTTGGAGAAATCAGCTGAGTCAAGCAGCGGAGCGCCATCTTCCAATTCAGCCCGCGCAATATCGCGCAGACGGTCAATGGCTTTTTTCGAGCGCGCCACACCGGCAATACCCGAACGCTCATTACCCAGCAGAAACTTGGCAATGGTCCAGCCTTTATCTTGTTCACCAACCAAGTTTTTGGCAGGAACGCGAACATCGGTGAGGAATACTTCATTCACTTCATGGCCGCCATCAATGGTGATAATCGGCTTCACTTCAATGCCCGGCGTGTTCATATCAATCAGCAGGAAGGAAATGCCTTGTTGCGGCTTGCCCTCATTACCGGTGCGCACCAAGCAGAACATCCAATCAGCATGCTGTGCCAAAGTGGTCCAAATTTTGTGACCATTGACGACATATTCATCGCCATCCAGTTCGGCTTTGGTTTTCAAACCGGCAAGGTCAGACCCGGCACCCGGTTCTGAATAGCCCTGACACCACCACGTTTCACCTGACAAAATACCCGGCAGAACCCAATCTTTTTGCTCTTGATTGCCGAATGTATAAATCACCGGCCCCAGCATAGCGACGCCGAAAGGCAGCGGCGGAATAGTGCCGAATGAAGCGCTTTCTTCATTCCAAATATATTTCTGCGTCACCGTCCAACCGGTGCCACCGACTTCTTCCGGCCAACTTGGAGCAACCCAACCTTTTTTGGCGAGAATTTTATGCCAAGCAAGAAAATCTTCCTTGCTCAATTCCCCACGGTCGACACCGACCAAGTGCTTCGGATAATTCTCTTCGATAAAGCTGCGCACTTCGGCACGGAAAGCTTCATCTTCTGGTGCAAAATCAATGTCCATTACGACCTCCAATAATCTTATTGGTGAATTTAACCGATAAAGGGGCGGAATCAATGCCGCCATGTGGAAAAAATGACGCATCCGTCATGATGTGTTAATAAGATTTTATGAGCACCGAGAACGACAGCCCCAAATCACCCTGCAAACGCGTTTGTGCGGTTTCTGCACGCGCCGGTTTTTGCATTGGCTGTGGCCGTAAAATGATGGAAATCGGTAGCTGGTCCGGCTTTTCAGATGATGAAAAACGCGCTGTTTTGGCAGAATTGCCGGAGCGTTTGGCGCAATGGAAAGCCAGTCAATCCGCTTAACGCTCTAAGCGGGTGGGCCAAACCAATGCAGCGTTTCGGCCAAATTGACCACTTCACCGATAACAATGATTGATGGCGGTTGTAATTCATTATCTTCGGCCAGCTTGGCAGCATCGGCCAAACGGCCAGTGGCAATGCGCTGTTGTGGCGTGGTCGCATGGGTAACAATCGCAACCGGCTCATCAGCTTTGCGCCCTGCCGCCATCAGCAAATCGGCAATCACTGCCAAGCGGCTCATCGCCATATAAATGACAATCACCGGTGAGGCTTTGGCAATTGAAGCCCAATCCAGCAATTCCGCTTCGCCTTTGCCGGCCAAATGGCCGGTCACAAAAGTCACCGCATGATTGACATCACGATGCGTCGCCGGAATACCGGCATAGCCCAAACCGCCAACACCCGCTGAAATACCCGGAATGATGCGGAACGGAATATCTGCCGCAACCAATGATTGTGCTTCCTCGCCGCCACGCCCGAAAATAAACGGATCGCCGCCTTTCAGCCGTAATACCCGATGCCCTTGTCGCGCCAAATCAATCAGCTTGTCGGTAATATCTTGCTGGTTCCAACTGGGCTTACCGCCGCGCTTACCGGCATAAAACAATTCCGCCTCCGGCCGCACCAATGACAAAATATCTTCTGACACCAGCGCGTCATAAACCACTTTATCGGCCTGCTTCAGCGCATTCACTGCATGCAAGGTCAACAGCCCGGGGTCGCCCGGTCCGGCACCGGCCAGCCATACCCAACCGGCGGCAAATTCGGGCATGCCGTCAATCTGAATATCAGGCATGGCCGTGTCGCTCAGCGTCAGGCGGATAATCTCCTGCCGGTTTTTTTCATCGGCACTCATGGCGCGGTTATAGGCGGTTTTACAGATAGGGTAAATCTGCTATCAGCAGAGAAATTTATTGCCTAGGAGAAACTTCCCATGTTGTCGAAGCCGCGCGCCGATTTGAAACCGAACACAGAAGCGTTTGAAAACTCCGCTATGGTCAAGCCAACAGGGTTTCGTGAATATGATGCGCGCTGGCTGTTTCCCGATGAGATTAACCTCTCCGGCATGCAAGCGCTTGGTTTCGGTCTCGGCAATGTATTGTTTGATTTACTGGGCGATAGCGAGCAGCCCCGCATTGTCGTTGGGCATGATTTTCGCTCCTATTCGCAAAGCATTAAAATTGCCCTGACCACCGGCCTGATGAGTGCCGGTGTGAAAGTTTTGGATATCGGCCTGGCTTTATCGCCCACTGCCTATTTTGCACAATTTCATCTCGACGCACCGGCCGTTGCCATGGTCACGGCCAGCCATAATGAAAATGGCTGGACCGGCGTAAAAATGGGCGCGGCGCGGCCATTAACCTTTGGACCTGACGAAATGTCGGCCTTGCGCGATATGGTGTTGGAAAATAAGGGCATTGCGCGTGCCGGTGGCGCTTATGAGCGGGTTGAAGGGGTGGCGCAAGCCTATAAGGACGACCTGACAGACCGCGCGCCATTTAAGCGAAAATTGAAAGCAGTGGTGGCTTGCGGCAATGGCACGGCAGGCGCGTTTGCACCGGATGTATTGAAAGCCTTGGGGGTCGATGTTGTTGAACTGCATTGCGAGCTGGACCACAGCTTCCCGCATCACAATCCCAATCCTGAAGATATGAAAATGCTGCACGCCATGCGCGACAAAGTGCTGGAGAGCGGCGCCGATATCGGCTTTGCCTTTGATGGCGATGGCGATCGCTGCGGCGTTGTTGATAATGAAGGCGAAGAAATATTCGCCGATAAAATGGGTGTGCTGGTCGGCCGCGATTTGGCCAAACAATATCCGGGCGCAGTTTTCATCGCCGATGTGAAATCAACCGGATTGTTTATGACCGATCCGGAATTGCAAGCAGCCGGTGCCACCACCCAATATTGGAAAACCGGTCACTCTTATATGAAGCGGCATACCAATGAGACAGGAGCACTGGCCGGGTTTGAAAAATCCGGTCACTATTTCTTCAATACGCCAATTGGCCGTGGATATGATGACGGCATAGTTACGGCGATTGCCATTTGCGATATGCTGGACCGCGCCGAAGGGCAAAGCATGGCTGATTTACGCCGCTCTTTGCCGGTCACTTACGGATCACCGACCATGTCGCCCTATTGCGATGATTTGAAAAAATACCAAGTGGTTGACCGCGCCATTGCGCATTTTGAGAAACTGGCGGCTGATGGTGCGACGCTTATCGGACAAAAAATCCGCGACCTTGTTACCGTTAACGGCGTGCGCATAACGGTTGAAGATGGCACATGGGGGCTGGTGCGCGCCTCCTCCAACAAACCGGGACTGGTGGTTGTGGTCGAAAGCCCGACATCGGAAGAAAACATGCGCGCCATATTTACTGAGATTGACGGCCTGCTGTCTTCCTATGAGGAAGTCGGCGAATACGACCAAAAAATTTAGATAAATATCGCCACCAGCATTCTACCGCCGCTGACAATCAGAAAGCCGGCAAAAATCGCATTCAGTGTTTTTTTGCTCAGCCGGTGCGCCAAGCGTGCGCCTAAAGGCGCGGCCATCATGCTGGTCGGAATAATCGCAATAACCGCCAAGAAATTGACATAGCCCAGCGCATAATCCGGCAAATCAGGCAGCGACCAACCGCCAATGATGAACCCGATAGCGGCGGGAACCGCGATAAAAATACCGAAAAGCGACGAGGTGCCGACAGCGCGCAGCACATCGCGCCCTGACGCATTGAGAAGCGGCACGGATAAAGTGCCACCGCCAATTCCCATTAATGCGGAAAAGAAACCGACCAGCGAAGCCAGCGCTTTTTGCAAACCAACGCCAATCGTCGCATCGCCCGCCTCGCCCGGATTTTTATTCAATAACATGCGCGCCGCCATGCTCAGCGCCAATGTTGCAAAAATGATTTTCAATCCGGCGGGTGCAATAAATCTGGCCGCCACGGCACCGGTCAATGCGCCAAATGCGATAAACAAGCCCCAGCTTTTCACCACATCCATATCAACCGCGCCGCGCTTATAATGACTGCGCGCTGATAAAGAACCGGTGAAGCAGATAATCGCCATGGAAGTGGCAACCGCCATGTGGATTTGCAAATGCGCCGGCAGGTCAAAAAACAGAAATGTTTGAAACAAGACCGGCACCAATATCATGCCGCCGCCAACACCCAAGAGACCGGCGACAATGCCGGAGGCAAAACCGGCGATCAGTAAAACCGCCGCCAAAATCAGTAATTCGGTTTCCATTAACCTGCCCCCTGTTTGGCGGCTTGCAGCTCTTGCGCGCGCGCTTCTTGTTCTTGAACCAATGCCAAAGCCTCGCGCAAAACTTGCGGGTCATCGCCGCGGCGTGGCGCGTTTTCACTTAAATGCCGCCGCCATAAACGGCCACCCGGCAAGCCTTGAAACAGCCCCATAACATGGCGCGTCAACGCATGTAGCGGTGTGCCTTGGGCAACCAAATTCTCAGCATAAGGAATAAGTTGCTCAACCACCTCGGCACGGCTGGGCGGCAAACTTTCATGGCCAAATAAATGCCGATCGACATCAGCCAAAAGATACGGGTTTTTATACGGCGCACGGCCCAGCATCACGCCATCGGTTTTTTCAACATGCGCGTGACATTCTTCAAGCGTTTCAATGCCGCCATTAATCGAAATCAGCAAATCGGGATGCGCCGCCTTTAACTGATAGACCAGCGGATAATCGAGCGGCGGGATATCGCGGTTTTCTTTCGGGCTTAGCCCCTCCAGCCACGCCTTGCGCGCATGCACAATAAAATGGCTCACGCCAGCGCTTTTGCATTTTTCAACCAGTGTGAACAACGCCTCATGCGGGTCTTGCTCATCAACCCCGATGCGGCTTTTGACCGTTACCGGAATAGACACGGCGGCGCGCATGCTGGCCACACATTCGGCGACCAAATCAGGCGTCTGCATAAGGCAAGCACCGAACTGCCCCGATTGGACGCGGTCAGACGGGCAACCGACATTGAGGTTTATTTCATCATAACCCCAATCCTCACCGACTTTAGCCGCTTCCGCCAAAGCGGACGGCTCGCTGCCGCCCAATTGCAAAGCCAGAGGGTGCTCTTCCTCATTAAAGGCCAGCAATTTATCGCGGTCGCCAAAGCGGACAGCATCGGCTGTCACCATTTCAGTATATAATCGCGCACGTTTCGACATCAGCCGCAAGAAAAAGCGGTCATGGCGATCGGTCCAATCCATCATCGGTGCGACGGAAAAGCGAATATCTGGCGCAGTCAAACTCATCGCGCCTTTTTCGCCTTTTTAAGCCAAATGAGCAAGAAAAAGCCCGCGAGGTTTTCCCCGCAGGCTTTCAGATTTCTAACAGCGCAAAATTACTTCTTGCTGCCGGCACTCTTACTTCTTGCTGCCGGCGCCGGGCAATTCATTGAACGGCACGTTTTTATCGACGCGAATATCTTGCGGCAAGCCAAGCACTTGCTCGGATACGATATTGCGCAAAATTTCATCCGTACCACCGGCAATACGATAACCGGCTGCACCAATCCACTGGTTCTGGAAGGCACCGGCCATCGGGCTTTCTTCCGTGTCCTGCAGGATGCCACCTTGGCCTTGAATATCCATCGCGAAACTCGCCAAATCCTGCATTTTCGGACCCGATACGATTTTACCGATTGAACTTTCAGGCCCCGGCACTTGCCCTTTTGACAAAGCGGTTAGCGTGCGGAATTTGGTATATTTCAGACCTTGCGACTGCACATACCAATCGGCCAGTTTTTCACGAACATTCGAGTCCTTAATTGCCGGACCGTTTTCCAATTCCGTGTCACGTGCCAGTTTCAACAATTCAGCATGGTCAACACCGCTGCCTTGGCCGATAGCGAGACGCTCATTCATCAGCGTCGTCAACGACACTTTCCAGCCTTCGCCGACATCGCCGAGACGCTGGCTATCGGGCACGCGCACATCATTAAAGAACACTTCATTAAAGCCGGAGCCGCCTGACATTTGCTTAATCGGGCGAATTTCAATACCCGGTGTTTTCATGTCGAGGAAGAAAAAGGTCAAACCTTTATGCTTCGGCACAGTCGGGTCTGAGCGAGTGACAATGATGCCGTAATCGCAAAAATGCGCACCTGACGTCCAAACTTTTTGGCCGTTAATGACCCATTCATCGCCGTCTTTTTCGCATTTTGTGCGCAGGCCCGCTACGTCAGAACCGGCTGCCGGTTCCGAGAAAAGCTGGCACCAAATTTCTTCACCATAAAGCGCCGGTTTCACATAGCGGTCGCATTGCTCTTTGGTCGCCCATTTCATCATGGTCGGGATGCACATACCGAGGCCGATTTCAAAGAAACCGCCGGGCACGTCATAGGCTGCTTCCTCTTGGCTATAAATCACCGACTGAATCGGTGTGCCGCCAAGACCGCCATATTCGGTTGGCCATGTAATGGCTGCATAACCGGCTTCGGCTTTTTTCGCCTGCCATTCTTTGGCCCGGGCCAAACGCTCTGATTCCGGTTTGGCTGAGACGCCGGCTTTTATTTTGCTCGGGTCTTTTGGCTTGGCATTGGCACTCAGCCATGCGCGCACTTCGGCACGGAATTTTGCTTCTTCGGGGGTATCGTTAAAATCCATTTTAACTGTCCTTCCTGATGATCACTTGTTCATATGCTAGCTGACACGAAATGTGCTGCATCAAGCCACGTTACTTTTTTCAAGCTCGGCAACGAGCCTGTCTTTCCACCGGCTGGCACTGCCCAAGGCAAGCGCCAATAGTTTTGACCGACGATAATGAAATTGCGGATTGGCTTCCCATGTAAAGCCGATACCGCCATGCACTTGGATGCATTCTTGCGCCGCGAAGCGATAGGCTTCTGTGGCTGAAATACGCGCTGATGCGGCCGCCAATTCAAGCTCGGCACCGTCTTCTGACAAAATCATCGCGCCATAATAAGCGTTAGAACGCGCCAGTTCCAGCTTCACATACATATCGGCGAGGCGGTGTTTGATCGCCTGATATGAACCGATTTGACGACCGAAAGCATAGCGGTCCAAAGAATATTCTTTCGCCATGTTGAGCGCCGCTTCTGCGCCGCCGACCTGCTCAAAGGCCATGAGCACAGCAGCACCGGCTTCGACCCGGTTCATCAAAGCCCAACCTTCGCCCTCGCCGCCCAACAGGCTGGCTTCGGCATTGTCGAAATTAATTTCTGCGTGGCCGCGTGTCGGGTCAATCGTATCAACTGCAGAGCGGGTGACGCCATCCTGATTGAGGTCAACCAAAACCAGTGACAAAGCTTGCTCGCCAGTGCCGCCCGTATTGGCAAGCACCACGGCAACTGAAGCGGTTTCGCCATCGGCGACCGGTAATTTCCGGCCGCTTAATTTGCCGCCGGAAAAACTTGCTTTCACTGTGCGCGGCGATGGTGCTTGCGTACCCTCGGCTGCGGCAACCGTGCCGATAATTTCACCGGTTGCGATTTGCGGCAGCCAAGCGGCTTTTTGCTCATCAGAACCGGCCAGCTTCAACGCTTCGGCAAACATATAAATGGAAGATGAGAACGGCACCGGCGCAGCAGCACGGCCAAGCTCTTCCGCAATCACGCAAAGCTCAAGCGCGCCAAGGCCCAATCCGCCAAATTCTTCAGGAATAGCGGCACCGGCAAAACCCAGCTCGCACAGACCGTTCCAAACACCATCATGGTGACTGTCATCGCTTTCCAGAATTGTCCGCACATCATCAAAGCTGCATTTATCCTCGAGGAATTTGCGCGCCTGATCTTTCAGCATTTTCTGGTCGTCAGAAAAATCAAAATTCATGTTTCACTCCCAAATCTGCCAATAAACCTAGGTGATAGACTTTTTCCGGTCAATCACTTCGCATCAAATGCAAGCGCGCCATCGTGCTGCAATAAACCGCGTCAACCTGCTGTCGATGGCCTGCAATACGGTCCAATAAGCGCGGCAAATCAGGCTCGTTCATTGCTTCCAGCAATAAATTGCGAATGGCGATAGGTGGATCGCTCTCATCATCTTCCAATGCCAGGCTGGCAATTTGTCGCAAGCTCAAAAAGCAATTTGCCGCTTCTGAGAGCGCTTTATGCGCCTCCGATTCCAGCGCATTCGCGGCCAATAAATTATCCAACAGACGTGGCAAGGGCTGCGGCCCGATAAGCTGCTTGCGCCTCGCGGCTTGCATGAGCTGCAAACTTTGCGCGATGAACTCAATATCAACCAAGCCGCCATCGCCGCGGCGAATATCAAACGGCCCGCTTTGTTTTTGATGCTCTCTCAATCGACCCCGCATTGCGTTGACATCATCAGCCAGAGCGCTCGCATCGCGACCGGCGGTCAAAATATCGTCAATCACCGCAAGCACTTTCTCTTTTAATCCGCCTTCTTTTCCTTCATGCGGTCCGGCCAAAATGCGCGCGCGGGTCAATGCCATATGCTCCCAGCTCCATGCTTTATCGCGCTGGTAATCTTGGAAGCTCGACAGACGTGTCACCAGCGCTCCGGCATTGCCGGAAGGGCGCAAACGCGTATCGACCTCAAACAAGCCACCCTCAGTTGTCGGGGCTGATAACGCGCTGACCAAAAGCCGCGCGGCGCGAGAAAACCAGCGCGGCGCATCCAGCGATTTCGGCCCATCCGACACAGCGTCAAAATCGGCGCACTCGCAAATGAAAATCAAATCCAAATCCGATTGCAATGTCATTTCACCACTGCCCAATTTGCCAAGCCCCAAAACCAGTATTTCGGCATCCGGCAGATCGCCATATTGACGCTGCATCTCAGCCATGGTCGCCGCATAAAGAGCCTCAATGGCACGCTCGGCCAAGCGGCTATAATCTTCGCCATAGGCTAGTGCCATAATCGGGTCGGCCAATGTGCGTGTGCCAATACGAAACTGCTCTTCATGCAGGTGACGGCGCACGCTATCCATCGATGCCTCGAAGTCATGCAATGGCCAATCCGGCGTATCTGCCAATTGATTGACCGGTTGCACCAGCGCATCCATAAGCGCCGAATTGGCCGCCAGAAAGGCCGCCAGACGCGGCGCCGTATTAATAATATCGACCAGCAAATTCAATAAATGCGGGTTGGATTGAAACATGGAAAAAATCTGCACACCGGCCGGCAGCGTTGCCAAAAATCGATCGAAACGAATAAAGCCATTATCCGGATGGCGTGCCTCGGCCAGCTTGCGCAATAAAACCGGTTGCAAGCGGGTCAATATTTCGCGCGCCCGCGCACTGCGCGTCGCCGCCATACGTCCGGCATGCCAGCCTCGAATAATGGCAGAAATATCCGCCGGTCTCTCAAACCCCATCGCCGATAAGGTCTGTAAAGTCTCCGGATCGTCTTCACCGCCGGTGAAAACCAAATTGCCTTGTTCGCCGGACAGGCTTTCTGCCTGCTCAAATAATTGCGCATATTCTGCCGTGACACTGCGCAAATGCGTTTTAAACGCTTCGGCAAAAGCATCAGCCGAGGCATATCCGGCAAAGCGGGCAAATCCGGCAAAGCCCTGTGCATCTTTCGGCAAGGTTTGGGTTTGCTCATCCAGTCGCATTTGCAAGCGATGCTCCATACGCCGCAAGAAATAATAAGACGCCGTCAGTGTCGTCGCGGTCGCCGCCGTAATCCAATCTTTGGCAGCCAGCATATTCAGCATATCGACCGTGCGCCGTCCGCGTAGCTCTTCATCGCGACCACCGGCGATTAATTGCTGCGTCTGAACGAAAAACTCAATCTCGCGAATACCGCCACGACCCAATTTCAAATTATGCCCCTCGGCGGCAATTTCGGCATGCCCGCGCACAGCATGCATTTGCCGCTTCATCGAATGCACATCTTCGATTGCCGCAAAGTCAAAATAACGCCGCCAAATATAGGGCTGCAAATCTTGCAAGAATTTTTCACCGGCTTTCAAATCACCGGCAATCGGGCGCGCTTTAATATAAACCGCACGCTCCCAATTCTGACCCATGCTCTCATAATAGCCGAGCGCGGCATCGACCGAGACAGTGACCGGCGTCGCGCCGGGGTCGGGCCGTAAGCGCAAATCAACCCGAAACACAAACCCCTCTGCCGTTACATTTTGTAAAAGCGCGGTTAAATCCTGCACCAGTTTAATATGGAATTTTCGCGTATCTTGGCCATCTGCCAAAGGCAAGGCATCGGGCGTGTAATAAACGACGAAATCAATATCGGACGAATAATTAAGTTCTTCTCCGCCATGCTTGCCCAGCGCCAACACCACCAAACCGTCACGCGAAAAAGCCTTTAATTGCCGCTGATTGACGGCCTCTTGCAGCAAGAAATCCAGGCTCAAGCGAACCGCCAAATCGGCCAGGCGCGATAAATATTTGGTCACGGTTTCGACGTCCCAAATATCGGCAATATCCGCCAATGCAATGCTTAATGCGGCGCGGTTGCGCGCGTGGCGCAGTAATCCCATGACCGCGCCTTTATCTGTTGCCGCCGCCATATCATGTTCCAGTGCAGCGAAAACATCATCCAAATAATCTTCCACTGCTTGCTTTTGCAGCGCCTGCAACACATCCGGATAACGGCGCATAAGCCGCGCCAAAAAAGGACTGCCTTCAACCAGCCAAGCGAAGAAATGCCTATGCTTGGAAACCAATGGCGCAACCGCCTCTATGGCTTGCAAATCTTCCAGCAGCAAATCGGATCGCGCCACATCAAGCGGGTGAAAATCAGGCAGCTTTTCAAACAAGGCGCTCATCAGCCACCTTTAACGGGCAGATAAATCTCCACCCTCAAGCCGGGTCTATTGTCACTCAAAGCCAAACGCCCATCATGATGCGCGACAATCGCCTTTATCAGAGATAGACCGAGGCCGCTGCCGCCTTGCGCGCGACTTTCATCCAACTGCACAAAACGCTCGACCGCTGCAGCGCGTTTATCGGCGGCAATTCCGGCGCCGGCATCGGCAATGGAAATCATCACTTCGTCGCCAATAAATGCGTTTGCCAGTTCGACCGTGCTATCGGTAATCGCGGCATGCGCCAAAACATTTTCCAAACCATTTACCAAAGCTTGCGCCAGCAATCCGGCATCGCCGAAAACTGCCGGGCCATTATCTGTCAGAAGCGTCAATTGCATCGCTTTATCTTCAAATACCGGCGCGAATAGATCATGCATTTCACCCAGCAGCGTGGCGACATGAACCGGCGCCGCACGCAAAGTGCTGACGCCGCTTTCCAGCCGTGACAAGGTTAAGAGCGCATTAAAACTTTTCAGCAGCGCATCGACATCCTCCAAGGCACCGGCCACATCATCGCTATCAGTATCGGCCAACAAAGCTTCCAAACGGGCCCGCAAACGGGTCAAGGGTGCGCGTAAATCATGCGCCAAATTATCACTGACTTGGCGTGTCGCCTGCATCAGCTTTTCAAGCTGCGCCAGCATTGCATTTATTTGCGACTGCAAAACCTGCCATTCGGCGGCGGCATCGGTTTCACTCACGCGGGCCGATAAATCGCCGGCGCCGACAGGCTGTAATTCTTCGACAATACGCTCCACTCTTTTTAAACCTCGGCGGGCCAAAAACGCGCCGCCGCCCAAACCGACCAGCAACATGGCCAGCAAAGCCAGTGCAAAAGCACGGCGAAAGGCAGCCAGCAAACTCGCTCCTTCGGAGACATCTTGTCCGACCAAGAGCAGCACATCATCATCAATCTGCAGCATCCGGCCACGTATCAAGGCACCGTCATGGGTAAAGCTCAGCCAGCCATCAATATCGGCATTTTGATCGGTGTTTTCCAAGTTTGGAAAAGCCGGCAAATTACCGGCAATATATCGACCAAGCCGATTGGACAGCCGCACATAACGCCCCTGCGCGGCTTCCACCAATGTCACCGCCTCGGCCAAACCGCGCAGCCCATCGCGTTGATAGGTGAAAGAATAGACCGCCGCATCACGCCAAATCAGATTGTCTTGTGTCCGCTGCAAATCGGCGGCAAGGCGCGCATATAACAGCCCCAAGACCAGCCCCATAGCGACCAATAAAATACCGGTATAAGCCAATGCCGCGCGAAATCCGGCCAACCGAAAAAGCGTGCTCATGCGTCAACCTGCAGGATGAAACCTTGGCCGCGCTTTGTATGCAAAAGCGGCGGCGCAAACCCTTTATCAAGTTTGCTGCGCAGCCGCGAAATATGCACATCGACGACGTTGGTTTGTGTGTCGAGGCCGTAATTCCAAACATTTTGCAGCAGCATATCGCGCGTCACCACTTGCCCCTGATGGCGCATTAAATAGGCCAGTAAATCAAACTCCCGATTGTTTAAATCGAGCAAGCTATCGCCGCGCCGCGCCGCACGGGCCAATAAGTCAATTTGCAAATCTGCCAATTGCATTTCCGTCGGTGGCGCGGTTTCCTTGCGCCGCGCCAAGGCAATGATGCGGGCTTGCAGCTCGGCAAAGGCATAAGGCTTGGTCAAATAATCATCGCCGCCGGCTTCAAATCCGGCAAGGCGGTCATCGACTTCGCCCAACGCTGAGAGAAACAGAACCGGCGTCTCATCGCCTTCACTGCGCAATGTGCCGACCAGTTCCGTTCCGTTCATTTGCGGCAACATTCGATCGACAATCAACACGTCAAAATCGCCGTCACGTGCTGTCGTCAGACCTACTGCGCCATCTGCCGCATGGGTCATATCAATACCGGCATCGGCAAAGCGCGTGCCGAGCAAGTCGGCCGCTGCTTTATCATCTTCAATCAGTAAAAGGCGCAAGTTTTGTCCCATGCGCCGAGACTAGCTTTTATTGCGAATGGGTTGAAGTGTTTTGACGCGCGCTTTTGCCGACAAGTCGCCACGCCATAAAGCCGCCAAACAATAGAATCAGCAATGGCATCGCCCATAGGGCCACAGTATGGGCCGCAAAGCGCGGGCGAAATAAGGCGAACTCGCCATAGCGTTCAACCACCGCCTCGCGTATCGCCGCATCGCTGTCACCGGCAGTTAATCGCGCACGGACAAATATCCGTAAATCTTTCGCCAAAGGCGCGTCACTATCATCAATTGATTGATTTTGACAAACCATGCAGCGCAATTCTTGGCTCAGCGCACGGGCGCGCGCCTCCAATGCAGGGTCGCTTAATGCTTCGCCGGGGTCTAAAGCCTGCGCCGGCGCAATAAGAAAGAAAAGCAAAATTGCCCAGCGTGCCATTATGTGCGCCGCCCTATGCGGGTGCGCAAAGCAAAGCAGCCGCCAATCGCCATTAATATCGACCCAAGCCAAATAAAGGCGACATAAGGATGATACCAAATGCGCAAGACACGCTTATCGCCGCTGGTTTCCCCAACAACCGCATAGAGATGGCCGGTTAAATCAGTGGTGATGGCCGCTTCAGTCGTTTGCGAGCGTTCGGCTTCATAAAAACGTCGTTCAGGAAATAAATGCATTCCCTGATGTGGACCCGTCAGATAAGTCAGTCGCGCCTGCTCAGCACGATAATTCGGCCCTTCAACATCGCGCAAACCGTCATAGCGCAAAGTAATGCCGGCAACATCAATTTCTTGGCCCGGCGCGGCGGCAACCACCGTCTCGGCGCGCCAGCTTGTTGCCGCCGAAATGCCCAATATCATGACGGCCAAACCGGCATGTGCCAAAGGTGCAGAAAAAGCTGCTGCCGGCAGTAAATGAATTTTGTGCAAGCGGTCCCTATACGGCGCCAGTCTTTGTGCCAAGTCCAGCATCGCGCCAAAGAAAAGCCAAAGCGCGGCAGCGAATAAAGCAATCACCATCAGCGAGGCGCCGCCCTGGCTCAGCATAATGCCGCAAGTAACCAATGCTGCCGCAGCTGCGGCCATAGCGAGGCGGCTTTGCAATGGCTGCAACTTGCCCTCGCGCCAAGCCAATAGCGGCCCAAGCGGCAATAAAATGGCAAACGGAATGGTAAGCGGGGCAAACACTGCATTGAAATAAGGCGCGCCGACAGAAATTTTTCCCATCCCCAACGCGTCCAGCACAAGCGGATAAATCGTGCCGATAAAGACGGTAACCGTGGCTGTAGCGAGGAAGATGTTATTGACCAGCAACAGCCCTTCACGGCTGACCGGCTGGAACGGCTTATCGGGGGCAAGCTGCGGCAGGCGCAGCGCATATAATAGAAAGCCAACAAAGGTAAAGCCGCCCAAAATAGCCAGAATGAAAAGACCGCGCTCGGGGTCATTGGCAAATGCATGCACTGACGTCAGAACACCGGAGCGGACCAAAAACGTGCCCGATAAAGACAGCGCGAATGTGATGATGGCAAGCAATAATGTCCAACGTTTCAGCGTGTCGCGTTTTTCAGCCACAAGGGCCGAATGCAGCAGAGCCGTGCCGGCCAGCCATGGCATGAGCGAAGCATTTTCTACCGGATCCCAAAACCAGAAGCCGCCCCAACCCAGCTCGTAATAAGCCCAATATGAACCGAGCGCGATGCCCAGCGTCAGGAATATCCATGCAACCAAAATCCATGGCCGCATGCGGCGCGCCCAATCGGGGCCTTTTTCATCGCCCATTAATGCCGCCAAGGCGAAAGCAAAGGCCATGGAAAAGCCGACATAACCGGCATAAAGAAGCGGCGGATGCGCAGCCAAAGCCGGGTCTTGCAAAATCGGGGTCAGTCCTTGGCCGGTAAATGGCGCCGGTATCAATCGCTCAAACGGGTTTGAGGTGAATAAAAGAAACGCCAAAAACGCAACGCCGAGCCAGCCCTGCACAGCCAAAACGCGAGCACTGAAAACGGCAGGCTGGGTTTTGGAAACCGCCGCATAAGCGGCACCATAAGCGGCGATGATTAAAACCCAAAGCAGCATTGAGCCTTCATGATTGCCCCACACACCGGCAATTTTATAGATAAGCGGTTTGGCGACATGGCTGTTGGCGACGATTACGGCCAGCGAAAAATCGGAACGGATAAAGCCATAAGTCAGTGCTGCAAAAGCCAGCGCGACGACAATTACTTGCGCCAGCGCGGCGCGCGATGCCAACTGCACGGCCGCCGCCTCATCTCGGCGCAAAAGATAAAGCGGCGCGATGGATTGCACACAGGCAATCGCCAAAGCCAACACCAAAACAAAATGTCCCAGCTCGGCAATCATTGTGCGTCCCCGCCTTTATGCGGCTGGTTGAGCTTGCCCGATTGCTCAAGCGCTGCCGCTACTTCCGGCGGCATATAGGTTTCATCATGCTTGGCCAACACCGTATCGGCGATGAATTGCCCGTCGGCATTAAAACGCCCTTCAGCAACCACGCCTTGTCCTTCGCGGAATAAATCAGGCAGCATGCCTTCATAAGAAACGCTTATATGATGCGCCAAATCCGTGACTTCAAAATCTGCCCGCAAGCCGTCTCTTATTACCGAGCCTTCGCGCACCAGACCGCCTATGCGTATCGCTTCGCCGACCATGGCCGGTTTGGCTGCCAATTCGCTCGGTGAGCGGAAGAAGACGATATTGTCTTCCAATGCCGTTAACGCAATCAGCGCCGCCAGCGCCAAAAACGCCAAGCCGCTGCCTATTGCCGTCAATCGGATTTGTTTCGGTGTCATGCGAAAACCCTTTCGGTTTTCTTTATACGCAATGCGCCTGCCCTCTGACACACCATTTTACGGCACGCAATGCCGCAGGCTATTGCCCGATGCGCTTATCCAATGCGCGCGCCAAGGGCACGCCATCAGGTAATTTCTGACGTAATTGCCGCCATAGCGTTTTGGCGGCGGCGATTTCACCCAATTGGTCATGCGCTTCGGCGCGCCAAAATAAAGCCGAGCCATTATCCGGCGCTATTTGCAACGCTTCATCCAACAGCCGTACCGCCGCTGCACTGACAACGCCGTCATCTTGTTCAATCAAAGCCTGCGCCAAGCCGACCCGCGCCTCAACATCTTGCGGCGTCAATTCCAACAAACGCTGCCACGCATCGGCGGCTTTTGGGAAATCACCGACCGTCATCCGCAAGCGCGCCATGAGCCGCCAGCCCTTCGGGTCATTCGGCGTATCGCGCAATTGCATTTCCAAGCGCGCCAAAATGGCCGCCGGCGGCAAATCCTCAAGCTCTCCTTGCATGCGCGGGGCCAAAGGGCGATCAGGCTCATCCGGCGCGCCTATCAGCAAATAGACGCCCAGCGTCGCCAAAGGAACAAAAGCCAAAACCGCCATAGCTACGGATTTTTGCCGGTCGCGTAAAAGCGGCGCCGCCAGCCAATAGCCGATTGCACTGGCCAGCAGTGCCGCCAAGACCCAGAAAAAAGCCGCCATCAAATGCGCCTAAAAGCCTAGATAGGTGACGGTTTCATCCATTGGCGCGCGCGGGCTTTCCAAGCCATTAACCGGCGCGTCGGGGTCAGCATAGCCAAGTGCCAAACCACAGAAGAAAATATGACTGTCGGGAATACCGAGATATTCTTTCACCGTCGGTGCCCAAATCGCCCAGGCTTCTTGCGGGCATGTGTGCAAGCCGCGCTCGCGCGCCAGCAGCATCATGGTCTGAATGAGCATGCCCATATCCGACCATTGGCCTTCTTGCATTTGCTTATCGAGCGAAAAGAACATGCCGACCGGTGCATTGAAAAAAGTGAAATTACTGGCCAGCCATGCCAGACGCGCCGCTTTGTCTTCGCGCGCAACGCCCATGATTTCATACATGCGCTCGCCAATGTCAAAACGCCGCCCATTATAAGGCTCGCTCAGCTCAGGCGGATAAATGTGATATTCCGACCCTTCGCCCATCGGCTTTTCTTGACCTTTCTCGGCCACCAAATTGACCAGCTTGTCGCGCGGTTCGCCTTGCAAAACATGCACATTCCACGGCTGCAAATTGCCGCCCGATGGCGAGCGCACTGCCGTTTCGACAATATATTTAATGTCTTCTTCAGCCACCGGCTTATCAAGAAAAGCGCGGCAAGAAAAACGGGTATTAATGGCGTCGCTGACGCTGGGGGAATTTTCGGTAAGTCGTGACATGTTGGCCTCCTATGTGCAGGTAAAGATAACCGCGCCTAGAAAAGAAGACCAGCGCTATAATGTCACGATGATGGCGGGGTGATATCGGGGAGAGGTAAGCGAATATAGTGAATGGCAATAGCAATTCGCCCGCTTTGAAATGCGCCGCGCTTCGGGGTCAGGGTAATTGCTTCTTCATGCCAATATACTTGCGGCGGGTCTGCGGGGCCGCGTATCGCGCTATTTTCAGCCAAAGGCAAATCGGAACCGAAACGGTTAAGGCCGTTTTCTACACCCAATTGCCAAGACTGTGGGCCGGTTATAGCCTCCAAAACTTGCGCGGTAACGCCCAGCAGCGTGATGTGGGATGGGATTTTCAGCTCGCCGGAAGAACGTGCCGGTTCAAACACAGCTTGCTCAGAAGTGAAAAGCGGCGGCGCAGACCTGTTTATGGCCTGCCACGCATGACCGTTAAATATTGAGACCGCTTCGGTGCTTTCATCCCACACCATCCACCCGGCTTGCGGCGCGATAAATGCCCAACCACCATCCTCATATAAGGCCAGCTTGCCATCATGCATTTGCCACGCCGCTTCAGCATTTTTGCCAATCAAATAACGATCACCATGCGCCGCATTTTCCGGCGGCACGCTTGTGGTTTTATTTTTGATGCTGATATGCACCAGCCCGTCAAGCCGCCGCAGCGCTTCATTTATTGTCACGTGTTTTTGCGCCTGTTCGGGCATTAGATAATCAAGTGCCAGATGCGGGGTTTTTGAATTATCCATAATTATCCTCAATTTCTCTTGGCATGGGTGAGCGTCAGATAAAGCGGTGCCCCCGCCTGATTGCGATCATTCAACTGGGCAATTCGCAATCGACATTTTTGTGAGCCGTCAAAAGCCACGCTATGGGTCGCTCTGAATTCTTTGCTGAGCTTCGTGCGCGGCGTCGTTTCCATCCAATCAGTGATGGTTTCTTCTTGGCCCTTGGCATCTCCCATCAGCGCCAGCGCATAGGCCTGCCGCGCTTCGCCCAGCATTATATCCGGCGCATCAAAATCATCGCCATCAATGCGGCTTCGCCGCGTCCAAGTAATTTCCCAATCGGCGTTAACCCCCTGCGGCCAGCTTATCTTGGCATGCACCGGCGACAGGCACATAAGCGCCCGCCTTTGCAGGCGATAATTTATCGTTTGCCAGCCATAGCTATCTGTCGGCAGGTTGGGCGGGCCATAATGTATTTGCATTGAGGATGGCAATTGTCCGAGCTGTGCAGCCATTGGCTGTTGCGCCGCGCCCAACAAAATGCAAGCCGCACCGGCCGCCAATTGCGCTACTTGCGCATCATCGCTGCCAAATTGGCCGCGCAATAAATCGCTCAATCGATAGCGGCGTTCACCGATGAGCTCGGCATTGGCAAATTGAATGACTTCCCAACCGATCGCTGTTTCCACCGCAAGCCGATTGCCACCGGCCAGCACCTCGCTTTCCGGCAAGGCGGCGAGACTGCCGCCATAAAGCTCAAGCTCAAACCCGCTTCCCCTATCCCAACGTCCGACCGGCCCGGCGGCAAGCGTCGATAAAGTCTCGCCGATAATGCTGGGCGCATCCAAAAGCACCGGCGGCGCTGCCGATTGATGCAATCGCACGGCTTGCGGCCATGGCGCGGCAAAAGCCGCCAAAAGCGGCGCATTGGAGGAACTCCGCATAAAACGCCGCGCCGGTTGTGGCAAATCAATCACCCGCAATTCGGGCCGCGCAATATGACCGACAGTTGTGAAACCCGTGTCTCCGGCCCTATTCGTGTCATCCCCATCTTCGGCCAGCGCACCGGAAAATAAATGTGCTTGAAAGCGACGCGCCGTCAATTCAACCACATCGCCAAGCGTCACTTCAGTGATTTGCCAATGCACATTATCAAAGCGAATAATATCGCCCGGCTCCAATGCCAGATAAGAAGGCGGCAAGCGCATGGATATGGTTTCGGTTTCGCCGCGCGCCGCATGCAGTAAATAGCGTGCCAACCCACGCGCCTGCTTTTGCCCCATCGCAACCGGCACATCGAGCCGCGCGACCGGCCTGTCGCCGCCGTCAAAACGAGCGCTGACATGACTGCTGCCATAATCGCCATCAGCATCCAGGAAGAACAGATCAAAGCGATTGAGAACTTTATCCGGCGCGGCCAAAATACGGGTCAAAGAACTGCGCCCCTCACCGCCCAGAAGAATATCGTCCGCCGCCACATCAATCACCGGACGATTGCGCCGCCCGCGCAATCTTAGGCGACTGGTTCCCACCAACCCATCGACGCCAAAGGCGGTCAGCAAGGGCAGCAATTCTTGATGCGGCGGCGCTGTCGCGCGCAGTGCATAGCCTTCCACTTGGCCGATAAGGTTTTCCGCTTGCGGGCGAAGCGGCGCAGCAATCGCACTCATCAAAGCAGCCAATGGCGCGCTGGCATCGCGCCCGTTCAACCAATGGCCATTATGCCAATTACCGCCATCACTCCATAAGTCGAGACGAAACGGGAAAGCCGGATAAGGCCGCGCATCCCAAGCCCAATAAAATATCCGCCCCGCATCAACCATCGGCGCGCCGTAGGTGCCATAGGGATTTTGCTGTGGTGTTTCGTAAAACCGTTGCACCGCATTCAAGAAAGCACGCTGCATGGCATCATCGCGCGTGCCGTCTGAAAAATGCGGCCGGCCGCCTTCGCTGGAGCGTGTATCAGGAAAAACATTTGGCTGATTGGCACCTTTATCAATCGCCGGACAACCAAGCTCGGTAAACCAAATCGGCTTTGACTTCGGACGCCATGGCGTTGCCGCTTTCCGCATGCCATTGCGCTGCGGCCGGTGTTCATGTTCCCACCATCCCTGAATATCTTTGGCGCGAAACCGCCATGCCGCCTCGCCGCTTATATTTGTGCGCTTTTGCGCTTTGCGGTCGGCTTGGCTTTTATAATACCAATCAAAATATTCGCCGCCGCGTATATTGTTTTGCAAATAATCTTGTCGATAAATCTCAGCCGTTTTTTTTGCATCTTCATGGTCGGGGCCGTCGCGCCAATCGGCAAGGGGCAAATAATTATCAATGCCGATAAAATCGCAATTCTCATCGCCCCAGAAATTATCCAATGGAAAGCCGATATGTTGGGAAGCCGAAACATGCGCGCCATACTCGCTCCAATCGGCGGCATAGGAAATTTTCGCGTCAGGTAAAATTGCCCGCACCTCTGCTGCCAAAAGCTTTAATCTATTGGCAAATTCATAACGGCCCTGTCGGTCGCACAGGCGGCTCAATTCGCGCAATTCAGAACCGATGAGGAAAGCCTCTACCCCGCCCGCTTCGGCGCATAAGCGCGCATAATGTAAAATCATGCCGCGCAGGGCATAGAGGCGATGCCCGTCAAAGAAATTATCGAATATGGCCTTTAAAGCGCGCTTGCTGAGCGGCTTGCCATGCTGCTCGGGCGGGCGGTCGGCGGTAATGCGGCCACGCCATGGATAGGCGGCTTGTTGCATCGCGCCATAGGGGTCCGGCAGATTATTATCAGCCGCAATATCCATCATAATGAAAGGACAGAAGGTCACTTTCAGCCCGCGTTGATCAAGATCCTTTATCGCGGCGATAACCGCATGGTCGGATGGCGTACCGCCAAAAGATGGTCGCCCGTCTACCAAGCTGACTTGCTCGGCAGCGTCGCGCGAAAGGTCGGCAACAGACCATCCATGCGGCAAGGTCTGCTTAATTTTATTATCGACTTTCGGCAGCAAACGACATTTATCAGCTCGCAAGTCAGTGCCAAACCAACTGACCACCAAAGCCGCCGCGCGACACTGTTCATGCACTTCTTGCAAATGATCCAGTGATATATCCCAATCGCTACGGCTGGCTTGGCTGGACAGGTTTTCACCGACTGCCCGGCCCGGCCCAAGATAACGAATATGCGGCTCCGGATGATAAGCGAACTCATTGGCCCCCGGCAGCAGGCACATGGCTTTCGGTTTAATCGCATCATCGCCGACAGGTCGAAAAACCTCAAAGCTGAATTGCGGCACTCGATTGCCGAAAGTAGACAGGTCGAAATCGCGCAGCATGATATAAGCCAGACCGCGAAATGCCGGTGTGGCATCCGCACCACGCGCCGCTTTGATAAGTGGATCGGGTTGAGCATTTTCTTCGCCACGATACAATTGATAGTCAAGCGCCGTGCTGTCCAGCAATTGCCCGTCAGCCCAGATGCGGCCAATGCGCGAAATCGGCCCTTCGCACAAACCAATCGCGACATGCATTGTATAGCGATAGTGCTTTTCACGCGCGGTTTCGGAACCGCCGCCCTTATCGCCTCCATCGCCGCCGGTTTCGCTAATATGTTCGCGCACCGCGCCACGCCAAATAATCTGCCCGCCAATGCGCATGCGCCCGAACAGACGGGTTATCGGTTGCCCGGGCCGCGCGGTCAGTAATTGCAGACCGGATAAACGACCGCGCTCGCGCTGCGGCGCATCGGCATCCTCCGATAAGGCGGCCAGATTGACTGCCAATTGCACCCAATCAAAACCGCCACCGCCGCCGCCATCGCCGGAAAAGGATAAATCACTCATCGCAACCATCCGGGTCAGGAAAAACGAAGCGGGCGACGCAATGGCGACACCACCAGCCGTTCATATCGACCTCGCATATTGTGCCGCCACTCATTGCGTGCACCATTTTTTGAGGGCTTGTAGAAATCGCCGCATGACGGATCGGCAAATTGCGCCGCATGCGAAACAGTAAAACCTGTCCCGCCGCTATCGGCTTTTCGGTCGCTATCAAATAATGCTGTGCCGCATCCAATAAAAGCTCCGGTTCGCCGCGCACTGCGAAAGGCGCGTAAGCCGGCGGCTGCGGAGATTGTCGGTAAAGGGCAGCATAGACGCCGCGCACCAGCCCCAGACAATCGGCACCGATATGTTTGAGCGATGCCTGATGCGCATAGGGCGTGCCGCACCAGCTTCGCGCTTCAGCGACAATGCGCGCGACGGATATTTGGCTCATTCACCGGCTCCGATATTTATCAGCACCGCATCATCGGACAAATCGGGAAAGCCCTGAAAATTAATCGCATTGGAAAATTTATCACGACAGGCGGTCATGCTCTTATTGCACCCCGCCACCAGCGTTGCATCGTCACCGGCGGTTAAATCGCGCGGCGCTTCTTGCCATAAATGCACAAGCCGCCCGGATGTCGTTTTTCGGTCGCTGCGGATAAGATATTTCCTGTCATCATTAAAAATAATATGCCCATGCGCGAACCAATCATCAGCTTCGCCGCCGCCGCCGCTTATTTGCATTTCCGCCGCCTGAATCGACTTGATTTCAACCTGATAGCGAAACGGCGAGGCGGCAATATCGGCGCGGCATCTATCATCACCCAAAGCGGCGTCGCAGTTTTTCTGATATATCCTCCCACGATTTTGTCGAAGCATCGCAGCATGATGCTCAAGGCTGACCTGAAAGCGGTTGCCGTTGCGCTGCACTTGCCCGAAATGCCCGACCAAAAGAAGCAAGCGACTGTCAGCCGCCTGCCAATCAACCAGCCACAGCTCAAACTGCGCATGGTCAAACCGCCCTTGCGCCAAATCCGCATCACTGAGGCGGTGTGAATTTATCGCCCCGTCAATACTTGGGCGTGGCACATGCAAACCAAGCCGCATATCAATGGCAGAAATGGAAAGCCCCGCCTCAGCATAAAACTCGGTATCATCAAATACCAGCTTCGCATCATGATCAGTCAACCCAAGCACCACGCCATCACGGCGGGTGATGCGCCAGCAATAACAAAAACTTGTTACGCCATTTGTCAGACGACGCGAAAACAAGGCGGGGAGATTACGCATCGGCGAGCATTAATTCGATAATCGGCACAGAACGAACGCGCACCATATCGCCCTCCAACCGTTCGATTTCCAAGCGATCGCTATCAAAGCGCACCGGCGTATCAAAATAAAAGCCGGCCGATAGACTGTCCGCATTATCGCTATTGTCGGAAAGCGTCACGCATCCGCGCACCTCATCCAGCCTATAATCTATATCCATTTTCAACACGCGCCCATTGGCCGATAATTGAAAGCCGTCGCGACGCGGTTTGAAAATGCGGCGCTGCACATCGCCCGATTGCGCGCGATAGGTTTTAATCAAGGCAAAACAATTATCTGCGCCCGACAGCGGCAAAAGCGTCTCATCATCTGGCATCGGTGCATCCAAGCCGGTATGCGCATCCATCCAATCGCGCAATAGAAAGCCATATTGCCGCCCGTGTCTTGCATCAAAAAATGCCGATAATTTTTGCCCTTCGGACAGGGCAATCGGGCCGCTTTCCAGCACATAGTGACGCCGCGCCATGGCGCGCCGCGCATTGCGAATTTCAAAGCCTGATGCGGCGGTAACAATTTCAGTGGTGAATTGCTGCGCCCGACGAACCGATAAGGCGAGCGTTTCGGGTAAAGCCAAATGATGAATAGTGTCGTTCAGCATGGTGGCCTAGGCGTTGGTTTCATCATTGCCGAAAACAATCCGCGCAAGGGCCGATTGCCATTGCCCGTCATTGCGTCGATTGTCTTGCCGGTTATATTGCTGCGCCTCGCCCAAACCGCTCGCGCCTTTATCGCCGGTCGACGCACCGCCCAATTGTTGGACAAGCGCCAAGGCGGCTTGCATTTGCTGCTCGGTTTCTTCCATCCGTTGCAATGTTGATTTCAGCCGCTCATCAATTTGCGAAATATCGCTCAAGACAGATTTCAAGCGATCGAAATCTTCACCGACATTTTCGACCCCTTGCAGAAAACCTTGCACATTATTCTTGCTGCGACCGGTCATTGCTGCGCGCCATCTTGTCCGGAAAATCCTGAATTTTCTGCTGAATTCACATCGGCATGATGGCGCATTAAGGCGGCCAATATGTCATCGCCGGATGCAGCTTCCTCGCGCATGCGTGCCGGTTGCAATCCGGCCAGCACTTCAGCCGGTGTCATCGCCCACACATTATCGGGGCTGATGCCGTGCGCCATGGCCAAGCGAAACAATCGCCGCCATGGAAATTTTTGTCTCTGTTCGATTTGTGAAATGGTCATATGCCGTTTTCCTTTTTTGTCGGATGCGGCGCATCGGGCAGCGCAAAAGCCGCCATCAATAATCGGTCGGCGCAATGGCGTGCAGCCGGCACGCCGCCTTCAACATCCAAAGGCGCGCCACTTATCGATAAGGCATCTTGCATTGCCAGCAATGCGGCGCGCAAAATATTATCCGCATCTTCGGGCGACAGGCCTTGCGCTTTAAAGCGGTCGAGTAAGGTCAAAATATCCGTATCGCCATAACAGTTTTCGAGTTGCGCCAGTGCTTGCAGGCTCAATCGCATGCGACGGCGGCGGCCGTTAATCCGGGCCACCACTTCGCCGCGATGGCGATTGGCAAACACCCATTCACGCCACTTCAAAGCTGATATCTCCAGCTGATTGAACCGCCATGCGCCAGCTCAACAAATCCTCTTCTTGCCCTTGGCAGGCAAGTTCAGTCAGCAGAAACGGCCCGGTAAAATGCCCGAAATCAGGCAGTAAAACGCGCATGGTCAAAGGCTCATCGCTTTCAAAATACTGCCCGAACAACAGATCGCGTGCGGCATCAGAAAACAGACCGGCACCGGAAAGCTGCACCGATAGGAGGCCGGAAGCACTGCGTAATTTTTGCCAACGGCTGGCAGAAAACCCCATTTGAGGGCGCGGGCGGGCCGACACGGTAAATGATTTTGTTCGCAGACCGGCAAAAGTGGTAAAGCCGCGTTCGGCTTCTGACTGCAGTAGAAAATATTTGGTTGAAAGAAAATTCATCGTAATTCGGTACGGCCTGTCAGAGCCAAAAATCCGAGCCTTTGTCGCCATAAACGCGAGCTGTTGTCGAAGCCGCTACTGACATCTTGCAGCGACATCTCTATCAACCGATGCGGGGGAAGCAAATCTAGAGCCAGCATTGTTTGAACAAGTTTCTCGCCCAAATCTTGCGCATCAGCAAAACCCGCTTGCGCGCCCCAAACGGAAAAACCGATTTCATGGCGGGCAAGATGCACGGCTTTATCGCGCCATAATGAAGCCATGCCGTCATAAGAAAATTGCGGTGAAATATCGGCCATGCCGGTCATTGAAAATTTGTCCGCAAGCCCCGCCTCGTCTTCCAGCTTTTTAAAAATCGCCGCCTGCAAAGCGGCCCCCGCCTCGCGCATTATTTTACACCTGTTTGCGTGAGTAGACCTTGCTCTTCGCATAAGCATGACAGCCAACCATTGCGTCGCCCGACTGTTTCCATCTGGTGGATAATCAGCACCCGCTTATCAAGCCTTAACCGCATACCGATTTCAACATCGGCTCGAAAACGCAGTCGCACATGATGGCTTGCCGTAACTGTTTCGGCTCCGCGCCGCACGCCCGGGCGACTGCGCAAACGCTGCAAAAGAACCCGCACCTCGGCCAATTCTTGCCAAGTAATATGACCGTCATTGACCTGATTGACTTCCAATTTGAATGTTAGAAAACGGCTCATATGAGGCGCGGGAGACGGTGTTGCTCGACAATCAAACGCACATGCGCCGGCATTGCATGACTGGCCGAATAGCGATTCCAATCATCGACATCATACCAATGCGCGGCCAGCGCCAAAACCGCTTGGCGCAAATCAGCCGGCACATCTTCTTGCCGATTTCCAAAACCGGCTTCCAAGTCAATTTCAATGCCGCGAAAAGATATTTTTACCGGCGGCAAAGCATTGCCGGAAAACACCAATCGGTCGGCACCATCAGCACGCAATAATTCATATTGGTCCGGGGCAATGACTTGGCTGTTGCCATTCACCACCTTAACCAGCTTGACGCTGCGCACCGGCATAACCGGCAGGCGGCGCGGCAAGTCCGTCCAATCATCGAGAAACATACGCCAGCTTTGCTGCATAAGCCGCAAACCCGATTGTGCCTCAATGGTCATTCGTGCTGCCGCTATCAGACTACCAAGCATCGTGTCATGCGAGGCATCCAAATTGAGATGGCGCCGCAATTCGGCCGGCAGCACTGGCTCCAGATTGGGGCCGCTAAGAAGAACCGTATTCATTATGCTGCGATTTTTATGCCACGACAGGCCGATGCGTTTAACACGCCACCGCCAATCCGTCGTGTGGTGTAGAAAATCACATTCGGTTTATTGCTATAAGGGTCGCGCACCAAACTCATATGCTGACCGCGCACAATCATATAGGCGCGGCCGAAATCACCAAACAATACCGGCACATTATTCTTACCGATTGAAGGCATATTCGGTTCATCAAAAACCGGATAGCCATAAAGGCTTGGCACTTCACCGACAGTTGTTGGCGGCGTCCATAAATACTGCCCTGAGGAGTCTTTCAGCGACCGCAATTTGGTTTGCGTCATAGCATTCATCAACCACACCGCGCGCGACCGAAAATGACCCGCCAAGCTCAAAATAGTCTCAAACAAAACTTCCGGTGCCGTCGCCGCCTTAATAGCGGCCGCATCGCGTGATTTGAAATAGCGAATTTCATAATGCGAGCGACTATCATCAAAAGTCGATGCGTGACTTAACAAACCCAAAGGCTGCTCGAGGCCATTACCGAGAATAAAAGAAACATTCTCTGTTTCGGCGAACACTTCAGCAATTTCCGTCAAAAGCCAATCTTCAACGTCAATATCGCTATCATCGATAAAACGCTGGGTCGCCATTGGGCTGGCATATAGCTCGTGCAGCCCGATTTTTATATTGGCAAGCTTTGGGGCTTTTGTGGCCTCGCGCTCATCATTCTCGGACGCCCATTCTGCCGACGGCTTATCTTTGATGACGGCATAATTCAGCGACGATGCGTTTTGTAAAACAGTTTGCGACGCCAAACGGCGAAGTGCCGAGCGTTCACTCACCGCCTCATCCACGCGCCGTTCAACATGGTGCGGCACGAAATAATCCTGCTTGTCACTGCCGGTCAATTGCACAGAGGTAGCGGCAGAGGTTTGCATGTCGCCGGGCATTGCTTGGCGTCCGCGCAGATACGCGTCAAATTGCGCTTTCGCCTCAATATCCTCATCCTGCGCATGCGCTGCCAAAGCCGGCCGCTGGGCCAGTATGCTGAGGCGACCAAGCTCATCATTAATGCGATCAACCTTATCGGTCAGCAAGACATCGGCAGATTGGCGTTTTTCAAGCGCCTCAAGCCGCTCATCATTGCTTTGCTTGAACGCTTCAAAGGCCAGAGAAATATCGGCCAATATTTGTTTTTGTTCGCTGTCACTTTGCGGGTGGTCCAGCGAAGCGGTTTCAATGCTCATGGCATATCCTTTTTTGTTGGTCCGGCGACGCTGTGAAGCCGCGCCAGAGGTTGCATGGGAAAGGTAACGAGCGACACTTCAACCAAATCAATTTCATGTAAGCGACGCTTCACTTTGCCTTGACCGCGTGTCGCTTTGACAGGTCGAAAGCCGATGGACAGGCCGGCCAAAACACCTTGGCGGGCCAATGCAAAAACTTCATCCGCCAATTGCACATTGGCGGCCAATACGCCCTCGACCCATAGGCCGTGACGGGTTTCTTCTATGCTGTGCCACCGACCGATAGGCCGGGTCGCATCATGCTGGTAAAGCATTGTCAAAGGCCGCGCGTGACCGTGCAATGTTTGGGAAAAAGCACCGGCGATAATCTCGTCACCGGCCAAATCAGGCTGCCCGAATATGCTGGCATATCCTGCAATGGTTCTTTGCGTCATTGCACATCACTCGCTTTCTCCAGCGGCGCGAAACCGACCAAAGCGCGTTTCTCATCAGCTGATAGAAAGCTTGCCTTATCAATGCGCTGCCAAAGCGCTCGCCGTTCTTCTGCCAAAGCCGGCACATGGTCCAAATCAGGCAGCAATCGCGCCGTGCCATCCAATAAGCTGCAACCCAAAGCGTCGAGAATACGGGTCATGAGCGGCACAATGGTTTGTCGCCAAAAGGCTCGATTGGCCTCGGCATAATTGGCATAGCTATTATCGCCGGGAATACCCAACAGCATGGGCGGCACACCAAAAGCCAGTGCAATGTCGCGCGCGGCTGAATGCTTGGCGGCAATGAAATCCATATCTTGCGGGCTCATGGAAATCCGCGCCCAATCCAACCCGCCTTCTAATAAAAGCGGACGACCGGCATTTTCTGCGCCTTGAAAATTGTCCTGTAATTCTTGCTTTAACCGCTCAAATTGCGCATCGGTGAGACGCGCATTGCCGTCTTGACCGCGATAGACCAAAGCGCCTGATGGGCGCGCTGCGTTTTCAAACAAAGCCTTGTTCCAATGATTGGCAGCATTGTGAATAGCAATGGCCAAAGTCGCCACTTGAAGCGGTGCATTATTTTTTCCGGCTTCATGATCGCTCAGGCGTAAATGAATAATCGCGCATGGTTGTTGATTGGCATGATGGCGCGCGCGCTTACCACCGCTTTGGTAATCATAATAAAGCGGCCATCCCTGCGCATCATTGACGATATGCATATTCTGCCCGCTCAATAAATAAAGCTGGCTTGGCCCGTTATCCGCTTCGCCGACACGCTCGATAAACACCTCGCCTTCAGCCAATAGACGCATCAGTAAAGCATCAAGAAAGGCCACACCGCTTTGCCCCAAATTGGGCCGCCGCAAGAGACGCAGCACGGCCTCTGCCGCCGCTTCATCGCCTTCCACAATCATCGGAATAGCGGCGGCTGCCTCGGCAATCATTCTCGCGCATCGATAAGCCACCGGATTTTTATCAGGGCCATCAGACCGGCCGCTAATCCAAGCGGCGACATCCGCTTGAGGCTTAACGCGTCTTTGGCGTTTTTCAAGTGGCGGCGCACGGCGGCGCAAAAGCGTTTTTGTCACCGGATCAAAAATTGACATTGGCTCTCCTGTCCAAATTTTATAAATGTCGAAGGCGCGGTTGCCCGCGATGACGCGGCCGCAACATCAGCCAGCTCGCTGCCCATACCAAAGCGTCCAGACGGTCAGGACTGCGTCCATGACCGGCATAGCGGCACATTTCATCTTCCAAAGCTTGGTGATGGCCGAGATGGAAAATCTGACCGCGCTCATACAGCGCGGCAACCGGCTCGGCCCGCAATAATTTTCCGGCAATCGCACGCACCGGATGAAAATTTATCTCCGGCGCATCGCGCAACACAATTTCGCGCACCAATTCGCCACCTTGATTGACCTCGGCTATCAGCGCATCGGCATTATGCTCAGCATAGGCCGCCTGCACATGGCGCGACCATTGCTGTGGCGATAAGCCCTGTACTGAGTGGTCGGCCAGCACATAGGCTTTGCTATCATCGCCGCGCGCCACTGCGATAATCCCGCAAGCATCGGCTTTTGGGCCGCTGCCGGCCGGCGGGTCCAGCGCAATGACCGTTTCGACCAAAACCGGCAAATCACTACAAATCTGGCGTTCAATCAGCGCCCGCGTCCATAAGGCACCGGGCCGATCTTCGACCAACTCGCCTTGCAATTCTTGCCGCCCCAAATCCGTGCCGACATAACGATTGACGATTTGCGTCATAAAACCGGGTGCCAAATTGGCAGCATTGGCATCTGTCGCAGCTCGCGTTACGGTTGTTTCCGGTGCCGCCAATAAACGTTTAATCAAGGCTGTCGGGCGCGGCGTCGTCGAGACCATTTGTTGCGGTTGCGCGCCCAGTCGCAATCCGAATTGCAACATATCCCAGCACGCATCATCATAACGCCATTTCGCCAGCTCATCGCACCAAGCCAAATCAAACTGAGGACCGCGCAATGTATCCGGACGTTCGGCCGAAAAAATTTGCGCTTCGGCCCCATTCGGCCAGATCAATAAATTGCGACTCGGCAAAAATTGCGGCCGTGTATCAGGCGGTGAAATGGCCAGTAAGCCGCTTACCCCTTCAACCATGACCGCGCGAGCGGCGGCATAAGTTTCCCCGACCAGCGCAATGCGCCGAGCCGGGTTTTGCGTCGCTTCTATGCGACCGCGCACCCATTCGGCACCGGCGCGGGTTTTTCCTGCACCGCGTCCACCCAGCATAAGCCAGCACGACCAGTTACCCTCAGGTGGCAATTGATCGGGCCGCGCCCAAAATGCCCAATGCCAATAAAGCGCGGCAATCTCTTCATCGCTCAGCCTGTTCAGCAGTCGGCGGCGCAGTTTCGGCCTGCGCCAACCGGGCCAGTTTTTGTTCAATCTCGGCAATCAGTGCTTGTCGCTTATGGGTCGTTTGTTCCGGCGATAATGCCGTGTTCTTCGGCTGTGCGCGACGCAACACATCAAAACCTCTTATCAAAAGTGCAATGATGCGCGCATGACGCTCGAGCGCCTCCGATGTCGCCTCGACATCATCGGGCAAGCTTTCCTGCACGCTTTCCATATGCGCCAGCAAAGCCTGCTCGACGCGGTGCAGTCGGGTTTCAAATTCGGTCATAATATTTGTTTGGGTGCGGTGGCTGTTTTATATGAAAATTATTTGGCCAGTCATCCTCACCATGACTGAAGCCTATCAGTCAAGCGTCACGCTTGTCAATAATTTTTTGTTATTTTTCAATGGCTTACTCAACTTAT
>CBFIIT010000015.1:0-33506 GCA_965662725.1 Alphaproteobacteria bacterium | reverse complement strand
CACCTCGTTCGGGACGAGGGGGTCGCAGGTTCAAATCCTGCCACTCCGACCACTTAACCACCACAATCGGGCAATCAGGCTATTCAGCCTTTCATATTGCGCGCATGGGCCAACCAAATGGCAGTGGTCACCACTTCAATGACAACAAACATCCAAATCGTCGGGGCGTCATGCACAAGACCTGCGAGAATGCGCGCGACAGCGACAATCGCCAGCATGAAAGCTGCTGCATATAAAAAGTCGCGCTTGTCTTTCCAAATGCCATAAAGCGACAAAAAGCCCATGCCGAAAAACAATGCCGTTGTGTCTCCGATTTGGGTATTGCGCGCCGCGCCTTCCAGCAAAGTCATTTGCAAACCTTCAGCCGCACCTGACGGGTCAAACACCCAGCGCAATGCAATCAGAGCCAACGGCAATGCGCCTAAAATAGCCAAAATACGTAATGCTTTATCCATGATACCCTCCCTGATGAGGGTTAAAGCTTGGCCTGTGCCTCAACCTCGCGCAAGAAGTTTTTGCGCCAAACGCGCCAAAGCATAACCGATAAGACAACCGGCAGCATTGGCAGCAAAGTCCAACCATTCACCATATCGATTGACAAAAGGCTGTATCAGCTCAATCAACCCGCCATAGAAAATGCCCATTGGCAGTACATAACGGGCCAGCTTGGCATCCTTAAACAGCAACGGAAAACACAAAGCCGCATAAGCGATAAAATGGTGCAGCTTGTCGCTGCCCGGTGCCGGTGGCAGAGTTTCAAGCGGCGATAGGGACAAATAGCCGATCGCCAGCGCCAAGCCGACAGTTATGCCCGTCGCATGTCGCCGGAAATGATTACTGCTTGCCGTGAGCATGGCCGCGGCGCGATTTCATTTCGTCTTTTGACAAAACGCCGTCGCTGTTCTTGTCCATTTTGGCGAAACGCTTTTCAGCCAATGCGATAAATTCAGCTTTGCTGATTTGATTGTCAGCATTTGTATCAGCGGCGGCAAAACGGTCTTTCTTGCCTTCGCGTTCACTGGCCAAATGACCTCCGGCCAAAACCGGCGATATGAAAAATGAAACGGCAAGGGTAAAAACAACAAAACGCATAAGAGGCTCCTTCAAGACACTGCTTTCTTCTTATGCTACAGATTGGCAAGATTTGAAAGTTTGGAGCGCGATATGGCGATACCTTTTGTCACTGAATTTGAGTTTGAATATGGCCGTTGCGACAGGCTCAGCCCGCTTATCCGCCGCGTCATATGCAATAATCCGGGCCCGTTCACCTTTACCGGCACCGGCACTTATATTATCGGCAATGGCAATGTCGCGGTTATTGACCCGGGGCCGCTGGATGACGCGCATCTCGATGCGATATTGGCGGCACTCGAACCGGACGAAAAAGTTACCCATATCGTCATCACCCATACGCATCTCGACCATTCGCCTTTGGCAATGCCATTAAAAGCCCGCACCGGCGCACAAATATACTCTCACGCTCCTGGGGAGACAGAAACTTTTGATGGGCCGCGCCTTGAAGAAGGCACAGATGAGAGTTTTGCCCCCGACCATATTGTGGCACATGGCGAATTGATTAAGGGCGATGATTGGACGTTGGAATGCGTGTTCACGCCCGGCCATATGTCGGGGCATATGTGCTATGCGCTGATGGAAGAAAAAGCTTTATTTTCCGGCGACCATGTTATGGGCTGGTCGACCACTGTAATCGCGCCACCGGATGGCGATATGACCGATTATATGGCCTCATTGGATGTGCTGCTGACCCGTGATGATAAAGTCTACTGGCCGACCCATGGCACGTCTATTGAAGACCCGCAAAATTTTGTCCGCGCCTATATTGACCACCGCCGCGCCCGCGAAGCGCAAGTTGTTGAGCGGCTAAAAGCCGGTGATAGCGATATCCGTAAAATGGTCGAAGTGATGTATGCCGAAGTCGATAAGCGGCTGCATCCCGCCGCCGCCCTATCGGTGCTGGCGCATATGCAAGATTTAACCAATCGCGGGCTGGTCACCTGTGAAAATGCTTCCACAGATAACCGGCCCGGTCTCGACAGTTCCTATCGTCTTACCGATTGATAAATTAGCTATTTGAGCGCATCGAAATAGGCTTCAATGCGCGCGGCATTGGCCCCCAAATCACTTATGCCCACGCGTGAAGCTGAACGCATATCGACTTTCGTGCCGACATTATCGGCACTGAGGCGAATAACGACATCATCCTTAAAGCCGAACATGGCAGTGGTTGCTGTTGCTTCTAAACGGCCATTGCTCTTGTCAGCGGCGACAATTTCCCAGCCCATATTTTCCGCAGCCGCCACGGCAGCAGCAAAATTATCAGCCGGTGTGCCGTCCAGCATAAGCGGTGCCAGAGATGTATAATGCGCTTTTTGCGCCGCTTGCACTTTCGCATCTATATCGAGGCTATTATCTGACGCGGCGCGCAAAGACGGTACGGTTTCAAATAGCGGCGGATTGTCCAAATCGGTGCTGATATCATGTATCGGCGGCACGCCACCGCCTTTGCGAAGCGTATTTAGCGGCGCATATAACACCACGAGCGACAAAACCAGCGCAATGGCGGCTTTTTGCATATGCGCGCCATCGCCACCGAGACCGCCGATAAGCGCGGCCCCCGATAGCAACAAAGCGACAATTGAAACCAGCGAAGCCACGGCGACGCCCAGCAAAGGCAAACGGAAATCCATCACCCCCATACGGAACAAGGCCAATAGAAAAATCGCTATGGCCGGTGCGGCAATCGCCAAGCGTAAGCCCCAAGTGGTCAAAGTCGCGATTGAAATTCCAAACATTATTCAGCTGCTCCCTGCGCTTCCGGTAATTTGTACTCGGAAAACTGTTCACGCAAAGTGAGCTTTTGAATTTTGCCGGTCGCGGTATGCGGAATTTCATCGACAAAAGTCACATCATCCGGCATCCACCATTTGGCAATTTTACCATCCAGATAAGCCAAGACTTGCTCTTTACTGACTTCAGCGCCTTCATCTTTCACAATGATAAGCAAAGGACGCTCATCCCATTTCGGATGCGGCAGGCCGATAACGGCGGCTTCCATTACGCCCTCACAACCAACGGCGACATTTTCAATCTCAATGGACGAAATCCATTCGCCACCCGATTTGATAACGTCTTTTGAGCGGTCAGTGATTTGCATAAAGCCCAATTGGTCAATGGTCGCCACATCACCGGTATCGAAGAAACCGTCCGCGTCGAGAATTTGACCGCCATCGCCTTTAATATATTCGCCGACAATAAACGGGCCTTTAACCATCAAATGACCGAACGCCTTGCCATCGCGCGGCAACTCATTGCCATCATCATCGGTGATTTTCATTTCGACGCCAAATGGTGCGCGACCCTGCTTGACCTTAATATCCATTTGCTGGTCAAAGCTCATATTTTCCATACCCGATTTGAAGCTGGCAATTGTGCCCAGTGGCGACAATTCAGTCATCCCCCATGCGTGTTTCACCGATACTTCATAATCGCGCTCAAACTTCTCGAGCATGACGCGCGGCACGGCAGAACCGCCAATCGTGACATCTTTCAAAATCGGCAATTTCAAATCATTGGCTTCCAAATGCTGCAACAGCATCAGCCATACAGTCGGCACCGCCGCGGTGAAGGTCACTTCCTCATCGGTCAAAAGCTGGTAAATGCTCTCGCCATCCATATTCGGACCCGGATTGACAATTTTAGACCCGGCTGCCGGTGCACTCAGCGCCAGCCCCCAAGCATTGGCGTGGAACATGGGCACAACCGGCATAATGCTGTCCGTGCTTTTCAAACCCATCACATCAGCGCTATTGCCGACCAGCGTATGCAGCACATTGGAACGGTGCGTATAGCAAACACCTTTCGGATTACCTGTCGTGCCGGACGTATAGCAAATGCCGCAAGGTGCGCGCTCATCGACGTCCACCCAATTGAAATCGCCGCTTTGCCCATCGATTAAATCTTCATAGCAATGCACGTTTTTCAGGCTGGTTTCCGGCATATGCGCCGCATCAGTCATAATGATGATGCCTTTAACATTCGGAATTTGATCTTCAATCGCTTCCAGAACAGGCACAAAAGTCAAATCGGTGAAGATCATTTTATCTTCAGCATGATTGATGATGTAGACCAATTGCTCGGCAAACAGACGCGGATTGAGCGTGTGATAGACGCCGCCAATACCGGTAATGCCATACCAAGCCTCAATATGCCGGTGCGTGTTCCAAGCTAAAGTCGCAATCACATCTTGCTCACCCATGCCGAGGCTTTTCAGCGCTTGGCTCAGCTTGCGCGCGCGCAAATGCAGCTCTGCATATGTCTCGCGATGAATATTGCCCTCAACCAGGCGTGAAACGATTTCCCGCTCGCTATGATTGACCATCGCATGGTCCAAAATGCGGTTCATTAATAGCGGCACATCTTGCATTTGACCGAACATATTTTCCTCCCTATCGTCTCTATCTCAGACGGTTTCAAAAACTGCCGTTAACTTGCCCAAAGCGGCGAGGCTTGTCTATAGGGGGAAACAAAATGGCACTGCATAAATTATCAGCCGGCGCATTGGTTGAGAAAATCAAAAACGGCGAGCTGTCATCTGAAGAAACCCTCACACATTTCATCGACCGAATTGAGAAACATAATCCGGCGATTAATGCGGTGATAGATACGCGCTTTGAAGCGGCACTTGAGGAAGCCCGCGCGGCCGATGCTGCTCGCGCCAAGGGCGAGATTAAAGGCCCGCTTCACGGCCTGCCCATGACCATTAAAGATTTATTCGAAGTCGAAGGGCTGACCTGTGATGCCGGATTTCCGGAATATAAAGGCCATGTCTCAAAAGCCGATTCCGCGGTTGCGGAGCGATTGAAAGCGGCCGGTGCGATTATTATCGGCAAAACCAATGCGCCGATGGCCGGTGGCGATATTCAAACCTATAATGCAGTGCACGGCACCACCAATAATCCGCATAATCTCGAACATACGCCGGGCGGTTCGTCGGGCGGTTCGGCCGCCGCCCTATCCGCCGGTATGACACCGCTTGAATATGGCAGTGATATTGGCGGCTCCATTCGCGCCCCGTCTCATTTCAGCGGCTTGTTCGGCCATAAGCCTACTTTCAATATTGTGCCAATGCGTGGCCATGTACCGCCGCCGCACGGCATGCCGTTTGAGCCGAGCGAACTGACCGTTGCCGGACCATTGGCGCATACGCCCGATGATCTTGAACTGGCATTGGATGCGACAGTCGGCTTGGATAACGGCCCGATGCGCCAAGCCATACAAGTGCAATTACAAGGCCCGCGCCATAGCTCCGCGCAAGGCTTGCGGGTTGGCCTTTGGCCCGGCGATGCAGCCTGCGAGGTTGAAAATGCCTTTTCGACAGCGATTAAACAAGCCGGTAAAGCCTTGGAAAAAGAAGGGGCCGACCTCATCAGCATAAGCCCTGATTTCGATAAGCAGCAGCATTTCCACACTTATATCATGCGGCTCAGTTCCATTATCGGCTCCGATATGCCACCCGCGGTTTTCAATTCAATGCAAAAAATTGTCGATGCGGCAGACGATGACAACACCTCCATGCCGGTGGTTCAAGCGCGCGGCTTTACGCTGAGCCATGCAGAATGGCTGCGGTTAAATATCCGCGTCGCCAAATATGCGCAAGCGTGGCGCGACATGTTTGAAAAAGTCGACGTGGTGCTGTGTCCGGTAACCCCAAGCACCGCCATGAAGCACGACCATAATCCCGATTTTCATGCGCGGCGCATTCAGGTGAACGGGCAAGAGCAAGCCTATTTCGATAATTTCTTCTGGGCCGGTGTGGCGACGCTTTGCGGCCTGCCTTCCACGGTTGTGCCGCTTGGCATGCATGACGGCCTGCCTTTCGGCATGCAAATTATCGGCCCGGCCTATGAAGACAAAACGCCTTTGGCGGTTGCCAAAATGCTGGAAAATATCGGCTATAAATGGCTTGAGCCGAAGGGCTATTAAAAAATCGATTAGGATTTTTCTAAATCGGTCAATTCTTCATGCCCCATCGGGTCTTGGTGAATAAGCACTTCCATATCGGGAAATTGTGCCATCACGCTTTCCTCAACCGCATCGGAAACCTGATGCGCCACATTCAGCGTCATCTCACCATCCAATTCAATATGGCATTGCACAAAACGCGACAATCCGGCTTGGCGGGTACGCAAATCATGCAAGCCTTTAACTTGCGGATGCGCCAAAATAAGCCGCTTGATTTCTTCGCGCGTCGCATCATCCAATTCACGGTCCATCAATTGATTGCCGGCCGACGTAAAAATCTGCCGCGCGCTATTGGCCAAAATCAATGCGACCAAAACCGCAATCGCCGGATCGGCATAAGGCATATTCATCAGACCCGATAAAATCAACGCCGCCAACACGCCAATATTGATGTAAATATCACCTTCATAATGCGCGCTATCCGCCTCAATCGCGACCGATTTAGTCGCTTTTGCTGTGCGCTTTTGCACCTGCACCAGCCCGACTGTCAGCACAATGGAAATCAAAATAACGCCAATGCCGATATTGGTTTCACTCAAAATGCGCGGATTTAAAAACGCCGCGACAGCCTCATACAGCAAAAACAAAGCGGCCAGCGACAGCATCGCCCCTTGCACCAAAGCGGCCAGCGCTTCCGCCTTGCCGTGCCCGAAACGATGCTCGGCATCGGCCGGGGTTTGCGCATGGCGAATGGCAAAAAAGTTCATAACCGATAACGACATATCCATCAGCGAGTCGAGAAACGCGCCGAGCATGGAGGCCGAACCGGTGGCCATCCACGCAAAGCCTTTCATCACAATCATCACCGCCGCAACAGCAATGGCGAGCAAAGCCGTGCCGCGCACGCGCTGGCCGGGCGCCAACCCTAAATGGTCATGGTGATGATGATCGTGGCTCATATTGCTATCTTACCGTATTCCCGCGCTTAGGGATATAAGCGCTCAATTTTCCAATCAGCTTGTGCAGAGGCGCGCTTAAACACCAGACGGTCGTGCAAGCGGTGGTCACCATCTTGCCAAAACTCGATACGCAGTGGCGTGATGCGGCGGCCCGACCAATGCGGCGGGCGTGGAATATCATCGCCCGGATATTTTGCATCCATCTCAGCATAAGCCGCTTCCAATTCGGCACGGTCAGCCAACGGACGTGATTGTTGCGACGCCCACGCTCCGATACGGCTCTCGCGGCCCCGCGACTGATAATAAGCATCCGCCTCATCATCAGCGACGGCAGATACCGGCCCCTGAATACGCACTTGCCGATGCAAGCTTTTCCAATGAAAGCACAAAGCGGCTTTTGCATTATCAGCCAGCTCACCGCCCTTTTGGCTTTCCAAATTGGTGTAAAAAACAAAACCGCGCGCATCATGGCCTTTCAGCAGCACCATGCGCACATTCGGCATGCCATCGGCACTGACAGTAGACAGCGCCATCGCATTCGGGTCATTCGGCTCGCTGTCACCGGCTTCATTCAGCCAAGCGTCAAATGCCGCAATCGGATCTGTCGGGGTATCGGTGAACAGGTTCATTTTATTTCCTTAAAGTTCCTTTTGCGGCTCTTTCGGCTATATATAAGTTTATGCGCCCGTCATGCAAATATTTCTGCCTCTTGGTATTCTCGCTCGCCGCTTGTGCTGCACCGCCAAGCACGGCGCAATTCAAAACCGATTTCGACGCCGCGGTTGCCGCATATGATGCCGGTAATTATCAGCGCGCGCGCCAATTATGGCAGCCCTTGGCCGATAATTACGACCTCGCCGCTTTGCGCAATCTCGGCCATCTTTATCGGCTCGGCCAAGGGGTTGAGAAAAATCCGAAAAAAGCACGAAAACTTTATGAGAAAGCCGCCAAACTGGGGCACGCGCCGTCGCAGACCAATTTGGCACGCATGTATTTGTCCGGTGACGGCATTGCTTTTGACAATGAAAAAGCAATGTTTTGGCTGGAAAAAGCGGCAGCACAAGCCTATCCACCGGCTGAAAAGCTGCTGGCGATACGCAATAGCAAGTTCGAATATCATACGCGCTAGGCTTTTATCGCGGCACAGTTTATACAATGAAGCTGAAAAGCTGATTTATAAGAGGGCATTATGAGCCAGAACGTCATGCAGGGAAAACGCGGTCTGATTATGGGGGTCGCCAATAAAAACTCCATCGCTTGGGGCATTGCACAAGCCTGCGCCGACGCCGGTGCCGAGCTGGCTTTCACCTATCAAGGCGATATGCTTTTAAAACGCGTTGCGCCACTGGCCGAAAGCGTCGGGTCAGATTTCGTCGAGCCATGCGATGTAACCGATGCAACCAGCATGGATGCGCTATTTGAAAAACTTGAAGCCAAATGGGGCAAGCTGGATTTTGTCGTTCATGCGATTGCGTTTGCCGGCAAGGAAGAATTAATGGGCCGCTATGTCGACACCTCTGCCGAGGCGTTTGACAAAGCGTTGAACATTAGCTGCTACAGTTTCACCGCAGTGGCGCAACGGGCCGAAAAAATGATGGATGAAGGCGGCGCCATGTTGACCCTATCTTATTACGGCGCGGCGAAAGTCATCCCGCATTACAACGTTATGGGCGTGGCCAAAGCGGCGCTGGAAGCTTCCGTGCGCTACCTCGCTTCTGACCTCGGCCCGAAAGGCATCCGCGTCAATTCAATCTCCGCCGGCCCGATACGAACTTTGGCCGCTGCCGGTATTGGCGATTTCCGCGAAATGCTGAAATGGAATGAGGCCAATGCTCCGATGCGCCGCAATGTCACTAAAGAGCAAGTCGGCCAATCGGCAGTTTATCTCTTATCCGATATGTCATCCGGCGTGTCAGGCGAAATTCATTATGTCGATGTCGGCTATAACACCATCGGCATGGCGGCTTTTGATGATTTGAAAGCGGCGCAAGAAGAGGACGCCTGATGTCGCATAACAGTTTCGGTCATCTTTTCAGGGTTACCACTTGGGGCGAGAGCCACGGAGCCGCTTTGGGCTGCGTGGTTGACGGCGCACCGGCGCGCCTGCCTTTGACCGAGGCCGATATTCAGCACTGGCTTGATAAAAGAAAGCCCGGGCAAAACAAATTCACCACCCAAAGGCGTGAACCGGATGAAGTAAAAATTCTATCCGGCGTTTTTGAGGATCCGGAAACCGGCGCGCAAGTGACCACCGGCACGCCGATTTCTCTGCTGATTGAAAATACCGACCAGCGTTCCAAAGATTATGGCGATATCAAAGACAAATACCGGCCCGGCCATGCTGATTTCACCTATATGGAAAAATACGGCATTCGCGATTATCGCGGTGGCGGTCGTTCATCTGCCCGCGAAACGGCAGCCCGTGTCGCCGCTTCAGGCATTGCCCGCAAAGTGCTGGATGGTGTCACCATTCGCGCTGCGCTGGTGCAAATGGGGCCGCTTAAAATCAATCGCGATAATTGGGATTGGGCCGAGATTGATAATAATCCGTTTTGGTGCCCGGACCGCGAAGCGGCCGCACAATGGGAAGACTATCTGGACGGTGTTCGCAAAGCCGGCTCTAGCTGCGGTGCGGTGATTGAAGTGGTCGCCTCCGGCGTTCCGGTCGGTTGGGGCGCGCCGATTTACGGCAAGCTGGATACTGATTTGGCCGCTGCCATGATGAGCATTAATGCGGTAAAAGGCGTTGAAATCGGCAATGGCTTTGATGCCGCCGCTTTGTCGGGCGAAGAAAACGCTGATGAAATGACCAAGGACGGCTTTACCAGCAATCATGCGGGCGGCGTTTTGGGCGGTATTTCAACCGGCCAAGATGTTGTTGTGCGCTTTGCCGTAAAACCGACCTCGTCGATTTTGACACCGCGCCAAACTGTCGATGTAGATGGCAATGAGACCGATATTGTGACCAAGGGTCGGCATGACCCTTGTGTCGGTATTCGTGCCGTGCCGGTTGGCGAGGCGATGATGGCATGCGTGCTGGCCGACCATAAGCTGCGCCATTTAGGCCCATTTACCGGCATGGGTAACGGCAAATAATGGCCGCTAAGAAACCGCAGAAAAGGCCGCGCACGCGGCTCTATCTCATCACCCCGCCACAGCTCGACCCGCAAGAGTTTGCCCCTTTATTGGATAAAACGCTCGCCGCCGGTGATGTTGCCAGCCTGCAATTACGCCTGAAAGCGGCTGATAATATGCCCCCAAATGAAGCGGTGATTGAAGCGGCTCTGCGCCAGCTTATGCCGGTCGCGCATAAGCATGATGTGGCGCTGATTTTGAATGACGACCCTGATTTGGCAAAACGCTTTGATTGCGATGGTGTGCATGTCGGGCAAGATGATATGAGCGCGCATGAGGCACGCCAAATTATCGGCGACGATAAAATTCTCGGCGTTACCTGCCATGACAGTAAGCATTTGGCGATGCTGGCCGGTGAAGCCGGTGCTGATTATGTCGGCTTTGGCGCGTTTTATGAAACGCAAACCAAACAGGCGAAAACCAAAGCGACGCCCGATATTTTGACTTTTTGGCAAGAGTTTGTCGAATTGCCATGCGTCGCCATTGGCGGCATCACGCCGGAAAACGCAGCCCCATTGGTTGCTGCCGGTGCCGATTTCATCGCCGCATCGGGTAGCATATGGCAACATGCTGACGGCCCGGCAGCGGCAGTGGCGGGGTTTAACCGCATATTTGATGAAGCAGTCGGCTAAAGCATGTCGGAAATAGGGTTTTGCCGCGCTCGCGCGCTATGCTATCAGACCTCAACTCAAAATCATCAAGGTGAACGCCCATGAAAATCAATGGCAATGAAATCCGCCCCGGCAATGTCATTATGCATAATGGCGAATTATGGGTGGCGGTTAAGCTGCAGCACGTTAAGCCCGGCAAGGGCGGTGCTTTCGCACAAATCGAATTGAAAAACCTGATTAACGGCTCGAAGCTGAATGAACGCTTTCGCTCGGCTGATAAGGTGGAACGGGTGCGGTTGGAACAAACCGATTATCAATTCCTCTATGAAAGCGACGATATGCTGGTGTTCATGGATACGGAAAGCTATGAGCAGATCGAACTGCAGGTCGAATTTGTCGGTGACCGTGCAGCGTTTTTGCAAGACGGCATGAACGTTGTGGTGGAAAGCCATGAAGGCAAGCCGATCGGTATTCGCCTGCCCGACCAAGTGACACTGGAAATCACTGAAACCGAAGCCGTGGTAAAAGGGCAAACCGCCGCTTCCTCCAACAAACCGGCAATTTGCAATAATGGCGTGCGGGTTATGGTGCCGCCATTTCTTGCGGTTGGCGATAAAATCATCGTCGATACCAATGAAGTCACTTATTTGAAACGAGCCGACTAATGGCACAATCTCCGGCGATGAATGTCATGCGCGCGGCGGTCGAAAAGGCCGGACGCGCATTGCGCCGCGATTTCGGCGAAGTCGAAAACTTGCAAGTCTCTAAAAAAGGGCCGGGCGATTTTGTTAGCCAAGCCGATTTAAAAGCCGAGAAAATTCTGTTTGAAGAATTATCCGAGGCGCGCCCCGGCTATGGCTTTTTAATGGAAGAACGCGGCGTCATTGAAGGCTCTGATGCGACCCATCGCTGGATTATTGACCCGCTTGACGGCACGACAAACTTTCTGCACGGCATTCCGCATTTTGCCATTTCCGTTGCCCTCGAACGCGATGGCACGTTGGTTGCCGGTGTGATTTACAATCCGATTACCGATGAATTGTTTTTCGGTGAACGCGGCCAAGGGGCTTATGGCCCGGGCGGTCGCTTGCGCGTTTCAGGCCGCACCGATTTATCGGAAACGGTTATTTCCACCCGCTTTGCCTATAAATCGCCGGACGGGTTTAAGACCCCTGCACCGGAAATTGAAAAACTATTGCCGAAAGTCGCGGGCTTGCGCAATTTCGGCTCGGCTGCACTCGACCTTGCTTTTGTTGCCGCCGGTCGTTTTGACGGCTATGTCGAGTTCGGCCTTGAGGCATGGGATTTGGCGGCCGGTATCGTATTGGTGAGAGAAGCCGGTGGTCTCGTTTCGGATGAAAGCAATCGTCAACGGATGCTGGAAAGCGGCAATCTGGTGGCCGGTAATGAAACCGTCCACGCTGCGCTTTTAAAAAGCCTGTAATTCAATGAGAAATTATTCGGCTGCTTCGCGACCGAACTGTAAATCAGCCAGCCGCGCATAAAGCCCGTCTTGCGCCAGCAATTCAGCATGCTTGCCGGTGGCCGTAACTTTGCCATTTTCCATCACGATAATCCGGTCGGCTTTCAAAATCGTCGCCAGCCTATGCGCGATCACCAAAGTCGTCCGCCCTTCCATTAAATGGTTCAGCGCCTTTTGCACCAAAGTCTCGCTTTCCGCATCCAGCGCACTGGTCGCTTCATCCAGCAAAAGCACCGGCGCATCTCGTAAAATAGCCCGCGCAATAGCAATACGTTGACGTTGGCCGCCCGACAGGGTGACACCGCGCTCGCCCAATTCAGTTTGATAGCCTTGCGGCAGACGGGTGATGAACTCATCTGCCTGCGCCGCTTTCGCCGCTTCAATGACTTCCGTCTCGCTGGCATCGGGACGACCGAAGCGAATATTATCCATTACGGTTTTGGCAAATACCACCGTCTCTTGTGGCACCACGGCGAGCGCACTGCGCACGGTTTGTGGCGTCATATCGCGAAGCGCCACGCCGTCAATGCTGATTGCGCCACCTTGCGGGTCATAGAACCGAGACAAAAGCTGAAACACGGTTGATTTACCGGCCCCCGATGCGCCAACCAGCGCGATGGTTTCGCCCGGTATTACCTGCAATGAAAAACCGCTCAAGGCAGAAATCTCAGGCCGAGTCGGATATTGAAACGTCACTGCATCAAAAACAATATCACCTTGCGTCGGTTGCGGAAGACTACGCGGATTATCCGGCGCGCTAATCGCCGGTTCAACATTCAAGATTTCAACCAAACGTTCGGTCGCACCGGCGGCCAATTGCACTTCGCCCCATACTTCCGACAATGCGCCGATAGAAGTGGCACATAAAACCGCATAAAGAATAAACTGACCCAGCGTGCCGCCCGACATGGTGCCATCCAACACATTTTGCGCACCGAGCCATAAAATGCCGGTAACACCGGCGAAGATCAGCACAATGGCAATCGCTGTCATACCGGCACGGGCTAAAATACGCAGTTTGGCTGTGTCGAAACTTTGCTCCACCGCCTTGCCGAAAACCCGCCGGTCTTCCATTTCATGGGTAAAGCTTTGCACGGTTTGCATGGCGCTAATGGTTTCGGTTGCATGGCTGGCCGTATCGGCAATGCGATCTTGGCTGGCCCGCGCCAAGCGGCGTACCATGCGGCCAAATACAATTACCGGCACAATCACTGCCGGCAGCGTCAACGCCGCCAAACCGGCCAATGAGGCGCTGGTATAGACCAGCATGATGGCCGAGCCGACAAACATGAATAAATTGCGCAACGCAATGGAGGCAGAGGAACCGACAACGGTTTTAATCAGCGTTGTATCGGCGGTCAGTCGCGACAATACTTCGCCGGTACGTGTCACTTCAAAAAATACCGGTGATAATGTGGTGATGTGATTATAAACCGCGGCGCGCAAATCTGCGGTTACCCGTTCGCCAATCCAGGTAACGAAATAAAACCGCATCGCACTGGCCAGTCCCAGCACAATGGCTACCACCAGCATGGCGAGGAAATAGCGGTCAATCGAACCGGCATCTTCAGATGAAAAGCCATTATCAATCATGAAGCGCACGGCAATCGGCATCGCCAATGTCGCCGCCGTTGCCGTCAGTAATGCAATAAACGCTGCAAATACCCGGCCCGGATAGCGCGTGATAAACGGCAAAAGCGCCCGCAATGGCCCCAAGCTGCGCGCGCGAGGCCTTCTTTTGGCATCTTCTTCCATTTGGGCGACCGCTTCTGCGGCATCATTTCGTGACAAGGTCCAAGACCCTTTCTTTGTCTCAATTGCTGCGCTTATAGCAAGGCATTGGCGGCTTCACCAGTGGCCAAATTGTCCGCCCCAAAAGTCCGCAGCCGACTTGTTGATTTATCGGCTTACGCTTGATTTATCGACTTGCGCGTTGCGCTTCTTCTGTTTATATAAGCGCTCAACTCGAATTGAGAAGGAAAAGGCGATGAAAAAGGATATTCATCCCGATTATCACATGATCACGGTCGCGATGACCGATGGCACAAGCTATCAGACGCGCTCGACCTTTGGCGAAGAAGGCACCACGCTGACTTTGGATATTGATCCGACGACGCATCCGGCATGGACCAAAGGCTCGCAAACCTTGGTTGACCGCGCCGGTCGTGTCTCGCGCTTTAACAAAAAGTTCGACGGCTTTATCAGCTAATCGGCTTTTACGCTTATTTGAAAAGGGCTTCTGCATCGCTGCGGGAGCCCTTTTTGCTTTCCAGCATAGTTTCGGCGCGCGCAATCTCTTCTTTCAACAAGCCAATGCGCGCGCTCAATTCCTCAACCCCTTGCAAAGTTAGGTCTTCTTTTTGCAGCTTTTCAAGCGCGCTGCCTTTCGGTGCCGTGATTTCCTCTTCCATCATCGCTGCTCCCTGCTTACTGTCGGAGACTATCATAATTGAAAGAGGCGTTTATGTCTGAAAATCTACCGCAAGAAATGCAAGCCATTGAAATCGGCGAGGATGCGACACCGGAAAGCCTGCATTTGGCGGCGCGACCGCTGCCGCAACCGGCAGATGATGAAATCCTCGTCCGCCTCGCCGCTGCCGGTGTCAATCGCGGTGATTGTGTGCAGCGTATCGGGTTTTATCCGCCGCCGCCCGGTGCGTCTGATATTATGGGATTGGAATTTTCCGGCACAGTGGTCGCACTGGGTGCCAAAGTCAATAAATGGCAAATCGGCGACCGCATTGCCGCGCTGGTTGCCGGTGGCGGCTATGCGCAATATGCCTGCGTGCATCAAGACCATGCTTTGCCGGTGCCTGACGCAATGAGCTTTACCGATGCGGCCGCTTTACCGGAAACGATTTTCACTGTCTTTGCCAATGTGTTTGAAGGCGGCGGGCTGAAAAGCGGCGAGACTTTGCTGGTGCATGGCGGCTCAAGCGGTATCGGCACGACCGCCATTCAAATGGCCAAGCATTTCGGCGCGCAGGTGGTGGTTACCGCCGGTTCGGATGAAAAATGCGCTGCCTGCAAAGAACTGGGAGCCGATTTGGCGATAAACTATAAAACACAAGATTTCGTCGAAGCCAGCCGCGCCTTTACCGATGGGGTCGGCGTTGATGTGATTCTTGATATGGTCGGTGGTGATTATATTGCCCGCAATATGGAAGCTGCGGCGATGAGCGGGCGTATTGTCAATATTGCCTATATGCAAAGCTTCACGGCGGAGGTCAATTTTCTGCCGCTTATGCTGAAACGGCTGACTTTAACCGGCTCTACCTTGCGGGCCCGCCCTGTGGTGGAAAAAACCCGCCTGACCAAAGCCGTGGCTGAAGCGTTTTGGCCGCATATTGGCGGCGCGGTGAAACCGATTGTCGATAGCGTCTATCCGCTGGCTGAAGCCGGAAAAGCACACGCACATATGGAAACCAGCGCCCATATCGGCAAAATCATTCTTCAGTGCAGCTAGAGCGATAAAAACTTTGCAGCTTTCAAAAGCTTGGGCTATATAAGCCTTATATTCTTTGAAATCGTTGCTGTTCTTTTGATGCATGGCTCATGCGTCATAAGACGCGCGTCTTGAAATGACAGTTGTTTGGAGACTGAGATGACAACACCGCTTATGCCGAAAGCCACCGCCGTTTGGTTGGTCGACAACACCGCTTTGACTTTTGACCAGATTGCCCTGTTTTGCGGTCTGCACCCTTTGGAAGTGAAAGGCATTGCCAATGGCGATGTCGCCGCCGGTATTAAAGGTATGGACCCGATCAGCAATGGTCAATTAACCCGTGATGAGATTGAACGCTGCCAGGAAGACCAAACCGCACAATTGCAGCTGGCTGATGCCAAGCGCGATATTCCGGCGCCGAAACCGCGCAAAGGCTCGCGTTATACGCCCTTGTCAAAGCGCCAAGAGCGCCCAGATGCAATCGCTTGGCTGGTACGCAATCACCCGGAATTAAACGATGCAGAAATCGGCCGACTGGTCGGCACGACCAAGCCGACCATTCAAAGCGTGCGCGACCGCAGCCATTGGAATATGGCCAATATTACGCCGGTTGACCCGGTAACACTGGGCATGTGCTCGCAAATTGAGCTTGATGATTATGTCGCCAAAGCAGCCAAGCGCGAAGAGCGTCGTCAAAAACGTCTGGCCCGTGAAGCGGCGAAAAACGGCGAAGTGTTGAAAGAAGCAACCGAAACCACCGCTCTTGTCCAAGAGACGCCGAGCTATGAAGCGCCACAGCCTACCGGAAATATAAGCGAAGCGGATGTTTTTGGGGAAAGCGCGCCGAGCACGCCAAGCGAAGATGAAACAGACGAAGCCTTGCGCCCAGAAGACGTTTTTAAAAGCTGAATAAACCTGCCTTAACCGGCATTGGTCGTCAGTTTTGTTCCTGAAGAGCCTCTATCTCTTCTTTCAGGACCAGTTTCTTGCGCTTTAATGTCCAGATATCCAGTGTATCTTCGGACAAATCAGCCTGTCTGAGCCTGATTTCAGCATCAAGCACTTGATGTTGGCGCTTGAGGCTGGAGAGGCGGGCATCATTACGCATGATCACCTCCATAAAGACAAACTGTGGCAGCATGTCGCAGGCCTGTCTAGCGATATTATTCGGCGATATTGGAAAAGACCGAAATTCGGCTTGAAAAACATGTTAAAAACAAGCTATACCCGCGCTTTCCCGTCACATGATGGGAAGAGAGCGACGGAAATAATCCGGCGGAGGCAAATATGAGCGACGCAAAAATCGGCATTATTATGGGCAGCCAGAGCGACTGGTCGACCATGAAACTGGCTGCGGATATTCTTGACGAATTGGCCGTGCCGCATGAATGCAAAATCGTCTCGGCGCATCGTACACCTGAGCGCATGTTCGACTATGCCCGCGCCGCCAAGGAAAACGGTTTGAAAGTTATCATTGCCGGTGCCGGTGGTGCAGCTCATTTACCGGGCATGACCGCGTCACTCACCACGGTTCCCGTTCTCGGTGTGCCGATACAATCAAAAGCCCTGTCGGGCCAAGACAGCCTGCTCTCAATCGTGCAAATGCCCGCCGGTATTCCGGTCGGCACATTGGCGATTGGCGAGGCCGGGGCGAAAAATGCGGCGCTGATGGCAGCCGCTATTGTCGCCAATGAGGACGCCGCTTTGGCCGAAAGGCTGGAAGCATGGCGCGCCGCTCAATCTGCTGCCGTCGCCGAGGTGCCGCGTGACGATTGATTGTTTGGCGCCTAATGCGAGCATCGGCATTGTCGGTGGTGGCCAATTAGGCCGCATGCTGGCACTGGCCGCGGCTGAACTGGGTTTTAGAACGCATATTTATTGCCCCGAAGAAGATTGTCCGGCTGCACGAGTGGCGAGTGCTTTTACTGCCGCCGCTTATGATGACTTCGCTGCGCTATCGGCTTTTGCTGCGACGGTTGACGTTGTTACTTATGAATTTGAGAATATTCCGGTCGAGACGGTGACGCATTTGGCAACCGCCAAAAATGTGTTTCCCTCGGCCAAGCCTTTGCAAGTGGCGCAAGACCGTTGGGTTGAAAAATCCTTCATGCGCGAGCACGGATTGGAAACCGCAGATTTTTTCGACATTACCGATTTATCCGAACTGGAAGCCGCTTTGGCGCAAACCGGCGGCAGCGGCATTTTGAAAACCCGCCGCTTTGGCTATGACGGCAAAGGCCAATGGCGACTCGACCAAAACAGTGATTTACCCGCCGTGCTGACCGCGCTTGACGCGCAACCGGCGATTTTGGAAGCCTTGGTTCCGTTTGAGCGAGAAGTCTCGGTATTGGTGGCACGCGCACAAGACGGCACCAGCGCCTGCTATGAAGTGATTGAGAATGTGCATAAAAACCACATATTGCACACATCCACCCTGCCCGCCGCTTTGCCTGCCTCCATGCAAGCCAAGGCCACAGTAATGGCTGAGAAACTGGCCGATGCGCTCGGCTATGTCGGTGTGCTGGCGATTGAATGTTTTGTAGTCGGCGATGCACTATTGATTAATGAGATTGCCCCACGGGTGCATAATTCCGGCCATTTAACGCAAGACGCCTGCCATTGCGGGCAGTTTGAGCAGCATATTCGCGCCATTGCCGGTTGGCCATTGGGCGATGCAAGCGCGCATAGCCATGCGGTGATGACCAATCTCCTCGGCGATGATGTAAATGATTGGCAGAAGCTGGCGGCGGAAAAAGCCACTTATGTGCATTTATACGGCAAGGCAGAAGCGCGCGCCGGCCGCAAAATGGGCCACGTCACCAAATTGACTGCTAAAAATTAAGAGCTGCGATAGCGCATTTTGGCCAAGGCGCCGATAAGGTCGTCAAACGGCGCTTTATCGCCGTGAATTTTTTCCGACCAATCTTTCGCTTTGGCTTTTACTTTTTCAAACTGCATGACGTTTTCAATCCGCCGCTCCAAAAACGCCCGCGTATCGGTAAACGTATCGCTATTATCGTCAAACCAGTAAAGCCGCGTCGCGGTTATCACACCGCTTAAAATCAGCCGCTTTGAATAATAATTATAATCGGTTGCCGTATCACCGGCCCAACGCCACATCTTATGCGCCGTTTTAAAGGATAAATCAGCCGCCAATTTTTGTCGCCCCGGCACTGATAAAAAACCGGCTGCGCGCCTTGCCGCTTCCATATTATCGCCATCAACCAAAAGCCGGTGCCATACCGCTTCTGTGATCCGCCGGCGAATTTTTAACTCATCAGGGGCGGGCAAAGCCGCCAGCATCGCCGCATCACCGGCCTCGGAATAGGTTTCAATGAGATCATCGAGCCCCTTGGGAAACGCCAAAACCGCCAAAGAAGGTTCGATGTCAGCCGCCTCAATTGCGCCATCCAGCAGTTTTTGCGACCAGCCATCAAATGCAACATTAGGCAGGGCTTTTTCCAACAATGCCTGACGGGTCTCCAAATACGGGTCTTGTTCGCTCATTTGGCGACTATGTTTTGAAATGAGCGCAAAAACAAGCGCAAATCTGCCGCAGTGCGGCGGAGAAGATAAAACCGCGGTGCCCTAGACAAAAGTCGGACAAATTGCTACACCAACTCAACTTAGCGATGACGAGTCGCTGAAATTCGATTTAAAGGGGTGATGAAACGTGGAAGTTTCTGTTCGTGATAACAATGTCGATCAGGCCTATAAGGTTCTGAAGAAAAAGCTTCAGCGTGAAGGTGTCTTCCGTGAAATGAAGTTGCGTAATCACTATGAAAAGCCGTCTGAAAAGCGCGCTCGTGAAAAAGCCGAGAGCGTTCGTCGTGTTCGCAAGCTGGCTCGCAAGGCCGCGCAGCGCGAAGGTTTGGTTATCGGCAAGCGTAAATACTAAATTACGCAAACCTTGATGAAATAAAAAAGCCCCGCTCGAGAGAGCGGGGCTTTTGTTTTGCGTCACCGTATATCGCCTTAAAAGGCTTTAACGATATTCTCGACCATTTTCTTGGCATCCGAAAACAACATCATCGTATTGTCGCGGAAGAACAATTCATTCTCAACACCGGCATAGCCTGAGCCCATGCCGCGTTTGATGAACAACACCGTACCGGCGCGCTCAACATCCAAAATCGGCATGCCGTAAATCGGGCTTTGCGGGTCAGTTTTGGCCGATGGATTGGTCACATCATTGGCACCGATAACGAAAGCCACATCGGCCTGCGCAAATTCGGAATTAATATCTTCCAATTCAAAAACTTCGTCATAAGGCACATTGGCCTCGGCCAGCAGCACATTCATATGGCCCGGCATACGACCGGCCACCGGATGAATGGCGTAAGACACTTTCACGCCTTCTTTTTTCAGCTCATCAACCATTTCGCGCAGCGCGTGTTGGGCTTGTGCCACCGCCATGCCATAGCCCGGCACAATGATGACAGAACCGGCATTTTTCATAATGAAGGCAGCGTCTTCGGCACTGCCCTGCTTGACCGGACGTTGCTCAACCGCACCACTGGCGGCAGCAGCATCATCGCCACCAAAGCCACCAAGGATGACAGAAATAAAGGAGCGGTTCATACCCTTACACATAATGTAGGACAAAATCGCACCTGAAGAGCCGACCAAAGAGCCGGTGATAATCAAAGCCAGATTGCCCAGCGTAAAGCCGATACCGGCAGCCGCCCAACCTGAATAAGAATTGAGCATGGATACGACAACCGGCATATCCGCGCCGCCAATCGGAATGATAATCAAAAAACCGATGACAAAGGACAAGACCGTGACAAACAAAAATACTTCCGCCAGCTGATTGGCCGGGTCCATGCACAAATAGACAATACCGGCAATAATGCTGACAAAAAGAATGAGGTTAATCAGATGCCGTTGCGGCAGCATAATCGGCGCGCCTGACATAGTGCCTTGCAATTTGGCAAAGGCGATAACCGAGCCGGAAAAAGTAATCGCGCCAATGGCGACGCCAAGCGACATTTCAACCAGGCTGGCAGTCATGATGGAACCGTTTTTGACAATGCCGAAAGGCTCCGGCGACAAGAAAGCCGCCCAAGCCACCAACACCGCCGCCATACCGACCAGCGAGTGGAAAGCGGCAACCAATTGCGGCATATCCGTCATCGCAATACGTCGCGCAATCACCGCGCCAATAATACCGCCAATGGCCAAACCGGCAGCAATTATGCCGAAAGTCTCCATGTCATTGCGGTCGAGCAAAGTCAGCGTCGTCATAATCGCGATAAACATGCCGGCCATGCCGAAATAGTTACCTTGACGTGAGGTCTCAGGGCTGGACAGCCCACGCAGTGACAAAATGAAAAACACACCGGAGACCAGATATAATAGTGAAGAAGCGTTAGCACTCATTATGACAGCCCCCTAATCTTTCTTGCGATACATGGCAAGCATGCGCTGGGTTACCAGAAAGCCGCCAAATATATTGATGGAAGCCAAAATCACCGCGGCAAAACCGAGCCAGCGGGTCATCGCACCGGCTGTTTCATCAGTGCCGACATCGGCCCCAATGGCAACCAGCGCGCCGACGATAATGACTGATGAAATGGCATTGGTCACCGACATGAGCGGTGTGTGCAAGGCCGGTGTAACTGACCAAACAACGTAATAGCCGACAAAAACGGCCATGACGAAAATGCTCAGCAGATAGATAATGACATCAGCGTTCATTATTTCGCTCCTTTGGCAGCAGGTTTCTTAGCCGCTGCTCTTTTGGCAGGGGCCTTTTTTGCGGCCGGCTTTTTCGCTGCGACTTTTTTCGCCGCAGGTTTTCTAGCAGGTGCCTTTTTAGCAGCCGGCTTTTTAGCTGTTGCTTTTTTAGTCGGTTTTGCTTGCAAAGCCGGATGCACAATCGCACCGCCCCGCGTCAAACCGATACCGGCAATGATTTCATCTTCCCAATCAAGGGTCAGTGCTTTTTTCTCTTTATCGAAAAACGCATCAATGAAATTGAACAGATTGCGCGAATAGAGTTCAGACGCATTGCCGGCCAAACGACCCGGTACATTTTCATGCGCCACCAATTTCACGCCCTTATGCTCAACAACTTGGCCGGCTTTTGACAATTTACAATTGCCGCCCTGCTCAACCGCCAAGTCGACCAGAACAGAACCCGGCTTCATGCCTTCCAGCATTTTGCGGGTCACCAATTCAGGTGCCGGACGACCGGGAATAAGCGCCGTGCAAATAACAATATCTTGCTTGGCGATATGCTCGGTTACCAAAGCCGCTTGCCGCTTTTGATAATCGGCACTCATTTCCTTGGCATAACCGCCTTCGGTTTCGCCGCCATCTTCGTCATCGGCCTCAACCATAACAAATGTACCACCAAGGCTTTCGACTTGTTCGGCTGCCGCGCGGCGCACATCGGTTGCGCTCACAATTGCGCCCAAACGTTTGGCTGTCGCGATTGCCTGCAAACCGGCCACACCGGCCCCCATAACGAAAACCCGCGCTGCCGGAACCGTGCCGGCCGCGGTCATCATCATCGGCAAAGCGCGACCATATTCATTGGTCGCATCAAGCACTGCCTTATAGCCCGACAGATTTGATTGAGAGGACAAAATATCCATTGACTGCGCGCGCGTGATGCGCGGCATCAGTTCCATCGCCATGGCTTGAATTTTTGCCGAAGCATATGATTTCACTGCAGCGGCATTTTGATAAGGATTGAGGGAGGCGACCAAAATCGCATCCTCTTTCATCGCTTTCACTTGTGCGGCGCTTGGCGCGCGAACAGCAAAAATCACATCTGATTTTTTCAATACCGGAGCGGTTACTTTGCCGACTGAAGCGCCGGCCTCTTTATATGCCGCATCTTCAAAGCCGGATGCTGCACCGGCACCGCTCTCGACGGTTACTTTAACGCCGAGGCCGGATAATTTTTTCACCGTTTCGGGGGTGGCGGCAACGCGCGGTTCACCCGCAGCCTCCTTCAATACAGTCAGGCTAACAGCCATGATTTCCTCCTAGGATCCCGTTCTATCGAATAAAATAGGGCGCGTGACTTAATCGTAAACAAAGACCAGCAAAAAAATGAGAATAATGCCAACGGCAATCGATCCCCATTTCGAATAATTCAAAAACGCTTCGTAGGTTTTCTCATGTTCAGGGCGATCCATTTCATCGCGCCATTCTTGATTGTTGCTTTCGTCAGTCATTTCCTGCTCCCGCTGAATTTGGCGCAAATATAGCAAAACCCACCCTCTGCACAAGAGCCAGTTCGCTATTTATCAATCTATTATATCGTTTACAGAGCCATATTGTTGAATGCGCTGCAAAGCCGGGGCATGGGCGGCTTGCGATAATATCGCCACCATATGCGCGGCCCATTTTTCTTGCCCGTCCCGATCGGCGATTTCATCTTGCCGCAATTCGATAAGCGCGTGCGGCAAGCCGTTTTGCGTGCCGTGCCGATACAGGCAGTCATTTTTCAAATGCCCCGAATAAGGCTCATTATCGCCGAAGCAAATATCGTCAAACGCGCCCATATAATCGACCATCAGATTGCGCAAACGGTCGTCCTTATCCCATAAAACTGCCGCCTGCCATGGGCGCGGCGAACCACGCCAGACGGGCGTAAAGCTATGCACGGAAAGAATAATCGGCACAATATCGTCGGACCGCGCCCCCGCTATCGCCGCCTCAATCGCCTTATTATAGGGCTGATAAAAATCATCAATCCGCGCCTGCCAAGCGGTTTTGTTTTGAAACGGGTCAATATCGCGATTGGCCGGAATAATGGCTCCATCGGATAGCTTCATCACCAAAGTCGGGTCATCCAAGCCGCGATTAGGGTCAATCAAAAGCCGTGAAAATTGCGATGCAACCAAAGGGCAATTAAGCCGTGCCGAAATGTTTTGCGCCACTTCCAGCGCCCCCAAATCATAGGCAATATGGCGTTCAAGCTGTGCCGCCGGCAGACCAAGCCCGTTCAAATCGGGCGGCACATAATTGCTGGCATGGTCGCATAATATCAAAAAGCGGCGGTCAATATCGGCTTCCGCATCAATATTACGCGTCAAAAACGGCTGCATCAGCCCTGTTTTTCGCGCAAATGCCGGCCCGGCGTCACTTTGCCATCAGCTAAGAGCCGGATAATCTCAGCGGTAATTTCGCGCTTCCATGTATGGTGCAGCAAATGCCCGGCCCCATTCAGTTCCAAAATCTCAATATCGGGGCGCATGCCCAGCAGCGAGGCGGCGTTATAATCAATACTTACCGTGCGGTCTTTATTGCCATGAATGATGAGCATTTTGCCTTTCGTGCCCGGCATGGTCTTGTAAGATTTCTCCATATCGGCCAAATGATGCTTCAAATTCATCGCATAAACCGCATTGGTCCGAAACGCGCGCGGTTGCAAAATCAGCGCAATCGCAGCGTCGCGCACATAGTTTTCCGGAGCTGTTTCCGGCCAAGCCGCGCCTTCCGCGCCGGCGTCCAATTGCGTTGCGCCATATTTACCAAGCACGATAGAGGCAAATATCGGCCCGATAATCGGCGTCGCAACCAAGCGATTGGCCCAGAAATCCGGTCCATACCAAGGGATAATCGGCGGCGCCAACATCACCGAGGCGGTAATTTCCTCGCCCAGCACTTGCGCATAAGCCAAGGCCACAGAGCCGCCCCAGCTTTGCCCGATAATCACCGGCTTTTCATAGCCCATGGCACGCACCGCTTGATGGATTTCGCGGGCTTGGGCGCGTGGGTCTGACATATCCTTATCGGTAATTTTATTGCGCGAGCGGCCAATGCCCGGTCGGTCAAAACTCAAAACCGTGCCATGAACGGCCAACACATCGCCCAAGGCCAACATCATATCATGCGCATTGGCACTGGAGCCGTGTATCAGCACAAAAACCGGCTTGTCTTTCGCCGCTCCGGTATTCTTGGATAAATAGTGAAGCGTTGCCGCACGGGTTTCGATAAAGTCTCCGGCCGGAGGAATATCAGCCAAAAGACGCGCCCGCAAACGCGCATCATGGGCCCATAAAATAAGACCCAAAACAATAATAATGGTTAAAAAGCCGACCAGCATCAGCGTATATCTTTTTATCAAATCAGCCCCGCCACAAAGCGCAAAGCAAATGGCGCGCGTGATTTAACCTTGGCGCGCTTTGAACCGCTTATTGGTTTTATTAATCACGTAAAGACGGCCACGACGACGGACCAGCTGGTTTTTCTGGTGACGGTCACGCAGCGATTTTAAAGAATTGCGGACTTTCATCTTCGGCTCCATAAATCATGTATAAGACAGGTAAATCTGCCTCAGAAGCGGCGAACATATGGGAGAGCCGTGTTTGTGTCAAGCATCGAAAAGCCGCTCATGCGGCACATTAACGGCCTTCACAAGCGGCAGAAATCATGTAAATTCAGCGCCAATTCAAGGAGCTTTTCATGAGAGCGTTAAATGGTGGCCAGCAGGATTTACTGCCGGATGGGGAAATTATTGACAATCCGCCGCAATGGTTTTGCGATGCGATAGCCAATCAGCCGGAAGATTGTTTTGTTGCCTATGAAAAGACAAAACTGCATTACCGTAAATGGACCGGCCCAAGCGCAGATGCGCCAAATGTGGTGATGGTGCATGGCGGCGGCGCACATGCCCGCTGGTATGATTTCATCGCTCCGCTATTGACTGATTATTACAATGTCATTTCGGTCGACTTGCCGGGCATGGGCGATAGCGGCTGGCTGCAAAACTATAAGCGCGATATTATGGCGGAAGGTGTTATCACCATGGTACGTGATGCCGGTTTTACCGCAAAACCGGCACTTATCGGCCATTCCATGGGCGGTATGGTCAGCCTTATGACTTCGCATCTTTATCATGCGGAATTGGCTGCTTTAATGATTTGCGATTATTACGTGCGGCCGCCGCATGCGCATGAAGAATGGTATATGGAAGAAGATGAAAACGGCCAGATGCGCCCGCGTCAAACCCGCGACACGCTGGTTTATGAGACCTTCGAAGCCGCCTTGCAGCGTTTCCGCCTGCAACCCGAACAACCCTGCGCCAATCAATTTATTGTCGATTATATCGGCGAACATTCATTGCGCGAAGTCGAGGGCGGCTGGACGTGGAAATTTGACCCGCACATGTATCGCGACTTTCCTATCGGAAAAGATTGGCCGGAAATTTATAAGAATATCCCATTGCCGGTGGCCTGCATGTTTGGCGGCCTGTCGCATGATTGGGAGAACATCACGCGTCGCGAGCTGGTCGATTACATGCAAAGCTTGCGGCCACAAAGCCCGCATTTCGATTTACTGCATGCGCGCCATCATGTGTTGCTGGACCAGCCGATTGCTTTTGCCACCAGCGTTAAACAGCAAATACAAAACTGGCAATCACAAGGCGCGTTTGATCAATAATTCTTATGTCGGTCGGGGCGCGACATAGTGCTCTGCTCGACCTCTTCTTTATCGATCGGCGCTTCCATAACATCCAACTGCTTAGAGCGTGTGGTCAAAAGCATCAGACCCGACAGAATAAACGCCACCCAAAACGGCGCGGTCGGTGAGTAAAGATAAAGCGGCATTAAAACCACCGGCACGAAAATAAAGCCGACTGCGGCAGTTGAGGAATTGAAACCGGCCACCGCCCCCTGCTCTTCAGGCTCTACCGCCAGCGAGCCGCCAGCGGCCACGGCCGGCCGCATCAGGCCGGAGCCAAGCCCTTGCAAGGTCAATGACACCATAAACAGACCCGCCGTCATGGCCGGAATGAGCAATAGGGCAATCCCCAACATGGTGATGATAATGCCGGTAACCAGCAGCGCACGGACCGAGGCATCGGTGCGCGGAATAATGACCAATTGGGCGAACAAAGTCGCCATCGCCATGCCCATCATGCCGACCCCGACCACTTGCGCGGTTTCCTTGCCATCCAATTGCAGCGTATCCATAACGAAAAACGCCGCCACTTGCATCACCGCCGCGCCAATGGTCGAAACGGCAACGCCGAGAAATAAAAACAACCGAATGCGCTTATCGGTGATTTTAAGCGGCGGCGTATCTTTCCGGCTGGCTGCCGGTTTTTGCCGCTCAGGCAGAAAAATCGCAATCGCTACCGCCCCGCATAGGGCAAACACAGCCACCGCGAAAAACGGCGCCAATAGATGAAACGCAGCCAAAGCGGCAGCAAAACCGGGGCCGATAATCGTGCCCATACCAAACGCCGCACCAATGGCGGCAACACCGCTTGTGCGTTCTTCACGCGTTGTGCGGTCGGCAATATAGGCTTGCGCTGCCGATGGTGACCCGGAACCGAAAAAGCCGAAAATACTGCGGATGAGTATCATCAGCACATAAAGCGTCATCAGCGGCAACCAGCCCTGCTGGCCAATCACCAATAAAATCGCCAGGCCGCCAGTGGAAATACCGAAGCCGGTCAGCCCCATAAGAATGACAGGTTTACGGCCCCAAACATCGCTGCGCCGCCCCCAAAACGGGCTCATCAAAACCCATAAGACAGCCGAAAGAGTAAATATCGCGCTGACTTGCACTTCGCTCAGGCCAAGGTCGCGCGCCAAAGGCGGGAAAATTGCGAAAAACAGCGAGTGCCCCATGCCCAAAGCCATCAGGCAGACAAATAAAAGGCCCATGCCCCGAATGCGTTGCTGCTGTGTTGTTTGCTGGCTCATTAATTTTTATTCCCGTCGCGCAACGCCCAACTGCGCCATGCCGATAAGGCGATGAAATACAGTCCTAAAGCGATAAACACAACATCAAACCAAATCGGCAAGACAGCGCGCTCCAGCGTCAAATAACTGAACACCATGGCCGTCCAAAGCGTTAGACAAAAAATCGTCAGCCGCCGCAAAGACACTACCCGCACCGGATGAATGAAACGGGTCGGCGCAAATGTCATGAGACCCAAAAACACGGTGAGCAGTAAATTGAACAGCTGTCCGGTTTCAAAAATCAGCATATGAAAAATCACAATATTCCACAGCGCCGGAAAGCCTCGAAAATCATATTCATCGGTTTTTGCCTGCCGATTGGCAAAGGTATAAAGCGACGTCATCAATAAAAAACTAGTGGCAAAAATCGCCCATTCCGGCGCGACCAATTGAAATTGATACATCATTAAGGCAGGCACAAAACAATAGCCGGTGAAATCAATCACATGGTCGAGGATCGCGCCGTCAATTTGCGGCAAATGTTTTGAGACTTCAAAATACCGCGCCAACGGCCCGTCCAACCCGTCAATCAGCATAGCCGCACTGAGCCATAAAAGCGCCAGCTTGGCGTCGCCTTGCCATGTTGCCTCGACCGATAACATAATCGGAATGAGACCGCTGGCGGTGAAAAGATGAACCAAAGAAGCGCGAAATTTAATCAATACCAAACCTGTCCGTTGCGGGCCCGCTCCAGATCGCTTTCTGCCATCATGGTGACCAATTCTTCAAAACCGACTTTCGGCTGCCAATTTAATTTTCGGCGCGCCTTGCTCGCATCCCCGACCAGCGGGTCCGGCTCACTTGGCCGATAAAAATCGGCACTGACACCAACCAATTGGCGACCGGTCTTTTTATCCAAGCCGCGTGTTGCCAGCCCCTCGCCTTCAAAGACAATATCCAACCCCATTGCCTGAGCTGCAAGGGTCACAAATTCGCGAACTGTGTGTGTCTGACCGCTGGCAATGATGTAATCATCTGCCGCATCTTGTTGCAGCATCAGCCACATCGCTTCGACATAATCACCGGCAAAGCCCCAATCGCGCGCATTATCGAGATTGCCGAGCATCAGCATCTTCTGGCTACCATTGGCAATTTGTGCCAGCGTCGCAGTAATTTTACGCGTCACGAAATCCATGCCGCGCAGCGGGCTTTCATGGTTGAACATGATACCATTGGAGACATGTAAGGCGTATGCCTCGCGATAATTAACCACTGACCAATAGGCGAAAAGCTTCGCAACCCCATAGGGCGATCGTGGTTGAAAGTCTTGCTTTTCGGTAATTGACCCTACGCCATTGGCACCAAAAATCTCGCTGCTTGCAGACTCAAAAATACGAATTTTTGGATTAATGAGCTTCACGGCTTCCATTAAGCGTAAAATGCCCAAACCGGCCGTTTGCCCGGTGTAAAGGGGCTGCTGAAAACTCGCTTGTGGCGAACTTTGCCCACCTAAATTATATATTTCATCAGGTGATACCTCTTCTATCAGCCGCATCATGGAGGCAAAATCCTGCATATCAAGAGGGTGCAATTCTATTTGATTGGTGAGATCGAAAGCCGCCAAACGCGGCAAATTCAAAGTCGATGAACGGCGTATCGCACCACATACCCGATAGCCCTTCTCAAGCAATAAGCGCGCAATATAGGCGCCGTCTTGCCCTGTGATGCCGGTAACCAATGCGGTTTTTTGGGAAGTCAAAATAGAACCTTTTATTAATAAGTGAGCAAGCTAGCCAATTCGCCTCACGCCCGCAATGGACAAATCGCTGCAAAACCGATAGTTAACTCTGGAGCGGCAGGGAAACTTTATGACGAAAAAGAAAGCGTTAATTACCGGCATTACCGGTCAAGATGGAGCATATCTCGCGCGCTTATTGCTTGAAAAAGGATATGAAGTTCACGGCATTAAGCGGCGCGCCTCATCGTTTAACACGCAACGTATTGACGGCATTTATAACGACCCGCGCGATAACCAATCAGGCTTTTCATTACATTATGGCGACATGACTGACAGCAGCAATGTCATGCGTTTGGTGCAAGAGATCGATCCTGATGAAATTTATAATTTGGCGGCACAGAGCCACGTGCAAGTCAGCTTTGAAACGGCGGAATATACTGCCAATGTTGATGCCTTCGGCACGTTGCGCTTTTTGGAGGCGATACGGACACTCGGACTTAACCAAAAAACACGCTTCTATCAGGCTTCAACCTCCGAACTTTACGGTCTGGCCCAAAGCTTTCCCCAAAACGAAGAAACCCCCTTCTATCCTCGCTCTCCCTATGGTGTGGCAAAACTTTACGCCTATTGGATTTGCGTCAATTATCGTGAAGCCTATGGCATGCATGCCTCAAACGGCATTTTGTTCAATCATGAGAGCCCGATGCGCGGCGAGACTTTTGTCACCCAAAAAATCGCCATGGCAGTTGCAGCAATAACAAACGGCAATCAAGACAAACTGTATTTAGGCAATCTTGATGCCAAGCGCGATTGGGGCCATGCCAAGGAATATGTTGAAGGCATGCACGCAATTGTGAACCACCATGAGGGTGATGATTTTGTGCTCGCCACGGGCAGAACCGAAACCGTGCGCCGCTTTGTTGAATTGGCTTTTGCCGAAGTCGACCGCCAAATTGTTTGGCAGGGAGAAGGCGTGGATGAAGTCGGTAGAGATGCAAAATCCGGCGATATTTTAGTCGAGATTGACTCACGCTATTTCCGCCCGACTGAGGTCAACCATCTGATTGGAGACCCAACCAAGGCAAAAGAAAAATTGGGTTGGGAAGCCAAAATTGAATTGGAAGAATTGGTTTCGGAAATGGTGCGTGTTGCGCTGCATAATGCAAACCAACCGGCAACCCAAACCATGCTTGCGGAATTTTAATTTACGCGCCGGACACTAAGCGCATATGGCCGTCGGTCAGAACGGTATGATTGGCCGCGCAAGTTGCTTGACGTTCCAAAGGCTCACAGATTAGGTTGGAAGTATAATTATGACCTCGAAACGGGGCTGACTCATGCTTATGAATGGTATTTGGAGAATTCCAACGAGGCTGATTGAAGTCACTAAGATTATATTTGTATTTTTGGGTATTTTGTAATGGAACCGGTAAACGTCCTCGTCGATGACAGCTCACCCTTTGGCGCGTTTAGAGCCAATGATAAATTTTATAAAACAATAAATCGAATGCGTCGCCTGCCGACAAATTGGCTTGGCAAACGCCTGATGTTTGCTTTTCGGCGCGTGGCGCGCAAACATATTGATGAGTGTGTGGATATGCAATTATTCGACGCCAATATGCGACTTTACAAAACCGGCAATGCCTCAGAAAAACGCGCGCTGTTCGCGCCGCAATTTTTTGACCTGGACGACCGAATGGCAATCGCTGAATTGGCCGCGCCGGATGCCGTATTCATAGATATTGGCGCAAATATCGGCTTATACAGCTTCTCCACAGCGGAGCATTTCAAGCATCACAAAGGCGCGCGAATTATCTCAGTGGAACCGCACCCCGACATTCATCGCCGTTTGGCGTTTAATAAAAATCAAAACCCCGACCTGCCTATCGATTTGTTTCAAGGTGGCATTGGCCATGAAGCGGGCGAAATGGAACTGCTTACCGACGCCAAAAATCTGGGGCAAACCCGCATTTTGAGAGCTGACGAGCCTGCTCATCAGCACAGCATCTCAGTGCCCATTATTACGCTTATGCAGTTGGTTGATAAATTCTCGGTGGAACGCATTAGCGCCATCAAAGTCGATGTGGAGGGCTTTGAGGAGGCGGTGTTATTACCTTTCTTTGAAGACGCGCCGGACGCATTATTACCCAATCTTATCGTCATCGAAGATAACCGTAAGGCATGGGATGTAGATATTATCGCCGCCGCCGCCAAACGCGGCTATCGTCTTGCGCGTCAGACCAAGATGAATTTACTTTTGGAGCGCAACTAAATTGGCCACAAGACCTCTTCGAATTTTGCATTGCGCCATGTTCTCAGTGAACAAATATGGAGCCAATTACTATTCCGGGCATACACGCATTTCGAACGGTCTTATTCGCAACGGTCATTTTGTCTATAATTTCTCTTATCGCGATGTTTCTCGTGCGGAAGCACCGCTCGGCATTAAACAATTGGGTCTCAAGAAAATGAACCGGCGGTTTATCGAGACAGCAGAGCGCATTGGCGCCGATGTGGTTTTACTGGGACATGCAGAATCTATCGAGACCGAGACGTTGATTGAAATCAAGAGACGTTTACCTGATTGCAAGATTGCCATGTGGTGGGTCGATTGGTGGCATAATCTTACTCAATATGACCGTGTCATGACCACACGCATGGCGCTTTTGGACGCCCTCTTCATGACCAGCGATACGAATTTTGTTCGAAATGAATATGCTCCCGCTCGCGCGGTTGAGAAATTCTTCTTCATGCCAAATAGTTGCGACCCATCCATGGACACCGGAAAGGCCTATGAGCTGAGCAAACCTCTTCATGACGTTCTTTTCATTGGACGGTCTTTTGGCAGTCGTGACGACCTGCTCTCGCACATTAAACAGAATATGACCGATTTGAATGTCGGCCTATACGGCCAAGGACGCAAAAATTTCATCACTGGCCGGAGCTATTTAGATACGGTTTCCAATAGCCGTATCGGCATAAATTTCAGTCGTGACAATTCAATGCCCCGCTACACCTCCAACCGCATGGTTCATCTAGCAGCCAATGGATGCTTGGTGATGACGCCTGAAACGCCGGATATGAAAGAATTATTTACCTCGGATGAGGTGGTGTATTTCGACACACCGCAGGATTGCGAAAATAAAATTCGATATTATTTGGCCCACCAAGATGAGGCGCAAAAAATAGCGAAAGCCGGGCAGAGCCGCGCGCATAAAGACTATAATGCCAAGGTGATAACTGCTGACATGATCAGTAAAATACTTGCCTGATTTGTTACATCGGCTTGTGAATACTGAACCTTGTCTCTTTATCCCAGCGCTGATTAAACGGCTGCAAACTAATGGCGGTTACAAAGACAAAAATCGTCATAAATGTTTGGTGTCTATAAAAATCGAAAGCGAACATGCCGGCCGACAGCAACAATACCAAACATACCAGCGCGTAAATTTTTCCATTTAATATTACCGAGCGAACGGTAAGCCCCAATAAAGAAATATACGCCAATAGCCCGAAAATACCGCAAGCCAGCAATATCGAAATGAAAATATTGTGCTCATAGTAGATGGAGTGATTTTCCAGCATTATGGCGCGCGTATCCATGCCATATCCGAACAAAGGCTTTTCTTCAAACAACGATAATGCGTTGTCCCATACCTTATCGCGAAGAGATGGATGGGCCGCTAGGAGCATGTCCAATCTTCTTGCCACCATTTCAAACTGCGTCAGCATAAAAGCGGCGCTCAGTGCCGTCATAGTTCCGATAGTGAGTATTATTTTCGGGCTTTGGCGGATGTAGAACGCTGCGAAAAGGCCGGCAGCAGCGGCAAATGCCACCCAACTACCGCGCGAGCCGGAAGCAATAAGGGTGATGAGAGACATTGCTCCGAGCAATATGGAAATTGCATATTGCCGACGCGCCATTGACGTTTTGATAACGCAACATTGAAAAGCCAATATAGCCCCCAAAGCGGAATAAAAGCCCAGAACATTCGGGCTATGCATGAAGCCACGGAAACGGTCTAGAAAGATGCTGCCGTCAACCATGATATGAACAAATGGCAAGAACTGAATGAGCAGCGCGGCAATCGCAGCCTTAAAAATCAAACTTATAGATATAATATTCTCTGCCAATAAGTAAGTCAGAACGAAAAACAACATCCAATAGCGAAAACCAAATAAAATGAATGTACGCCAAGCCTCATAACCCTGATCATTGATTAAATTGGCAATAAACATAATCGCCCAAATAATGGCAAAATTTATATTAATATATTTTTGGGAATTGAATGCTCTAGCGATAGAAGGCAGGCCTTTTGCATAGAAAATGCCGCATGTTGCCAAAAAAAGTAAAATGGACACAGAATGGAAAGCTGCATTGTCAAAAGGCAAAGCAATAATAAGCACTGTGACGAGTGCTTGAATGACAAAATTCAATCTTTCGCGGGGTAGCCAATTATTGCGCATTATTCAGCCTGTTTAGATGATAGATTTCTAAC
>CBFIIT010000014.1:0-33525 GCA_965662725.1 Alphaproteobacteria bacterium | reverse complement strand
TCCAGCGTTAACGCGGCATTAACCGCAATGCGCAAATCTTCAGTGGCAATATAATTCTCAGTGCCTTCAAATTTTTCGGTCATGAAACTTTCCCATTTTGGCCGGTACGGCAGAAAAAACCCTATGACGGGTCACATATGGCGAGAAAGACTAAGGGCAAGGGCAGGGCGGCGCAAGCCAGAAATATCGGTGGAGCATGCGTCATAGCGGCTTGCTTTTAAGCCGTGGATTGCATATAGAAATGTCGCTTGCTATCGGCAGGGCATAAAAAGAAACTTTGAAAGAGGCTAACATGGCAACACGGCTTCCAAAAAATTACGTCCCTAGCGATGACGAACCTTTCATGAATGCCAGGCAGCGCGAATATTTTCGCCGCAAGCTGGTGGAATGGAAAGAAGACATTATCAAGGGCACGAAAGAAACCGTTATCGGCTTGCAAAATGAGAGCGAGCAGCATCCCGATGATGTTGACCGCGCCAATTCAGAGGCCGAAAAGCAATTGGAATTGCGCACGCGCGACCGCCATCGCAAGCTGATCAATAAAATCGATTCGGCGCTGCGCCGCATTGACGACAAGACTTACGGCTATTGCGAAGAAAGCGGCGAGCCGATCAGCCTGAAGCGGCTGGACGCGCGCCCGATTGCCACTTTGGGACTGGAGGCGCAAGAGCGCCACGAGAAGCGCGAGCGGGTTTATCGCGACGACTGATTCTATAAAATGCCGTTCGAATTCTCGTTTTTCGCTTTTTATACACAGCCGCTAAATAGCTGAATAATCAATAAAAACAAGCAGTTAAATTTGTTCTGGACAAATGGAACAAAATGAGAACATAATGTCTCATTGCTCGCCAATGTGAGCTATGAAATAACGGAGGAGACATTATGGCTGAAGTGGTGAACCTCATGGAAAAGAGTGAAGAAAAGAAGAAAGCGCTGGAAGCGGCTCTTTCTCAAATTGAGAAGAATTACGGTAAAGGCTCAGTGATGAAGCTGGGCGACCCGGAAAATATCGTTGAAATTGAATCGATTTCGACCGGCTCTTTGGGGCTTGATATCGCGTTGGGTATTGGTGGTTTGCCGAAAGGCCGGATCATCGAGATTTACGGGCCGGAAAGCTCCGGTAAAACGACCTTGGCACTGCACACGGTTGCCGAAGCGCAAAAAACCGGTGGCATTTGCGGCTTTATTGATGCCGAACATGCGCTGGACCCGGCTTATGCCAATAAGTTGGGCGTCAATATTGAGGATTTGCTGATTTCGCAGCCTGATAATGGCGAGCAGGCTTTGGAAATTGCCGATACGCTGGTGCGCTCCGGCGCGGTTGATGTGTTGGTGATTGACTCGGTGGCTGCCTTGACCCCGCGGGCCGAGCTTGAAGGCGATATGGGCGATAGCCTGCCGGGCCTGCAAGCGCGTCTGATGAGCCAAGCGCTTAGAAAACTGACCGGTTCGATTTCGCGGTCCAATACAATGGTGATTTTCATTAACCAAATCCGGATGAAAATCGGCGTCATGTTTGGTTCGCCGGAAACAACCACCGGTGGTAATGCGCTTAAATTCTATGCATCTTGTCGTCTGGATATTCGCCGTATCGGCGCAATTAAAGACCGCGATGAGGTTATCGGTAACCAAACCCGCGTGAAAGTGGTGAAGAATAAAGTTGCACCGCCTTTCCGTGTCGTTGAGTTTGATATTCTTTACGGCGAAGGCATTTCTAAAATGGGCGAGCTGATTGACCTTGGCGTAAAAGCCAATGTGGTTGAGAAATCAGGTAGCTGGTACAGCTATGGCACGCAGCGCATCGGGCAGGGTAAAGAAAACACCCGTAAATTCCTGCTGGAAAACCCCGATATGGCGGCGGAAATTGAAGAGAAAGTGCGCGCCGATGCGGGCCTTATCGACATTGAGGCGCTGACCGGTGAAGAGGTAAAATTGGCTGAAGGCCAAGATGAAGAGCCACCGGCAGAGGAAGCCGCCGTTTAATTTCGGCTGCTTTAACGGATTAAGAGACCCGGCCTTTGTGTCGGGTCTTTTTTATTTTGCCGGTCGTGCGACGGTTTGGGCTTTAGTTCCGCTTGTCGACCCCGCCTATAGGGGCTAAAACATCGAAAAGGCGAGGTTTTTATGTCGACTGGTTTGGCGGATATCCGCACTGCATTTTTGGACTATTTTGGAGACAATGCGCATGAGCAAGTGGCTTCTGCGCCGCTTGTGCCATTGAATGACCCGACCCTTTTATTCACCAATGCCGGTATGGTGCCTTTCAAAAATTATTTTACCGGCCAAGAAACCCCACCTTACCCGCGTGCCGTATCGTCACAAAAATGTGTGCGCGCGGGTGGCAAACATAATGATTTGGATAATGTCGGCTATACGGCGCGCCATCACACGTTCTTTGAAATGCTGGGTAATTTTTCGTTCGGTGATTATTTCAAGGATCAAGCAATTGAATATGCGTGGAATTTCTTGACCAAAGAGTTGGAAATTCCTGCGGATAAAATGCTGGCGACAGTCTATGCCGAAGATGATGAGGCGTTTGAGCTGTGGCGCAAAATAGCCGGTTTGCCGGAAGAGAAGATCATTCGTATCGCCACCTCCGATAATTTTTGGTCAATGGGGGATACCGGTCCATGCGGCCCGTGTTCGGAAATCTTCTTTGATCATGGCGAACATATTGCCGGCGGCCCGCCCGGCAGTCCCGATGAAGATGGTGACAGGTTTATCGAGATTTGGAATCTCGTCTTCATGCAGTTTGAACAACAGGCGGATGGCAGTCGTATCGATTTGCCGAAACCGAGCATTGATACCGGCATGGGGCTGGAGCGTATCGGCGCGTTGCTGCAAGGCAAGCACGATAATTATGATACGGATTTAATGTATCATTTGATTGAGGCGTCTGCCGACCATTCCGGTCAAAAGATTGACGGCGATCATGCGGTGTCGCACAGAGTGATTGCTGACCATTTGCGCTCATCTGCATTTTTGATTGCTGATGGCGTGTTGCCGTCCAATGAAGGACGCGGTTATGTGCTGCGCCGCATCATGCGTCGCGCCATGCGCCATGCGCATATGCTGGGCACCAAAGAGCCTTTGCTATGGCAATTAGTACCGGCGTTGAAAATGCAAATGGCGGCAGCCTATCCCGAACTCGAGCGCGCTAATGCGTTGATTGTCGAAACGCTGAAGCATGAGGAAGAGCGGTTCCGCGATATGTTGGGGCGCGGCTTGAAATTGCTGGATGAGGAAGTCGGCAAACTGAGCGGCACGACGCTGGCCGGTGATGTGGCGTTTAAACTTTACGACACTTACGGGTTTCCGCTTGATTTGACGCAAGATGCGCTGCGCGAACGCGGCATGGCGGTTGATACGAGTGGCTTCGATGCGGCTATGGAAAAACAACGGGCTGAGGCGCGGGCCAATTGGACCGGTTCCGGTCAGGAAGCGACCGAAGCCGTTTGGTTTGATTTGCGCAATGAGCACGGTGCGACCGAATTTGTCGGCTATCAATCGACCACGGCGGAAGGGCAAGTGCTGGCAATTGTCAAAGATGGTGCGCTTGTCGATGAGGCAAATGCCGGTGATGATGTTTCGATTATGCTGAACCAAACCACTTTCTATGCAGAAAGCGGCGGTCAGGTCGGCGATAGGGGCATTGTCTCGGATGAAAACGGATTGAAAATCAGCATCAGCGATACACAGAAACGGCTTGGTGATGTGCATGTGCTTATCGGCAAGGTGGAAGCGGGTCGTATCGCGGTAAACGCATTGGTGCATCAGCAAATTGACGGCATGCGCCGCGATGCCATTCGCGCCAATCATTCGGCAACACATTTATTGCATGAAGCCTTGCGCCGTGTGCTGGGCGAGCATGTCACGCAAAAAGGTTCATTGGTAAATGAGCATCATTTGCGTTTTGATTTTTCGCATCCGCGCGCGATGAATGATAATGAAATTGATGCTGTCGAAGCGATGGTTAACGGCATTATCCGCCAAAATGAAGAAGTTGCGACACGGCTGATGACGCCGGAAGAGGCAATCGACGCCGGGGCCTTGGCTTTATTCGGCGAGAAATATGGCGACGAAGTGCGCGTCTTGTCGATGGGCTTGGGGCGCGCTGAAAATGATGCAGCCTCTTATTCTGTTGAATTGTGCGGCGGTACGCATGTGCGCCGACTTGGCGATATCGGACTTTTGAAAATTTCCCAAGAGGGGGCGGTTGCCTCCGGCGTGCGCCGCATTGAGGCTCGCACAGGGGAAGGCGCCTTGGCGCAAATCGCCGCGCATGAGCATGTGCTGCACGCGACCACCAGCGAGTTGAAAGTGGCGGTAGAAGATTTACCGGCCCGCGTCGCTAAGTTGGTTGAAGAGCGCAAATCATTGGACCGCGAATTGGCCGAAGCGAAGAAGCAATTGGCTCTGGCCACCGCCTCCGGTGCGGGCGCTGCCGACGAAGACGCAAGCCGCGAGATAAACGGCACAACCTTTATGGCGCGTTGCCTGCAAGGCCTTCCAGCCAAGCAATTGCGCGGTCTGGTGGATGACGGCAAAAAGCAAATCGGCAGCGGTGTTGTGGTTTTTATCGGCATTGATGGCGACAAGGCCGGTATCGCCGTCGGTGTGACGGATGATTTAACGGATAAGTTTAACGCCGTTGATTTGGTCCAAGCCGGTTCCGCGGTTTTGGGCGGCAAAGGTGGCGGCGGGCGACCCGATATGGCGCAAGCCGGTGGCTCAGATGTCACGCAAGCGGAAGCCGCCATCCAAGCGATTGAAGCGCTGCTGTAGTTTTTTGAGCCTAAACTCTAAGCCGACAGTGCCGCTTCGAGATTTTCATTTACCTTGTCGAGAAAGCCTTCAGTGGTCAGCCAGCTTTGCCCTTCGCCGACCAGCAGGGCCAAATCCTTGGTCATGGAACCACGCTCAACCGTGCTGACGCAGGTTTTCTCAAGCGTTGCCGCGAAGTTTGCCAGCGCATCATTCTTATCAAGCTCGGCTCGTTTGGCGAGGCCGCGTGTCCAAGCAAAAATCGAGGCGATAGAATTGGTGGACGTATCTTCACCACGCTGATGCGCCCGATAATGGCGGGTAACCGTGCCATGCGCGGCTTCCGCTTCCATTGTTTTGCCATCCGGCGTCAACAATACGGAAGTCATCAGACCCAAAGAACCAAAGCCTTGCGCAACCGTGTCGGATTGCACATCGCCATCATAGTTTTTACAGGCCCAAATGAATTTGCCGTTCCATTTCAGCGCGGCAGCGACCATGTCATCAATCAGTCGGTGCTCATATCCTATGCCAAGCTTGTCGAACTGGTCTTTAAACTCGTCTTCAAAAACTTCCTGAAACAAGTCTTTAAAGCGTCCATCATAGGCTTTCATAATGGTGTTTTTGGTCGATAGATAGAGTGGCCAGCCACGGTCCAGCGCATAAAGCATACAGGCGCGGGCAAAATCGCGAATGCTATCATCGAGATTATACATTGCCATCGCAACGCCACCACCCGGGAAATCGTAAACGTCAAACTCTTTGACATCGCTGCCATCGTCGGCCTCCCATTTCAGGGTCAGTTTGCCTTTGCCGGGAACAACAAAATCAGTAGCGCGATATTGGTCACCAAAGGCATGACGCCCGATAACAATCGGGTCGGTCCAGCCGGGCACAAGGCGCGGCACATTCCGGCAAATAATCGGCTCCCGAAATACTGTGCCACCGAGAATGTTACGAATGGTGCCGTTTGGCGACTTCCACATTTGCTTTAGGCCAAATTCCTCAACCCGCGCTTCATCCGGCGTAATGGTGGCGCATTTCACGCCGACACCGATTTCCTTAATCGCTTCGGCAGAGTCGATAGTGATTTGATCGTCAGTATCGTCGCGCGCCTCAATGCCGAGGTCGTAATATTTTAAATCAATATCGAGATAGGGATGGATGAGCTTGTCTTTAATCATCTGCCAAATGATGCGCGTCATTTCATCACCATCCAGTTCAACAATCTGATTTTCGACTTTTATTTTAGACATCCCATACCCCTCTGTCTTTTGTTGTCTAGCGTATAGCAAAATGCGCCGATTGATTAAAGTGCGAGTTTAGCCTATTTCAGCAATATGACGGAAAAACAACATTTTGCGCCAATAATTATTCTGGTCGGTGCTCAGTTAGGTGAGAATATCGGCACTGTGGCACGGGCCATGTTAAATTTCGGTTTAACTGATTTGCGGTTGGTCAATCCACGGCCCGGTTGGCAAATGGAGCGGGCCATCAAAGCCTCTGCCGGTGCGGAAGCGCTGATTGAAAATCATCGGCTGTTTGACAGTGTCGCGGCGGCGACCGAAGACCTTGGTTATGTGGTGGCTACGACCGCTCGACTGCGCGATATGGTGAAGCCGGTTGTAACGCCGGCAAAAATGGCGACGGAAATGCGCACACGGCAGGCTGCCAATGGCGATATCCGCTGCGGTATTTTATTCGGTTGCGAGCGTACCGGTCTTGATAATGATGATATTTCATTGGCTGATGCAATTTGCCGTGTGCCGCTTAATCCCGATTTTTCTTCGCTTAATCTGGCACAATCCGTGCTGTTAATGGGCTATGAGTGGTATCAGACAGGCGATGACACGCCGGAGACAATGCTGGAATTACATGAGACGGAACCGGCCAGTCGCGGCGAGGTGAATGCTATGTTTGAGCATTTGGAAGCGGCGCTTGATGCGGCCGGATTTTTGTCGCCGCCGGAGAAAAAACCGGCCATGGCGCGCAATATTCGCAATCTTTTTCATCGCGCCGGTATGACTGAACAAGATGTGCAGACATTTCGCGGCATGGTGAACGCTTTATTGCGCTGGCCAAGGGGCGCGCGTGACCTTGCGCTAAAGCCGCGAGTGGCGGCCATTTCCCGCGGATTGCCCGATCCCGGGCCGGATGCCGAAAAAGCCCCGAAAAAGGATGAAAATCCTGTTTGACATCACCGGTTTCATAAGTATATTGCGCCAATCCGCGAGAGTTATCTCGCGCTTTTTATTTGAGCAAATGTAAGGAAAGCGCAGCATGAGCAAGCGCCTATCGACAAAGTATAAAATTGACCGCCGCATGGGCGAGAATATTTGGGGCCGTCCGAAAAGTCCGGTAAACCGCCGTGACTATGGCCCGGGACAGCACGGCCAGCGCCGTCGTGGTAAATTGTCTGACTTTGGTCTGCAGTTGCGCGCCAAGCAGAAGCTGAAAGGCTATTACGGCAATATCACCGAGAAACAGTTTAAAGGCATTTATGCTGAAGCGGTTCGGGTGAAAGGCGATACCAGCGAAAATCTGGTTGGCTTGTTGGAAACCCGTTTGGATGCGGTTGTTTATCGCGCCAAATTTGTCACCACTGTTTTTGCTGCGCGTCAATTCATCAATCACGGCCATGTGATGGTAAACGGCCGCCGTTGTAATATTCCAAGCCGTCGCCTGAAAGTCGGCGATGTTGTTGAAGTGCGTGAAAAGTCGCGCAACCTCAATGTGGTTCTGGAAGCGATTCAAAGTAATGAGCGCGATGTGCCGGAATATATGGCCGTCGACCACAGCAAAATGACGGCAACACTCTCGCAAGTGCCGCAGCTGGCCGATATTCCGTATCCGGTCCAGATGGAACCAAATCTTGTGGTCGAGTTTTACTCGCGCAATTAGAGCTGAGAAGTCTCTCATCGACAAAAAAGCCCGCCATATTCTGGCGGGCTTTTTCTTTGTGGTGCGGTTTAGCTTTATGGCTGCTTAAACCGCTTCAATGCCTTTTTCATCCAGGAAGGGGCGCAATTCGCCTTCTTCAAACATTTCACGAATAATATCACAGCCGCCGACAAACTCGCCTTTGACATAAAGCTGCGGAATGGTCGGCCAATTCGAAAAGGCTTTAATACCCTCACGCAAAGCATCGTCTTCCAACACATTGACCCCTTTAAACGGAATACCGATATGCGAGAGAATTTGCACGACTTGGCCGGAAAAACCGCATTGCGGAAAAACCGGTGTGCCCTTCATGAACAGAACCACATCGGCACTGTCAATCTCGCCCTTAATGATTGTATTTACGTCGCTCATTTTTCACTCCTTGCCGGTCAATCCGTCTCAGGTATGCCGGTTTGTAGGGCCAAAGCATGAAGCTCGTCGCCCATGCCGCCGCCCAATGCGTCATATACCATCTTATGCTGCTGCACACGGCTCTTGCCGACAAAGGAAGGCGAGACGACACGGGCTGCATAATGGTCACCATCGCCACGCAAATCGGTAATCTCCACCTCTGCATCGGGCAGGGCGGTGCGGATCATCGTTTCAAGTTCTCCGGCGCTCATTGGCATTTTGTGTCAGGTCCGGCCCTATTGCATCAGGGCGGGGAACCAGCCTTCATTCAAATCATGCAGTTCTTTTACTGATATGGTGACGCTATCATGAAATTTCAATTCTGCGCCAGCAGTAACGCCCAATTCGTTGAGCGGTACATCGCCCATCAAAGCTTCAAAAGCGCGCGCTTTATCAGCCGCGACGGCGACAATATAGCGGCCTTGATCTTCACCAAACCAGAATCCGTTATCGCCTTCGATATTTATCTCAGCGCCAATATTATTGCCGATGCACATTTCAGCCAGTGCGACGCCAAGGCCGCCATCAGAAATATCATGCGCAGCGGCCAACAGGCCCTTATCGATGGCGTCACGCACCAAACCGCCATGCTTGGCTTCAACGGCCAAATCAACCGGCGGCGGGGCAAAGACATTATCACTGCCCAGCACTTCACGTTGGTAAAGCGAAGCACCCAAATGGCCATGCGTCTCGCCAAGCAGGTAAATTTTTTGCCCCTCGGCAGTGAAGCGATTGCCGACAGCTTTTTTCAAATTCTTCAACAGGCCAACACCGCCAATCGCCGGTGTCGGCATAATGCCGGTACCATTGGTCTCATTATAAAGCGACACATTGCCCGAAACGACGGGGAAATTTAGCACGCGACCGGCTTCGCCCATGCCCTCAAGACAACCGACAAACTGACCCATAATTTCAGGCCGTTCAGGATTGCCGAAATTCAGGCAATTGGTAATTGCCAGCGGAGTTGCGCCGGTGGCGGAAATATTGCGATAGGCTTCGGCGACCGCTTGCTTGCCGCCTTCAATCGGGTCAGCAAAGCAATAACGCGGCGTCACATCAGTAGATATGGCCAAGGCTTTTTGTGTGCCATGCACGCGCACCATAGCGGCATCGCCACCTGGCCCAGCCAGTGTATCGCCCATCACCATGGAGTCATATTGTTCATAAACCCAACGCCGCGAGGCAATCTCAGATGAGGCCATCAGCGTTTTTAAAGCCTCTGCCATGGCGGGCGCTTGCAATAAAAGGCCGGCATCAAAAGCGTCGGCTTTCGCGGTCGGCACATGCGGGCGGTCATATTCCGGGGCGCCATCAGCCAGCGGGCCAAGCGGCATATCGGCAATGGTGCGGCCCTCATGGCTGACAACCATACGGCCACTATCAGTCAAAGTACCGATAACGGCAAAGTCCAGCCCCCAGCGTGAGAAAATAGCTTCCGCCTCCGCTTCACGGCCCGGCTTCAACACCATCAGCATGCGTTCTTGGCTTTCCGACAGCAGCATCTCATAGCCGGTCATATGGGTTTCGCGGCATGGCACTTTATCGAGGTCCAACAAAATACCGACGCCGCCCTTATCGGCCATCTCAACCGAGGAAGAGGTGAGGCCTGCAGCGCCCATGTCTTGAATGCCGATAATCGCATCTGACGACATTAATTCCTGACACGCTTCCAGCAGCAATTTTTCGGTAAACGGGTCACCGACTTGCACGGTCGGGCGTTTTTCTTCCGACGCATCGTCAAATTCAGCCGATGCCATAGTGGCCCCATGAATGCCATCGCGTCCGGTTTTGGAACCGACATAAACGACCGGCGAGCCGACACCGGTTGCGGCGGCATAGAAAATCTTATCGGTGCGCGCAACGCCGACACACATCGCATTGACCAAAATATTGCCATTATAGCTTTTGTCGAAATTAATCTCGCCGCCAATTGTCGGCACGCCAATGCAATTGCCATAGCCGCCAATGCCGGATACCACACCGGCGACCAAATGGCGGGTTTTCGGATGCTCAGGTTGACCAAAGCGCAGCGCGTTAAGATTGGCCACAGGTCGCGCGCCCATGGTGAACACGTCGCGCATAATGCCACCAACACCGGTTGCCGCGCCTTGATAAGGTTCAATAAAGGATGGGTGATTATGGCTTTCCATTTTGAAAACCGCTGCATCTCCATCGCCAATATCAATCACACCGGCATTTTCACCCGGCCCTTGAATGACTTGCGGCCCGTCTACGGGCAGTTTTTTCAGCCATTTGCGCGAAGATTTATAAGAGCAATGTTCTGACCACATGACCGAGAAGACGCCCAATTCCGTATAATTCGGCGTGCGCCCCATATGCTCGCAAACCATTTTAAATTCATCCGGCGTCAGCCCATGCTCGGCGACAATCTCATCGGTGATTTGCGTATCATTAATATGGCTCACGATAATGCCTCCACAATGCCGCTAAACATGCGCTTGCCGTCTTCGCCGCCAAGTGCGTTTTCTGCGCGGCGTTCGGGATGCGGCATCATGCCGACAATGCGGCCCGCCTTGTCACAAATGCCGGCAATATCAAGACATGCGCCGTTCGGATTATCGCCCTCGGCATAGGCAAAAGCGATGCGGTTTTCGTCTTGTAATTGCTTCAACGTATCGTCATCGGCAAAATAATTGCCCTCATTATGCGCCACCGGAATGATGATTTCTTCATCCGGGTGATAATGGGACGTAAAGGCGGTCGCATTATTGGTTACTTTCAGCTTTGTATTGCGGCAGACAAAATTCAGCCCTTTATTTTGCATCAGCACGCCCGGCAATAATCCGCATTCCGTCAACACTTGAAAGCCGTTGCATATGCCCAATATAGCGGCGCCTTTTTCGGCTTGCGCGACCACTTCGCGCATAATCGGGCTATTGGCGGCCATGGAGCCGCAGCGTAAATAGTCGCCATAGGAAAAGCCGCCGGGCAAAACAATTAAATCGCATTTCGGCAAATCAGCATCGCCATGCCACGCCATAAGCGGCGCTTTGCCCATAGCCGCTTCGAGGCACACGGCGACGTCTCGGTCGCAATTTGACCCGGGAAAAACAATAACCGCTGCTTGCATGGTCTACTCGCTATCGAGATGGATTTGGTAGTTTTCAATCACCGTATTGGCGAGCAATTTCTCGCACATATCGGTCAGCGCGGCTTCTGCTTTGGTCGCATCGGTCTCGCTCAGATTAACTTCAATCAGCTTGCCTTGGCGCACTTCGTCAACACCGCCAAAGCCAAGCTGGCCAAGCGCGTTTTCAATGGCTTTGCCTTGCGGGTCCAGCACGCCGTTTTTAAGGGTAATGTGAATGGTCGCTTTCATCGCTATTCCTATTTTACCAATTTAGGGCCTTCGCCGATTTCAGGGCGAATATCGGTCAGCAGGCCAAGGCGGCGGGCGACTTCTTGATATGCCTCTACCATGCCACCCAAATCCTGCCGGAACCGATCCTTATCCATTTTCTCGTTTGATTGTGTATCCCAAAGCCGGCAGCTATCAGGGCTGATTTCATCAGCCAGCACAATGCGCTGTTGTTCGCCATCCCAAACGCGGCCAAATTCCAATTTGAAATCCACCAGCTTAATGCCGACGGCTTGAAACATGCCGCTCATATAATCATTAATCCGCACCGCCATGGATACAATCTCATCCAATTCTTGCGGTCCGCACCAGCCAAACACGGCAATATGGCCTTCAGAAATCATCGGGTCGCCGAGGTCGTCATCTTTATAATAATATTCAACCAACGGATGCGGCAGCGTATCGCCTTCGGTAAGGCCCAGACGTTTGACCAAGGAACCGGCAGCAACATTGCGCACGACAACTTCCAACGGAATAATTTCAGCTTGGCGAATAAGCTGCTCGCGCATATTCAAAGTTTTGATGAAATGCGTCGGCACGCCAATTGCTTCAAGCTGGGTAAAAATATATTCCGAAATGCGCAAATTCAGCACGCCCTTGCCATCCAGCACTTCATGCTTTTCAGCATTAAAGGCGGTCGTGTCGTCTTTGAAATATTGCACCAGCGTGCCCGGTTCCGGTCCTTCAAAAAGAACTTTGGCCTTACCTTCGTAAATGCGACGCCGTTTGCTCATGGGCTGTCTCCGCTAGCCGATTTATGCCCGCAATCTAGTCGAAGCGGACGATTCGGGCAAATGCTACTCACCAAACACTATTCACCAAAAACCCGGGCGAAAATCGTATCGACATGTTTGAAGTGATAACCGAGGTCAAACAATTCTTCCAACTCGCTATCGCTCAGCACAACTTCCTCATCGGCTTTCAGCAAATCAAGAAATTGCCCTTCGCCACGCCATACCGGCATAGCGTTGCGCTGCACCAGCCGATAGGCATCTTCGCGGCTGACACCGGCTTGTGTCAGGGCCAGCAAAACGCGCTGTGAATGCACCAGACCGCCCAGCTTATCGAGGTTTTCTTGCATGCGCTCAGGATAAACCAGCAGGTTTTCAACCACATTGGTCAGCCGCACCAGGGCAAAATCCAGCGTTATGGTGGCGTCAGGGCCAATCATCCGCTCAACTGAAGAATGCGAAATATCGCGTTCATGCCACAAAGCAACATTTTCCATTGCCGGCACCGCCATACCGCGCACCAAACGGGCGAGGCCGGTCAGGTTTTCGGTCAAAATCGGATTGCGTTTATGCGGCATGGCTGATGAGCCTTTTTGCCCTTCCGAGAAATATTCTTCGGCTTCCAATACTTCCGTGCGTTGCAAATGGCGTACTTCAACTGCCAAGCGTTCCATGCTGGAGGCAATGACGCCCAAAGTGGCAAAGAACATGGCATGGCGGTCGCGGGGAATGACTTGGGTTGAGACCGGCTCAACTTCCAGCCCCATGGCTTCAGCGACATGCTCTTCAACCGATGGGTCAATATTGGCGAAAGTGCCGACGGCGCCGGAAATGGCGCAAGTGGCAATTTCTTTGCGCGCTGCAATCAGGCGGTCGCGGCAGCGGTCAAATTCGGCATAAGCTTGCGCCAGCTTCAGGCCGAATGTGGTCGGTTCGGCATGAATGCCATGGCTGCGCCCGATTGTGGCGGTCATTTTATGTTCCATGGCGCGTTTTTTCAGTGCTGCCAACAAAGCGTCCATATCGTCCAGCAAAATATCGCTGGCCCGCACAAGCTGTACGTTGAAGCAAGTATCCAACACGTCTGAAGACGTCATGCCCTGATGCACAAAGCGCGCTTCCGGCCCAACATGTTCTGACAGGCTGGTCAAAAAAGCGATTACGTCATGTTTGACTTCGCGCTCAATCTCATCGATGCGGTCAACATCAAAGCCACCTTTTTCGCGCACGGCTTTCGCCGCCTCTTCCGGCACAATGCCCAACTTAACCATGCCGTCCATGGCGTGTGTTTCAATTTCCAACCAAATGGAAAAACGGCTTTCGGCCTCCCAAAGGGCGGTCATATCGGGGCGGGCATAACGTGGAATCATCAGAACTCTCCTTGTCCGTTGGATGTAGCAGAGTCCCGATTGGCAATAAAGCCGAGGCGGCCATTTTAATGTGTGTAGCCTATAAAAGTCCTTGCGCTTTGAAGCTCAAAACCTCGCCACGCGCAACAATCAGGTGGTCGTGCAGCAAAATATTAAAACCACGCGCTTGGTCGCGTAGCTTTATCGTCATTTCAATATCGGCTTTTGACGGTGACGGGTCACCGCTCGGATGATTATGCGCGATAATCAGGGCCGTCGCATCAAGGGCGAGGGCGCGCTTTAAGACTTCACGCGTGTAAACCGGCGTGTGGTCAACCGTGCCGCGCCCCATAATCTCATCGGCGATAATCTGATTTTGTTTATCGAGAAAAATGACGTGAAATTCTTCGATTTTGTTCTCAGCCATTTTGGTGCGGCAATAAATGATCAAATCATCCCAATTCGCCAGCAGGTCGCGATTAATGGTTTTCACTTGCCCCAATCGCAAGGCGGCGGCTTGTATGGTCAAAAACTCAGACACCACGCGCTCGGTAATGCTTTTGAATTTTATCAGCTCATCCGCAGGCGCTGATAGAACGGCCGAAATATCGCCGAAATGTTCGATTAATTCGCGGGCAATCTCTTTCACATCGCGGCGCGGAATGGCGCGAAATAAAACCAGCTCCAACAGCTCATGATCGGCGAGGGATTTAGGTCCGGCTCGTTGCAGGCGCGCGCGCAGCCGTTTGCGGTGTCCGGCGCGCGGGTTTGTAATTTTATTGGCAGGTATTTTTTGTTGTTTTTCCTGCAAAGCCGTTCTCCTTATCCGGAAGGCGTTTTATGCGGCGTATCACTGCCGTTCAGCGATTTGGTAAAAATCTCACAGCCATTGGCGGTAACGCCGACGGAATGTTCATATTGCGCCGATAAGGTGCGATCGCGCGTAACGGCAGTCCAGCCATCGCCGAGAATTTTCACCGCCGGCTTGCCGAGGTTGAGCATTGGTTCAATGGTAAAGAACATGCCTTCGCGCAGCGTCAGCCCTTCGCCCGGCCGGCCATAATGTAAAATATTCGGCGTGTCATGGAAAATGCGCCCTAGACCATGGCCGCAAAAATCGCGAACAATCGCCAGTCTTTGCACTTCCGCAAAAGATTGAATGGCATGGCCTATATCGCCCAAAGTGGCGCCGGGCTTTACCGCCGCAATGCCCTGCATCAGCGCATCATAGGTGGCATCCATCAGCCTTTGCGCTTTAACCGAGCTCTTGCCGAGCGCATACATGCGGCTATGGTCGCCGTGCCAGCCTTCATGAAACAAGGTCACATCGACATTCATAATATCGCCTTCGCGCAGCAATTTATCGCCCGGAATACCGTGGCAGACGACATGATTTATGGAAGTGCAGATGGATTTGGTGAAACCGCGATAATTCAGCGGAGCCGGAACGGCTCCTAAATCGCGGATAATCTCGACTGCTTTTTGGTCGAGAAAATCGGTCGAGACGCCGGGTTTTACAAAATCGCTGAGCAAATCCAGCGTTTGGGCCGCCATCCGGCCAACCATGCGCATGCCGTCAAAATCCGCTTCCGTATGGATTTTTATCTGGCCGGTATTTTTCAACGGCGCGAGGCTGGCATCAATAAAGTTCATTTTCGTCTCCGACCCGTTCATTACCACATTGGCCGCTATGCTGTCGATAATCGGCCTGTTTATAACCATGGCTTGTCATCTGTGTCTGTAACGCTAAATTGCGCCGCAGAAGAGGAATTTCAATGTCAGAGCAAAAACAAATTACCGCCGCCATGTTAATCATCGGCAATGAGGTCTTGTCAGGCCGCACACAAGACAAAAATCTCGCTTTTGTCGGCAATGCGTTAGGCGAAATCGGCATTGATATGAAAGAAGTGCGCATCGTGCCGGATGAAGAGGACGAGATTATCGGCGCGGTCAATGCGTTGCGGGAAAAATACACTTATGTGTTTACCAGCGGCGGCATTGGGCCGACGCATGATGATATCACCGCTGACTGCATTGCTGCCGCTTTTGGCGTGAAATTGCAAATGCACCCATTGGCGACGCAATTACTGGAAGCGCATTATGAAGCGCAAGGCATTGAATTTAACGCGGCGCGCGCTCGCATGGCGCGTATTCCGGAAGGGGCGTCTTTAATCGACAATCCGGTATCGACCGCGCCCGGTTTTCGCATTGGCAATGTGCATGTGATGGCAGGTGTGCCGAAAATCATGCAAGCGATGATGGAAAATATTTTGCCGACCTTGGAGGGCGGTGAAAAATTATCGTCCGTCACCATTACGGCGCAAGTGCCGGAAGGCTCTATTGCCGCCGCAATGGAGGCGCTGCAAGGCGAACACCCTGAAGTCAATATTGGCCTGTATCCGTTTTATGGGGCAGATGGGGCCGGTGTCAGTGTGGTAGCGCGTGGGCGCGACCTGGCCGCGCTGGCCGCCGTGGAAGAAGCGGTAAAGCAGCAATTTACCGATATGGACATGCCATTAATTGAGCGCCCGAAACCGGCGGAATTTTTGAAAGGCTGAAACCTAACAAATTTTTTAGTTTTGTTTTGCGATGAAAATGCGCACAGTGGTCTCATCAATTAGGGAGGTTCTTATGAAAAAGACAGTTTCTGCACTGGCCGTGGCCGCAATGTTCGCAATGCCGAACGTAGCCGTAGCTCTGGATTCAAGCTTTGACGCAATGTCAAAAGCCGGTAACCATAAATTCTATGTATGGTGCACAGGTAAAGCTGACTATTCAGCAACACAAGCCGGTGATAACGCTAAAGCCGCTCAAGCCGCTGTTGCTTCTAAAGCAGGCAGCAAGTGCTGGCCGGTATGGCAAGGTATGGAAAACTAGAACCTAGAAATAGGGGTTTTTTAGCCTAGTTATTCTAGCGGTGGCCCATTGGGCCGCCGCTTTTTTTATGATGGAACCGGTGAGGTGAAAATGAAAATGTCAGCATTGGCTACTCTGGCTTTGATTATTGGATTGGGTGTTGTGCTATCGGCTTGCAGCCGCGGTGTCGGCAATCCGCTGGGCGGCGATGCGCCTTATCACCATCTCGAAAACGGTTTTCGTAATCCCCCCGATAGCCCTCGCCGTGGCGTGCCGGTTTCGCGGCGTTTGCAGTTTTTGTTCCAAGCAGTTTGGAAAAACATCACTGACTCGGCGCCTGATATTCCGGATAATCACGCGATAGACCGCGATGAGGCGAAAGCCGCTTTGACGGCTATGGGCGATGAGGATTTCGTAAGCTGGATTGGCCATGCAACATTTTTGGTGCGGCTTGATGGCGTCACGGTTTTAACCGATCCGGTGTTTTCGCGCCGCGCCAGCCCGATGTCATTTGCCGGACCGGCGCGTCTTTTACCGCCCGGTCTGCTGATAGAAGATTTGCCGCCGATTGATGTCGTTGTTATCAGTCATGCGCATTACGACCATCTTGACACGGCGACGCTGGACAAGCTGCCGAACAAGCAAAATATTACAGCGATTGTGCCGCTCGGCTTGGGCAAGTTTTTCAAAGGCTATGGCGCGGTCCGTGAGGTTGATTGGTATGATGAAGTGACGCTACCCTCAGCCAATGACGCAAAAGACGGCTTCAAGCTGACTGCCTATCCGGCAGTGCATTGGTCCAACCGCTCGCCCTTTGATGTCAATCGCACTTTATGGATGTCCTATGGTTTCTCAGCCGGCGGCAATTCGGTTTTTCATACCGGCGATACGGAAACCCATCCCGGCCTGTTTGCCGATATTGGCGCGCATATGGCAACCCATCATGGCGGCTGCGACCTTGGCTTGATGAGTGTCGGGGCTTATGCGCCGCGTGACTTTATGCGTGGTGCGCATATGGACCCTGAAGGCGGTGTTGATATGGGCCGTGATGTTGGCTGTAAACGCATGGTGCCGATGCATTGGGGCACATTTATTTTATCATTCGAGCCGTTTGATGAACCGCGTCAACGTTTCGTTGAGGCGGCCGGCAATCAAGCGCTGGTAATGAAAATCGGTGAAAGCGTTAAAATGACCGATATTTCCCGCTGACGCGGATGAAATTCATGTTATAGAAAGCGCTTTCCAGCATGGCCTCGTGGTGGAATTGGTAGACACAGCAGACTTAAAATCTGCGGCTCGATTAGAGCGTGACGGTTCGAGTCCGTCCGAGGCCACCATGCTGTCTCTGCACAGTTTTACTTTTCTTCCAATTTTGCTTTTTGCGCGGCGATTTCTTCGTCCGTCGCATCAGGCGGCAGCAATTCATCCAGCTCTGAATCGGGTATAACTTCGCTTTCCTGATCCAGCATGGACAAGAAATTACGAATATCGGCGGCAGTTTGCTTCGGAATTTCCTCATGTGCCAAATGCCCGGCTTGCGGGTAAAGTTTCAAAAAACTACCGGTAATTTGCGTATTCATTTCAATGCCGTATTTCGGTTTCACCAAGCGGTCTTGCGAGCCCCAGATCAGCAGGGTTGGTGGATTAACGGCACGCAAAATCGGTTGCAATGATGGATCATTTTCGCGCTCGGCGAAGCGTTTGATGGTCGCATCGCGAGAACCTGCCATGCGAAGCAAATCCCAGTAGCGCGTCGCCATTTCATCAGTCACAATTTCGTCGGGATTGGCGACGACATCACGCAATGTGCTTTCGATTAAAAATTTCGGTGTGAAGTAGCGCATAATGGTCCGCCCGAAATCCGAACTGGCCAGTGCGAAGGCACCGACGCTACCATCTTCCTTGTCGCGGTCTATGCCGCTTGACGAGATCAAAACCAACGCCTTCACATCGCGCGGAAAAGTAAGAGCGAAGCGCAGGGCCACTTCGCCGCCCATTGAATTGCCAATGATTGTGACATCCTCAAGGTCAAACGCATCGACAATTTCGCGGGTGAATAAAGTCATTCCCATAATGGAATAATCATCTTGCGGTGTGATGCCGGTCAGCCCATGGCCGGGCAAGTCAATACTGATGATGCGGTAATCATCTCTCAGTTCATCAATGATTTTGTTCCATGTATGCAGAGACGCATTGGAGCCATGCAGCATTAAAAGCGGTGGTTTGTCGCGATTGCCGTCTTCACGAATATGCGCTTCCGCGCCGGAAGGGAGGAAATATAAAAAAGACTTATCGTCTTTATATTTGTCAATCAATTGAGCCTTGGTCAGGTCAGGCGAAATCAGCAGGCTTGAACCAAGAAGAGCAACAACCAAAATACCAAGGAAACTGAGGGCCACATAGCCCAAAACATTCAACGCTTTTTTCATCGCAAGACAATGCCAAGATTTTCAGTCTCGAGGCAAGACTATTTTGAAACTATGCGTTCGTTTGAAAACGATAGCGGGTCGAGCAATAGGGGCAGATAATCTCGTCTTCACTGCCCATATCGAGATAAATATGCGGATGGTCATAAGGTGCGTCGGCACCGATACATTCAAATTCTTTCACATCGACAAAAATTTCCGATGCGCCGTCATTATTACTGATTTTCGGGGTCGCTACCTGCGCCATGATTTACCTCTTGTGACTCGCCGCGTTTATAAACGCTTGGCCGAGACAGAGCAAGCGCATGAAAGCCGCCATTCGCTCAGCAGCAGCCGCAGCCACCCAATGCGGCATCGCCGTTACCATGGCCGCCTTCGCCGTGCCAAGCTTGCGCGATTGATTGGGCTGAAAATTCCGCCGTTTTATTGAATTCGGATTTTGCTTCCTGCAGCATGGTTTTATCAGTCAACACGTCAATCGCGGTCATCGCCAAGGCTTTGGCACCGTCGACCACCGCCTTATCGCCTTTTTCTGAACCGGCCCATTTTGCAAATTCAGGATTATGAATGACCACACTGGGCGGCGCGCAGGAAATCATCGGATGAATAGAGGGCACGCGGTGGCTGATATTGCCCATATCGGTGGAGCCGGCGCCGCTGGTCGGCATTTTTTCCAATGGGAAAAAGTCACGCCCCAAGCTTTCGGCATTTTGCTTATACCGCTCAGCAATCGGCCAGCTATCTTTTATCTCCAAATAATCGCCTAAGGCCCAGTCAATTTGCACATCGCAACCGGCGGCCAGCGCACCGGCTTCGAAGCAATTTTGCACGCGCTTTTTCAAATCAGCCAAAGCGAGACCGTTTTCAGCCCGAACGTAAAACGTGCCGACGGCATTATCGGGCACAATATTCGGAGCCAATCCGGCCTCATTAAAAATGCCGTGAATGCGCTCGCTTTGTTTTATGTGCTGGCGCAATTGTGCAATCGATTGATAGGCAGTGACCAAAGCGTCCAGCGCATTGACACCGGCAAATGGCATGGCCGAGGCATGCGCCGCTTTTCCTGTATAGGTGACGCGCACTTCATTGACGGCAAGACTTGGCATGGTGATGAGGTCGATGCCGGCGGGATGCACCATCATTGCCGCATCCAGCGCATCAAATGCGCCTTGTCGCGCCATTAATTCCTTGCCATTGCCGCTCTCTTCTGCCGGTGTGCCGAGATAGCGCACTTTGCCGGGCAATTCGCCGTTTAATTTAGACAGCGCCAATGAAGCACCAAGGCCGGTTGTGGCGATAATATTATGGCCGCAAGCATGACCGATACCGGGCAATGCATCATATTCCGATAAAATACCGACCTCAGTGTCGCCGCTCCCGAAAGATGAGATAAACGCGGTATCCAGACCGCAAGCGTGCCGCTCAACCGAAAGACCCGCCGCTTCCACTTTATCGGTCAGCAGGCCATGCGCGAATGTTTCCTCAAAAGCGATTTCCGGATTGGCGTGAATGGCATGGCTGGCCTCAACCAATTCACCGGCCATTTGGTCGATAATATCGCAAACTTTCTTTTTCAGTTCGGCACTCATCATTCGGCTCCTATCCAATTTTAAACGGCATGCCCAAAAGCATACCGGCATCGACAACCAGCAATTGTCCGGTCACATGTGCGCTGGTGCGGCTGGCGAAAAACAATATCGGGCCTTTAATGTCATCAGGGCCACCGGCGCGACCCATAGGCGTGCCTTTGCGTTGCCCCTCGGCAATTTGGTCAAACACTTCATCGCCAAACGCATTGCGAAACCAATCCGTACCGACAAAGCCCGGGCAGACCGCATTGACGCGAATATTCTCCGGTCCCAATGACCGAGCCAGTGCCAAAGTGGTCGAGTTCAATGCGCCTTTTGACGCGACATAAGCCAATGATGAGCCAATGCCACGCACACCGGCGACAGAAGAAATATTAACAATGGACGGGGCGTCGGCTTTCGCCAGATGCGGCCGTGCATATTTTATCATCTGATAGGGGCCTACTAAATTAAGCGCGTAAATCTGCTCAAAGTCAGCTGCGTCGAGACCGTCCAAATTATCATGGTCCATAAATTTCGTAGTGCCCGCATTATTCACCAAAATGTCGAGACGACCCCATTGGTCCATCGCTGCTTCGACCAGTTTTTTGCAATTGGCGTCATCCGATACATCAGCCTGCACGGCAATCGCATCGCCACCGGCGGCTTTACATGCGGCTACAACTTTTTCTGCCGCCTCGGCACTTTTGGAATAATTAATGACCAGCTTAGCGCCGCCTTCGGCCATGCCGATAGCTGCCGCTTCACCAATACCGGCGGATGAGCCGGTGATGATTGCCACTTGATCTGAAAAATCCATCATATCCTCCTAATGCCCTTTAAACGCGGGTTTGCGCTTCTCCATAAAAGCGCGTCTGCCTTCAGCATAATCATCACTGGCAAGGCAGTCTGCAAGGCGTTTTTTAATCTGCTCATGCGCCGCTTTCGGATTGTCGAGCACAAACTTACTGGCCTGCAAACTCATTGGCGCATTGGACGCAATTTGCGATATCAATTCGCCAAGCGCTGTTTCGAAATTTTCCGCCGCTTCGGCCATATTGATAAGGCCGATATTTAACGCCTCGGGAACCTTCAGATTAGCGGCGGTAAAAATTATCCGCTTCGCTTCAGAAACGCCAACCAAGCGAGCCAATTGATGGGTCGCATTGGCCGGATAAGCCAATCCCAATTTTCCTGCCGGAATACCGAAACGGCTATCATCGCGCGCCATGCGTAAATCGCAGGCCGCCGCAATGCCAAGTCCGCCGCCAATGCAATAGCCTTCAATGGCGGCAAGGGTCGGTATCGGACAATCGGCAATCGCGTCAAATGCGTTAATGGTGGCGCGGTCAAAATCAGAGCCGTCCGGCCCGCTCAATACTTCTTCAAATTGCGCAATATCGGCACCGGCAACAAATGCCTTGCCGCCAATGCCGCGCAAAACCACCAAACGTATATTGTCTGTCGCGGCGAATTTTTGCATCACCGGCGTGATGGCCTGCCAACCTTCCAAATCAATAACATTGTGCTTTTGCGGCAGATTGAAACGCAAATGACCTATGCACCCCTTATCGGTTTCCTCAATTCCGGCGCATAGCCGCATTGCGCCGGTTTCAAAACTTTGCGTATTGGCGGGCAATAAATCGCTCATCTGTCTTCCTTTTTTGAGAACGGTTCTTGTAAAAATGCGATGAGGTCGGGGAATACCGCCCCGTCTTGCAGCATAAATAAATGCCCACCTTGATAAAATTTCAGATGCGCATTGGGGATTTGGGTTTGCATTGCCTGCATGGCTTCGGGCCTGGCAATGCCGTCAAATTCACCACCGGCAAGAAGAACCGGACAGGTGATGCGGTCCAACCGTGCCCAGCAATCATGCTGCGCGCGCGCCGCCAATTGGCCTTGCCGACCGGCCTCAAAACCGGCTTCATGGTCAAAAGCCGACATATCGAGGCGTTGCCGCGCCGCTTCAATCGCATCGGGATTGTCGGCCAACCACCCCTCATCAATCCGCGTATCATTCAATTTCATGCCGGCGGTCACGCGTTCGTCTTCTGTCAAATGCGCCAGCTCGTGCAAAGGATAAGAGGCGCCACCGGCTCCACCCGGGGATGTGCACCATAAAGCCATGCGCGAAACACGCGCACTGTGGCGAATGGCAAATTCTTGTCCCACCATGCCGCCAAAGCTGATACCCAGCACCATGGCGGTTTCGATTTCCAGAGCGTCCATTAAGGCAGCCGCGTCATCAGCATAAGCAGCCATATTATAGCTGCTCTCCATTTTGTCGGCTTGGGGCTTATCTGTTTGGCCGAGGCCGCGCTGGTCGAAACTGGTTACGCGAAAATGCGAGCTGAGCGGGCTGTTCATAATATTCGGTTTTTTGCGTAAATCACTGCCGGTACCGCTCAACACCAGAAGGTCAGGGCCGCTGCCGGCCTGCTCAAAATAAATCTTTAAGTCACTTGTTTGCGTAAAAGGCATAATGAAAGGCCGCTTGCCAGAGGATTTGGCAAAATGGTATCGTGAACGGGCATATTACGAAAGGCAAAAGGGACGGAACCATGCCGGAACTTGCTGAAAAATTATCGCGCATTGACCCTGTATGGTCGCGCATCCGCACAGAAGCTGCAGAAATGGCCGAAAATGAGCCGGCCATGTCGAGCTTTTTGCACGCCACTATGCTGAATTTCGAGAAATTGGAATTGGCCGTTGCTTCGCATTTATCGGAAAAATTGGCCAATGCTGGAATGGGCGCGCGCGCTTTGTGCGAAGTTTTTGAACAAGCCTTTGCTGAAAATGAAATTGCCGCTGATGCGATGCGCGCCGATATTGTGGCGTATTTTGACCGCGATCCGGCTTGCCGCGCCTATTTGGATGCGGTGTTGTACTTTAAGGGCTTTCTGGCTCTGCAAACTTATCGTGCTGCGCATTGGCTTATAGAAGAAGGCCAACGCGGCATGGCGTTATATTTGCAAAACCGCGCCTCGGAAGTGTTTCAGGCGGATATTCACCCGGCCGCAAAAATCGGTAAGGGGATATTTATTGACCATGCGACCGGCGTGGTTATCGGGGAAACGGCGGTGGTCGGCGATGATGTGTCCATGCTGCATGGCGTCACTTTGGGCGGCAGCGGCAAGGAAGGCGGCGATCGGCATCCGAAAATCGGCAATGGCGTGTTGATTTCTGTCGGCGCGAAAGTGCTGGGCAATATTCGAGTCGGTGATTGCGCCAAAATCGGAGGCGGCTCCGTGGTGCTGACTGATGTGCCGCCCTATACAACGGCAGTCGGTGTGCCGGCAAAAATTGTCGGCAAAGTATCGACACCGGAACCGTCTCGGCAAATGGACCATTCAGTGGTTCAGGATGGCGAAAGCATTTAAATCACGTGAACTGTCAAAAGGGGGGGGTTGACATGAGTGGATCGGCAGGCAGATTGCAGGGGAAAACAGCCTTTGTTTCAGGCGGAGCAAAAGGCTTGGGCGCGGAAATGGCGCGCGCCATGCACGCAGAAGGGGCCAATGTTATGGTCACAGACGTGCTGGAAGATGAAGGCATTAAGCTGGCCGATGCGCATGAAAATATGGATTTCATGCTCCATGATGTGGTCGAAGAAGTGCAATGGGAAGCGGCTTTGGCGAAAACGCTGGAGCAGTTTGGCAGTCTTGATGTGATGGTCAATAATGCCGGTATCGCGCATGATTCCACCCCGTTTGAAGAGACCAGTTTGGAACAATGGCGGCACGTTACCGCGATTGATTTGGATGGGGTTTTTCTCGGCTGCAAACACGCTGTGCGGCATATGAAACAAACCGGCGGCAGCATCATCAATGTGTCGTCAATTTACGGCATTGTCGGCTCGGCCAATCAGGCGCCTTATCATGCAGCCAAAGGCGGTGTCCGCTTGCTGACCAAATCATTGGCGGTGGAAATGGGCAGTCTTGGTTATCCCATTCGCGTCAATTCCATTCACCCCGGTTTTGTTGGCACGGATATTGTCCGTGACGGCATCAAACAGGCCGTTTCGCAAGGGGTGTTTCCGGGCGAAAATGAAGCGATTGAAATGCTGACCATGGGCATACCGGCGGGCCGAATGGGTGTGCCGCGCGATATTGCCAATGGTGTGGTGTTTCTTGCCTCAGACGAGTCGGAATGGATGACCGGTTCTGAACTGGTGATTGACGGCGGCTTCACGGCCCAATAGCTTAGCGGCAATTAAAACGAGTCGGAGTGACCCCCATGAATAATGATGAAATCATTCGCGTTCAGACCTATATGCGGTTGAAGTTTCAAAACGATATGCTGACGCTGAAGCGCGGTGCCAAAGACGACATGATCGAAGTATTCATGGAAGATGAGTTTATCGGCACAATGTTCCGTGACGATGAAGAAGGTGAGATTTCTTACGCCTTTAATATGGCGATTTTGGAATTCGACCTGCCGACTTTATAGACGCTAATTCTGTCGCCGCGCAGCGGCTCGGAAATTACGGATAAGCTCTTTTAGATCGCCGTCAATGGTCTCCCATTTGGCCAGGTGCACGCGCTTAAACGTGTAACTGACTTGTGCCGTATTGCCGAGATCGAAGCGGCTTTCGCAAACCGGATTGTTATGATTTACCGTGTCGCAAATAAACAAGGGGGCAGTAGCGCGGTCAGTGCTTGAGCCTTTCGGCAATCCTTTGAAAATCTGTTTTCGGCCATAGGGCGAATTGCTGCGAAATGAAAATGCTTGCAGGCCGCTATCGGTTACTTGCCCGGCCCCATCTATATAAGGCTGGTAAAGGGCCGAAAAAAGCCGCGCTTCCGCCATGTCGCGCTGCACGCTGCGAATCGTCACCGATAAAAGCGGCGAGTTTATTGAGGTATCGAGAAAATCACCTGCCAATTCATCGCGCCATGGCCGGATGTCGGGCAATAAAGCGTGCAGATTGGCATATGGCAGCGCCCCACCACGCCGCGTTTGGCCGTCGCGTGTATAATACGCCGGAACCGAGAACAGCGTGCCGCCGATTTCAAATTTAATCCGGTCTTGATTGGCGGTCGGCGCATAGGCGACGCCCTGAATATCACGAACACCCGGGCCGAAATAAATCAGATAAAACAGCAGCGTGCTGAGCAAGAAGCCGCCGAGAATAAAACTCGGCACAATCCAAATCGGCCATTCATGTTCCGGCACAGCCCGCGACAATAAGCGCTTTATCATGGTTTCCTCTTTAACGGTTTCCAAATGCTGTTTACCATGTTCTCAATCAAACGTCATGAGCTATGGGAGGCATGAATGAGCGTTTTTGCATTAGGCGATAAGTCCCCGCAATTTCCGGAAAGCGGAAATTATTGGGTGGCACCGGATGCGCAAGTTATGGGCGATATAATTTTGCTGGAAAATGCCAGTGTCTGGTTCGGTGCGGTTTTGCGCGGCGACAATGAGCCGATTACCATTGGTATCAATTCCAATGTGCAAGACGGGTCTGTCATGCATACCGATATCGGCTTTCCGCTGACTTTGGGCAAAAACGTAACCATTGGCCATCAGGCCATGCTGCATGGCTGCACGGTTGGCGATAATTCGCTTATCGGCATTGGCGCGACGATTTTAAACGGCGCGAAGATAGGTAAAAACTGTCTCATCGGGGCGCATGCGCTGGTTGGTGAAGGCAAGGAAATTCCCGATAATTCCATGGTGCTCGGCATGCCCGGCAAAGTGGTTCGCGAATTGGATGAGAATAATGAAAAAATGATGATTGCCTCGGCGGAACATTATGTCGAGAACTGGAAACGCTATCAGCGTGATTTGAAAGAGGTTGGATAATGGTTGAACGTGCAGATTATATTATTGTCGGTGCGGGCAGTGCCGGTTGCGTGTTGGCCGGACGCCTGAGCGAAGATGAGAAAAATTCTGTTCTGCTGCTGGAAGCCGGTGGCAAGGATAAAAATCTGTTTATCCATATGCCGGCCGGTTATTCGCAACTTGTGCCGGAACGCAATGACCAGAATTACGGCTTTGAGACTGAAGCGGAGCCGAATTTGGACGGACGGCAAATGTATTGGCCGCGCGGCCGCGGTTGGGGCGGTTCATCATCCATCAATGCGATGGTCTATATTCGCGGCAATGCCTATGACTATGATCATTGGAGCCAGCTCGGCAATGCCGGTTGGTCATATGAAAGCGTGCTGCCCTATTTTAAACGGGCGGAAGATTTTTCCGGCGATGGCGATGCGGAATATCATGGTACAGGCGGCCCGCTAAGCGTACAGAAATCCAATCGTGAAAATGATGAATTGCTGGATGTGTTTGTCGAAGCCGGTCAGCAGGCGGGCATTCCGTTTACCAAAGATTTCAACGGCAAAAACCAAGAAGGCGTGTCGCGCTATGAACACACGATACGCGGTTCAAAACGCTGCAGCGCGGCGCGGGGTTATTTGCATCCTGCGCTGGGCCGCAAAAACCTGCATACCGAAACCGATGTTACGGTTGATAAGGTTGTTTTTGAAGGTAAGAAAGCGGTTGGCATCAGCTATCTGAAAAACGGTAAAAGCTTTACCGTTTACGCTGATAAGGAAGTGATTTTATCGGCCGGTGCGTTGAACTCGCCGCAAATTTTATTGCGCAGCGGTATCGGTCCGGCGGATGAGATTAAGCCGCATGGGCTGGAAGTGGTGCATGAATTGCGCGGCGTCGGGCAAAATCTGCAAGACCATCTCGGCGTTGTCAGCCAATTTGAGTGCACCCAACCGGTGACGCTGCATCGCTCTGCCGTTTGGTGGCGCACGCAATTGGCCGGTATTCAATATTTGCTGTTCGGCAAGGGCGATGCCTCTTTTCCGCCGACAGCAGCCGGTGCATTTTTTAAATCCAGCGCGGAAAAAGCGGTTTGCGATATGCAAATTCACTATGTCTCGGTTGCGGTGCCGGATGTGCATGGTCGCGATGATATTCCGACCACACACGGGTTTTCGTCGATTGTTTACGGCTGTCGGCCTGAAAGTCGCGGTTATTTGACTTTGAAAACCGCCAGTCCGGACGACCCGCCGGCGATTTACCCGAATTATTTATCGGCCGAACAAGATGTGGTTGATATTCGAAATGGCTATCGCAAGACGCGGGATATTTTCTTGCAAAAGGCTTTCGACCCATATCGCGGCGAACAGAAAAAACCGAGTGCTGATTTGAATATTGATAATGATGATGAGTTGGATGCTTGGATTCGGGCTACCGGTGAGACGCTTTATCATCCTGTCGGCACATGCAAAATGGGCAGTGATGACATGGCGGTGAGCAATGAGCACGGTCAAGTGCATGGTGTGCAAGGCTTGCGCGTTATCGATGCCTCGCTGATGCCGACGTTGATAAGCGGCAATACCAATGCGCCGACAATTATGATGGCAGAGAAAATTTCTGACCATATTAGGGGCCGTAACTTCTTGCCGCCGCAGCAGGTGAGCGCGTAATGACCAAGTTTGAATTCTTTTTCGATATTTCAAGCCCGTGGACCTATTTGGCGTTTGCGCGGGTTGAAGACATGGCGGCGCGCTGTGGTGTTGATATTGATTTCAAACCGATATTGGTGGGCGGCGTATTCAATGCGGTGAATGAAACGGTTTATGAAGCGCGCTCCAATCCGCATCCTGTGAAGGGCCGTTATTACCTGAAAGATTTGCGAGATTGGGCCAAATTTTGTGACGTGAAAATCGGCAATCCGCCGGTATTTCCGCTGCCTGCGGCCGGCATTATGCGGGTGGCTTTGCTGGCGCAAGATGAAGGCAAGCTGGCGGCTTTTTCAAAAGCTGCGTTTCATGCCTATTGGGGAGAGCTGAAAGATATCAGCCAGCCGGAAGAAATCACCGCGCTATGCGAAACTGTAGGCATGGATGCCACTGCCGTTTTACAGGCCATGCAGGGCGATGATGTGAAAGCGCGCTTGCGGAACAATACGCAGGAATTAATAGACCGCGGCGGCTTCGGCTCGCCGACAATGTTTGTCAATGAAACGGATATGTATTTCGGCAATGACCGGTTTGAATTGGTTGAAGCGGCGTTGAAACAACAAACGCAGGCAGCCGGATAAATATTGTGAGTGAAACGCCAAAACAAGAAAAACAGCCAATATTGCGCGCGCCGCCTGTGGTGTTGGTGCTGTTGGCGATATTTCTCGGCTTTCAATTATGGGCCGAGTTTGGCGGCCGCGCCGCACGCATTGAAATGCTGGTCGCGCTGGGACTGTTTCCGGCGCGGTTTTTTGCTGAAGGGCTGGGCGGTTTGCCCGGCGGTTGGGTGCAGGGCTTGGTCAATCTGTTCAGTCATTCGCTGCTGCATGGTGGTTGGACGCATTTGATTTTAAACGCTGTTTGGTTGCTGGCTTTCGGTGCGCCGGTGGCGAAAAGACTGGGAACGCGCAAGTTTATTTTCTTATTCATGCTGTGCGTTATGGCCGGGGGTCTGGGGCAGATTTATGCCAGTTCTTATGAAGCTTATCTTGTGCCGATTATCGGCGCATCGGGCGGTGTTGCCGGTTTAATGGGGGCGGCAGCGCGTTTTGCTTTTTCTGATGCGCGCTGGCTGGACCCGAATGCACAACAACCGCATCGGCGTTTATTGCGCCTTAGCGAAGTGCCGAAACGGCGTCCGGTAATGCTGTTCATCGCGGTTTGGGTGATTATGAATCTGGCCTTCGGTTTGCTTGGTCCCTATGGCTTGGCCGACCCCGGCGGCAATGCGGTAAATGTTGCGTGGATTGCGCATCTAGGTGGCTTTATTGTCGGCCTGCTGCTTATCGGTCTGTTGGAAAAACCGCCGCTTTCCGCCTCCGGTGGCCCCGGCCATGTCGATTATGGTGAGTGGAAAGACCGCAAATAACAGGCGATTTTTATCAGTCTTTTATCACCTCGCTTTATCACCCCTTGAAAACTGCGTCATCCTGCCACACTATAAATGGGAAGGAGAGGCGAATGACGATTGAAGTGATTTTAAATTCGAAAGGCGCAGATGTTGTCGCCATTGATGCCGCGCAAAGCGTGAATGAGGCGGTGCGCGTTATGGATAAGCGGCAAATCGGGGCGCTGGTGGTGGCCGGTCATGGCGATAATTGCCAAGGGATTTTTACCGAGCGCGATGTAATGCGCGCGCTGGCCCGCAATGGCACGCATATTCTTGACGAGCCGGTGTCAAAACATATGACCGAGCGCCCGCAAAGCATTTTGCCCGACACATCGATTGATGAGGCGATGGAAATTATGACTGAACGCCGCTTTCGGCATTTGCCGGTTATGACCGGCGGCACGCTATGCGGCATTGTCTCTATCGGCGATTTGGTGAATTACCGTATCCACCAAACCGAGATGGAGGCCAGCGCGTTGAAAGAATATATCGCGACAGGCTAGAGCTTTGTCGGATTGGGGGCGTCGCCATAGACGTCGAGCGGGTCGAAGACTTTTTCATCTTCTTCATAAGCCAGCGCGACGGGGCTGTCGGGCAAGTCACCGGTCGGTAATGAGCGATAAAAGCATGAGCGATAGCCGACATGGCAACTGGCGCCATTGCCACCGACATTGACCCGCAGCCAAACGCAATCTTGGTCGTCATCAATGCGCATTTCAGCAATTTCTTGCACCAGACCGCTGGTTGCGCCCTTATGCCAAATGGCTTCGCGCGAGCGAGAATAATAATGCGCTTCGCCGGTCTTAATGGTCAGCTTTAGCGCTTCTTCATTCATATAGCCGTGCATCAGCAATTCGCCACTGCTGAAATCAGTGGTGACAACGGGAATTAGGCCATTGGCATCGAATTTCGGTGCCAGCACATGGCCTTCTTCAACCTGTTCTACGGTTTCTCGCGGTGCAAAAGGCCCTGCCATGTCGGTGCTCATAAGATTTACCTCAATCAAGTTGAGGGACTTATAAACCTAGCTGTTAATCATGGCAAGGAAGCGCGCTTCCATTTTCGGATCTTCAGCAAACACACCGGTAAATTGCGTGGTAATGGTGGCCACATCGGGCTTTCTAATGCCGCGCGTGGTCATGCATTGGTGCTTGGCATCAACCAAAATAGCAATACCGGCCGGTTCCATAACCCGCTGGATACAATCGACGACTTGCGCTGTCATGGTTTCCTGCGTTTGCAGGCGCTTGGCGAAAATTTCAATCACCCGTGCCAATTTGGAAATGCCGACAACCTTATCGACCGGCATATAGGCGATGTGCACTTTGCCCAAAATCGCAACCATGTGGTGCTCGCAATGGCTTTCCAAAGAAATATCGCGCAGCATGACCATATCGTCATAGCCTTCGACATCTTCGAAAGTGCGGCCCAGCACTTCTTCCGGATCTTCTTCATATCCGGCGAAAAATTCTTGATATGCCTTAACGACACGCTTGGGGGTATCCACCAGACCTTCGCGGTCAGGATTGTCTCCGGCCCATGAAATCAGCGTGCGAACGGCTGCTTCGGCTTCTTCACGTGAAGGTTTTTCCACTTTTACGTCCCGTTCTCCAATAATAGGCGTTTTACTGCCTTCAACTCTTGCGTCCATTTTTGCCTCACCCTACGGGGAATACGCCCCGGTATTCGTCAGGCACGCTGAATGCCCATTTAATAAAGATGGCCCCAGCAGTCTTGGCTTTATGCCATGATACGAAGCAAGTGCCGCCACTTAAAATGCGCACATGGTCTTGCATTCATGCAAACGCGCCCTTGCTTCATACAGAGAAAACGCAAGGCGGTAAACACCGACCATGTGCCGCAGGATGTGACTTATCCGTTCGCAGCCATTATTTCTACGACACCTAAACTATATCAGATTGCCGAATTGACCAGCTATCTGGCCAATTTTGCAAATCCGCTTGCTGGCAAAGGGGCGCGCTATTATGGTGCGCGCATGGATAGCCAGCTTATTCTTCACAATAGCCAATCGCGGCAAAAAGAGGTTTTCGTGCCGCAAGATGCAGCGCGGGTGACGATTTATGTATGCGGGCCAACGGTTTATGGCGATTGTCATATCGGCAATTTTCGCCCTGCCGTGGTCTTTGATGTGCTGGTGCGCGTGTTGCGGCAGCTTTATCCGCAAGTGGTTTATGCCCGCAATATCACTGATATTGACGATAAAATTAATGCCAAAGCGGCCGATGAAGGCGTTGATATTGCGGAAATCTCGCAGCGTTTTCATAAAAAATATATCCAAGACATTACTCAAATAGGCGTGTTGCCACCCGATATTGAGCCATTTGCTACCCGCCATATGGGCGAAATGCAGGCGATGATTGCCGCGCTGATTGACAGTGGCCACGCTTATGCGGCGGAAGGCCATGTGCTTTTTGACGTCACTAAAGACGGCGAATATGGCGGTCTTTCCGGTCGCTCCATGGAAGATATGCTGGCCGGTGCGCGGGTTGAAGTCGCGCCTTATAAGAAAAATCCGGGCGATTTTGTTTTATGGAAACCGTCCACTGAGGCGCAGCCCGGTTGGGACAGTGTGTGGGGGCGCGGTCGGCCGGGCTGGCATATTGAATGCTCGGCGATGATTGAAAAACATTTGGGCACCACGATTGATATTCATGGCGGCGGGGCTGATTTGCAATTTCCGCATCATGAGAATGAGGCGGCGCAGAGCCGCTGCGCCCATGCAGCTCCTTTGGCGCGCTATTGGTTGCATAATGGCATGCTGAATATTGGCGGCGAGAAAATGTCGAAGTCGCTGGGCAATATTATGGTGATGGATGATTTGCTGAAGCAGGCGCCGGGCGAGGCCATTCGATTGGCTTTATTGCAGGGGCAATATCGCTCGCGGCTCGACTTTACGCCGGACTTGCTGGCGCAATCGAAGAAAAATCTCGACCGGCTATATGGCGCGCTGCGCGACGCAAAAACCGAGGCAGAAAACGTGCCAATGGATATACAAGTGCCGGAAAATTTCATGGCCGCTTTATGCGATGATTTGAACACGCCGAAAGCTTTGGCCGAATTATTTGCGCTGGCCAAACGCGCCGATACGCCGGAAGGCAAGGGCGCGCTTCTGGCGGCGGGTAAACTACTCGGCCTGTTGCAGCAAAACCCTGAAGATTGGTTTGCCGCGCAGGCCACCGACATGGCCTCAAGCGATATTGATGCGGCGGCTGTGGAAGCCTTGATTGCCGCGCGTGCACAAGCCCGCGCCGATAAGGATTACGCGGCGGCTGACGCGGCGCGTGACAAGTTAACGGCTATGGGTGTCGCGATTGAAGACACGGCAGACGGCACAATCTGGAAGCCGGCATCCTAGGGGCGCGTATGATGAACGAGCTTTACAATCAGCGCATTTTAAAGCTGGCAGCCGAAATTCCGCATATCGGTCGGCTGGAGAATCCGGCGGCTGCCGCCGATGCGCAATCGCGGCTATGCGGCTCGAAAGTGCATGTGGAACTGGGCCTTGCCGAAGACGGTACAGTGGCGGCTTTCGCGCATGAAGTAGAAGCCTGCGCACTTGGCCAAGCCTCCAGCTCGGTTATGGCGCGCGAGATTATCGGCTCCAGCCCACAAGAATTGCGCGAAGTCGGCGCGGCCATGCGCGCCATGCTGAAACAAGAAGGCGCTCCGCCGACCGGCCGTTGGGCCGATCTCGAAGTGCTGGAACCGGTGCGCGAATTTAAAAACCGCCACGCCTCAACATTACTGACCTTTGATGCGGTGGAAGATTGTTTGGCGCAATTAGGGGTTTAAGCTAAGCTCACATCATCACCCGAATAAAAACAAAAAGGGAGTGAGGGGATGAGTAACAATTTTCAAACTCTTATAACGCGGCAGGAAAAACTGGAGCGAATACAGGAACTCTGGACTGAAGGTTTGGAAAGCGGCATTAGCAATAAGACCGTCGATGAGATTTTCGATGAGGCTCTAAAATGGCATTGCAATTCTGAAGAAATAAGTTATCATAAATGATAACCTCGACACTATGGGATTTGCGGTTTTATCCGGGGGTCTTCGAGGAAATTGAAACCATGCCGGATGCCTTACGCGGTAAATTTGAGGCATATTTTGAACACATGGAAGTTAATGGTGGAAATTTGGGGATGCCTGCCACCTTGCCGTTAGGCGATGGTTTATTCGAGTTGCGTGTAAAGGCTGATAAAA
>CBFIIT010000013.1:0-34977 GCA_965662725.1 Alphaproteobacteria bacterium | reverse complement strand
CCGAATAAGCCATGAATGTAGCGCCGAAGCCTCGTAGAACGGGCTATGGCCGCTGCGTTCTATTACACCCCTAACACCATCTGCAAGATTCCATTTGCCCGAATCCACTATCCACTCTATATCCACCAGTGGGACACCTCTCCCCAACGAGAGGCAACTATCTGGAAGGATAGCCATATGACTGATAGTACTGCGAAGCCGGAATTGCGTCCGGCACGACCTGATTTTTCTTCCGGCCCATGCGCAAAGCGGCCCGGATATTCCCTACAAGCTCTTGAAAATGCGGTTCTCGGCCGCTCGCACCGCTCGAAACCGGGCAAGGCGAAACTGGCCGAAGCCATCGATAAAACGCGCGCTGTTTTGGGCGTGCCGGATGATTATCGCATCGGCATTGTGCCGGCTTCTGATACCGGCGCCTATGAAATGGCCATGTGGACCATGCTGGGCGCGCGCGGGGTTGATATTCTGGGCTGGGAAAGCTTCGGCAAGGGCTGGATTACCGATGCGGTGAAACAGCTAAAGCTGGATGATGTGCGGGTGATGGAAGCCGATTATGGCGAACTGCCCGATTTATCGGCGGTGGATTTTGCCCGCGATGTCGCCTTTACCTGGAACGGCACCACTTCGGGCGTGCGCGTGCCGAACGGCGATTGGATTTCAAACGACCGCGAAGGGCTGACGCTGTGCGATGCAACCTCTGCGGCTTTTGCCATGCAATTGCCATGGGACAAGCTGGATGTGACCACTTATAGCTGGCAAAAAGTGCTGGGCGGCGAGGGCGCGCATGGGATGATTATTCTCAGCCCGCGCGCGGTGGAGCGGCTGGAAAGCTATACACCGGCTTGGCCGTTGCCGAAAATTTTCCGCCTGACCAAAGCCGGCAAGCTGATTGAAGGCATTTTTAAAGGCGAGACCATTAACACGCCGTCTATGCTGGCGCTGGAAGATTATCTCGACACGCTGAACTGGGCCGCAAGCCTTGGCAATTTGGACGGGCTGCTGGGCCGCGTCGCTGCCAATAATAAGGTGCTGAATGATTGGGTCGCGCATACTGATTGGGTGGCCAATCTTTGCGTCGACCCGGCCAATCAATCAACCACCAGCGTGTGTTTGAAAATTGTCGATGCGGATGTCGCGGCAATGGATGCCGATAAGCAAGCGGCACTCGCCAAGCGCATTGCTGCGCTGCTGGATGAAGAAGGCGTCGCCTATGATATCGGTGCCTATCGCGATGCCCCTGCGGGCTTAAGAATTTGGGCCGGTGCGACGGTAGATGCCGCCGATCTCGACGCCCTGACCCCATGGCTCGATTGGGCCTTCCAAATTGCTAAAACGGAGGCACAAAATGCCTAAAGTATTGATTGCAGATAAAATGAGCCCGGCTGCCGAGCAGATTTTCAAAGATCGCGGCGTCGATGTCGATGTGATTACCGGCCTCGACAAGGACGAGTTGCTGAAAATTATCGGCGCGTATGACGGCATGGCGGTGCGTTCTTCGACCAAGGCGACACCGGATGTGCTGGAAGCGGCGACCAATATGAAAGTTATCGGTCGCGCCGGTATCGGTGTCGATAATATCGACCTGCCGACCGCCACGCAAAAAGGCGTGGTTGTGATGAATACGCCGTTCGGCAATTCCATCACCACGGCAGAACACGCCATTGCGATGATGTTTGCGCTGGCCCGTCAAATCCCTGAAGCCAATGCTTCAACGCATGATGGCAAATGGGAAAAATCGCGCTTTATGGGCGTCGAGCTGACCGGCAAAACGCTGGGTGTGGTCGGTTGCGGCAATATCGGTTCCATTGCCGCCACACGCGCTTTGGGCCTGAAAATGAAAGTGGTCGCCTTTGACCCGTTTTTGACGCCGGAGCGGGCGTTGGAAATCGGTGTTGAAAAAGCCGATTTGGACGAGGTTATGGCGCGCGCTGATTTCATTACATTGCACACGCCGCTGACCGATAAGACCCGCAATATCATTGATGCCGATGCTTTGGCGAAATGTAAAAAAGGCGTGCGTATCATAAATTGCGCGCGCGGCGGGCTGATCGATGAAGCGGCACTGAAAGCAGCTTTGGAAAGCGGTCAAGTTGCCGGTGCGGCCTTGGATGTGTTTGAAGAAGAACCGGCCAAAGCCAACGCATTATTCAATATGGAAAACGTTGTTTGCACTCCGCATTTGGGGGCCTCTACGGCGGAAGCGCAAGAAAATGTTGCGCTGCAAGTGGCTGAGCAAATGGCTGATTATCTGATGACCGGCGCGGTGACCAATGCGATTAACATGCCGAGCATTTCGGCCGAAGACGCGCCGCGCCTGCGCCCTTATGTGGCCCTGGCCGAGCAATTGGGCCTGTTCGCCGGTCAATTGACCGAAAGCGGCATTGAAGGGGCAGAGATCGAATATGTCGGCGATGTGAGCGGGCTGAATGTCGCGCCCTTGACCTCTGCGATTATGGCCGGATTGTTGCGGCCTTTGCTGGCTGACGTCAATATGGTATCGGCACCGGCCATTGCCAAAGAGCGCGGCATCACGGTATCCGAGGTGAAGCGCGACTCGACCGGTGCGTTTGACAGCTATATTCGTCTGACGCTGAAGACCGAACGCCAGCAACGCTCGGTTGCCGGTACGGTGTTCTCGGACGGTAAACCGCGCATCATTCAGGTGAAGGGCATTAATATTCATGCCGAACTGGCACCGCGCGTTTTATATGTCACCAATACGGATGAGCCGGGTTTTATCGGTGCTTTGGGCAGCGCGCTGGGCCAGCATGGCATTAACATTGCCAGCTTCCAATTGGGCCGTGAAAAACCGGGCGGTGACGCCATTTCGCTGGTCAATATCGACAATGAGGCAAATGCCGAAGTGGTGAAACAGTTGGAAGATTTGCCACAGGTGATGCAAGTTAAACAGCTGAGTTTCTAAGCACGCCAAAGGGGGAAGCGCCATGGCCAATGTGGTTGTTATCGGCTCGCAATGGGGCGATGAAGGCAAAGGCAAAATTGTCGACTGGCTAAGCCTGCGGGCGGATGTTGTGGCGCGCTTTCAAGGCGGCCATAATGCCGGTCACACGCTGGTAATTAATGGCGAGGTTTACAAGCTGTCGCTTCTGCCATCAGGCATTGTGCGCGAGGGCAAGCTGTCGGTTATCGGCAATGGTGTCGTCATCGACCCATGGGCGTTAATGCAGGAAATGGACACATTGCGCGCGCAAGGCGTTGCTGTGGGGCCGGAAAACTTAAAGATTGCCGAAAACGCCACCTTGATTTTGCCGCTGCACCAAGAATTGGATGCGGCCCGTGAAGGGGCCAATGCAGGGGTAAAAATCGGTACGACAAAACGCGGCATCGGCCCGGCCTATGAAGATAAAGTTGGCCGCCGTGCTCTGCGGGTTGCCGATTTGGCCGACCCTGACACGCTGGACGCGAAAATTGAAAACCTGCTGGTGCATCACAATACGCTGCGCCGCGGTTTGCAATTGCCGGAATTTGATGCCGGTGAATTAAAGGCTAAGCTGCTGGACATCGCGCCTGACATCACCCCCTATATGGCGCCGGTTTGGAAACTGCTGGACGAAGCGCGGCGCGCCGGCCAGCGCATTTTGTTTGAGGGCGCGCAAGGCGTGCTGCTGGATGTTGACCACGGCACATATCCGTTTGTCACCTCCTCCAACACCATTGCCGGACAAGCGGCGATTGGCACCGGCATGGGGCCGGATGCGCTCAATCATGTGCTGGGCATCACCAAAGCCTATACCACGCGGGTGGGCGAGGGGCCGTTTCCGACCGAGCAAGATAATGAAGTGGGCCAGAAACTGGGCGAGCGCGGGCACGAGTTCGGCACGGTGACGGGCAGAAAACGCCGCTGCGGTTGGTTTGATGCGGTGCTGGTGCGCCAAATGGTTAAGACCGCCGGTATTAACGGCATTGCGCTGACCAAGCTGGATGTGCTGGACGGTTTTGACGAAATTCAAATTTGCACCGGCTATCGGCTGGATGGCGAGCCGATTGATTATCTGCCGTCAAACGCCGCTGCGCAGGCGCGCATTGAAGCGGAATATGTGACGCTGGAAGGCTGGAGCAATGAAAGCAGTTTCGGCGCGCGCAGTTGGGCTGACTTACCGGCCAATGCGGTGCGCTATGTGCGCTATATTGAAGAGCTTATCGGCGCACCGGTAACGCTGCTCTCGACCAGCCCCGAACGCGACGACACAATACTTGTTAAGGATCCGTTCCTAGACTGATTGACCGCTTTACCGTGCTTTTTTTAGGCCACAAATAAGCAGCACGATATTGCTCAGCAGTGCGATGCTGAGGCTGAGTATCATCAGAATAACTAAAATTGTAACGAGCATTTTGACTGCCCCTTTTTCTTGTTTCACAGGCGAAAACGGCACTCGCTCGATGCGAGTGCCGGGGGTTCGTAACCAGACATAAGAATGGCTGCGGTGTATTTCACCGAAGCGTATTATATTTCACCGCCACCCCAACCCAAGGTCGAGGAACGGATTTTCCGACAGCTACATTATTAAAGCGTTAAGCCCTAATTTAACGCCGTGCGAGACCTGCTTTGATTCATAATTTTTCAAAAAAATGACAGTCAAAGCAGCCGAGCGCGGCGTTCTCCTGCCGCTTATGTCGGGGTTACGAAGCCCCATTGCAGCACCGTTCGCGCTACAACAAAACCACCTTGCCAGTCCCTTGCCAGCGAGGGAAGGGGGTTAATTTCAATAACTTAAATGGAAGTAAATAAAGAAAAATAGGGGTGTTGAACATCCACATATTGAGTAGCTAGAATATTGTTACATTGTTACTGACGATCAAGAATACAAGAAAGGATTATCGTTATGGCTCCAGTTATCCGTGTGTCTGAGGAACTTTACGGCCAGCTAGAAAAGCTGGCTGTTGGTTTTGACACCCCAGCCAATGTTATTGAGCGGTTATTGAATGAAAGAAAGGCGCCCCCGCCACCGCTGACCCCTACAACTGTCCAAACAGCGCAGCGAGGCAAGCCGCGGGGTATTACACCGGAAATGGCAATGCTTACATGCAAGCTGGGCGACAAAATCTTTTTAGGTCAAATGGGTTTGCAGGATGGGAAGAAAAAGCTGACTGATATTGGAATGAACCCCGCGTCTGCCGTCATGTATTTAACGGCCTATTCGTCCATGCTCACAGGTCGCGTTTTTAAACGAGGCATGAAAATCGCCGACAGCAGGCGCATGTTTAACCACATAATGCGTAAGTATGGCGAAGACCGATTTAGGTTAGCAATAAAAGCTTACGACCTGCATTTGAAGGAATTGGAAAAAGACAATTACTTTACTGGCAGCAATCGTTCATTCCTCTCGGAAATGAGAGGCTTGCTTTAACCCTCGATAACCAGTCCATCATCGGCTGCTTTTTCCATTATACCCTTTTTGAGTTTCTCAAAGGCGCGGGTTTCGATTTGGCGGATGCGCTCGCGGCTGACATCGTGAATTTGCGATAATTCTTCCAGTGTTTTGGGCGGGTCGGCGAGGCGGCGCGCCATTAAAATATCGCGCTCGCGTTCATTCAGCCCCTGCATGGCCGCCAGCAAAACCTTGCGCCGCGCGGCGCGCTCGCTATCTTCGGCCACCATCACTTCCGGCGACGCCGCATCATCTTCCAGCCAGTCTTGCCATTCGCCGCCATCTGCGTCTTCACCGCTGCTCATCGGCGCGTTCAGCGAGGCATCGCCGCCATTCATGCGGCCTTCCATCATCGTCACTTCATCGGTTTCAACGCCCAGACGCTCGGCAATCTCACTGACTTGGTCGGGCTTGAGCGCGCCGCCATCAATCGCGTTAATCTCGCCCTTCAGCCGCCGTAAATTGAAAAACAACTTCTTTTGCGCTGCCGTGGTGCCGATTTTAACCAGCGACCATGAGCGCAAAATATATTCCTGAATCTGCGCCCGTATCCACCACATGGCGTAAGTGGCGAGGCGAAAACCGCGATCCGGATCAAATTTTTGCACCGCGCGCATCAGCCCGACATTGCCTTCCGAAATCACTTCACCAATCGGCAGCCCATAGCCGCGATAACCCATGGCGATTTTTGCCACCAGCCGCAAATGGCTGGTCACTAATTTATGCGCCGCGCCCTTATCGCCGGTCTCGGCATAGTCTTTGGCGAGGGTAAATTCCTCATCCGCTTCCAGCATCGGAAATTTTTTAATGTCATTCAGATAGCGCGACAGGCTGCCTTCCGGATTGGGGGCCGGGGCTAAAGCGGTCGACTTTTTCGTCGTTTTCTCGGGCGCGTCTTTGCTCATGGTTTTTATATAGGTATCTATTTCATCGCTTCCAAGAGGCGTTCAAGGTCTTTGGGAAATGACGCTTCATAATAGTGTTTTTCGCCCGTGCGCGGGTGCTCAAAACCCAAAGCGGCGGCGTGCAGCACCTGCCTGTCCAGCGCATCCAATGCCGCTTTTTGCGGGTCTGAAAGGTGCACGGCGCGGCTTTTCATGCCGGTGCCATATAATTTATCACCTAAAACCGGATGCCCGATATGCGCCATATGCACCCGAATTTGATGCGTCCGTCCGGTCTCCAAAGTGCATTCAATCAGGCTCACTTGCCCCCGCCCGTTTTTGGCGGCATAGGTTTCCAGCCGTCGATAATGCGTCACCGCATGGCGCGCGGCGCTGTTCTCGGTTTTGGCAATGGCAATTTTTTTCCGATTATTGGCACTGCGCATCAATGGGGCATTCACCGTGCCGGTGGCGGGCAGGGGCGTGCCCCATACCAAGGCTTTATAAATCCGCGCCATGCGCCCATCGCGGCCATGCGCGGCAAATTGCTCAGACAAGCCCTGATGCGCCGCATCATTTTTCGCCACCACCATAATGCCGCTCGTGTCTTTATCCAGCCTATGCACAATGCCCGGGCGTCTTTCCCCGCCAATGCCTGACAGGCTGTCACCGCAATGCGCCAGCAGCGCATTAACCAATGTGCCATCAGGACTGCCGGGTGCCGGATGCACCACCATATCTGACGGCTTATTGACGACCAGCAAATCATCATCCTCATATAAAACATCCAGCTTAATGTTTTGTGGCTTCACGCTGGTATCAATCGGTGGCGGTAAAACCAGCGCAACAATATCATCTTGTTTGACCCGCCATGACGGGTCTTTTATGGTCGTGTCAGATTGCCTTCGGGTAACCGTGCAATGACCGGCCTTTACCAGCTCTTGCAAGCGCGCGCGCGACATTTCATTTTGCGCCGCAGCAAGGGCTTTATCCAGACGGTCGCCGTTTTGCGCATAGGTTACGGTGAAGGCGAGAAGATTATTTGGAGTGTCAACCATGTCTCAAGATACAGGAAATCCGGCCGCCGCGGAAACTTCTTCTGAGGAAATTCCGCAACCCAATAGCCGCTATGTGCGCACGCTTTTGGTTGTTGTTATCGGGCTGGGGGTTCTTATGGTGGTTGGCGCGGTTGTGGTTATCGGCACAGTGCTGTCGCGCCTCAATAATCCGGAGACGATACCGGTCAAGCCGGGCTTTGGTGAGACGCGGATTTCAATTCCGGCGGATGCTGAATTGGTAAGCGTAGAAAACGGCGATGCACGAATTGTGCTGCGCTTGAAGGATGATAAAGGACCGCTGCTGATTTTGCTCGACCCAAGAAAGGGAGTGGAAAAAGGCCGCGTCCGGCTGAATAAGGAATAATAAAATGAGCCCTCTCAATATTTTTCTAATTATTCTCGCGGCCGTGCTGCTGCTGGTTGGGGTAGTCTATTTGCGAGCTGACCGCGAGACGCTGACGGCAGCGCAGTTTCGCGCTGATAGCGGCTATGAAACGGCAACATTATCGGATGGCGTCACCGCCTTTATGGATTACGGGCCAAAAGATGCGCCGCCGCTCATTATCGTGCATGGCGGCACGCTCGGTTCGATGGCCTATCAAGGTTATGTGCCGCCTTTGCTGGCCGATGGTTGGCGCGTGATAATTTATGACCAATATGGGCGTGGCTTCTCCGACCGCCCCAAGGCCTCGCTCAGTATCGATATGCTGAGCACGCAATTGCGCGATTTGCTGGACCATTTGGCAATCGATAAAGCGCGTATATTCGGTGTCAGCATGGGCGGCGCAGTGATTGCGCGCTTTGGTGCGACGCATGGTGACTATGTGCATGCACTGGCTTATCAAGTGCCGGTCATTGGCGGTGTCACTGTAACCCCGGCTTTGGTCGCGATGCGATTGCCGCTTGTCGGTAAATTACTGGCGCGCTTGGTCGGTGTGCCGGCAATTATTGCGCGCGGCGAAAGCTTTGGTACAGAAACCGAAGAAGCGCGGCGTGTGGTCAATCATTTTAAAGGGCAGTTTGCCGTTAAAGGCACGGAGCGGATGATGCGCGATATGATTATCGGTGATGCGCTGTCTGACCGTATGGCCGACCATCAACGCCTCGGCGCGGCGGGTGTAAAGGCGCAATTTGTCTATGCGACGGATGACCCGGAAATTATGAAAGAAGATGTTGAAGCGGCATTGGCGCATTATGCGGCACCCGATATTCATCAATATACTGGCGGGCATTTCTTTTCATCCGGTCGGACGGAAGAATTATCGGATAAGCTGACGGCTTTTTTTAAATCGATTGATTAAAACGGCATCCAGCCGGTTTCATCGTCGAATTTCAAATAGCCGACACTGACGCCGATTTGATAGCCGACACCGACGCGCATCGGGGCGATGATGATATTACCACGCTGCAAATAATTAAAGCCGACACCGCCAATCGCTACCAGCGAGCCGTCGACACCGGCAAAGCGTTTATATAAATCCTCCGGCTTGTCGACATTATAGACCAGTGAGAAGCTTTTATTGCCGGCCGCGCCCATATCGACACCGGCTGACGGGCCGCGCCAGAAAATCGGATATTCGCGGCCATCGGGAAACAGCAAAGTGCCGCGCCCATAGCGTGCGCCAATCATCGCTGAGACGGATATTTCCTCACCGCGAATAACCGCGCTGGGCGTGCCATAGCGGCTGAAGACGCGGTCAATAATCTCGCCCATGCTTTCCGCTGTCGCGCCAAGATATTTGGCGGAGGCGATAATCAGCGCGTTTTCGGAGAAGTCTTCAATTTTACCGGCGGGCTTATCGGTTTGCGCCGAAGCAGGCAAGGCGAAGGCAAAAATCAGCCAAAAAGCTGCAAAAAGCTGCTTCAGGTTCATCGCTTCTGCCCCCGTTTTTGTCCCTATTTCAAGGCATCCTGCCAGTTATCGGCCGCTGCCGCAATGAAAGATGGGTTATCGAGGCCGCGTGCCAACTTGCCATAATGAAAACGTGTGCCGTCTTCGGTTGTTACGATGCCGCCTGCAGCTTCTAAAATTGCCTGTCCTGCGGCTGTGTCCCATTCCATTGTGCGGCCATAGCGCGGATAAAAATCAGCCGTGCCTTCCGCCAGTAAGCAAAATTTATAAGACGAAGCGGTGGCAATGGTTTTGCGCACATTGAGGCTGGCAATCATTTGATCGGTTTTTTCACCGCGATGCGAGCGGCTGGCAATCACCGTCAAGCCGTTCGGGTCGGCTTTTTCGGTACGTAATTTTTGTGCTTTGGTAATATCCAGCGCGCCATTGGGGGCAATCTCCAGCTTATAAGCAGCATCTGTACCACTGAAATAAAGCTGTTCATGCACCGGCGCATAAATCACTCCGGCAATCGGATATTGGCTGCGAATAAGGCCAATATTGACGGTGAAATTATCGCGCTTGGCAACAAAGTCGCGTGTGCCGTCCAACGGGTCGAGCAAAAAGAACATCTCGTCCAAATCGGTCGGTACGGTTTCAGCGCAAGCCTCTTCGCCAATCACCTGAATATCAGGCGCTAACGCGGCTAGAGCTTTTTCCAAAAGCGTCTCAGCGTCGCGATCAGCCTGGGTGACGGGAGATTTATCGGCTTTCGTCTCTTCCGCCACCCCATTGCGATAATGGTGCATAATCAGGGCACCGGCATCTAACGCCATTTGGCAGAGGCCGTGCATAATATGCGGCGCATGGGGGTCGAAATCGGCTTTTTTATGGGCTTTTGTCATCGCCCGTGCATATCACAGGCGCGCTATAAGTCCAAACTGCCGACCCGCTTTTGGCTAGGCGCTACATTCCTGTGCCGGAATATCAACCCGATAACCGCGTCCCCAGACCGTCTCAATCAGCGGTTGGCGGGCCCCGGCCGCTTCAATTTTCTTCCGTAGCTTGCAGATAAACACATCGATGATTTTCATCTCAGGTTCATCCATGCCGCCATAAAGATGGTCGAGAAAGCTCTCTTTTGAAACGATGCCGCCCTTGCGCAGGCACATTAATTCAAACATTTGATATTCCTTGGCGGTCAAATCGACCCGCGTCTCGCCGACCCGTACATCGCGCGAAGTCAAATCAAGCGATACTTCGCCAAATTGCAGCACATTATGGGCGTGACCATTGGCGCGGCGCACCAAAGCCTGCAAACGAGCAACCAATTCGGCCATATTGAACGGCTTGGTCAGATAATCATCGGCACCGGCATTCAAGCAAGCCAAGCGCGCTTCAACATCCGCTTCGCCTGACAATACCAAAACCGGCAAATGTTCATTTTTACTCCGTAAATTCATCAAAACCTCATCGCCGCGCATATCGGGCAGGCCAAGGTCCAAAATCATTACTTGATATTCATATAAGTCGGCCAGTTCCAGCCCGTCTTCGCCACGATCGGCTTCATCGACGTGAAAGCCTTCATCTTCCAAACGTTCAACCAGGCTTTGTGCGAGCAGTATATCGTCTTCCACTAACAAAATACGCATTATTCATCTCCGTTAACAAACTCAATGCACTCACAAGGCCACAAAACCCCGCTCACAAACAAATCAACTCTTTGTGAGGTGATGTGGGTGCCCGGCGAGATTGTGTGAGGCGGTGCGTGATGGGCCATATGAGACAAACTGTTAGGCTTGCGAAGGTGGCGGCCATGCTATAGTGACAGCGCAATGAGCGATGCTTTGACAGATGCGGCCTTAGACGCTTTGCCGGTAATTGATCTCGGCATTGGTGCGCCCGAAAAACGGGGGCAGCAACGGGTGGTGATTGCCATGTCGGGCGGCGTTGACAGTTCGGTGGCCGCCGCTTTGGTGAAACGGGCCGGATATGACGCTGTGGGCATTACCTTGCAGCTTTATGACCATGGCGAAGCGATACGCCGCAAAGGCGCGTGCTGCGCCGGACAAGATATTCACGATGCCCGCGCAGTCGCATCGAAATTGGATATGCCGCATTATGTGTTGGATTATGAATCGCGTTTCAAAGAAAGCGTGATGGATGAATTTGTTGATAGCTATTTATCCGGTCATACGCCGATACCGTGTATTCGCTGCAATGAGACGGTGAAGTTTCGCGACCTGTTGGGCATGGCGCGCGAACTGGATGCAGTGGCGATGGTGACCGGCCATTATATTGCCTCGCGCCGCGGCGATGATGGTTGGGAAATGCACCGTCCTGTCGATTTGGCACGCGATCAATCCTATTTTCTATTCTCCACCACACAGGAGCAGTTGGATTTTCTGCGCTTTCCGCTAGCGGAATTGACCAAAGACCAAATCCGCGATTACGCCGCGCTTATTGGTCTGCAAGTGGCCGATAAACCGGATAGTCAGGATATTTGTTTTGTGCCGAATGGCGATTATGCCGGGGTCATTAAGCGGCTACGCCCCGATTGTAGCTTGCCCGGCGAAATTCGTCACGTTGATGGTAGCTTGCTTGGCACGCATCAAGGTGTGCTGCATTACACGGTTGGGCAACGCCGCGGTCTGGGTGTGGCGACCGGCGACCCGCTTTATGTCGTAGCGATTGACGCCGATAAGCGCGAAGTGATTGTCGGGCCGCGTGAAGCTTTGGCGCGGGCGCGCATCTTTCTGGATGAAGTTAACTGGTTGGGTGACGCTGATGCTGACGGGCTTTACGTGCGCGCGCGCATTCGCTCAACCGGTGAACCGGCGGCGGCGCAATTGACGCTGACCGGAAATGGTGCGGCTGAAATTATATTGTCTGAAGCGGAAGAGGGCGTCTCGCCCGGTCAGGCTTGTGTATTCTATGCCGCCGATAGCGACCGCGTTTTGGGCGGTGGCTGGATAAACGGCTCTAAAGCAGAATAGCGCGGCAGCGACCGCCCTCATCCTAGCTTTACCCCCCGACCACTTTTACCAGCCCTTGCAAGAACCATGCCAATTTCGCTAGTGTGGCGGCGAAAGGAAACCCAATGGTTCTCGCACCACGGCTGGAAATATCTCAAAAGCAGAAGCTGATGATGAACCCGCAAATGCGGCAGGCCATCGAATTATTACAGCTGACCAATGTGCAATTGACCGACATGCTGAAGCGGGAAATGGAGCAAAATCCGTTTTTGGCGTTTGACGCGGCGCATTTTCGCGAAAGCGGCAATGGCGAAGCGCCGCGCGCGGTAACCGTTAGTGGCACAAGTGGCGCAGGTCTGACAGATAAAATTGAAGCAGTGCGGGTCGATTTCGCAACCCCTGAGGGCGGCGATATATCTGCCATGTTGGAAAATCGCGCCGCCGATGAAGGCGGATTGAACAGCCATATCATCCGGCAAATCGGCGAAGAGATAAGCGATCGTGATATCGCCATGCTGGCCATTGAACTGACCGGCTGGCTGGATGATGACGGCTATTTGCGCGAAAGCGATGCTGAGATTTGCAGCACAATCGGCGTTGATGCCGGCTTATTGGCCGAGACTTTGAAGCTTGTGCAAGGCTTTACCCCGAGCGGCGTGTTTGCGCGCAATTTGCCCGATTGCCTGCGCCTGCAATTAGATGCAGCCGGTGAATGGACACTGACGCATCAGGCTTTGCTGGATAATCTGGATATTTTGGGTCGTGGCGATATGGCAGCCTTGGCCACCGCCATGCAAATTGACGCGGCGGACTTACCGCCATATTTGCAAGCCATTAGAACTTTGGACCCGCGCCCGGCGGCCGCCTATAGCAATGAAGATATGAGCGTGGCGCGGCCTGATGTAATTGTGCTGGAAGGCGATAGCGGTTGGCAGGCTTATTTGAATGAAGACAGCCTGCCCAGCGTTTTGGTGCTGGAGCGCGATTGGGAAGAAATGGGCAGTCGCAAAATGACTGATGAAGAGCGCGGTTTTATGAAATCAAATGTGCAATCGGCACGCTGGTTGCGAAAAGCCACGCAGCAACGCGCGGCCACCTTATTGCGCGTATCGCGTGCGATTGTAGCGCGCCAGCAGAAATTTTTTGATGACGGGTTGGGCGCGCTCGAGCCAATGGGCTTGCGCGATATTGCCGATGATATTGAAATGCATGAAAGCACGGTCAGCCGTTCGGTTGCCGGTAAACTGGTGCAAACCGCCAATGGCCAGTTCGGCCTGCGCGATTTATTTTCCGTGGCCCTTGGCGGCAAGGCCAACACCAAGGCGGGTGGCAATTCAAAAACCGTCTCGGCGCAAGCGGTGAAGGCACGGTTGGCCGCATTGGTGGCGTCTGAAGACGCACCGAAAGGTGTTCTATCCGATGATATGCTGGTCGAACAATTTGCTGAAGAAGGTATTATCGTGGCGCGGCGCACGGTCGCCAAATACCGAAAGGCATTGAACATCCCGTCTTCGGCGCAGCGTCGGCGGGCCGCAAAAATTGCCCGCGCGGCTGGCGATTAAGCGGCAAAACGACAATTGCCAGTGCTGATAATTTGGTCTATATCAAGCGCAGTTTTTAGGCGGAGTAGCTCAGCTGGTTAGAGCAGCGGAATCATAATCCGCGTGTCGGGGGTTCGAGTCCCTCCTCCGCTACCACAGTATAAGCACCTGCCAGCTTGCTGGCTTTGGTGCGCTTTCTGCAAGCGAGGGGTGAAACCCCGAAACGCGCTAAAAGTACTTATCGAGCGCAGCGAGGTTTAGTGCGAAGCACAAGCGGGTTTCCCTCATACTCCCCCATTTCCTCCCTCATTCCGTATCCGATAATGAAAGTGTTTTACCCCCCATTATGAAACCCCTATTGAAAATTATGGGTCTGCTGGCGCTCTTATTTGCCAGCACCTTCCTTATCTTAAATGCCTCGGGCGTCATCACGGTCGATAAAATCGAGGCTTGGTTGATGGCAGCAAAATCGGCCAATCCGATATTTGTCGGGGCGATTGTCGCTCTGCTGTTATTTGCCGATTTGGTCATCGCCGTGCCGACTTTGGCGACATTGCTGCTGGCCGGATATTTTATCGGCGCTTTGCCGGGTGCGCTGGCCGGGGCGATTGGCTTATTGGCGGCCGGTCTTGGCGGCTATTTCATCAGCCGCCGCTATGGCGACGCGTTGGTTGTGCATATTGTGAAAGAAGCGGCGGAGCGCGAAAAAGCCGTCGAAACTTTTTTACAGCACGGCCCGGTGGTTATTTTGCTGGCCCGCGCCATGCCCATCCTGCCCGAAGTATCAGCTTGTATGGCGGGGCTGACGCGCATGCCGTTTTGGAAATTCCTGGCCCTGTGGCTGGTCAATGTTGTGCCCTATTGCCTATTGGCTTCTTATGCCGGTTCCATATCCACATTGGAAGACCCGACACCGGCGATTTTAACCGCCATTGGTCTGTCGGTTTTCTTCTGGTCAGCTTGGGCCATATTCAATCGCCGCGCGCGCCGTAAAAGCGGCTGAGTAGAGGCGTAATTTCATTGCTGATAGCGATGAATTATGTCACACACACGCTTCTGTTTTCGCTAAGGCCGCGCCATGCGATATCTCCCATGCTCTTCATACAGAGCGATAGTTTAGAAAGTCTTTCATGAGTTCCTTTCAAGATCGGCTGAACCGTTTTTGGTTCGGCAATTCCATCAATGCATCCAATCGTCAGGTGATGACGAAATCGCAAGCAAGCACTGATCTTTTGTCGGGCTTTACTGTTTCGCTGGCCTTGGTGCCTGAGGCGGTTGCATTTGCTTTTGTCGCCGGATTGGCGCCTTTGGCGGGTCTTTACGCGGCCTTTATTGTCGGGCTTGTTACCGCGATTATGGGCGGACGACCGGGCATGATATCGGGCGCGACCGGCGCGTTGGCTGTTGTCATGGTGTCGCTTGTTGCCTCGCATGGCCCGCAATATTTATTTGCCACTGTGGTGTTGATGGGGCTGTTGCAATTACTGGCCGGTGCTTTGCGCTGGGGTAAATTTATTCGCATGGTGCCGCATCCGGTGATGCTGGGTTTTGTGAACGGTCTGGCAATTGTTATCGGTATTGCGCAGCTGGAGCAGTTTAAAACAGTCGACGATAATGGTGTGTCGGGTTGGTTGGCGGGTGCGCAGCTTTACACGACTTTGGCTTTGGTGGTTTTGACCATGCTGATTATTTGGCTGACGCCGAAACTGACCAAGCGCGTACCGGCGCCGCTTATGGCGATTGGTTTGGTGACCGGCCTGGTACTGGTCTTTGATGTTCATGTGCCGCGGGTCGGTGATTTGGCCAGTCTGGCCGGTGGTTTGCCAAGCTTTGTGCTGCCAGATGTGCCGCTTTCCTTTGAGACACTGCAGATTATTTTGCCCTATGCGATTATTTTGGCGGCCATTGGTCTGATTGAAAGTCTGCTGACGCTTAATCTTGTGGGTGAGATGACCGAGCAACGCGGTGGCGCGTCGCAAGAATGTTTGGCGCAAGGCACGTCGAATTTGGTGACCGGTTTTTTTGCCGGCATGGGCGGCTGCGCAATGATTGGCCAGTCCATGATTAATATAAAATCCGGCGGCCGCACGCGACTGGCCGGTATATCTGCCGCATTGTTTCTGCTGTCCTATATTCTTTTTGCCGCCAGCTATATTGAGCTAATTCCCATCGCTGCCTTGACCGGCGTGATGTTTATGGTGGTTATCGGCACATTTGCTTGGACCTCGCTCAAAACGCTGCGCCGTGTGCCGCGCGCCGATGCGTTAGTCACGGTGGCCGTCACCATTGTCACGGTTTGGCAAGATTTGGCGATTGCCGTGGTCGTGGGGGTGATAATGTCAGCCTTGGTTTATGCGTGGAATGCGGCCAAACGCATTAACGCCTCGGTGCGACCTTCGAAGCGCGAAGCCGGTGCGCTGGTTTACGAAATTAACGGCCCGTTGTTTTTCGGCTCCATCACTTCCTTCATGCAATTGTTTAAAATCGAAGACGACCCGGATGTGGTGATTATCGACTTCGCCAATTCGCGCGTGGTCGACCAGTCTGCGCTGCAAGCGATTGAAGATATTGCCGCAAAATATGATAGTGCCGGAAAGCGGCTGATGCTGCGCCATTTAAGCCGCGATTGCCATGCATTGCTGACCCGTTCAGGCCAACTGATTATCGATAGTGATGATGACCCTGATTATGGCATTGCGGCGGATTATGGTGTGCAGACCGGCCGTCTTTAATAAGCTGCAAGTTTATGACAATCAGGTCGCGGTGCACCGATAGATGTGTTACATGAGCGGCAGAAGTGCGGGGAGCCATACTGGCTGCCGCCAAGCGTTTGTGCGCCTGTAGATGGTCAGCATGCTCAGCTACTGAAAACAGGATGCCTAAAATGACACAATTCGACAAGCTCGGCCTGTCCGACCAGCTTACCAAAGCGGTCGCCAAAAGCGGCTATGAGACGCCGACCCCCATCCAACAACAAGTCATTCCCCTGATGCTTCAAGGCGATGATATTGTCGGCATTGCGCAAACCGGTACCGGTAAAACAGCCGCCTTTGTGCTGCCGATATTGCAGCGTTTGAAAGCCAATCAGCACAAGATTAAGCCGAAACATTGCACCAATTTGATTATTGTGCCGACCCGCGAATTGGCCAAACAAATCGACGATAATATTGAAAAATATGCGACGCATATTTATCACCAGCGCGCCTGCATTGTCGGCGGGGTAAAATATCCCAAGCAAATAAAACGCCTTAATCAGGGCCTTGATATTTTGGTGGCAACACCGGGGCGGCTGGAAGACCATTTGAAGTCAGGCAATTTATCATTGGCGCATACTGAGACGCTTATTCTCGATGAAGCCGACCAAATGTTGGATTTGGGCTTTTTTCCGGCCATTCGCCGCATCGCCAAACAAACCCCGCGCACCCGCCAAACCGTGCTGCTGTCTGCGACTATGCCAAAGCAGATACGGGCGCTGGCGGCGGAGCTGTTGGATAATCCGAAAGATGTCGCGGTTGCGCCGCAATCAAAACCGGTCGAGCGTATCGAGCAAGCGGTGATGCTGATGGAAAAGCCCGAAAAACGTCCGTTTTTGTTGCAGGCTTTGGAGAACCAGTTTCGGACGATTGTTTTTACCCGCACAAAACATGGGGCCGATCAGCTGGTGAAATATCTCAGCAAGCAAAATGTTTCTGCCTCGGCCATTCATGGCAATAAAAGTCAGAACCAACGACAACGTTCATTGGAAGCGTTTCGCAAGGGCGAAGAGAATATTCTGGTGGCGACGGATATTGCGGCGCGCGGTATTGATATTCCTGATGTCTCATTGGTGGTCAATTATGACGTGCCGACAACGCCGGAGGCTTACGTGCATCGCATTGGCCGTACTGCGCGAGCCGGACGCGAAGGGCGGGCGATAACCCTGTGTTCGCCGGAAGAGCAAAAGCATTTGCGCGACGTTGAGAAGCTCATCAAAATCAAATTACCGATTGAAAATGTGCGGGCCGGTGAAGTCGGTGAAGACGGCTATGATCCGATGAAGGCGGCGGTGAAATCCAAACCCAAGCCACATCGTAAGGGGAACTCAAATAAAGCCAAGCCGCATAAGGCAGCGCATGATGGAGCGCCGCATAATGACGCTAGGCGGGGCGATAAAAAGCGCAAACCGAAAGACCGCAAGCCGGTCGGACGGCGCAATGCAGAAGCCAGAGATGGTATGAAGGCGGGCGAACCGCGTAAAAAAGGCGGCAATAAAAATCCACCGCGCGGCCCGGCCAGACAAAAAGCCCGGCAAAACGGACGTAGTCGCAATAAGGGCTAATTCTATTCTTACCGTTTCTCGTGTTTCGCATTGCGGCCTGTTACCCGCTTGCGCCACATGCGAAAACTTGACGGTTTCATCTCACGCCGCATCAGCTTAATCACCTCGCCTTCGGGTAAACCGAATTGCCGTTCAATCATATCAAATGAAGTTTCGTCATCCCACGCCATGGCGATAATTTCCGATATTTGTGCCTCATCCATAGTGATGAAATAACGCACAAAAGCCTTTTGCCCAGTGCTGGCTTTAACGCCCGACTGCGCCTAAATTAGAGCCATGAGATTGGCAGGGGCAGGGCAATTATGAAAAAGATTATGTTATTAGGGTCCGGTGAATTAGGCCGCGAATTGACGATTAGCCTCAAACGTTTGGGTTGCACGGTGATTGCCTGTGACCGCTATGACAATGCCCCGGCCATGCAGCTTGCCGACCGCGCTTTGGTGTTTGATATGCTAAATGAAAGCCAATTGCGCGCGCATATTAAATCGGTAGACCCGGATTTGGTGGTGCCGGAAATTGAAGCGATTAACACGCAAGTCTTGCTCGATATTGAGGCGGAACGGACAATTGTTCCATCAGCGCGGGCGGTGGATTTGACCATGAACCGCGACCGTATTCGCGACCGCGCGGCTGAGATTGGCTTGCCGACCGCGCAATATGGCTATGCAGAAAACCTTGAGGAAATGCTGGCGCTTTATGAGCAAATGGGCTGCAAAGTGGTGGTCAAGCCGGTGATGAGTTCTTCCGGTAAAGGCCAGTCTACCGTGGCCGCCAATGATAAAGCGGCGGCGCAAGAGGCTTGGCATTATGCGGTTGAGAATATGCGTGGCGATCGCCCGAAAGTGATTGTCGAAGAATTTATCGATTTTGATTATGAAATTACCCTGCTGACCATTCGGCAAAAAAATGCCGATACCGCTTATTGTCCGGTATTGCAGCACCAACAAATTGACGGCGATTTTAAAATCAGCGCGCAAGGCGGTTTTGATATGGGTGCGTTGGAGGACGACGCGCAAGCCATGGCCAAAACCATTACCGATGATTTGGGCGGTTATGGCTTGTTTGGTGTGGAGTTCTTCATTCGCGATAATGAGGTGATTTTTTCCGAGCTTAGCCCGCGCCCGCATGATACCGGTCTGCTGACGCTTTATACGCAAAACCTGTCGGAATTTGATTTACACGCGCGGGCTATTTTGCATCTGCCGATCAGCAACATCACCGCATTGCGCAATGGCGCGTGTCATACAATTAATGCGGCGCAGGCAGCAACGGATTATACGGTAAACGGCCTTGGGAAGGTTGAGGCGATGCCCGACGTGCAGGTGATGCTGTTCGGTAAACCTGACGCCTATCCCAATCGGCGGTTGGGCATTGTGTTTGCGCCGGATATTGAAACCGCAACGCAGGCGCGCGGTTTGCTGCAGATTGAATATCGAAATTGATGGTTTGCAGATACAAAATTAACTGGCTAGGTAGAAGCGAAATGGCGGCATAGCCGCTTTGTTTATTGCGTTTGGAGTTGGCGATGGGGTCAATGTTGGAGAAATATGGCGGTCTGACAACCGTGCATAATGTGGTTGAGCGGTTTTACGACCGCGTTCTGGAGGTTGACAGTCTGGCCGAGTTTTTTGCCGAGACCGATATGGAAACATTGGTCGCGCATCAAACGAAGTTCATCTCATCGCTGATGGGTGGGCCGGGTGATGTATCAAACCAAAGATTGCGCGAAGCGCATGCGCCGCTTGGCATTAGCGATGCTGATTTTGCCCTGATTGCAGAAATTTTGCAGCAGACATTGACCGATAGTGGCGTCGCAGATGATGATGTAAGCCAATTGATAAATCTTATTGCCGATAAGAAAGATTTGATTGTCGCATGAATGAAATTAATGACAGCGCGCGGTTTGAAAACTTTTCCAAGGCGTTTAACGCCATACGCACGCATGGCATTGTGATTGCCTGCGGCAAGACGCTGGATATTAAATTCGCCAATGAATGGGCAACGCGCAGGTTGCGCGGCTCGGTCGCCGAGTTTCCGACGCTGAAAACTATCAATGATATTGACCAAGCGCAAATGGCAACAGACATTGCCGAAAAGGGTAAATATGAGCTTGAAACCGAAGTCCGGTTTTTCAAGCGGCCAATACCGCTGCGGTTGACTTTTACGCAATTGACCAAAAACAAAGATGATTTGGTGCTGTTGGAATTTGCCGACATCACCAAAGAAAAACGCACAGCCCATGTGCTGGATACATATTCGCGTGAACTGGAACAGCAAAATGCCGATTTGCGGCGTGAGCGCGATCGCTCGGAAAAATTACTGCTGAATATTATGCCGCCAACCATATATGAAGAATGGAAGCAGCATGGTTTGGCGATGCCGGTGAAGAATGACGCCTCTGTGCTGACGATGGATTTTGTCGGTTTTTCGCAAATTTCCATGCAACGCGACCCGGCTGAAATGATCGGTGAGATGAATGATATTTTCGCCGCCTTTGACAAGATTAGCGAGCATTTCGGTTGTGAGCGTATCAAGACTTTGGGCGATAGCTATATCGCCGTATCCGGCCTGCCGGTTGTGCAGGCCAATCATCAGGCCAATATTGCGCGCGCCGCGACCAGTTTTGTGCATTATATAAAACGCCGCAATGCCGAGGCGACGCATCAATGGAATTTGCGTATCGGTCTCGCCTCAGGCCCGATTATCGGTTCGATTGTCGGTATTCAGAAATTTGTTTTTGACGTGTTTGGCATGCCGGTCAATTTGGCCAGTCGCTTGGAAAGCATTAGCGAAGAAAACACCATCACCGTGCCGCTAGACTATGCCCGCGCATTGGACGGTGAGTTCGCTTGGACGGATGAGCGGGTTGAAACGGTAAAGGGTATCGGCGAGGTAGAAGTCTGCACGCTATTTGCAAAAGAAGACATGATCGAATAATCATCATTCAAATTGGCAAATGCTGATGGCTTGAGGCCTTCCGGCACTGGCCAAATAAATGCCAAGCATTATAATAAGTGCATGAGTGAAAAAATTGTCGCCATGGCTGTCACCCGCTTGCATCGCGCCGGAAAACGCACCGGCATTACGTGGCAAGACCTTGTTGATGCGGACCCGACCGGGCGGCTGCGCAATGTGCGCGGCGTGGCCCAAAAAGACGCTCTGGAAACGGCCATGCGCCGCTGCGGGCTGGGCCGCCGCCCGCGCTCAGATGTTTATGACTTTCTCGAAACCGGCTCGCACTGGCAGCGCAAAACCCGCTAATCAATTATCTTAACTTTGGTTTTAAGATTTGGCGAAAAACCCACGTGCCATTTGCGCGGCGATAAAAATTGTTATCAGCGCAGCGACAACCGCCACCAAATAACCAATTGTGCCGAGGAAATTGCTCGCGCCCAGCGCGTTATCGGTAAAAGATAAAGCGCGATTGCCTGAGGCATTGCCGAACCAGTAAAACGCCGTGTTTGCCCAACCGGCAAACACAATGCCCTTGGCATAAAGCACCGCTTTATCCATTGCCAAACCACAATGCGGTAAAGCCAGCGCAATGGCGCTCATCATCAGCGCATTGGTAATGCCGCCCGTATGCGCGCGTGCCCAACCTTCAGTTGTGCCGAAAACCGGAATGCCCATGAAAATGGTCGGCACGATTTCCAGCCCGCCAATCAGGCTGAAAGCCAGCATGAAGCCACCAAGCAAAGCGATGATTAAAATCACCATAGCGTGACCCAGTAAATTTTTTTGATAATGTTCCATCTTATCCCCCCAGATTAAGATTTTAGTGCCGCTATAGCTGCATAATCTCTGCCATGGCGTCGCGGTCAATATCCAGCACATTGCCGCCTTTGGCATCGTGCCTGCGCCACGCAATTGCCACCGGATCTTGCTTGCTGGTGGCCAGTGGATGGTGACGTGGATTATAATTTTTACGGAAAACCGGAATTGTCTGCCACGCCATTTGCGCCAATGTTTTAAAGCAAAAGCCGATAGCCGAGGCTGCTTTGAATGGATTTTTCAACCAACCTTCAATCCGCGCCATATGAATGAACGCTTTTACTGTTTCACGCGCAATATGAAGTCCGGCAACCAGCACCATATATTTGCGATACCATTCATGTTCGCCATAAAGCGCGCGATAAACATCATGCGCCACCGCACCATGCTCGACTTCTTCGACTTGATGCCAGACCCAAAGTGCTTTCATCACCGGATGACTGTCGGCCATCCATTTATCGTAATTTTTCAGAATAATCAGACCGGCCAAAAAGGTGAATGTCTCATAGCCGGCGGTAAAGGCGACTTTGCGCTTGCGGCTGTCTTTTTTGGCGGCGTTTTTGAAATAGCTTTTGGCGTGATTGTCCAGCTTTTCAACTTTCGGATAACGCTGCGCCATCAGATTGTTAAAAGCGATGAAATTGCGCGCGTGATGGCCTTCTTGACCGGTTAGCGCGACCATATCGCGGCGTAATTTCTCATCTGCCACATCATGTTTAACGGTATTCATGGTGTGAATGAGATAGCGCTCAAAATAGGGCACATGCAGACCCAAAGCATTGATGAACACCGAGAAATAAGGCGAGGAATGGCTCCACGCGCAATCTGTCGGCGCGACGCCGTCAATGTCAAAATCCAAGGGCCGCACCGGAAACGCATCCATTGGATGCTCTGTTGTTTCACTTTGTGCTTTGGTCGCTTGGTTTGGATTTACATTTGTTTCCAAATTCATCCCTAACTATGGGCGGTGCGATAGAGAAAAGTCAAGCTGCCTGCCGGTGAAACGCGGCGCTTAGGCCTTCGGCCTCCATGCTCCATTGAACACTGCGAGGGAAATAATGCCCGCATACAGGACCAGCGCGATGACGCTGGTGATAAACACCGCATTGAGGCCAAAACCGAAATGATGAACCAGCAGCGACGCGCCCCCGACCGACAGCACAAAGCGCAAAATTTGCGCCCGTATCGGCCAAGTCATAGTGCCTGCGCCTTGGCTGGCGAAATATAAAACCAACCCAATGCCGAGAAACGCATAGGCCGGGCCGACAATGCGGATATAGTCGCGGGCAATGGCGAATGCCGCGGCATCATCGGTGAAAATCGGTATCCAGCTATTCGGGAACAGGGCCAACAGACCGCCTGCCGTGCCGCATAAAATGGCCGAACATGCGACGCCGTAAAAACCTGCCGATTCAGCGCGGTCATAATTACCGGCGCCGATATTGGTGCCGACAATAGTCGTCAACGCAGTGCCAAAGGCGAAAATTACCGGCAGCATGATAAACTCAATACGCGTGCCAATGCCGTATCCGGCCAATGCATGCGGACCGAAACTGCCGACCAAAGCGGTCAGTCCTAAAATGGTACCAACATTCATTAACGGGTTGAGACTGGCGGGGCGCGCCACTTTTAAAATATCGGCCGCCAAATCAGGCCGCCATGGCGCTAATTTTGGATTAAGGGTGAGGGCGCGTTTGCCGCGCCACAGCACCAGCAGCAAAACCGAAGTCATCAGCGTGCCGACAATAATGCTTGAGGCCGCCGCACCGGCGACGCCCAAAGCGGGAAAGCCGAATAAGCCGAAAACCAAAATGGCAGTTAGCGGCACTTGCATCAGGCCGGAGATAATCATCAGCCGCGCCGGAAATGCCATATCACCGGCACCGCGATAAACCGCGCCGACCGAGCTGCCGAGCCAGATAACAATGCCGCCGCTAAACAGCACCCAACAATAAGTCATTGCCATTTCGAGAATGACGCCTTCGCCGCCCAACAGCATAAGTAATTGGCGGCCGAATAAGGCGAATAGAATAAAGAATACGGCCGCGCCGATAAGCCCGCCATAAATCGCGTGCCAGACCAGCCTTTCGGCACTGTCGCGATTGCCGGTGCCTAAAGCGCGCGCAATCGAAGCGGTTATCGCGCCGCCCAATGGCCCGCCCGACATTGTTTGCGTCAAAATCAAGAGAGGAAAGACCAGCGCAATTGCCGCCAAAGCCTCTGTGCCGAGGCGACCGATCATGTAAATCTCGGCCAAATTAACCAGCGCCTGCAAAGCGAAGGCCACCGTATTCGGCGCTGTCATCTGCAATAGCAGACGCAGCGGCGGTTCGGTCAATAAGGCTTTGGTGCGGTCAATCATAACTATCGATGAATTAGGGCTTCGTTGGGAATTGGTGAGAAGCATAGCCGCCCGATGGAAAATAACCTAGGCTTATCCGCATGGCTGAAACTTTTGCAACTGTTCTGGAAACGCCGCGCTTGCGTTTGGTTGATTTCACGGCTGCGCATGGCGAGGTTTTTGCTGCAATGAATAGCGATAGCGATGTTATGGAATTTTTTCCCGCCCCGCTCAGTCGGGCTGAAAGTGACGGCTTATTGAGCCGCCTTATCGTGCATAGGCAAACGCACGGGTTTGCGCCGTTCGCGCTGCATCAAAAATCGGATGATGGTTTTGTTGGCTTTACCGGTTTGATGCGGGCAGAATTTCCGGCGCATTTTACCCCGGCGGTTGAAATCGGTTGGCGTTTTGCCAAGTTTTCGTGGGGGCAGGGATTGGGGCCTGAGGCGGCGCAAGCCTGCTTGCGCTTTGGTTTTGAGCGTCTCGGGCTGGATGAAATTGTTTCCTTCACCGCTTTGCAAAATAAACGTTCGATAAGAGTGATGCAGAAAATCGGTATGACGCATGATGCGGCTGATGATTTTGACCACCCGAATGTGCCGAGAGGCGACCGGCTATGCCGCCACTTATTATACCGTATGAGGAGAGATTGATGAAATATGTGCAAACGCTGAAATGGGCCGGAACGGCAATGGTTTTGACCGGTATTTTATTGACCAATTTGAACATATATCCGCTAAATATCATCATTCACGGCACCGGATCGCTGAGTTGGACAGTGGCCGGTGTGATTACCAAAGACCGCGCTCTGACAGTGAATTTTGCACTGCAATTGCCGCTATTCGCACTGGGTTTTGCCAGAATCGGCGGTTTGGTCTAATTTTCTAAGTGATTGCGCTGTGGTGCGAAATAAAGCACTGTTTGTCAAATAGTGGAGATGTGAAATGCGTATAGCTGTTTTGGCCGTTATTTTTGCCGGATTTTTAATGCCGCTCGCCGTATCGATGCAAGCCGAGGCGCAGGCCTTGCCTAAATGTCGGAATGTTGCCGGGTATGAGCCGAAAGCCGCATGCGAAGCGCGCAACCAACGGGCGCAATGGCAAGCCAATGAAACGGCCCGCTTGACCGGCCAATTAATCGCCGGTGCGCTGGCTGAACAAGCGGCTTTGGATCGCGCCAATCAAAAAAGCTTTATGGATAATGTCAGCGGCTTTTTGAAAAGCGCGGAGAAAACCATTAAAGGGTTTTTCTAGTCGGTAATTTAGCCGTTTTCGGTAGCACGGATTTCATCCGCCGCAAGTTTCTCAGCCAAATCATGGCTCAACAATTCATCGAATGAGGCTTTCAAGCTTTTGCGCTTGAGTGCGCGATGCAGTTTCTTGGCCGGCCAGACCACCATCTCGCTGCCCTTATGCCCATGAACGGTAGCCGTGGCAGGCACATCTTGTGAGAAAGAAATCTCGCCAATCAGCAAATTATCGCCAACCTCTATTTCGTGCCCGCTTTTATTCACCGTCGCACTGCCCGAGACGATGTAATAGAGATGGCTGGCCGGAACCCCTTGCTCGGTCAATTGTTTGTCTTCGTCCAGCGTTTGCCATTCGCAGATTGCCATAAGACGGCGAAAATCAGCTTCGCTGAAGCCCGGCATTTCGGCCAATAAAGCTTTCTCATCGGCGCTCAGCGGATCGGTGAAGCGGTCGCGCAAAGCGCGCGATAAAACCGTTAGATTGACGACCAAAAACAGCACCGCCCAAAGCAGGGCGAAAAATCCGCCGCTCATATTGGCGAAGCCGAAAATAAACAGCGCCGAGGCAAAGGCGAAAACGGCGCGTGATAAAATCAAATCGCGAATGACAAAGCCGATAATGAAAATGGCGGCGGCGGCGTGCAGAACAAGGGCTTGCGACATTGAAACCTCTCAGAGAAAGCGGAATCATAGCATAGGATATGTAGCAGTTAGAAAACAACAGGAGGTCATTATGAAAGCCGCGCCTTTGCCGGAAAAATTGGTCAGTCAGTATAAAAAATGGAAAAGTGAAACCTTTGACGACGGGCATTTTAGCGAATTGGCTAACGGCCAAAGCCCGATGGCTATGGTGATTTCGTGTTGTGACAGCCGCGTGCAATCGACTGAGATTTTCAATATGCCCGCCGGTTCATTTTTCATTCATCGCAATATCGCCAATCTGGTGCCGCCTTATGTGCACGATAGCGACGCGCATGGCACTGCCTCGGCGCTGGAATATGCGGTGAAAGCGCTTGAAGTGCCGCATCTGATTATTATGGGTCACTCGGCCTGCGGCGGTGTGCAGGCTTGTTATGATATGTGCGAAAACGATGTCGCCGCCGCCGATGCCGGTTTTGAATTTGTTGGTCATTGGCTGGAAAATTTGCGACCGTCGCATCAGCGCGTCACGGGCGATGGCGATGAGACACGCGTGGTTTCCATGGGGCATCAAGGGGTCATCAGTTCACTGGAAAATCTGATGGGCTATCCGTTTATCGCTGCGGCGGTTGAAGCCGGAAAATTGCAATTACATGGGCTTTGGCACGATATTGGCCCCGGCATACTTTATACGCTGAATACTGAGAATGCGCGTTTCGAAGCCGTATAGCTTCACAACGCGCTCGCTCTGGTGCAGGATAATGCGCGGAGGGCGGCTTGATGAAAAATATACTGATAGTGATGAGCTTTGTGCTGCTGGTCTTTATGGGCTTGGCAGCGAAAACATTTTATGGCGCGACGCCGCGTGACACGCTGGGCGACCGCAATGAGGTAGCGCGTGAAGGCACCTCATTGGTTTATTTTGAGTTGCGCGCCGAAGAGGCCAAAGGCGCAGTGGTGATGCTGCCATCGCTCGGTCGGTCGGCTTCTGATTTCAATGAACTGGCGTTGGATGTGCAAGCGGCAGGCTTTGATGTGCTGCTGGTGGAGCCGCGCGGCATGCGTCGCCGCGGTGGCCTCGACAATCAAGATATCACTTTGTTTGATTTGGCCGATGATGTGGCGGCGATTATTGACGATGCCGGTATCGATACGCCGGTGGTGCTGGGGCACGCTTTCGGTAATCGTGTGGCGCGTGCATTTGCCAGCAAATATCAAGACGGAACAAAAGGCACAGTGCTGGTTGCGGCAGGCGGTAAAATTGAGATTGCGCCGGAGATACGCGCTGCGCTTATTCGCACTTTTTGGACATGGATGCCCGATAGCTGGCGCGCGCCGAAAGTGCGGCTGGCGCTTTTTGCCGGCGAGAATGAAATGCCCGATTATTGGTTGCGCGGCTGGAATATCGCGACCTCTCAAATGCAAATCCGCGCCGCCACCAATTCGCCTTCATCCGATTGGTGGCATAGCGGCACAGCCCCGCTTTTGGTGGTGCAGGGCATGCAAGACGCGATTGCGCCGCCCGAACACACGGCAGATTTATTGCAGCAAGAATTTGGCGCGCGCATAAAAGTGGCGCGGATTGAAAATGCCGGTCATGCGATTTTACCCGAGCATCCTGAATTGGTAACGGCGGCGGTTCTGGATTTTGTGGAGATGGTGAAATGAGTAAAGCGCAATCGGTAAAAGCGCCCATGCAGGCAGTGGTTCATGCCGTCAATGTGGCGGTTGGCGATACGGTAAGTGTCGGGCAAGAACTGGTTATATTGGAAGCAATGAAGATGCAGCATGCGTTGGCCGCGCCGGTTTCGGGCAAAGTTACTGCGCTGAAATATGATGTCGGCGAAGTGGTCGAAGAAGCGGCATTGGTGTTTTCCATTGAAGCGGGTGAAGCGGCGGCGGATGCGGAATTGCAAACCAAGGCGCAAGACCTCGACACAATACGCACCGATTTGAGCGAATTGCAGGCAAGGCTGGCGCGCACGCAAGATGCCAATCGGCCTGAAAAAATTGCCAAGCGGCATGAGAAAGGTCATCGCACGGCGCGCGAGAATGTCGATGATTTATGCGATGCGGATAGTTTTATCGAATATGGTCAGCTCATGGTGGCGGCGCAGCGTCAACGCCGCGACTTGGACGACCTTATCGACAACACTCCGGCCGATGGGCTGGTTGCCGGTTTCGGCGCGGTCAATGGCGATATGTTTGACGAAGACGCGGCCCGCACTGCCGTGCTGGCTTATGACTATACGGTGCTGGCCGGCACGCAAGGTTTGTTCAATCATAAAAAGACCGACCGTGTGCTGGAGATGGCGCATGAATGGCAAGTGCCGACAGTGTTTTATACAGAAGGCGGTGGCGGTCGGCCGGGCGATACGGATGCCAGTAAAATTTCCGGTGGCGGTTTGGATGTGATGACCTTTGCGACATGGGCGCAGGCCAGCGGTGTCGCGCCGCGCATTGCGGTGAATAATGGCTATTGCTTTGCCGGTAATGCGGTGTTGTTCGGCTGTGCCGATATCACCATTGCGACGAAAGACAGCTATATCGGCATGGGCGGCCCGGCGATGATTGAAGGCGGTGGATTGGGGCAAGTTGCGCCGACAGATGTCGGGCCGATGGATATTCAAACCGAAAACGGCGTGGTCGATTTATTGGCCGAAGATGAGGCCGACGCCACAGCTATGACGAAAAAACTACTCGGTTATTTTCAGGGTAGATTGAAAAGCCATGCCTGCGATGACCAACGTAAGCTGCGCCATATTATTCCCGAAGACAGAAAGCGCGCTTATGATATGCGCGAGGCGATTGAGATGATGGCCGACACGGATAGTTTTCTTGAACTGCGCCGCGCTTATGGCATGGGCATGATTACCGGCTTTATGCGAATTGAGGGGCGGCCTTTCGGTCTGATTGCCAATAATCCGGCGCATCTGGGCGGCGCGATTGATGCCGAGGCGGCAGAAAAAGCCGGTCGCTTTGTGCAGCTATGCGATGGCTTTGATCTACCGATTGTCTCTTTCTGCGATACGCCGGGCTTTATGGTCGGGCCGGAGCATGAAAAATTCGGCACAGTGCGCCGCGCCTCTTCCATGTTGGTGGCGGGCGCGAGTATTTCCGTGCCGGTGTTTATGGTGGTCATGCGCAAGGGCTATGGGCTGGGCGCGCAGGCCATGGGCATGGGCAGTCTGCATGTGCCGCAAATGACGCTGGCTTGGCCAACCGGTGAGTTTGGCCCGATGGGGCTGGAGGGCGCGGTGCGGCTTGGTTATTCAAAAGAGATTGCCGCTGCCGGAGGCGAGGGCACAGCGGAGGGCGATGCGCTGTTCAATAAATTGCTGGATGCGATGATTGCCAATGGCAAGGCATTAAACGCCGCCATGTATCACGAGATTGACGCGGTGATTGACCCGATGGAGACGCGCCATTATTTATTGCGCGCGCTTAAATCCATGCCGGTCGGCAAGCGAAATAAAAGCGGCAAGCGGCCTTTTATTCCGACTTGGTGATTTCGTTAACCCGTCGCCATCAGCCGCATAAAAGCGCGCCTTTTTGCGCCATATCCTCTACCAGCGCCGCGTCAAATCCCAATTCATTCATGATTTCGCGGCTGTGCTGGCCGTGATTTGGGCTTGGCTCGGCCAGCGATGTGGGCGCGCCGGCAAACAAAGCCGGCGGGGTCGGCGCGGTCAGCTTGCCGATATTTTCCGTCACATAGGTTTCAAGCGCGCCTATGGCTTGCACTTGAGCATTGGCGCTGACAGTGCGCCGCCGCTCGCATGGGGCGCTGGGCACATCCGCCGCCTCGAAAGCTTGCATGACTTCAGCGATGGTTAAATGCAATGCGCCGTCTTTCAGCACCGCCATCATGTCACCGAGATTGAGCATACGCGCGGGCAGGCTTTCAAAGCGCGGATCAGTTTTCAATTCCTCGCGCCCTATCAGATTTGCAACCGCTTCCCAATGTTGGTCAGCCAATATGGAGGCGGCAATCGCGCCGTCTTTGGTGTTTATCGTTTGATAGCTTTCTGACATTGGCGGCATATCAATCGCGTCTTCATCGTGCAGAGTTTGGTGCATCATGCCATCTGGCCACATGAAGGCGAGGCAGGCATGCAGCATGGAAATATCAATATGCTGGCCTTCGCCTGTGCTGGCGCGCGCCACCAAGGCCGCTGTGGCTGCTTGTGCCACCGTATAGGCGGTAATTTTATCGCACATAAGCTGGCGCACAAAATCGAAACTGTCGCTGCCATCCTCATTCAAGCCGCCTTGCAGAGCGGTGATGCCGGAAATCCCCTGAATGACATGGTCATAGGCAGGCCGTTCCGCCATTGGCCCGACCGTGCCGAAGCCGGTTACTGCGACATTGATAAGGCGCGGATTGGCAGCACGCAAAACATCGCTGCCCAGCCCCAACTTATCCATCACGCCCGGGCGATAATTATTCAGCAAAATATCCGCATCAGCGGCCAGCCGCTTCACCGCTTCAACGCCGCTTTCATGTTTCATATCAATGGCCAGTGAGCGCTTGCCGCGATTGCAATTATGAAACAAGGCGGAGACGCCGTTTTTCTGACTGCCGAGATAGCGCATCGGGTCGCCCATCAGCACCGGCTCGACCTTCACCACCTCGGCGCCTTGCGCGCGCAACATCATGGCTGATAGGGCGCAGGTGACCATGGTCGACATTTCGACGACTTTCAGTCCGGCCAGGGGTTTTTCAGCTGTCGGTTTACTGCTCATCACGCTCTCCCAAGCAATTTCTCAAAAATGCTATGAAAGGCGGGGCGAGGGGTCAAGTTTTGGTAAAAATAAAAAAGAGCGGCATCAAACTTCATGTTGAGACCACCCGTTAAATTTTGCCCTCCCCCATCCGAAGAAGAGGGAGGGTAAAGGCAAGTAACTTACAAGCCCATCAGCCGCACAGACAGGTCGCGCATAATCTCTTCCGAGCCACCGCCAATCGCCATCACTTTGACATCGCGATAAATTCGCTCAACCGCATGGCCGCGCAAATATCCGGCGCCGCCCATAATTTGCATCGCCTCGCTGGCGTTTTTCTCAAGATTGGTGGAGCAGTAAAATTTCAGTTTGGAAATTTCCGCCAGCGCGCTCTCGCCGCGATTCATAATCTCAGCCACTTGATTGAGATAGGCGTCCATCGCGTCAATATTGGCCGACATATCGGCTAACTTATGGCGTATCACCTGATGCGAAATCAGCTTGTCGCCAAAGGTTTCACGGTCTTGTGCATAAGCGACACATTCGTCAAACAAGCGCATCGACATACCGGCCATTTGTGCGGCCATCCAAAAACGCTCATAATTGAAATTATTCATAATGGCGTAAAAGCCCTTATTTTCCTCGCCCATGAGGTTATCGGCAGGGACGCGGCAATCATCAAAATACAGCGTTGTCGTATCTGATGCCCACCAGCCCATTTTGCGCTCAATCGGCGTGCGGGTGAAACCGGGTGTATCGGCATCGACAAAAAACAACGAAATGCCGCCCATGCCGTCCTTGCCGGTGCGTGCGGCGATAACAAAATAGCTGGCTTGCATGCCGCCGGTGATGAACATTTTTTGGCCGTTCAACACCCATTCATTGCCGTCTTTATGCGCTGTTGTCTTGATATTGGCGACATCAGAACCACCGCCCGGTTCGGTAATACCCAGCGCGCCGCCTTTTTTGCCCGATAGCAAATCGGGTAGGGCGCGGGATCTAATTTCATCATTGGCCAATTCGGTCAGCGGTTTCAGCATAATGGAACGCGAGCCGACACTGGCCATTACGCCACCGGCAGAGGAGCGGCCCATTTCAATGCCAACCGCTTTGCGCATATGCATATCGTCAAAGCCGAGACCGCCATATTCTTCAGGAATATCGAAGCCGAACACTCCCAATTGGCAGACTTTTTCGTTCACCTCATGCGGATAGCTTCCGGCTTCTTCCCAATCATCAACATGCGGATTAATCTCGGCTTCCATGAATTTCCGCACATTGTCTTGAAAGGCGCGTCGCTCTTCGGTTTCAAAAGGGTTCAGCATTTTCCGGCTCCTCGAAATTTTTTGTAAATTTGCCGCATGGTGGCCTGTCCGGCTTTACAAAGCAAGTTTGCACGCTAACATCCTGCCTCAGGGAGCGATTATGAGTAAGACAATAAGAATTGGCGGGGCCAGTGGCTATTGGGGCGAAAGCATGATGGCGACGCCGCAGCTTTTGCAAGTCGAAGGCATGGATTATCTGGTCTATGACTTTCTGGCTGAAATCACCATGTCCATTTTGGCGCGCGCACGGGCCAATAATCCGGAAGCCGGTTTCGCGACCGATTTCATTACCGGTGTATTGAAGCCGAATTTGCGCGAGATTGCCGAAAAGAAAGTCAAAATTCTGACCAATGCCGGAGGCGTCAATCCGGCGGCTTGTGGCGCGGCGGCGCGCGCTTTGATTGCCGAAGCCGGATTGGATTTAAAAGTCGCGATCATTGGCGGCGATGATTTGCTGCCGGCGCGCGACAGCTTTGCCGATAGAAAAGATATGTTTTCAGGTGCCGACTGCCCTGAGACGCAATCTTTGGCCAGCGTTAATGCCTATCTTGGCGGCTTTCCGGTGGCCGCTGCTTTGGATGCCGGTGCCGATATTGTCATCACCGGCCGCAGCGTTGACAGTGCGGTAACGCTTGGCGCGTGTATTCATGCGTTTGGCTGGCAGGCGGCAGATCTCGATAAGCTGGCGGCAGGATCGCTGGCCGGTCATATTATCGAATGTGGGCCGCAAGCCTCCGGTGGCAATTTTACCGATTGGCAATTATCCGGCGATATTGCCGATATCGGTTATCCGTTTATCGATATTGATGGCGAGGGCGTGTTCACTGTCGGTAAGCCTGAAGGCACGGGTGGTGTGGTCAATGTTGGAACGGTATCGGAGCAAATGCTTTACGAAATCGGCGACCCGCAAGCCTATTTATTGCCCGATGTCGCTTGCGATTTCTCAGCCGTGACGATTGAACAAACAGGTGACAATCAAGTGCGTGTTGCCAATGCCAAGGGCAGCACAGCACCTGATAGTTACAAGGTTTGCGCTACATATGCGGACGGGTTTCGTGCCGGAACGATGATGAGTTTTGTTGGTATCGATGCGGCGGCCAAAGCACGCCATTTTGCCGACGCTGCCTTTGCCCGTGCGCGGGCCGTTTTGCGGCAACATAATCTGGCCGATTATAGCGAGACCAGTGTTGAGATTATCGGCGATGACAGTCAATTCGGTGCTGCCGGAGACAATCCACAAAGCCGCGAAGTGGTGCTGAAAATCGCCGCCAAGCATGAAAGCCAAGTCGGCTGCGGTGCATTATTGAAAGAAATAAGTGGGCTTGGTTTGGCGACACCGGCCGGGCTGTCCATTTTTGCCGGCTCGCGCGCCAAGCCATCGCCTGTGGTGCGCTTGTTTTCGTTCCTACTGCCGAAAGGCGAAGTTGAAATCAGTATTGATGTCGATGGCGCGGTCACCGGTTTTGAAGAAGCGGCGGCGGTCAATGGCCGTGAAATCACGCCGGTGCTTGAACCCGATGCGCCGCAACAGCAAGGCACGGTTGACGTGCCGCTTATTAAGCTGGCTTGGGGGCGTTCCGGCGATAAAGGCAATAAGGCCAATATCGGTATTATCGCGCGCGATGCGGCCTTTATGCCGTATATTTGGGCGGCACTGGATGAGGCGGCCATTCGCCAACGCTTTGGGCATTTTATGGCCGAGGGCAGTGGGCTGACGCGATATTATTTGCCGGGCAGTCATGCGATGAATATTTTGATTGATGAAGCATTGGGCGGCGGCGGCGTGGCGTCCTTGCGCAATGACCCGCAGGGGAAAGCCTATGCGCAAATCCTGCTCGATCATCCGATTTCCATTCCTGAAACATTAGCGGAGTCTGTGTAATGGCTGTGTTTGAATCCAAACTGGATAAAAAATCCGAGGCCTATGCCAAAAATCGTGGAGACCAGCTTGAGAAAATCGCGCATTTGCGGATGCTGGAAGCGCGCGCTGAAGCGGCGTCTGAAAAACGTCGTCCGCGTTTTGAAGAGCGCGGCCAATTAACCCCGCGTGACCGTCTGGCGCAATTACTGGATCCCGGCATGCCGTTTTTGCCGCTCTATAATATGGCCAGCTATTGCGTCGATGATCCGGATCGCGATACTTCCATTCCGGGTGGTTCTGTATTGGCCGGTATCGGCTATGTGTCGGGCGTGCGCTGCATGGTCTGTGTTGCCGATAGCGGCATTAATGCCGGTGCCGCGACCGAAATGGGCTTTCGCAAAAATCTTGAAACCATGCAATTGGCGCTGAAAAACAAGCTGCCATTCATTCATTTGGTGGAAAGCGCCGGTGCCAATTTGATGCAATATAAAGTCGAATTATGGGCGCATGGCGGCGGCGTGTTTTGCAGCCTTGGGCAATTAAGCGCGGCCGGTATTCCGACCATGACCGTGCTGCACGGCCCGTCAACGGCGGGCGGCGCGTATATGCCCGGCATGTCTGACTATAATGTCGGCGTCAAACATAATGGCATGGCAGCTTTGGGTGGCGCAGCTTTGGTGCAGGCGGCGACCGGTGAGATTGCCGATGAGCGCGAATTGGGCGGCAGTGAAATGCACGCTTCTGTTTCCGGTTTGATTGAATATCTGGCCGAAGATGACGCTGACGGCATTCGCCAAATCCGTGATGTGGTATCGAATATTGGCTGGAATGAGCATTGCCCGCCTTTGCCGCAGCGCGCATTTGACGAGCCGCTTTACGATGCGGAAGAAATTCTCGGTCTGGTGCCGGTCGATTATAAAATCCCTTATGACAGTCGCGAATTGATTGCCCGTCTGGTGGATGGCTCAGAATTTACCGAGTTTAAATCGCGCTTCGGCCCTAATTTGGTCTGTGTACAAACGCGTATTTTCGGCCATCCGGTCGGTCTGGTTGCCAATAATGGCCCAAT
>CBFIIT010000012.1:0-35234 GCA_965662725.1 Alphaproteobacteria bacterium | reverse complement strand
TAAACAAAATTTCAGAGCAGACGCAACACACCCAAACGACAAAAAAACCCCGCTCTCTCGAGCGGGGTTTTCTGATTCATGTGACGCTTCTTCGTCTCAGCGGTTTTACGTTGCAAAACCGCTTCGCTTGGGGAAGGCGTGCCGAGCTTGCCCTTTCGGGCAAGCGGGCACTTTTACCCTAACTCGCCCCTAACTAGCCAACGCCTCGACGCCGATATCTTCCAGCATTTCATTGCCCGCTTTCACCGCTTCTGACAGGCCGCCAACGGCAGATAAAAGATTATGCGCGTAAAATTGGGCAGAGGCCATTTTGCGTCGGTCGAAATTCGGCTCGACTGAATTTTGCGATACGGCATGTGCGCCACGGGCCAAATAATGGCAACCGGCAACCAGACCGAACAGGCGCAGATATGGCGTCGCACCGGCCAGCACATCTAGAGAGCCGCGTTGCGCGACCAGCCAGTCAGTTGTCTCTTCCAGCACGGCAATTGAATTGGTCAAACGTTCGGCCACATCAACCAGCAGCGGATTGTTTGACTGGCGGCAATTCTCAGCGGTTTCCTTCATCTCGCCAATATAGGCCTTGATGGTGTCGCCATTGCCCAGCTTGCGGCCAACCAAATCCATTGCTTGAATGCCGTTTGTGCCTTCATAAATCGGCAAGATACGCGCATCGCGCATGAATTGTGCCGCGCCGGTTTCCTCAACAAACCCCATACCGCCATGAATTTGCACGCCCAAAGACGCCACTTCATTGGCAATGTCCGTGCTGAAGGCTTTGGAGATTGGCGTCAGCAAATCATTCTTGGCTTTCGCTTCCGCATCGCCCGTCGCATGAGCGAGATCAGCCATAACGCCGTTTTCATAGCAAATGGCGCGCGACGCATCGGTTAAGGCGCGCATGGTCAAAAGCATACGGCGTACATCGGGATGATTGATGATGGCAACGGCATCATTATCGTCTTTCGCAGCACCCGGTTTGCGGCCCTGCTTGCGTTCTTGCGCATAAGCAAGCGCGTGTTGTGTCGCCGCTTCGGCAACGCCAACACCCTGCAGGCCGACATGCAGCCGCGCATTATTCATCATGGTGAACATGCAAGCCATGCCGCCATGCTCAGGCCCAATCAACCAGCCTGTCGCGCCGCCTGTGGTATCGGCATTCTCGCCATAAGCCATCACGCATGTGGGGCTGGCATGAATACCCAGCTTCTCTTCAAGGCCGATACATTTCACATCATTGGCCGCGCCCAGAGATCCATCATCATTGACCATGAATTTCGGCACAACGAAAAGCGAGATGCCTTTCGTGCCTTCCGGTGCGCCCGGTGTACGCGCCAATACCAAGTGAATGATATTGTCGGTCATATCGTGGTCGCCATAGGTGATATAAATCTTCGTGCCGGTGATTTTATAACTGCCATCATCTTGCGGCACGGCTTTTGAACGAATATTGCCGACATCGGAACCGGCATGCGGCTCGGTCAAATTCATTGTCGCCGACCATTCGCCGGAAATCACGCGGCGCAGATATTTCTCTTTCTGCTCTTCGCTGGCATGCGCCGCCATTGCCTCAACCCCGCCATTGGACAGCATCGGGCAAAGCTGGAAACCGATATTCGAGTTCATCATTTCAGTTACCGCATTGGACAAAGCCAATGGCAGGCCCTGCCCGCCATATTCGGTCGGCGCGGCTAAAGTCGGCCAGCCGCCTTCAATATATTTGCTGTAAGCAGTCTTGAAACTTTCCGGCACTTTCACGCCTTCATCGGTCAGATGCGAACCGGTTTGGTCGCCTTCCCAATTAAACGGCGCGACATAATCATTGGCCAGCTTGGCGGCTTCATCGAGAATGGCAGTCAGCAAATCATCCGACAAATCTTCATATTTGCCGCTATCAATCAGCCGTTGAAAACCGGCCTCCTGCATAAGTGCGAATTCAATAGCCGAAACCGGCGCGCGATAACCCATGACAATCTCCTGTAATTTCCGCTAAGGTAAATCAACAAGCGCCGAAAGACACGCTAATTTTATGATGATTTATGTGTCAAAAGGCCACAAGAATGAGGGGACTGATGAATATTGCGCGCGATAATGGCTATGGTTTGGCCAAAGACGGTCTGTGGCCTTGGATAAGTGCCACCATGCTGGCCAGCACGGTTTTATTGCTCGGCATATTCATTCAGATTCCGGCATCGGAAACCTCATGGCAGCTTTGGGCCCGTTATACGGCGCGCTTGTCGTTCTTTTTGTTTCTCGCATCTTATATCGCATCACCGCTTTATGAGCTGGTGCAAAACAAAGCGACGGAGTGGCTGCGTCGGCATCGTCGCAATAGCGGCATCAGTTTCGGCATTGCTCACACCATTCATTTGGTGGCGTTGATTGCGTTTATCATTATCCAGCAATCTGAGACGGATATGGCGACCATTATTGTTGGCGGCGGTGCTTATCTGGCGATGTTTTTCATGCTGGCCACCTCAAATGACGCTGCTTTGCGGCGCATCGGCCAAACCAATTGGCGACGCCTGCATAAGTTTGGCGCGCATTATCTGGCCTTTGTTTTCGCCTTCACCTATACGAACGGCTATTTCGCCGGATATGGCAAACCGTTATTCTTGATATTCCTGATATGGGCCGCCATAGTATTACGGATATTCGTAACCCTTAAAACCCGTCGGAGCGCCTGATGACTGATTTCGCAACTTGCAAACTTGAAGACGGTATCGCCGTCATTACGATGAATGATGGCAAGGCCAATGCGCTGGGCTTTGAAATGCTGGAAGCCTTGAATAGCTGCTTTGATGAAGCGGAAAGCAAGGCTGATGTAATTCTGCTGACAGCCGAGGGACGCGCTATGAGTGCCGGTTTTAACCTGAAAGTGATGCAAAACGAGCCGGAACGCGCCGGTGAAATGGTGGTGCTGGGCGGCAAATTGCTGACCCGCATGTTCGCTTGCCCGAAACCATTGCTTATCGCCTCACCCGGCCATGGCATTGCCGCTGGTGGCTTGCTGATGTTGACCGCTGATTATCGTATCGGCGCAGAGGGCGAAGCAATGTATGGCCTGAATGAGAGTGCCATTGGCATGGTGCTGCCCGATTTCGGTTATGATTTGGCGCAATTCAAGCTGAACAATAAATATCTCGATATGTGCTTTGTCGGCGCTCAATTGGTTGACTCGCAAACGGCGGTGAAAGCCGGTTTTCTGGATGAAGCGGTGGCCGCAGATGGGCTGCACGCGCGCGCCATGGAAAAAGCCAAGGAAATGCAACAGCTCGACGGGAAAGCCTATGCCGGCAATAAACGCCTTGTTCGTGGCGCATTAAGCGCCAAAATGGCGGCTGATTTGGATGGTGTCGAAGCCCTTTCCGTCAGCGTCTAAGCTTTACAATCCGCTTTACAGTCGGCTTGAGCATTAGCTGAACCACCGCTCCGAATCTCTCTAAAATGTTGTTTATGTTCACGGAGTTATTGTGTCAGCTATGATTACCAAAGCAGCTCGGTCTGATATCGGGGCCGGAATTGCCATTGCGCTCTTATCACTCACTTATGCGTTGTCTTACGGCGCGCTTTTGTTCACCTCGCCATTGCTTATTCCTTATATCGGTTACACGATCAGCGCCGCTTTGGTGACAACCGTTGTAACGGGCCTGGTTGTTGCGTATCGATCAGGCATAAAATTCTCAATCGCCGGACCTGACTCAAATTCTGTCGCGGTGATGGCCAGCCTGTTCTTTCTGGTTGCGCAAAGCCTGAGTGAAAGCGGTGTCTCGGGCGAGGCACTAGCCCTTTCGACCCTGACAATTATGGTGGCGATAACGCTTTTAACCGCGCTTACCATGTTTTTACTTGGGTATTTCCAAGTCGGTAATTTTATCCGGTTTGTGCCGATTTCTGTAGCAGGTGGATTTTTGGCCGCCGCCGGGTGTTTGATGGTGAGTGGCGCAATTTTGCTGGCGACCGGCATAGATCCTATGAATCCGGCCGAATTTAGCGAAATCAGTAACCTGCAAATGGTCAAGCTTTTAACTGTTTGCGCACTTGCGGTTATCTACTGGTACGTTTCCACCTATGTTCAAAACAGTTTGGCATTGCCGATAGCGATTTTTGCTTCAATTTTTATCGCGCATGCTGTTTTTGCGATGAATGGAATATCCATTGCAGATGCTCAAAAAATGGGGCTTCTACTGGAGGTTGCAGGCGAAACCAAGCTATTCATGCCGGTGACCCAATCGGCGTTAGACACAATAACCCTAGCGACCTTTATTGATTTCTTCCCCGAAACCGTTGCTGTTATCGTTGTTACCGGTCTGGCCATTCTGCTGATTATTGCCGGTATTGAGTTGGAAAGAAACTTTGACAGCGACCTTAATCATGAGCTTAAAATTCATGGCTATGCCATTGGTATTTCAGGGTTATTAGGTGGCTTTATCGGCTTGGTTTCGCTCTCTCGGTCAATGCTTAATGCCGAAAAGAAAAGCCGTTTCCCAATTGCTGCCTTCCTAACAACGGTATTATGTGCCGGTGTATTTTTTGTCGGTAGCGACGCCATCACCCTATTGCCGCAAATATCTCTCGCCGCCATGGTGCTGTTTCTTGGCGCACAAATCGCATTTCGCTGGATGGTAACAACTTCCGGCACGCTCGACCGTATTGAATATTTAATGATTTTGGTGATCGCCGGAACCACGCTCTATGCCGGCTTCATATTCGGTCTTGGCCTCGGCGTTGTTGCCGGTTGCATATTGTTTGCTGCGCGTGCCAGCATTGTCGGCATTGTCCGTAACCAGCTTTCCGGCGAGGCTTATCGCTCTCGCATCGTCCGCTCTCGCGATGAAGAAGACTTTCTCAATCCGGTTCACAAATCCATTCGCATTTATGAATTACAAGGATTTTTGTTCTTCGGTACGGCACATAATTTCTACAAACTGATTAAAGACCAGTTGGCAGATAGAAATGACGATGTACGCCATATTATACTGTCTTTCCGGCATGTTAGTGGCATTGATGCTTCGGCTGAGCAGATATTGCAGAAAATATTCTTTGCTGCCGACAAGCATAATTGCTCTGTCTCAACGATTGAGTTGCCGAAGCGCGACCAGTTCCGTATTGCGCGCCTGCTAAATCGTTCGCCTGCCCTGATTAATGATCAGAACTACGCTGCGATATATGACGCGATGGAAGCGATCGAGGAAAGCATGCTTCGCGAACGCGAGTTCGATATGCTCAGCTCGCTGCAAATTTGGCTGGAGACGCGCTTTGAAGATAAAGATGCAGCCTCGCATTTGTTTAAAGTGCTTGAAAAACGCCAGTTCGACGACGATGAAATTATTTGCAGACAAGGCGAACAGGCCGATGAGGTTTTCTTCCTCGATACCGGGCGCATTGATGTTGTTAGCCATGATGTGCCGAGCCAGCCCTTCCGCATTTATTCTTATATGCGCCACACCATGCTGGGTGAGATGGGCTTTGTGCGCAATGAAACGCGCAGCGCAGACCTTATCGCGCGCGGTAAAACCACTGTTTATGTGTTATCGCGTGAAACCTATGACAAGTTGGAAGCGGCGCATGATCCGGCGATTGATGTCCTGCTGCAGCTTGTTTCGGTCACCCTCTCCGACCGCATAATCTCAGCCAATCGCACAATTGCAGAACTGCAATCATAAATCAGAGGCCGGCGACAGCCTCAACATTCTCGCCATGCTTGGCGCGTGAAATGCGATAGCGACTGAGAAAGATAAACGCGCTGGCATAAAACACCGCTTCAATCGGCACCACATACAACACCAATTGAACCAATATATCGGGGTCAATGTCTTCCGGTGCCGCATCTCGCGGCAGGTTGATAAGCGAAATAACCAGACCGGCCATCATAATGCCGAGGCCGGTGACCATTTTGCCGGCAAAACCACGCGCCGCGAAAATAATCCCCTCGCTGCGCCGCGATGTATCGACCGCGCTATCCTCTACCACATCGGCCATCATCGAGCCGAACAGAATATAAAAGACGATAATAATCAGCACTTGCAGGAAGTTATGCGCCAGTAACATCGGGAATAAAGTCGGGTCGCCATTTGGTGGCAAAATATCCATCAGCCGTGAAATCCACATAACCGGCCCGATTGCCAGCATGACGACGAAACTGCCAAGCGCGGCGCGACGTTTGTCAAAACGCCCTCCCAAGGCACGCGCAATCGGCACGGCGCAGACGGCAGCAATCGCTTGAAACATAGTGAAAATCGCCAATTGAGATGGCTTTAACTCCCAAAAGAAAGTGGAGAAATAAATGCTTAACGCAGCCTGAAAACCGGCTGCTGTGCCAAAGCAAATCGAGGCGACAAACAAAGCCATGAAATTATTGTTTTTCATCACATCCAACACTTCGCGGATGATTTGGCGCGGTGCTAAAATGTCTTTTTCGGGCGGCGTGTGTAAATGCGGAATGGTTTTATGCGTACCAAGCGAGGACGCCAGCATGCCGACAAGCATTAAGCACGAAGCGGCGATGCCGTATTGACCATAGCCTTCAGCCTGCAAAATGCCATTACTGCCATCAGCCGATTGAAAGAATACCGAATAGCCGAGAAATGCCATACCAATGCCGCCGAGCCAGCCAAACATAAACCGCAAGCCCATTAGATTGGTCCGCTGGTCATAATCGGTGGTCAGTTCGGAAATCAGCGCGGTGTTCGGCACTTCAAAAAAGGTTAGGAAAATGCGAATGGTGACAGCCATAAATACCAGAAAGCCAAACATGCCCATTTGAGAAGACAGAACAATCTCAGGCGGGTTCCACATCAGGCCATAGCTCAGGCAAATCGGGATAATCGACCAATACATAAACGGGTGCCGACGTCCCCATTTTGAGCGCCAATTATCCGACACATATCCGATAAGCGGATCGGTAACCGCATCAACGGCAATCGCAATGGTGAGGGCAAGACTGGTAAGAACAGGCGACAGGCCTAGAACCTGCGAATAGAATATCAGCAGAAAATAACTGAAGCCGTTATCTTTAATCCCGTAAGGTGCTGCGCCCAGCCCGTAATAGAACTTGATACCGCCATCCAATTTAAAACCGCTCATACTTTTTCTCCCAATGGCAATCAGCATTGACCAAACCGTCAGCTATTGCAAATGCCGAATCCGCGCCTAAACTAAGACTGCATCTTGGGAGGGATTCATGGCTTATATTGGTTTACTGGCTGGCTTGGCGTTGCTTATTTTTCTCGCATTACGCGGGGTTAATATCTTCTTCGCATCACTTTTATGCGGTCTGGTGGTCGCACTCACCAATGGCCTGCCAATCGCCGACGCCTTTTCCAAACATTATGCTTCCGGCCCGCTTGGTACATTCAGCTTTGCCGGACGATTTTTCCTGCTATTTATCGCCGGTGCCGTATTCGGGCGGGTGATGGGCGAAAGCAAGGCCGCAACATCCGTCGCGCTGGCGCTTATCAATAAGTTGGGCAATGAACGGGTCTTATGGATTACCGTTTTAACCTGCGCCGCGCTGACTTATGGCGGTGTTGTCGTCTTCGTCGTTATTTTTGCCATGTATCCGCTCGGCCTCAGCTTGCTGAAAGAGGCCGATGTGCCGAAGCGTTTGTTTTGCGCGGCATTGGCTTTGGGCGCAGGCACATTCACTCTAACTGCCCTGCCCGGCACGCCATCGATTCAAAATGTTATTCCGTCAGTTGCTTTGGGCACTGATTTGTTCGCCGCGCCGCTTCTCGGCATTATCGGTGGTGCGATCATGTTCAGTGTTGGCATGTATTATCTTGAGCGCGAACGCGTGAAAGCGAAAGCCAATGGCGAAGGTTTTGAACCGGGGCCGCTCGACAAGGTTGAGAACATTGTTGCCAGTGATGATATGCCGAAATGGCAATTGGCAATCGTGCCGCTTATCGTCGTGCTGGCGATTATCATGCTGCCGCGTTTATTGACCTCATTCGGCCTGCTTGCGTCTGAAGGGCTGCTGACCGACCTCGCCGGTTTCGCGCTAAAACAGCCGGTGTTTTGGCCAAGCCTCGCCTTGTTTATCGGCTCGCTATTGGCTTATGTGATGTTCCCGAATTTGCACGGACGCGGCTTAAACGTATTCGGCGAAGGCACCAATGATGCCATTATGCCATTGTTGAACACGGCTGCCGTTATCGGCTTTGGCGGCATTGTCGTGCAAACGGTTGGCTTTCAAGATTTCTCATCCGCCATGTTGAATTCCGGTCTGCCGCCTAAAATATCGGCCTTTGCATCTATTTCAGTTGTCTCGGCAATCACCGGTTCAGCTTCAGGCGGCTTGCAAATCTTCATGGCAACCATGGCAGAAAGCTATCTGGCCATGGGCATTGCGGCAGAGGAATTGCACCGCATTGTTGCCATGGCCAGTGGTGGTTTTGACAGCCTGCCGCATTGCGGCGCGGTGATTGCCATGCTGACCATTACCCAGCTGACCCATAAACAAGCCTATAAGGATGTAGCGGTAATAACCGTCGCCATTCCTGTTATTGCGACGCTGACAGTCATGGCCCTTAGTGTGGTGATATAGGAGCAAAAAATGGCAGATGAATTAGGCAATATGCTGGAAACAGGTGAGCTGCAATCATTTTCAGACGCGGTTAATTTCGCCGCCCATATCGGTATCCAACTTGTTTCGGCTTCGAAAGATAAGGTTGAGGGCAAATTGCCGGTGCGCAAAGAATTGACCAATCACCTACCGAATGTGCATGGCGGTGCAATCATGTCATTCGCTGATGCGCTTGGTGCCATCGGTGCACATATGAATGTGCCGGAAGGCTCGGCCGGCACGACAACAATTGAAAGCAAAACCAATTTCATTAAACCGGCAATGGAAGGCGATACATTGCACGGTGTTTGCACCCCGCTATCGATTGGACGGCGTTTATCTGTGTGGCAAACCGAAATCACCCGCGACGACGGTAAGCGAGTGGCGGTTGTGACCCAGACGCAAATTTATTTGTAAGTTAAAAGCCGACACTCAGCCGCACCATCGGGTAAAGACTGTTATCGCTGCTGATGCGCGGCAGCGATATTTCTTCACTCAATCGCACCTGATAGCCACGCCATTTCTTACAAAAGCCGAGGCCGAGTGTCGGCACAATATGGCGAATATCGGCATTGACCGGAGCCGCTGAGACCACTTCATCATTGGCAATCAATTCCAGCGTGCCGTGATATTCCCAGCTAAATGTGTCGCAATCGGAAGTTTTTTTGAATGACGCACTCAGCGCATTGCGGCGCGTGCCCAATTCCAAAGTGCTTTCAAAATATCTGCTGTTTTTCAATGGCCTGCGATATTGAACAATGCCTGAGGCCATAACTGCATCATTCATCCGCGTGCTGACAAGCTCGTCTTTGACGCTGCGATAGCCAAGCAAATCATGAAAAGCCTCTTGCATGCTATCGAGACCGAACCGCCCGACAAAAGTCACGGCACTGCCCAGATAATAGCTTGCCGCCCCATCCGACTGCCAAAAGCGGCGAACATCAATGGTCAGCAGTTCGCCAAAGGCGCGATTGGCCGGATAGTCCTCATCAATCGCTTCTGGGCGTTCCGGCGCGACAAGCGCGGCGGTGACAGAGATTTCTTGCTGCGCATTTATTTTCGCGACACGCATGGAATGGGTTTCATAAGCATCGCTGAATTTGAAGCCATTGGGACTGTCATTGGCAATTTCCAATTGCCATAAGGTGGCATCGGCCGTTTCATCCTCAGCCGCTTGTGCGCATGCGAGGCAGCCGAACACTGCCGGAAGCGCCCACATAATCAGGCGCGAGACAAAAATCTTGGAAAATCCATTGAAACGGCGATGATCTATCGATACGAGCGGCAAAGTCTAAACGTCGGTGGTAAACGGTTTCCGTTGTCGCGTTAGATAACCGCCATGGCTAATATTTTCGCCCGGAACCAAATGCCGCGCCACCTGCCAAATACGGTCGTAATTATACCAAGGCACATTGGTATAAAGATGATGAATGAGGTGCTGCGATTGGCCGAGCATGAAAATGCGCTGCCATCGTTGTGAATGGACGTCTTGAATCCATGTTGCGCCAAGCGGATCATTGCGCTGCTCATGCCCTTCTTCGTGCTGAATAGTGGCGAATAAATAAACCGTGATAATGCGCCCCAAAAACATCGGCAGCAAGAAAGCCACCGTAAAAGCAAACGCATAGGGCGAGCTAAAAGCAATCACAAACATCGCAATATATAAAACCACGCCGAGCGAAAAGCGCGCGCGTTCCCTGATTGGGCGCTCTGACCAAACGGAGATGTAGTATTTACTCCATAACAGATCCAAAAACGCGGCATTCAACCAGCACAGCAACAAATTGCCTTTGGTAAATTTCACATCAGGGTCATCCGGTTGTCCGGCCCGCGTGTGATGGGTGATATGCAAATAGCGATACAAGCCGGAATTGAAACCGGGCAACAGCAATTGTGCGCTCAAAGTCCCCAAACCGTCATTCAGCCAGCTAATGCTGGAAAGGTTGCGATGCACCGCCTCATGTAATGGCGTGAAACTCCAGAAAATGAAAAACCCACTAAGCGGCACGGTAATGAATGGCGACACCAATCCGGTCAAATAAGCATAGCTTGATAGTCCGAAACCGCCAAAGCTGACCAATAAAACGAGCATTGTCTGCCAAGCCAAAAGCGGCGCACCGAAGGCATCAGCCAGTTCGGGCATTTTACGAATTCGACTTATCAATTCGCGCTGTTCTTTGGTGTTCATGAGCAAACCCTCCCAAAATCAAGGAAACGCTAGCAAGCAAAATGTAGCTTGTCACTTTCATTTCGTCACGGTTTTGCGTTTGCGCCTAATAAAAAGGCGCAAAGACCGCGGCCAATGACGCGGCGGTGAATTATAACAAAATGAGAAAAGTGGTGAGCCCGGAAGGATTCGAACCTTCGACCCACTGATTAAAAGTCAGTTGCTCTACCACCTGAGCTACGGGCCCACTTGGAGGCTGTTTAACCGTTCCCACGATTCCGCGCAATACCCTATTTGTCGCAACTGTGCAGAATGATTTATTTTTTGAGCCATAAGGGCGTAAATCAAACCACAATTGACAATCGAAGCGGTGTCCCTACCATTATCTATGAGCAATATGAGGCCCGTTCATGAGCGATATTCGGATAATTTCCTACCTGCCAAACCCGCGCGTTTACAAGGCAACGATAACGGCGCGGTTTTCCGGTGCCGAGATTGAAGTGATGGGTAGCGCACCGCCCGAAATGGTTGATTGGTTATGGGATTATGATGCCAAGCAAATGAACGACGCTGATAAAGAGCAGCATGCAGCAGCGCGCCGCACGGCAAGCACCGGCTTTTCCGGCGCGCTTTATAAAACCGATGCGTTTTTGGCCGCTAATCCGTTCGGCGATATTCCGGCAGCATTTGCGGAAGATGGCTCGGTCGGTATCTTTGAGTCAAATTCAATTATGCGGCTGGCTGCCCTAACCGGCCCTCACGCACCTGCGCTTTATGGCGACAGTGCAGCGCAACGCGCGCGCATTGACGGCTTTCTCGACAAAACGCTTTTATTCGCTGACACAATTCAAGATTATATTCTCGCCGGCCCGAAACTCGATGCCACATTGCATGGCGAAATGGTGCGCGCTTTCACCCTCTACTGCACTGCCTGCGAAGCGGCTCTAGGCAATACAAGCTGTTTGGCGGGCGACGCACTCAGCCTCGCTGATGTGGTGCTGGCTTGCGAGCTGGCCTTGCTGAGCAATGAAGGACGCATGGCCGAACAATTGGCGGCCAAAGAACTATCGCCAGTTTTGCCGCAATTATCTGACTATCCGAAGCTGTTCGCTCATCTACAAAATCTCTATGCGCGCCCTGAATTCGCTGCTGATCTGGCAGGATATGGAAAATATGTCGGGGTCGCCGCTTAGGCTGTCCCGGCCCACCAAGCTGCCGGATTAAATGCAACTTTGCTTGCCAGAAAAGCTCAAACAGCTTTATGTTGCGCGAAATCACGGAGCATAAAATGACTGATAGACACCCGCACTTGGATGGCTGGACAAAATGGGGCGGTAGCGAGCCTTTTGAAGACCATGCCGGCCCGTTTTATATGAAAATCAGCGACAGCAATGAGCCGCATTTATCGGCCTTTGTCTGCGAAGAGCGACACCTGAATGGCGGTGGTTTTCTGCATGGCGGCATGTTGATGAGTTTTGCCGATTACGCGCTTTTCGTGATCGCGCATGACGCGCTCCGAGAGGAACACTCAGTAACCGTATCTTGCTCAACTGAATTCTTGAAAGGCGCAGCCCCGATTGGCGACTGCGTTTATGCCAAAGGCGAAGTCACCCGCAATACGCGCAGTATGGTTTTTGTACGCGGCGAAATTTACACCGGCGACGACACGCTGGCGACCTTTACCGGCATTTTGAAAAAAATCGGTAAGCGCGAAGATTAATCCTCGAAAGGAAACATGATGTTTGAATATCCCCTCACCGGCTTGGTGACTTTACTGTCTTTATTTGTCTTTTTCTGGACCGCCATGCGGGTCGGTAAAGCGCGTCGCCAATTTGAAATCAAGGCACCGGCACATGAAGGGCCCGAGGAATTCATGCGGGTAATGCGTGTCTATTCCAACACACATGAAATGTTGGTTTTGTTTTTGCCGGCTCTGTGGTTGTGCGCGCTGACCATTTCAGATTTCTGGACTGCGATTATCGGTGTCTTCTTTCCTATCGGACGCGTTGTGTTTGCACTTGGCTATTACAAGGCTGCCGACAAGCGCGGCTTAGGTTTCAGTATCGGATTCTTTGCGACCGTTGCCTTATTGATTGGTGCATTGGTGGGGTTGGTGCACGCCGCTTACGCCATTTACAGCTAAGTTTATCGCGGTTCAATATCGCCGGCTTTTTGCAACGCATAGAACTCGGCCCGAAAATCTTCAAACCGGCCTTCATCAATCGCCGTGCGCATTGATGCCATGAGCTCTTGATAAAACGCCAGATTGTGCCAGCTCAGCAGCATGGCACCGAGATATTCACCGCAACGATGCAGATGATGCAAATAAGCACGGCTATAGCGCGTGGACGCTTCGCAAAAACTGTTTTCATCCAAAGGCCGCGGATCATCGGCATGGCGCGCATTGCGAATATTGATTTTACCCCGCCATGTATAGGCCGTGCCATGCCGGCCGGCGCGGGTCGGCATCACGCAATCAAACATATCAACACCGCGCGCTACCGCTTCGATAAGGTCTTCCGGCGTGCCGACGCCCATTAAATAGCGCGGCTTATCTTGCGGCAGTACCGGCGTGGTGAAGTCCAACACTTGCAGCATAGTGTCATGCCCCTCGCCGACCGCCAAACCGCCAACCGCGTATCCGTCAAAGCCGATTTGCTGCAACTGCTCAGCGCTTTTATGGCGTAAATCCTCATATACCCCGCCCTGCACAATGCCGAACAGCGCATCGCCAATGCCCGCATCATATTCGGCAAAAGCATTTTTGCTGCGCGCGGCCCACCGCATGGAAAGCTGCATTGAGGTATCGGCCTGCTCATGCGTCGCCGGAAATGGCGTGCATTCATCCAGCACCATGCGGATATTGGCCCCCAACAAGGTTTGAATTTCAATACTGCGTTCCGGCGTCAGCATATGCTCGCTGCCATCGAGATGACTTTGAAAGCGCACACCCTCTTCACTCATTTTCGCCAGTTTTGAAAGCGACATGACTTGAAAACCGCCACTATCGGTCAGTATCGGCCCATCCCATTGCATAAATTTCTGCAAACCGCCAAGTGCCGCCACTTCTTCGGCCCCAGGCCGCAGCATTAAATGATAGGTATTACCGAGCACGATATCAGCACCCAAATCACGCACTTGGTCGGGATACATCGCCTTTACCGTGGCGGCTGTGCCGACCGGCATAAAGGCCGGCGTGCGAATGTTACCGCGCGGTGTTTCGATCTCACCAAGGCGCGCCGCACCGTCAGACTTTTTCAGCGTAAATTTCATCTATCTTTGCGCTCCAGCAAACAGGCGTCACCATAAGAGTAGAACCTATAGCCGTTTTCAATAGCATGCGCATATGCGGCTTGCATCTCTTCAAGGCCTGAAAAAGCCGAAATCAGCATGAAAAGCGTCGAACGTGGTAAATGGAAATTGGTTAGCAACATATCGGCGGCGCGAAACCGATAACCGGGCGAAATGAAAATATCAGTAACCGCTTCAAACGGTTTAACTTCGCCGTCTTCGCCGGTCGCACTTTCAATCAAACGCAGCGAGGTTGTGCCGACACAAACAATGCGCCCGCCTTTTGCTTTTACCTCATTCAGCGAAGCGGCGGTTTGCGGTGTCACCTGCCCCCATTCGCCGTGCATTTTATGCTCTTTGATATTATCGACTTTAACCGGCAGAAACGTGCCCGGCCCGACATGCAGCGTTACTTCGTGAAAGGCAATGCCCTCATTCTTAAGCGTTTCCACCAATTCGGGCGTGAAATGTAATCCGGCAGTCGGCGCGGCCACCGCGCCTTCTTCGCGCGCAAACAAAGTTTGATAATCATCATTATCTTGCGCATCCGGCGCACGTTTTCCGGCAATATAAGGAGGCAATGGCATTGTGCCGAGATCAGCCAAACTGGTTTCCATAGCATCGGCGGCAATTTGAAAACTCAAACGCGCCGCGCCTTCCTCGCGCTCAGACACCTCAGCCAACACGCCACCAAAATCAATGATGTCGCCGTCTTTGACCTTTTTAGCCGGCTTCAAAAAACAGCGCCAATCAATCGGCCCCAATCTCTCAGTCAACGTTATCTCGACTTTCGCGCCTGTCCCGCCTTGTTTCAAGCGCGTGCCATTCAGCCGTGCCGGAATGACTTTGGTCACATTAACCACAAGCGCATCCCCCGCCTGCAACAAGTCAGGCAGCGCGCGAACGGTTAGATCAGCCCGCTGTTTTCCGGCCGGAATGTGCAACAGCCGCGCTGTGTCGCGCGGCTGTGCAGGTCTTAATGCAATGAGACTTTCCGGCAGGTCAAAATCGAAATCATCGACTTGCATAGAGACCTGCATGAAATTTAATCTTCAAGGCGCATTGAAATGATTTTATCGGGATCAGCCGGCGGCTCACCTTTGGCGATGGCATCGATATGTTCCATACCTTCAACCACTTCACCAAACACAGTATATTGACCGTTTAACCAAGTGGAATCATCAAAGCAGATAAAGAACTGGCTGTTTGCGCTGTCAGGATGTTGTGACCGCGCCATGCCCAATGTACCGCGCTTAAACGGCTCGCTTGAGAACTCAGCACGCAAATCCGGGTAATCAGAACCACCCATGCCGGTGCCGGTCGGATCACCTGTTTGCGCCATAAAACCATCAATCACGCGGTGAAAGACAATGCCGTCATAAAACTTCTCACCAATCAGCGTTTTGATACGCTCCACATGGTTTGGCGCAAGGTCATCGCGCAATTTGATTTTCACCGTACCGGTTTTCAATTCCAACAACATAATAGACTCCTTTTTGCTGGCAGCGTGAGCCTCATTCATTGACGAAAGCGGTACAGCCATTAATCCGATAAGCATGGCTATAGCAGTTAGGTAACGCATGAGCTTCTCCTACTAAACTTTTGTAATTATTTAAATTTCTTCAAGAACTGATTTTGGCACAAAGGGACTGATATCGCCACCCATGGCAAGAATTTGCCGTACCAAAGTCGATGAAACAAAGCTCACTTCAGGCGCCGCCGGAAGAAATATCGTCTCAATTTCAGGCGCCATTGAGCGGTTCATTGAGGTCATTTGCGCTTCATATTCATAATCAGCAGCGGTGCGCAGCCCGCGTACAATGATATTTGCCCCGTGTTGACGAGCAACATCGACCAAAAGCTCGTTAAATGACACTACCTCAAGCGCGACGCCCTTTTCTTTGGCAACTGAGGCAGTTTCCGCTTCAATCATCTTTTGCCGCTGCTCAAAGGTAAAAACCGGCGTTTTGGTGGCACTAACGCCAATTCCGACAATCAGCTTATCGACAACGCCGAAAGAGCGTTTGATAATATCCACGTGACCATTGGTAATCGGGTCAAAACTACCCGGATACAGCCCTACACGCATGATTTATGCCTCTCCATCGGGTGCAGCATCATCATCTGCACTGCCACCGCTATCTTCACCGGTTTCTGCAGCCTCTACATCGACTGCTTCACCGCTGTCTTCATCGTCAGAAGCATCCCCCAAATGGGCGACAGATACAACCTTCGCGTCTTCTTCGGTCTTGAAAATCGTCACGCCTTGCGTATTACGACCGGCAATACGGATATCATCAATCGGACAGCGAATGAGCGTACCACCATCGGTGACCAGCATAATCTGGTCGGTTTCTTCTACCGGAAACGCAGCCAGCAAATCGCCGTTACGCTCGGTCACGGTCATTGCGATAATGCCCTTACCGCCACGCCCCGATACACGATATTCATAGGCAGATGAGCGTTTGCCATAGCCGTTTTCACTGACAGCCAGAATAAACTGCTCTTTACCGCCCATTTCTGCATAACGCTCGGGTGACAAAGCCACTTCTTCGGTCGTTTCAATGTCCTCATCGACGGCAATCTCTTCGCTATCGACCTCTTCGCCAATGGCGGCGCGGCGCATCGCGGCGGCCTGCTTCAGATAAGTGGCGCGTTCTGCCGGTGTCGCATCGCTACCGCGCAATATTGCCAATGAAATGACGCTGGCACCGTCATCCAGCTTAATGCCACGCACGCCGGTAGAATTTCGGCTGCGGAACACCCGCACTTTATCGACCGGAAAACGAATGGCACGGCCACTGGAACTGGTCAGCAGCACATCATCATCTTCCGAGCAGGTTTCAACGCCGATAATACGCTCGCCCTCATCCGGCTTCATTGCAATTTTGCCGTTGCGGTTAATCTGCGTAAAGTCTGACAAATCATTGCGCCGCACATTACCGAAACTGGTGGCGAACATGACGTTTAAATCGCCCCATGTTTCTTCATCGGATGGCAGCGCCATAATATCGGTAATCGTCTCGCCCTCATCCAGTGGCAGCAAATTAACCAAGGCCTTGCCTTTGGATTGCGGACTGCCGGCGGGTAGCTTCCAGACTTTCATTTTATAGACCATGCCGGTGGTTGAGAAGAACAGAACCGGCTGGTGCGTATTGGCGACAAAAATACGGCTAACGAAATCCTCGTCCTTGGTCGCCATACCGGCGCGGCCCTTACCACCCCGCCTTTGCGCCCGATAGGTAGAGAGCGGCACACGTTTGATATATCCGGCATGACTGACCGTCACCACCATATCCTCTTGCGGGATAAGCGATTCATCATCCACTTCGCCGTCATGCTCGATAAATTCAGAACGGCGCGGCGTCGCAAATTCTTCGCGCACTTCCGCCAGTTCGGCTTGAATTATCGCCATGACGCGCTCGCGGCTGCGTAATATATCCAACAAATCAGCAATTTGTTCGCCGAGCACTTTCAACTCATCGCCGATTTCATCACGGCCCATAGCCGTCAAGCGTTGCAGACGCAGTTCCAAAATAGCCCGCGCCTGCGCCTCGCTGAGTATATATGTGCCATCATCAGCCACCCGATGCAGCGGATCATCAATCAATGCAACAAGCTCGGCGACATCTTGCGCCGGCCATTTGCGCTCCATCAGCTGTTTGCGCGCGTCTTGCGGCGACGGCGCTTTGCGGATAAGCGCAATCACTTCGTCAATATTCGACACGGCAATCGCCAGGCCAACCAAAACATGGGCGCGGTCGCGTGCCTTATTCAGTTCGAATTTAGAGCGGCGCGTCACCACTTCTTCGCGGAAGGCAATAAACGCCTCCAGCATTTGCCGCAAATTCATTAATTGCGGGCGACCATTATTCAGCGCCAACATATTGGCCCCGAAGCTGGTTTGCAGTTGCGAATAGCGATAAAGCTGGTTCAATACCACATCGGGGACAGCGTCGCGCTTCAATTCAATGACAACCCGCATGCCGTCGCGATCGCTTTCATCGCGCAAGTCAGCAATGCCTTCAACGGTCTTTTCACGCACCAATTCGGCAATTTTCTCAATCATCGACGCTTTATTCACCTGATAGGGAATTTCAGTGATGATAATCGCTTCACGGTCTTTACGAATTTCTTCAACCGATGCGCGGCCACGCATAATGATGGAGCCGCGTCCGGTCATGACTGAGGATTTCGAGCCGCTATAACCCAAAATAAGCGCGCCGGTCGGAAAATCCGGACCCGGCACGATTTGCAATAATTCTTCGTCGGTCAGCTCATCGCGTTCGATAATCGCCTGCGCCGCATCAATCAGTTCACCAAGATTATGCGGCGGCACATTGGTCGCCATGCCAACCGCGATACCATTTGCGCCATTAACCAGCAAATTCGGGAAGCGGGCCGGCAACACCACCGGTTCGCGCTCGGAATTATCATAATTGTCTTGAAAATCGACCGTGTCTTTATCGATATCTTGCAACACTGCGGCGGCCGGCTTAGCCATTCGCACTTCTGTGTAACGCATCGCAGCAGGCGGATCGCCATCGACAGAACCAAAATTGCCCTGCCCGTCAAGCAATGGCAAGCGCATGGAAAATTCCTGTTCCATCCGCACCAAAGCGTCATAAATCGACTGATCACCATGCGGGTGATATTTACCGATAACATCACCGACCACGCGGGCCGATTTACGATACGGCTTGTTGTATTCGTAACCGTTCTCATTCATTGAGAACAAAATGCGGCGGTGAACCGGTTTCAAACCGTCGCGTACGTCCGGCAAAGCACGCGAAACAATAACGCTCATCGCATAATCGAGATAGGAGGTTTTCATCTCCTCTTCGATGCTTATCGGCTCGACATCGCCTTCATCTTCGGGCGGCTGCGGTGGTTCACTGCCACCATCATTATTGCCGCCGTCATCACCGGAACCACCTTCTTCAACGGGTGTATCAGTGGCTTCCGCTTCGACGATTTCGTCTTCTGTTTCGTTTTGATTTTCCGGTTCGTCGGTCAAAATTCAGCTCTCATTGAGCGACCGGAAAGGCCGCTTTCATATGACAAAAATATAACACTTTAACGACAATGGGGACACTGAAATCAGCGCCCCCATTCACAGGATAAGCCATTGTTTTTAAATGGCTTTATTTACTAAAAAGGAATGTCATCATTGATGTCGCCGCCGCCGCCGCCGACCGCTGCCATTGGCGCCGAATCGCCGCCAACAGCTTGGAAATCACCGCCGCTATTGCGGGTATCCAGCATCGTCATAACGCCACCATAATTCTGCAAAACCACTTCGGTTGAGTAGCGGTCATTACCATTATCATCTTGCCATTTGCGCGTTTGCAGCTGGCCTTCAATGTAAACCTTCGAGCCTTTTTTCAAATATTGTTCGGCAATACGGCACAGGCCTTCTGAAAAAATCACCACACGGTGCCATTCGGTTTTCTCACGCCGTTCGCCGGAGCTCTTATCGCGCCAGTTTTCACTTGTCGCAACGCTGAGATTGACGACCGGACGGCCATCCTTCGTGCTCCGCACATCCGGGTCTGCCCCCAGATTGCCGACCAAAATCACTTTATTGACGCTTCCTGCCATGATGCTTTCTCCTTTTTGTTCTCACACCCTATGTGAATCGACCATTTACGCCTATCGCTGTCACCCCACCGGCTTCTTATTGCTGTGGATATATCAGCCCGACGCGCCGCGTGACGAATTGGCCTTTTGTCAAAAGCTTAAACAGGGCTAAATTATCTCTCGAAATAGGAAACAATATGCCAGCCCGTAAAACCACCAAAACCCCGCAAGCCAAACAAATTCGCATTGTCGGCGCACGCGAGCATAATTTAAAAAATGTCTCGTTGGATCTGCCACGTGACAAGCTGATTGTGGTCACCGGCCTGTCCGGCTCCGGCAAAAGCTCGCTAGCATTTGATACGATTTATGCGGAGGGCCAGCGCCGTTATGTCGAAAGCCTTTCGGCTTATGCACGGCAATTTTTGGAGATGATGCAGAAGCCCGATGTCGACCAGATTGACGGTCTATCACCGGCGATTTCTATTGAACAGAAAACTACCTCGCGCAATCCGCGTTCAACCGTCGGCACGGTGACGGAGATATTTGACTATTTGCGCCTGCTTTATGCGCGGGTCGGCATACCTTATTCACCGGCCACCGGCCTACCGATTGAAAGCCAAACAGTCAGTGAGATGGTTGATAAGGTGATGGCGCTGCCGGAAGGTACACGGCTTTACTTGCTGGCACCGATTGTGCGCGGTCGCAAAGGCGAGTATCGCCGCGACTTTGCCGAGCTGCAAAAACGCGGCTTTCAGCGCGTGAAAGTCGACGGTGAATTTTATGAAATCAGCGAAGTGCCGGCCCTCGACAAAAAGCTGAAACACGATATTGATGTGGTGGTTGACCGCTTGGTGATAAAACCCGACCTTGGTAACCGCGTTGCCGACTCCATGGAAGTGGCGCTTGGCCTGACAGACGGCATTGCCGTAGCGGAAATGGCTGATAAGAAAAAAGAAGGCGAAAACGCGCAACGTATAATTTTCTCGGCGCGGTTTGCTTGCCCGGTTTCCGGCTTCACCATTGACGAGATTGAACCGCGGCTATTTTCTTTCAATAATCCGTTTGGGGCCTGCCCATCTTGCGATGGCCTTGGCACGCAGTTTTTCATCGACCCGATTGCCGTGGTGCCGGATGGCGGCCTGACATTATACAAGGGCGCGATTGCCCCATGGTCTAAAACCTCATCGCCCTATTACACGCAAACGCTGGAAGCTTTGGCCCGTCATTACGGCTTTAAAATGAGCGATGTATGGAACGACCTGCCAAAGAAGGCCAAGGAGGTTATACTCTATGGCACAGGCGAAGAAGTCATCACCTTTGAATATGATGACGGGTTGCGCAGCTATAAGACCAAAAAACCGTTTGAGGGCGTCATTCCCAATCTCGAACGACGTTACCGCGAAACCGACAGCAATTGGGCGCGCGAGGAAATTGAGAAATTTCAATCGGTCACTGATTGCGACGCATGCGGCGGCTATCGCTTAAAGCCGGAAGCCTTGGCTGTTAAAATTGCCGATTTACATGTCGGCCAAGTGGCACATATGTCCATTCGCAGCGCGGAAGACTGGTTTAATAAACTTGAGAAAAAGCTGAACGCCAAACAAAAACAAATCGCCGTGCGGATTTTGAAAGAAATTCGCGAGCGGCTGAAATTCCTTAACGATGTCGGCTTGGAATATCTCACCCTGTCGCGAAATAGCGGAACATTATCGGGCGGCGAAAGCCAACGCATCCGCCTTGCATCGCAAATCGGCTCCGGCCTGACCGGCGTTTTATATGTGCTGGACGAGCCGAGCATTGGGCTACATCAGCGCGATAATTCGCGCTTGCTGGACACACTGACGCGGCTTCGTGACCTCGGCAATACGGTGGTTGTGGTCGAGCATGATGAAGAAGCGATTATGACAGCCGACCATGTTGTCGATATCGGCCCCGGTGCCGGTATTCATGGCGGTGAAGTGATTGCTGAAGGCACGCCGAAGAAAATCATCTCGACGAAAAAAAGCCTAACCGGTCAATATTTATCGGGTGCGCTGGAAGTGCCGATACCGAAAAAGCGTCGCGAAACCAATGCGCGTAAATGCATTACCGTTAAGGGCGCGCGCGGCAATAATCTGAAAAATGTCAGTGCGGAAATTCCGCTCGGCACATTTACCTGCGTCACCGGTGTATCGGGAGGTGGTAAGTCCACATTACTGATTGATACGCTTTATAAATCGCTGGCTCGCAAGCTGAATAATGCGCGCGCCACACCGGCCGAGCATGACACGATTGACGGGCTGCATTTGCTCGACAAGGTGATTGATATTGACCAATCACCGATTGGGCGGACGCCGCGCTCTAATCCGGCGACATATACGGGAGCCTTTACCCCGATACGCGAATGGTTTGCCGGTTTGCCGGAAGCCAAAACGCGTGGTTATAAGCCGGGTCGTTTTTCGTTTAACGTCAAAGGCGGTCGCTGCGAAACCTGCCAAGGCGACGGCGTTATCAAAATTGAAATGCACTTCTTGCCTGATGTTTATGTCGAATGCGATAGCTGCAATGGGCGACGCTATAATCGCGAAACACTGGAAGTTAAGTTTAAAGACCAGTCAATTGCCGACGTGCTGGATATGACGGTCGATGAGGCGGCGGATTTCTTTAAAGCGGTGCCGATGGTGCGCGACAAAATGGTGACGCTACAGCGTGTCGGGCTTGGCTACATCAAAGTCGGCCAGCAAGCCACCACCCTTTCCGGCGGTGAAGCGCAACGCGTGAAACTGGCCAAAGAATTGTCCAAACGGGCCACCGGACGAACTCTGTATATTCTCGATGAACCGACAACCGGCTTGCATTTTCATGACGTTGCCAAATTGCTGGAAGTGCTGCATGAGCTGGTTGATAACGGCAATACGGTGGCGGTGATTGAGCATAATCTGGAAGTGATAAAAACCGCCGACTGGATTATCGATATCGGCCCTGAAGGCGGCGATGGCGGCGGCGAGATTGTCGCCAGCGGAACGCCTGAAGCGGTTGCCAAGGTGAAGAAAAGCTATACCGGCCAATATCTTGCGCCCATGCTGAAACCGAAAAAGGCAAATGAGAAAAAAGCTGTTGTCAAAAAAGCGGCTGCCGAATAGTCTGAAAATGCAAAGAAAAACAATAAAAAGGGCTGTTTTCCATGACAGTGCATACACCTATTCGCGCCGACGATGTGCGCCGCTCTTATGCGCGCTGGGCCGGGCATTATGATTTCACATTTGCCCTGTTCGGGCGCAAATACATTAAGCGGATTGTTAATCGGCTGAACTTTGAAACCGATGGCTGCAATGTGCTGGATGTCGGCACCGGAACCGGTCTGTCACTGCCCTATTTTGCCGATGATTTTCAGGTTACCGGCATTGATTTATCGGAGGATATGCTGGCCCGTGCCGCCAAACGGGTGAACCGAAAGAAGCTGCATAATGTGCGCGCATTACAAATTATGGATGCCGGTGATTTGCAATTCAAAGACGGGCGTTTTGATAGCGTCTTGGCGACTTTCGTGATGTCCGTTGTGCCTGATCCGGGAAAAGTGCTGAGCGAAATAGGCCGCGTTCTTCGCCCCGGTGGGCGCCTATATTTATTCAATCATTTTCGCGCCGATGAACAAGACAAGAAAATACTGGCCATGGCCGAGCGCGCTATTGCGCCTGTGTCGCGCAAAATTGGCTTTCATTCTGATTTTTGTCGGTCGCACTTAAACTTTGAGGCGGTCGGGTTAAATTTGCAAACAGAAGAAAGCTTCGGCCCGATGGGAATGTTCACTTTGCTGACGCTTCAAAAGGCCGCTCATCAATTGCCGCAGTAGTGCTTTTTTTCTAACGCCAAACCGTGTAATTGAATTGCATGAGCGATGAATTACACATTATTGGCGGCGGCTTGGCCGGATCTGAAGCAGCATGGCAAGCAGCCGAGCACGGCGTAAATGTCGTTCTGCATGAGATGCGGCCGGTACGTAAAACCGACGCCCATGTAACTGATGGCTTGGCCGAATTGGTTTGCTCAAACTCCTTTCGCTCTGATGATGCGCTGACCAATGCGGTCGGCTTATTGCATGCCGAATTGCGTGAATGCAGCAGCCTCATTATGGCCTGCGCCGATACGCATCAAGTGCCGGCAGGCGGCGCATTGGCAGTCGACCGTGAAGGCTTTTCAGAGGCGGTGACGGCCAAAATTGAGGCGCATCCGAACATCACCATTGCGCGCGAAGAAGTGACAGATATTCCGGCTGATTGGCAGCATGTGATTATCGCCACAGGCCCCCTCACCTCACCTGCTTTGTCTGAGCTTATCGGCAAAATGACCGGCAGCGATAAGCTGGCATTTTTCGATGCGATTGCCCCGATTATTTATCATGACAGTGTCGATATGGATATTTGCTGGCACCAATCACGATACGATAAGGGCGGCGAGTTGGAAGGCATGGGCGGCGTCGGCAAAGATTACATTAACTGTCCGATGGATGAAGCGCAGTATAATGCGTTTCTGGATGCGCTTATTGAGAGCGACACGGCTGACTTCAAAGAGTGGGAAGAGAACACGCCATATTTTAACGGCTGTTTACCGATAGAAGTGATGGCGGCGCGCGGTCGCGATACGCTGAGGCACGGGCCGATGAAACCGCGCGGTCTGACCAATGCCCATAAGCCTGACGTCAAACCGCATGCGGTTGTTCAATTGCGCCAAGACAATGCGCTTGGCACTTTGTTCAATATGGTCGGCTTTCAAACAAAGCTTAAATATGGCGCACAGACCGATGTCTTCCGTCTTATTCCGGGACTGGAAGATGCCCGCTTTGCTCGCCTTGGTGGCCTACATCGTAACACCTTCCTAAACAGTCCCACTTTGTTGGATGGCGAATTGCGCTTGAAAAACGCCCCGCATATTCGGTTTGCCGGACAAATTACCGGCGTGGAGGGCTATGTTGAAAGCACAACAATTGGCTTATTGGCCGGGCGTTTCGCCGCCGCACAAATGCAGCAGCGCGTGCTTGAGCATCCGCCCATGACAACAGCTTTCGGGGCTTTGTTGGCGCATATTACGGTGAATGCTGATGCCAAAAGTTTTCAGCCAATGAATGTCAATTTTGGACTGATGCCTGATGTTGGCGTGCTGCCGCATCCGTTGGGTGAAGACGGTAAGAAGCTACGCGGTAAAATGCGCATGCAAGCCAAGAAGCAGGCACGGCAAAAGGCATTTACCAGCCGCGCTCGTGCTGATTTCAACGACTGGCGCACGGCTCTTTAGAAAGAGGCTTTAAGCCGGTTGGCGCACCGGTTCGTGCGTGCTTTCAATATGCGGCCGCAATTCTTCCAGATCGACATAGGTGTCTGCTTGTCGCTTTAATTCATTGGCGATAGAGCCTTCGGAAGAAATTACCGTCACACGCACACCCTGCTCTTGCAGTTTTTGTATCGCATAGCGGAAATCGCCATCACCGGAAAACATCACAATGTGATCGAGATTGGCACTGATAGCCATCATATCGACAATCATCTCACCATCCATATTGCCTTTCAAAACCGCTTCTCCGGCGCTATCGACAAAATCTTTTGAGGCTTTGCTGACGACAGTGAAACCGTTATAGGCCATGAAGTCGAGACGGCGGTGAATACGCTGCACCAATTCGGAGCGTTCCGGCGTGCCGTCTTCCTTCGGTATCGATTCATAATGATAAATCCGTAGAAAAATACTCTCGCCATTATTTTTGCGAAAGAATTTCAGCAGCTTGATATCATCAACAAACATGCTGATTGATTGTTTGGATCGACGGAAATTCGCACTGTCGATAAAAACAGCAAAACGTTCATTTGGATAAAAATCTAACATGGCATCCCTTTTTATTTTTATTGGACACTAAAAGCCTAGACCGAAAGACCTGCCTAAAGCAAATCAGCGATTGATTAAAGCCTGCCGATAAATGCCATCTTTAATAAAACAAGCTGATAAATCAGCAAGCTGCGGTGGTTTGGATAAGCCTCCGCTTGTCGCCGCGCCAGCCCCATAGGCAGAAAGACGGGCAGCAATCTCTTTCTTTGTCGACGCGACAATTGATTGAATAAAACGCTGGCTTCGCGCAGATATTCGAGCGCACGGGCCGCGACCGGTGCACCGTTTTCCGGCACCAGCCGCATCAATTCAAAGCCGCATCCGGCTTTTTCAATCAACGAATCCGGCGCGTCGCCTTTGACTTGCTGAATGGCCAGGCGCAAAAAAGCCGGGCCAACGGTCTTTGCTTCCTCTTCCAAATCATCCAAGCCGCGCGTGCCTTCCGGCAAAGCCGCTTCGCGTCCGTCAATCAGGGGCAACACTGCCTGCTTATCCAATTTATGTCTCAGCAAGGCTTCGCCTATCGGTGTGCCGCGCGCGTCACCGGCGGCAACACTGTCGAATAAATCGCGCCACCATTGTAGGCGAATGGCCCCGACCATCGGGTCTGAAACAGACGCCGGTATGCGCGCAATATCGGCATAAAGATGATAAAGCGTCAGCAGCGCAGCGCGCGCGGGAGCCGGCGCGAACAAATGACAGAGATATAAATCCCCATCAAGGCCGCGCAATTCTTGCCGTAAAAGCTCTTCATCCATTTCAGTCAGTCCCTAAAGAAAAGGGCCGCACAAATGGCGGCCCCTCCTCCATATTTCATACCGCTTAGTAAATATTCTGAGCGGATACCATTGCAAACAGCATTGGAATTGAAAGCAAAGTGTTGGTCCGTGAGAACAACATGGCAGTGCGTGCCGATGCGGCTTTCTCATCGGCGCTGGCTTCCACAATACCGAGCGCTTTCTTCTGGTTTGGCCAAATAACGAACCAAACATTGAACCACATGATAATGCCGAGCCACATGCCGATACCGATAGCGATGTTCTTCGGAACTTCGAAATCATTCATCGCGCCCAGTGACATGGCGTCATGGATATAACCGTTCAGATAACCGAGGATAAGACCGGTGACCAGTGTTGCCATAGCAGCCCAACGGAACCACCACAAAGCCGCCGGTGCAATCACCTTACTGATAGCCGGTTTTTGGTCATCCGGAATATTCGGCATATTCGGAATTTGCACGAAGTTGAAATAATAAAGCAGGCCAATCCACATAATGCCGCTCAAAACGTGCAGCCAACGGAAGGCAAATGCCCAGAAATTTGTATCAAGCGTACCGCCGCTATTGAAATACATAAGCTCCAGCAGGAACGCCAGAACAAAGCCCGCAATAACCGTATTGCGTAGTGAAGATAGAATTGCAGCCATAACAGCCTCCCTAGTGCGAATCTCTCATTAAATAAACCATACCACTTGCCGCCTTAAAGGGGCAAGAAAAGCGAGCTTAATCGACTTGTGTGCCCGACCAATCGCGCTTCACGCCAAGCAAAATAAGCAAGGGCGAGGCAATGAAAATCGATGAATAAGTGCCGACAATGACGCCCCAAATCATCGCAAAGGTAAAGCCGCGAATGACCTCTCCGCCGAGAATATACAGCGCCAACAAAGCCAGCAAAGTGGTGACAGAAGTCATAACCGTACGCGAAAGCGTTTCGTTAATGGCGATATTGAGCAAATCGCTCAAATCCATTTTCTTAAACTTGCGAAGGTTTTCCCGTACCCGGTCATAAACCACCACCGTGTCATTCATCGAATAACCGACAATGGTCAAAATGGCGGCCAGAATGGACAGGTTAAAGTCCAGCTGCAGCAGAGCGAAAATACCAATCGTCAACGCCACATCATGCACCAAGGCCAATACTGCGCCGACACTGAACTGCCATTCAAAGCGGAACCAAATATAAATCAGCATGGATGCAATCGCCGCCAGCACCGCCATCAAACCGGTTTGGATAAGCTCGGCACTGACTTGCGGGCCGACTATCTCAACACGGCGCACGTCAAAATCTTCGGCCAGCTCGTTGCGTACTTGTTGAACAGCGGTCAGATTGCTGGACGCATCAACTGCCCCTTCCGCTTCGGAAATGCGGATGAGCACGTCAGTATCTTTCCCGAATTCTTGGATTTGAACCTCACCCAGCTCGAGCGCACCAAGGCGAGAGCGCAGCGCGCCAATATCAACCGCACTTTCTGCGCTGGCTTCAATCAATGTGCCACCTTTAAAGTCGATACCGAAATTAAGGCCGTTAATGGCAAAAATAACCAGTGACGCGACCACCAAGAAAGCTGATACGCTCATGGCGATGACGCGGTGCTGAATAAAACCGATCTCGGTTTTGGCCGGAACAAGTTTAAGCGTTTTCATCTTCTGCTCCTATACCGGCAATGCTTCGGGTTTACCCTGTCGGCGCACCCAAAGAGCGACCAATAAACGGGTCAAAACAAATGCGGTGAATACGGATGTAACAATGCCGATAGCCAGCGTCACGGCAAAGCCACGAATGGGGCCGGAGCCAAGCTGGAACAAAATCACCGCCGCCAAAAGCGTGGTGATATTGGCATCAATAATCGTGCCAAGCGCCCGGCTATAGCCCATATCAATGGCAATAATCGGGGTTTTACCGGCAATAATCTCTTCGCGTATCCGCTCAAAAATCAGCACATTGGCGTCAACCGCCATGCCGACCGTCAACACAATACCGGCAATGCCGGGCAAGGTAAGGGTCGCTTGCAGACCGGACAGCACCGCCATAATCAGTACCAAATTGGAAATCAGAGCGACATTGGCAAACAGTCCGAAAAGACTGTAGCTGACAATCATAAAGCCGATAACCGCAAGGAAACCGATAATCAGCGCAATGCGACCGGCGGCAACACTATCAGCGCCCAGACCCGGCCCGACTGTGCGCTCCTCAAGAATGCTCATCGGCGCAGGCAAAGCACCGGCGCGCAACAAAATCGCCAAATCATTGGCTTCCTGCACGGTAAAGTTACCGGTAATTCGACCGGAGCCACCAAGAATAGCCGTCTGAATAATCGGCGCAGAAATGACTTTATCATCCAATACAATCGCAAAAGGACGCCCGACATTTGCCTGCGTCACCTCACCGAATTTACGCCCGCCGAGCGCATCGAAACGGAAATTCACTTCCGGCGCATTGGTTTGCGGGTCAAAACCGACACTGGCATCAACCAGACGCTCCCCGCTTACAATCGCACGGCGGCGAATGACGTAAGGCACTTGCGGCTCGGTATCCGTATAAACAAGGCGCGAACCGGCAGGCGGACGCTTGCCTTCCTGCACTTCATAACCGCTCACTGTTTGGTCAACCAAATGGAAATTCATTTTCGCGGTTTGCCCCAGCAATGCTTTCAGGCGCTCCGGGTCATCGAGGCCCGGCACTTGCACCAAAATACGCGTTTCACCTTGCCGTTGAATGGTCGGCTCAGTCGTGCCCAATTCATCAACACGACGGCGAATAATCTCAATCGACTGCTGCACGGTGCGTGTATTGCGGGCCGCTATCGCATCTTCTGTCACGATAAGCTGAAAAGTTTGCCCTTCGCTATTTTGCACATCCAAATCAGTGCGTTGCTCAAAGCTGGTCAAAGCGCTGCCGGAAATCGGTTGCGCCAAGCCTTCTAAAACTTCCGTTGCCTTTTCCATATCTTCTGCATCGCGCACCGTCACAGTGACGCCGCCACTGACCCGACCAAGGCCGGTATAGCCAATACGCTCACCGCGCAAAGCGAGGCGAATATCCGACGTCAAATCTTCAAGACGCTCACGTTGCACACTGTCTGTGTCAACTGACAGCAACAAATGTGAGCCACCCTGCAAATCAAGGCCCAAATTCAGCGTGCTGCTGGGCAGCAATTCCGGCATGGAAAGACGGGTTTCCTCACTGAGGAAATTCGGCATGGAAAACAAAACGCCGAGGAACAGCAATAAGCCAATTCCGGCGATTTTAAAGTTTGAGAAATGCAGCATTCAGAGGCTCTTTCAGGTTCAGCTTTAGTCGGTTTTACCGCGGACACCGATAATCATGCTTTTGACAACCGAGATGCGCGTGTCTTTCGCAAAGTCGACTTCCATATCTTCATCGCCGACTTTCACCACTTTACCGACCAGTCCGCCCTGCGTGATAATCGTATCACCGCGACCGACTGCATCAATCATCGCTTGATGTTCTTTCTGACGCTTTTGCTGCGGACGTAAAATCAAAAAATAGATGATGGCGAAAACCATAATCAGCGGAAACAGCAATTCAAACAAAGCACTACCGCCGGAGGCAGATTGGGCGTAAGCCGGTGAAATTAACATAAGAATCTCCTAATTCGTGAACGCGACTATACGCAAGAAGCGCAGAACCGCCAAGTATTTTGGCCCGAATTTACAGTTAAATTAGCGATTGCGGATTTACCGCGCGCGTGCCCTTTCGCAATTCGAAGTGTAATTGGGGACGCTCGACATTTCCGGTCTGCCCGACCTCGGCAATTACATCACCTTGCTTGACCCGCGCGCCCGGTTTAACGCGAAACTTTGAGATATGCGCATAAGCCGTTACCCAGCCGCCGCTATGGCGAATAAGCAGCAAATTGCCATAGCCGCGCAATTCATTGCCGGTATAAACCACCACACCGTTTTCAGCCGCGACTATCGGCGCACCTGTGCGCGCGGCGATGTTTATACCGTCATTATGTAAGCCGCCTTCTTTCGGGCCAAAGTTTGAGATAACCGACCCTTGCACAGGAACTCGAAAGCGCCCGACCCGCTTCGGGGCCTGCGGCAAAGTTTTGCGAGCCGTTTTGCCCGTTCTATTGGCAGTTGACTTTTTAGCCGTTGATTGCGGCGCAGAGGCCATATCAGACTTGCCACTCCCCGGAATTTGCAAACGCTGGCCGACACTGATGGCATAAGGCTTTTTCAACCCGTTAAGTTTGGCCAACGTCGCCACATCAGTTTTATGCGCGCGCGAAATGGAATACAGCGTGTCTTTGCTTTTCACTGCATAAAATTGCTGCTGCGGAATGCTGACCCGGTCACCCGGCGATAACACGTAAGGCGGTCGCGCATTATTGGCCTTCAACAAAGCGCGCAATGGCACATTATAACGCCGCGCAAGACTGTAATAAGTCTCGCCCTTTTTCACAGTAATCAAACCGCTTGCTGATTTGGATGGCGCCGAAGGTTTACCTGATTTTTTAGCGCTTTTATTTGCAGCCGCGCTCGATGTTCCGTAAATCCTCTCGCGCCGCTTAAGGTCTCGCTGCTTTTGCGCTTCAGGCCGACGGTCAAGCCGTTGGCGCATATTGGCCAGCATTTGCCCGAAGCCGCCCTCAGTTTTATTAACCGTGCCCTTTTCAGCCTTATTGTTTTTGTCTGTAGAAGATTTCTTCTTCGCGGACGTCTCCGCTTTTTGTTTGTCTGTTGAGGCGGGTTTTTTACCGCCTTCACTGTCATACCAACTGCCCGACGCCACAGGCGCACAGCCGGCAAGCGCAGTGAAAATAATTACGGCGAGAACGGCGCGATATTGTTTTTGTTGTGGCGTTCCGAGTGTCATCCAAATAATGCTGTCAGTTGCTCCGCCACCGCACTATGCGTGTGGTCCATTTGCAAAGGGGTGATGGCAATATTACCCTGAATAATTGCTTCAATATCAGTGCCTTTGCCCGGCGTGTAAACCATTTGACCGTTTTCATCGACCAGCCGGTCAAAACTATACCAATAATACGGCTGCCCGCGCGGGTCGATGCGCTCTTCCAGCCCCAAAATGCTGCGGTCACGCTTGCCTTGTTTTACAATCCGTATTTCCGGCGCGTCATCAATCTCAATATGCGGGAAATTGACATTCATCAGCGTTTCTTTCGGCCAATCAAGCGTCAGTAATTTCTCAATAATGGCCGGTGCGTGCTTCTCAGCAACTTCAAAACGTGGCATGCGCGCGCCCGGCTCTTCGGTAAATAAAACCGCTTGCGACATGGCAATCGACTTAATGCCGAACACCGTGCCCTCTTTTGCGCCTGCAACCGTGCCAGAATAGCTGACATCCTCGGCGATGTTTTGTCCGAAATTGACCCCTGATAAAACCAAATCCGGCGGATTATCGCGCAGCACATTGCGGGTGGCGACCATGACGCAATCGGTTGGCGTGCCGGTAACCGCATAACGTTTAGGCCCCAACTCCATCACCCGCATCGGCTTGGCCAAACTCAGCGAATGACTTGCCCCGCTCATTTCTTCAGCCGGCGCAAAAACCCAAACATCATCTGATAAAGCTCTCGCAATATTGATGGCCGTTACCAAGCCCGGCGCATCAATGCCATCATCATTGGTAACCAAAATGCGACCTATATCAGCCATTTGTTTCCCCTATTTTTTCGGCGCCGCCCATATAGGGACGCAACACTTCCGGTATCGTAACCGTTCCATCATCATTGACGTAATTTTCAAGCACAGCAACAAGTGTGCGGCCCACTGCCAGACCGGAGCCGTTCAGCGTATGGACGAAATGCGTTTGCTTCTCGCCCTCATGACGATAGCGCGCATTCATCCGGCGACCCTGAAAGTCGCCACAATAAGAAATGCTGGAAATCTCGCGATAGGCATTTTGACCGGGCAGCCAAACTTCAAGGTCATAGGTTTTGCGCGCGCCAAAACCCATATCGCCGGTGCATAACTGCATCACCCGATAAGGCAAGCCGAGCTGCTTCAAGACTTCTTCAGCGCATTCTGTTTTGCGCTCCAATTCTGCTTCACCGCTTTCCGCATCAACAATGCTGACCAGTTCGACTTTGGTAAATTGGTGCTGGCGTATCATGCCGCGCGTATCGCGCCCTGCTGAACCCGCTTCAGAGCGGAAGCATTGCGTCAGCGCGGTAAAGCGAAGCGGCAAGTGCACCGCATCGGTAATTTGCTCGCGCACCAAATTGGTCAGCGTCACCTCAGCCGTTGGTGTCAGCCAATAGCCATTTTCCGTACGAAACAAATCTTCCGCAAATTTCGGCAATTGGCCGGTGCCGTAAACCGCTTCATCGCGCACCAGAACCGGCAGGTTCATCTCGCGATAGCCGAATTGATTAATATGTAAATCAATCATGAAATTGCCGAGCGCACGGTCTAGGCGCGCCAGCTCATCGCGCAACACAACAAAACGCGAACCGGAGAGTGCCGCGGCAATCTCGAAATCCATCATGCCAAGCGCTTCACCAATTTCGAAATGTTCGGCATTGCCGTGCTTCGGCTCGCCATGCCGACGCACCTCAATATTGCCGTTTTCATCGCCACCGACCGGCACGTCATCCAATGGCAAATTCGGTATTGCCGCCAAAGCATCGGTCAATTCAGCAGAAGCAGCGCGTTCGACCTCTTCGGCTTTTTGCAAAGCGTCTTTCAGACCGGCAACTTCATCCATCAAGCGCTGCGCTTCCGCTTCATCACCCTGCCCCTTGGCTTGTCCGATTTTCTTGGAGGCATCATTGCGCCGTGTCTGCAAATCCTGCGCTTCGGCAATCGCTGCTTTACGCTTATCATCCAATGCCAAAAGGGCTGCCGCGCAAGCATCTGCGCCGCGTTTGACGAGCCCCGCGTTAAAGTCTTCAGGTTGTTTTCTTATCGCATTGATATCGTGCATAACCGACTCATTCAGGCTGTTTCATGTTTCTGTATAAAGGGGCGGAAAGCCAAAAGCCAGTCGCGGCTTGCCTTTATGCGCCCTATGACGTTTCTTTTTCTGCTTCATCTTCACGCGGCTTTTGCATCGCGGCGACGCAAATAATTGAAATCTCATAAAGCAACAGGGTCGGCACACCGAGGCCGATTTGGCTGATTAAATCCGGCGGCGTTAACAGCGCAGCAACGGCAAACACAATGACGATTGCATAACGGCGTTTTGAGCGCAGCCCATCAGCCGTCACCAAACCGATACGGCCGAGCAAAGTCAGCACCACCGGCAATTGAAAGCACAGGCCGAAAGCCAGCATCAAAATCATCGTGAAGGATAAATACTCACTGACCCGATTGACCATGCGGACACCGGCCCCGTCTTCCGCGCCCATGACTTGCATGGAAAGGAAAAACTCAAACGCCATCGGCATGACAATGAAAAATACCAAAGACGCGCCCATGGCGAATAATATCGGTGAAGCAATCAGATACGGCAAAAAAGCGCGGCGTTCGTTTTTATAAAGCCCCGGGGCAATAAACCGATAGATCTGAAAAGCGATAAGCGGAAAAGCCAAAAACAGACCGGCAAACATCGCCAATTTGATTTGCGTGAAAAAGAATTCATGCGGCGCGGTATAAATAAGCTCAAGCTCTGTTTCGCCGCCGCGCCCTGCCGCTTGTTCAAACGGCCATAACAGAAAGGTGAAAATATCGGAGGCAAAAAACATACAAACGCCAAAAGCGGCAATGAAATAGCCGACCGCCCAAAGCAGACGATTACGCAATTCAACCAAATGGTCAAAAAGCGGCATCTCGCCCTTGCTTAAGGCATCTTCCGCCTCTTCTTTATTATTTGTCTCAGACGCATCAGCCATTTTTGCTATCGTCCTCAGCCTTTACCGGCTTATCGGATTTGCCGGCATCATCATCTTCTTCATCCGGCATCCAATGCGGCTTTTTTTCGTCTTCAAATAAATCAGGCAGAATATCGCTGTTTTTGTCGACCAACTTTTTTAGCTGTGCACGTGCATCAATCTCATCGGAAATATCATCCATCTGACGGCGAAAATCATTCGCAACGTCGCGAAACCGGCCAACGAACCGGCCAATGGTTTTCAGCATGCCCGGCAGTTCTTTCGGCCCGAGCACCAACAGGGCGATGACGCCCAAAACGACCATTTCGGTCCAGCCAATGTCAAACACCGGCGCGCTCCGCTATTTCTTTTCTTCCTGCTTGCTGACCGCTTCGCCTTCAATGGTTTTTCCATCTTCTTCGGCCCCTTCTTTCAGCCCTTGGCGAAAGCTGGTAATGCCGCGCGCAACATCACCCATAAGTGACGAAATGCGGCCGCGTCCGAACAGCAAAATCAATAAAACAGCAACGACAAGAATTTGTACCCAGCTAATTCCCATGGAACCCCTCCTGCTTCAGCCTTATTGGCTCTTAAATAGCATGAGGTCTGCTTGTCGCACAAAGAATTTATATTGACCAGCCTTTGGTGCATCATCTTGGGCAATCAAAGCTTCCCAGTCCTCGCCAGTATCCAGTTTCAGCTTACAAAGCCAACCGCTTCCCGCCGCCCGCGTTTCGCTCAATTCAGCGTTAAATTGAAAATCATCGTTACCACCCGAAAGCGAAACATCATGCGGTCTGACAGCCATGAGATTTTCACCGTCACGGCGAATATTCAACAAACCGAACATGGTCGCCACATCGAGGCTTTCCGGTCGGTCGTAAATCACTTGTGGCGTATCCATTTGCAGCAGTCGCCCGTCTTTTTGAACGGCAATTCGATCGGCCAAACGAAACGCATCCGCCGCATCATGAGTAACAATCAATCCGGCCGCATTAAATTGCTTCAGCAAGCGCAAGGTTAAATCGCGCACTTGGTCGCGCAGCTGCGGGTCGAGATTGGAAAACGGCTCATCCATCAAAACCAAACGCGGCTGTGGAGCAATGGCGCGAGCCAAAGCAGCGCGTTGCTGCTCACCGCCGGACAGGCTTTCAGGAAACTTATCGGCAAAACCGCTCAAGCCGACCGCCTTTAGCA
>CBFIIT010000011.1:0-38544 GCA_965662725.1 Alphaproteobacteria bacterium | reverse complement strand
CTTGCCCAGCCCGCTATCAATCGCGCCTTGCGGTGTGCGCTCCAGCAAATTGCCGAACATATATCCGGCGCGGCGGCTCATCGCATTACCGGCAATCACATTTTCGCTGCTCACTTCTTTAACGAAATGCTCCGGCGCGACAAAGCGAATGCGGCCGCTGTTCAAATCTTCTTCATTGGCCAAAGCGCGAATACCGGCGAAATGGTCTGCATGGCTGTGAGTGGCCAAAATCGCCTTAACCGGACGCTTGCCGAAATGGCTATCGACCAGCTTCATCGCCGCGTCCATCGTCTCTGTGGCGGTCAGCGGATCAACAACAATCCAACCCGTATCGCCTTTAATGAAAGTCACATTGGCGAGGTCATAGCCGCGCACTTGATAAATGCCTTCGGTCACTTCAAACAGACCGTGAATGGCATTAAGGCGCGCTTGCCGCCATAGGCTGGGGTTCACCGTATCGGGGCGCTCGCCATCCAAATAATCGAGGTTCGTCATATCCCAAACAACACGGCCATTGGCATCTTTAATCACCAAAGCTTTCGGCTTGGCCAATTGACCACGCGTGGCCAATTTAAAATCTTCAGTATTTTCAAACGGCAGCCGCTCAATAACTTTTTGATGCGCCGCTTTGGTCGCATCGCTGGGTGCCTTGGCGTTTATATCAGCTGCTTGCGCGCTCATCATTGATGCCCCCAAAAAGGCGGTCATCAGCCATGTCGTGTGTTTATTCATTTTATCCCCCCGCTTTGTATTTCTGTCGGCTTAGCCTGTAATCCAATTGCCGCGCAATTCTTTTTTCAAATCACTGACATATTTATTGAAGTCAATCTGAATCGTATGCCGTTCGCTATCATAGTAATGTCCGAGATAGATTTTTTCATCGGCAATGATTTGCTTTTCCATCGCCGCATCATCCGGCATGGCATAATTTCCGGCCAGCACATTGGCAATGAATTTTGATTGCTGCTCGGCCAGATTGACCAAAGTCGGCAGCGGTTGCGCCAACCCGACAAAAAACAAATTGCGCCAACCCGGCTTCACCATGCGGCGATAAAGCGGAAATTTATTATTATCTACCGCCAGAGAATTTTGCTGCAAAAATGGAAATGAAATGCGATAGCCGGTAGCCCAAATAATCACATCAATTTTCTCGCGCGTGCCATCAGCAAAGCGCACAAAATCACCATCCAGCTTTTCAAGACCGCCCTTCACCGCCACATCGCCGCAACCAAGCCGCGTCAAAAACTCACCCGAGACGGATGGATGCGCGGTCAGCACTTCATGGTCGGGCTTGGGCAGGCCGTAATCCTGCATATTGCCAATGGCTTTTTTAATCACCATTTGGCCCAGCTTGCGACCGACTGCTTGCGGCATCCAAGCCGGCATCACTGATTTATCAGCCGGTTGGCCGTTTAAATATTTCGGCAGCACCCAAACGCCGCGCCGCGCTGAGATGAAGCATTTTTCGGCAATCGGGCGTTGCGAAACCTCAGAGGCGATATCCATTGCTGAATTGCCGACGCCAACCACCAGCACTTTTTTGCCGCGCATATCATGCGGCGCAAAGGGCGAGTCATAGCTATGCGAGTGCATTTGAATGCCGTTGAAATCATCGCCATATTCGGTTGGAATTTTGGCATCCCAATGATGGCCATTGGCAACCACCAGCGCGCCATATTGGCGAGTCTCGCCGCTCGATAGCGTGACGTGCCAAATGCCGTCATCATCGCGCCGCGCATCTTCCACCGCCGTGTTGAAGCTGATGTTATCGCGCAGGCCGAAATGATCGACATAATCATTAAAATATTGAAACAGTTGCGAGTGATGCGGGAAATCCGGCCAATCATCGGGCACCGGATAATCTTCAAAGGCGAGGCGAAATTTCGACGTATCGATGTGCAAGCTTTCATAGCAAGCCGACATGCCATTTGGGTTATTGTGATACCAATTGCCACCAATATTGTCGGATTTCTCGAACTGCTCATAAGCAATGCCGAAATCTTTCAACCGCTTGGCTGTGGTGAAACCGGAGCATCCGGCCCCGATAATGCAAACTTTCAAACCCTGTTTCAGGCCGTCTTCAGCTTCTGGCATCCTCGCCTCCTTTATCGGCGAGCAGTTTTACACAAGCCGCGACGCTAATCCAGTCGCGCAGATTGGGGCGGAAAATCATGCTGCTTCTCGCTATCGAGCCATAATTCATATTTGCCCATAATGCGCGTGAAGGGTGGCCAGTCGAGGAAATTCAGCACCCAGTTTTGCACATTCGGCAGCGCCATATCATTATCGAACCAATGCGGGTCAGCAATGCGAAACTGGCGCACAAATGGCAGCAGCGCGATATCGGTATAGGCCGGGTTTTTACCGGCCAGCCAGCCCGCCGTAAGTTGCGGTTCAAGCTGTTTCAATATCGCATGACAGGCATTGCGGTGCTGCATCGCATCTGCCCCGTCTTCTTCCCCCTGATAGCGCGTGGCATATTTATAGCGATCGAGATGATGCTTGAAAGCGCCATCGAATTCATCAATCAGCCCGTCATCTTTATGCGCCAGCCAATGATGCGGGTCGTGACGCGCCAACCCCCAGTCCATCACATCGCGGCTTTCATCCAGCACAGTGCCATCGGGCAATTGCAACACCGGCACTGTGCCCTTGGGCGAAAGTGCCAGCATATGCGGTGGCTTATCGCGCAATAATATCTCGCGCAATTGCAGCTCGATTTCTGCCGCCGCCAGAACTATGCGCGCGCGCATCGCATAAGGGCATCGGCGAAAGCTATAGAGCAGCGGTTGCATTATGCGCCACCAATATGTTTTTCGCCGCGCGCCTTGGCCAGCTTGATTTGTTTTTGCCGCTCGCGAAAACGGACGCGGTCAGCCTCGCTATGCGTGTCGATGCAATGCAAGCACGCGACACCGGCCTCAAAACTATTCAGTTGTTTGTCGGCCTCGGTCAGCGGCATGCGGCAGGCATGGCACATATCATAATCGCCTTCCTCTAAACCGTGACGGACGGATACGCGCTGGTCGAAGACGAAGCAATCGCCCTCCCATGCGCTTTCTTCTTCCGGCGTTTCGTCCAGATATTTCAAAATGCCGCCTTCGAGGTGAAAGATGTTTTCATAGCCCTTGCCGACCAGATAAGCGGTGGATTTTTCGCAGCGAATGCCGCCGGTACAAAACATTGCAATGTTTTTCGGCGGGTTTTCCAAATTGGCCAAATAATTATCCACCCAATCGGGAAACTCGCGAAAGCTGTCCGTCTTCGGGTCCACCGCGCCGTCAAACGTGCCGATGGCTACCTCATAGGCATTGCGCGTATCAATCACCAGCGTGTCGGGGTCAGATATCAGCGCGTTCCATTTTTCCGGCGGCACATAAGCGCCCACCTCACCGACCGGATCAATATCCGGTTGACCCATGCTGACAATCTCCTGCTTCAGCCGCACCTTCATGCGGTTAAAGGCCAGCTCATTGGCGAAAGAAAACTTCGGCTGAATATCCGCAAGGCGGGGGTCTTGCGCGAAATAATCGAGCAGCGCAGCAATACCCTCATGGGTGCCGCACACCGTGCCGTTAATGCCCTCGCGGGCCAGCAAAATTGTGCCGACAATGCCGTGCTTTTTACAATGCGTCTGCAAGCGCGGCTGCATCGCCTCATGGTCTTCCAACAAAATAAATTTGTAGAAGGCAGCGACGGTAAAAGCACCGCCGGTAGAAGGGCTAGGCGGCATAGCCGCCCCAGCCCGCTTTGCGCCAGCGCCGCCGCGCGCATTTGTGCGCGGCAAGTCGGCTTTTTCGGCTGTCTCATCTTTTCTGTGTCCGCTCATGTGGGCGTTTTAGCCAATTTTGCGGGTAAGGGCTAGAGCGTCAATAACCCGCCGCCCAATCGTCAAAGCCGCGCGACGCGTCCGCTGCGCCTTCATATGTGCCGTCTTCATGCACCAAAATGGCCTCAACACGGCCAAGCTGCCATTTGAAATAGGGCCAAGGATAAAGCCGGTGGCCGCGCGTTTGCAGGCCGCGCATGTTGGTCAGGTTCATCGTGCCTTTTTCCAGCATCACCACATCCGGCTGCCATTGGCTGTGGCTTTTGCGAGCATGCACGGCTTGCGCGGCGCTCATATTGAAATCGATAATATTGCTGAGCGTTTGAAACACTGAGGTGATGATGGTCGCGCCCCCGGGCGTGCCGACAACCGCCTTCAGCTCGCCGTCTTTAGCGACAATGGTCGGCGTCATGGAAGAGAGCATGCGCTTGCCGGGCGCAATGGCGTTTTTATCATCGCCCAATAAGCCGAATTGATTGGCGTGGCCGGGCTTGATGGCGAAATCATCCATCTCATTATTGAGGAAGAAACCGGCCCCCTCTACCACCACTTTCGCGCCATACATGCCGTTCAGCGTGGTGGTTATGGCGACGGCGTTTCCGGCCGCATCGACGATTGAGAAATGCGTCGTCTCGGCGCTTTCCATCGCCGCCACATAGCCGGGCTTCACTTGCTCGCTGGGGGTTTTTTGGGTCGGGGAAATGTCTTTGTTACGCGCAGCGATATAGGCGCGGTCGGTCAGCCCATCAATATCAACCTGCACAAAATCCGTATCGCCCAAATGCGTGGCGCGGTCGGCATATGTGCGGCGTTGCAATTCGGTCATTAAATGAATGTGCGCGGCAGAATTATGCCCCAGCGCAGCCACATCATAAGCCTCTGCGCCTTGCAAAAGCTGCGCCAGCGCGACACCGCCACTGCTTGGCGGCGGCATGGAAATTATCTCATGCCCACGATAGCTAAACCGCACCGGCGCGCGCCAAACCGGCTGATAAGCGGCGAGGTCTTCATGCGTAATCAGCCCGCCACCGGCCTGCATTTCAGCGACCAGCATGTCGGCCACCCAGCCCTTATAAAACCCGTCGGCACCGCGCTTGCCGATAACCTCCAGCGTGCGCGCCAAGTTGGGAAACTCAATACGTTCGCCGGTTTTCCAACCTGCTTGTTTGAGCACCCTTGGCGTATGGCGATTTTGAGCGGCAAAATCTTTTTGAAAACGATTGAACTCTCGCGCCGCTTTCGGTGTCAGCACAAATCCTTCAGCCGCCAAATTAACCGACGGGCGCAACAGCACATCCCAAGGTTTGCTGCCGAATTTCTCATGCAGGGCAGCCATACCGGCCACACTGCCGGGCACGCCGACCGCCAAATGCCCTTTCAGGCTGAGGCCTTTAATCACCTCGCCATTTTCATCGAGATACATATCGGGGGTGGCAGCAAACGGCGCGCGCTCTCGAAAATCCAGCGTGCCACTCGTGCCATCGGCCAGCCGGTAAACCATAAACCCGCCGCCGCCAATATTTCCCGCCTGTTGATAGACCACGGCCAGTGCAAAATTTACCGCCACGGCGGCGTCAAACGCATTGCCGCCTTCGCGAAGCACGTCACGACCCACTTCGCTGGCCAGCCTATGCGCCGAGACGACCATTGCCTGCTCGCCATAAACGCCTTTAGGGGCCAGCCGCCAATGATGGCTGAGATATAGATATTGCAAATGCAAAAACGGGCCGATGAGCATTAACGCACTCATCAGCAAAATGGCGATGGCCGGCTGCTTCGGCGATGTAGCAAGCGATTGCGACATAAATCTCTCCAAATAACGGCTAGAGGCTAGCCAGCCTGGCGCAATTGGGCAAGGGCATAAACTGAACCCCTCCCCCCTTGTCTCCTCCCTTGTCTCCCCCTTGTCTCCTCCCTTGTCTCCTCCCTTGTCTCCCCCCTTGCCTCACCCGCCTCATCGCCCTACATTTTTAGAAATTAGGGAGATATGTGATGAGTGCTGCTGAGAAAATCTTACCGAAAGAATTAAAGGGCCATGAAAAATATGCGCGGCTATTTCAGCCGCTGGATTTGGGCCATACGACGATTAAAAATCGCTCGATTATGGGCTCTATGCATACCGGCCTTGAGGAATTGCCCGACGGGTTTGAACGCATGGCGGCCTATTATGCCGAACGCGCGGCGGGCGGCGTCGGCATGATCATCACCGGCGGCATTGCCCCCAATCCGGAAGGCGGCATGACGGTGAAAGACGCCGATGGCAATGAATTATTCGCTGCCTCAAAACTGCAAAATGACAAAGAAGTAGAAGGCCACGCCATTGTCACCAAAGCGGTGCATGACGCCGCGCCCGATTGCAAATTCGTCATGCAAATTCTGCATATGGGGCCGCTTGCTTATAATGATATGGCGGTTGCGCCCTCGCCTGTTAAGTCGCGCATTGGCGCTTTTGCACCGGCGGAATTGGATGAGGCAGGCATTGAAAAGCAAATTGCCGACCACGCAAATTGCGCCGCCATGGCCAAAAAAGCCGGTTATGACGGGGTTGAGATTATCGGTTCCGCCGGTTATTTGCTGTCGACTTTTCTGGTTGAGAAAACCAACCAGCGCGCCGATAAATGGGGCGGCTCTTATGAAAATCGTATGCGCTTTCCACTCGAAGTGGCGAAACGTTGCCGCGAAGCTGTTGGTGATGACTTCATCATCGTCTTCCGCATCGCCGCCATGGATATGCTGCAAGGCGGTATGAGTTGGGACGAAGTGGCACAATTGGCGCGCGCGCTTGAAAAAGTCGGCGTCTCCATCATCTCGACCCATTTCACCTGGCATGAAAGCGCCGTGCCGACCATTGCCACCATGGTGCCACGCGCTGCCTTTACCTCGGTTACCGCGCGCGTGCGCAAAGAGGTCTCGGTGCCGGTCATCACCTCCAACCGCATTAACATGCCGCAAGTGGCCGAAGATGTGCTGGCACGCGGAGACGCCGATTTGGTCTCTATGGCACGACCGATGCTGGCCGATAGCCAGTTCATGGTGAAAGCGGCCGAAGACCGGGCAGACGAAATCAATACCTGCATTGCCTGCAACCAAGCCTGTCTCGACCATACTTTTGGTGGCAAAACCACCAGCTGTTTGGTTAATCCGCGCGCTTGCCATGAGACGCTGCTGAAATATGAGCCGACAGATGCAGCGAAAAATATCGCGGTGATTGGCGCCGGCCCTGCCGGTCTCGCTTATGCGACAGTGGCAGCCGAACGCGGCCATAAAGTATCATTATTCGATGCGGCAGATGAAATTGGCGGGCAATTTAACCTCGCCAAGCTGGTGCCCGGCAAAGAAGAGTTTTACGAGACCATTCGCTATTACGGCAAAATGATTGAGAAGCTGGGCATTGAGCTGCGCCTCAACACAAGCGCCGACGCCGATATGCTGGACGGCTTTGACCATGTAGTTGTCGCCACCGGCATCAGCCCACGCGTGCCGAATATTGAAGGCATTGAGCATGAAAAAGCGGTTAGCTATGTCGATGTGCTGAAAGGCCGTAAACCGGTTGGCAAGCGCGTGGCGATTATGGGAGCCGGCGGTATCGGCTTTGATGTCGCCGACACAATTTCGCATGACGGCCCCTCCGGCGCGATGGATATTAATGTCTTCGCCAAGGAATGGGGCGTTGATTTCGAAAACCATCCACGCGGCGGTGTCACCGGAATTGAGCCGCAAGTAGCCAGCGCAGATCGCGAAATTTTCTTGATGCAACGCAAAGAAACTTCGGTCGGTAAAGGGCTTGGCAAAACCACCGGTTGGACGCATCGCCTGACTTTGCAGAGGCGCGGCGTGAAAATGATGAATGCGATTGAATATCGCAAAATCGACGATGCCGGCCTGCACATAACGGCCAATGGAAAGCCGGATATTCTGGATGTCGATACGGTGATTATTTGCGCCGGACAAGAGCCATTGCGAGAATTATATGATGCGTTAGAGGCCAAAGGCACATCAGTAGAACTGGTCGGTGGCGCTTATGAGGCGGCCGAACTGGACGCCAAAGCAGCGATTAAACAAGCATCAGAATTGGCCGCTAAAATCTAAATCGCGATAAAGGCGCAAAGGCCGGAGACCATAAATCTCGCTTTAGGAGAGAAGTGCTTCTACCGTCTCGATGTTCAACTGTCCTGCCAATCCGGCCGAACGGTGAATGCTGATAGCCTGATATTCAGAGGACATAATCATTTCGCCCATCGCGGCGCGGCTTGGATATTTGACGACGGCCACGAGATCCCATAACTCTTCGACCTCGCCGACCATAAGCCGTTCAACACCGCCCGAGAACTTCATCTCGCCACCTAAATTCTGGATGATTTTACTGACCCCTTCAGCGTAAATCGCATAAGCCTCGGCCCCACTCATATCTTTACCATGCAGCTCATGGTCAGCCGGATATTCGGCTTTTTGTTTCAATTTGAGCAAATTGACCATACAAATCGGCTTGCCGTGCGGGTCATCGGCAAAACCCTCTAATTGCTCTTTGGTCGGCATAACGGCATTTTCGTATTTCATCTTGTAATTCCTCTACCCTTATTGGGCTGTGCTTGCGGCAATTTAAAGCATGACGAGAGCGTCAAATTTGGCTATCCACGTGGAGCCTGCCATATGGCAAAAAAAAATGCCAGATAAGGCGGTAATTTTACTTTTTTGCGTTATATTCAACAAATAACAGATACTGGGCAGTTAAATGGAATTTGATCCGGAAAATCATGACACGCAGGAAGTCATTGAGGCACCTGCGAAACGTCGCTTGCCGATAAATCGTTCGGTTGTCACCTCGATTATTGTTTTTCTTGGCCTGATGTTATGGCTGGTCGTCGGTCTGATGACGAATGATGACACGGTAGAAGCGGCTGTTGCAATTAATGTCGCCAAACCGGCGCAAAGCAGCTTTAGCGTGGTGGTGCAAGAACTCGAGGCAAAGCCGCATCCGAATGAGATTATTCTGCAGGCACGCAGCGAGGCCGATAAAGTGGTCACGATTGCGGCTGAAACCGGCGGCACGATTTCTGCCCTACCGGTAGAAAAAGGCGCATTTGTACAAAAAGATCAGATTATATGCAGCATTGATGTCGGGGCGCGTAAAGCCAATCTCGACCAAGCTCGTGCGCAACGCGACGCCCGCAAGATTGAATATAACGCCGCCCGCAAGCTGAATAAGCAGGGCCATACGTCCAAAAGCCAACTCGCAGCAACACGCGCCGCATATGACAGTTCGGTTGCTGCCGTGAAAGTTGCCTTGGTGGAATTGGAGCGAACCAAAATTCGCGCCCCGTTTGACGGTATTCTTGACCGCCAACCGGTAAAGCTTGGTCATTTCATGGCGCCGGGCCAGCCATGCGGCACGATTATTGATAAAGACCCACTGCTGATTGTCGGCTACATCGCCGAGAAGCAAGTCAATCTCATCAGCATTGGCGCACGCGGCACAGCGAAATTATCGACCGGTGAAATGGCCGAAGGGGTCATTCGCTATATTGCCGAAACGCCGAATATGGCAACGCGCACATTCCGTGTTGAGATGGAGGTGAGCAATAAAGATCTTGCCCTGCGCGATGGCATGACCGCCGAAATGCGGATTAGAGCCGGTGAAGTATTGGCAACGCTTGTGCCGCAAAGCACTTTGACATTGTCCGATAGCGGCAAGCTTAGCGTTCGGGTTGTTGAAGATGGCCGTGTTGCCCTGCGTCCGGTTGATGTTTTGGCAGATGACCAAAACGGCGCATTGGTTGCCGGTTTGGCAGCGCGCGAAAAAGTCATTATTCGCGGCGGCGAATACACGCGCGATGGCCGAGCCGTTGAATTTAAAACCGAGCCGGTTGCTGACGCGCCGCAAAATTAGGAGGGGTTCGCATGTTCGCATTTGTAACAGCCGCAATGCGCCGCAGCCGCGCCGTCTTAACCATTCTGTTTGCGCTGCTTATGGGGGGGTTAAGCTCCTATTATACGCTGCCGCGTGAGGCCGATCCCGATATCCCTATTCCAATCGTTTATGTGAGCGTTGTTCTGCCCGGTATTTCACCGGCTGATGCAGAACGGCTTTTGGTTAAGCCGATGGAATTGGAATTACGCACACTGACCGGCCTGAAAGAAATGCGTTCCTCCGCAGCGCAAAATTACGGCGCGGTATTGCTGGAATTTGATGTCAGCTTCGATAAAGACCAAGCGCTGCTTGATGTCCGCGAAAAAATGGACCAAGTAAAGTCTGAACTGCCGGACGACGCTGAAGAGCCGAATATTAAAGAATTTAACGCCGGTCTGTTTCCGGTGATTATGGTCAATCTCACCAGTACCGGTTCTGAACGCGAACTCTATCGCTATGCAAAACAGCTGAAAGAAGAAATTTCCGGCATGTCGAGCGTGTTGGAAGCCAAGCTCATCGGCCATCGCGAAGAAGTGCTGGAAGTCATTATCGACCCGCGGGCGATGGAAAATTATAATATCACCGCCAATGAATTATACTCGGTTTTGGCGCGTAATAATCAGCTTGTGCCGGCCGGTGCGATTGACAACGGCCAAGGACGCTTTTCGCTCTCTGTGCCCGGCTTGATTGAGAACACGCAAGATATTTCCCAAATCCCGATTAAATCACAGGGCGATGCGGTTGTGCGGCTCAGCGATGTGGCGGATATACGCCGCAGCTTTAAAGACCAAAATATCTATGCGCGGTTTAATGGCGAGCCGACCATCTCTATTGAAGTGGTGAAACGCCTCGGTGCCAATATCGTGCAAACCACGCAACAAGTGCGCGCGCTGTCTCTCGATTATACGCAAAGCTGGCCGGAAAATATCAAAGTCGATTTCTCCTCCGATATTTCGAGCTTTATTTTTGAAATGCTCGGCTCGTTGGAAATTTCAATTTCCAACGCGATTTTACTGGTGATGATTTTGGTCATTGCCGCGCTCGGCTTGCGCTCTGCTTTATTGGTCGGCCTCTCCATTCCGACCTCTTTTCTGGTCGGCTTTTTGATAGTCGATATGTTGGGCTACACGCTGAATATGATGATTATGTTCGGCTTTATTCTGTCCGTCGGCATTTTGGTCGATGGCGCCATTGTGGTGGTCGAATATGCCGACCGTAAAATGGCCGAAGGAATGAACCGTCGCGAAGCCTATGCAATGGCCTCGTCGCGCATGTTCTGGCCAATCCTATCTTCAACCGGCACCACGCTGGCCGCCTTTGGGCCAATGCTTTTATGGCCGGGCGTCAGTGGCAAGTTTATGAGCTATTTGCCGATAACCGTGATTATCCTTCTTACCGCGTCATTATTTACCGCGATGGTATTCTTGCCGGTTGTCGGCGGCCTTGTTGGCAAGTCTGAGCAAGAGGGTGACGAATTATTGACCAGCCTAGCCGGCGATAAGCGCATTAGTGTGCGCGAAATGAAGGGTCTGACCGGAAGCTATTTACGTTTCCTCAAAGGCTGCATTAACTGGCCATTGACCACTATTGGTGTGGCGGTCGCCATTCTTTGGGCCGTTATCATATTGCATGACCGCTACGGCCAAGGGGTTGAGTTTTCGGTTGCGATTGAACCGTACCAAGTGAATGTCATTGTCAAAGGGCGTGGCAATCTCTCAGTCGATGAAGCCGACCAAGCGACCAAGCTGGTGGAACGTATTGTTTTGGATATTCCGGGCGTGCAAGCGGCATTTGCACAAGCCGGACCGGGCCTTGGTTCGGGTGAAGGTGGGCCAAGCATGGCCGATGGCGCAACCCCGGCTGATGCAATCGGTGTTATCCGTGTCGAGTTCACCCATTACTCTACGCGCATGCCGGCGACGCAAATCATGCGCGAAATATCAGAGCGCAGTCTCAACCTTGCCGGTATTGAAGTAGAAGTGCAGGAACGTGAGCAAGGGCCGCCGCAAGGCAAGGGTATTGAAGTTGAATTGAGCGGCCAAAATCTCGCGACGCTGACCGATGCGGCGAATATGGTTAAGGCTTATTTATACAGCCGTGACGATTTATACGCCGATATTGAGGACTCGCTGCCCCTGCCCGGCATTGAATGGAATATGGCGGTGGACCGCGAAGCCGCGGGTCGTTTCCAAGCCGATATTGCGACGCTGGGCAATGTTGTTCAATTGGTCACCAATGGCATTTTAATCGGCCATTATCGCCCCGATGATAGCGATGATGAGATTGAGATACGCGCGCGCTACCCCTATGATTCACGCTCATTCGACCAGCTCGACCAATTGCGGGTTTTAACACCGGCCGGCAATGTGCCGATTACCAATTTTGTTACGCGCGAAGCAGCGCAAAAACGTGACAATATTAGCCGCGTTGACAGCCGCCGTGTATTGGAAGTGAAAGCCGCCATGGCGATTAATCCGGAAACCGGACAGGAATATCTGGCCACTGATTTGGAAAATGACTTCAAAAAATGGCAAGCAACACAAGAGTTCCCCAATGGGGTGAATGTTCGCTTGCGCGGTGCCAATGAAGAAGCGGCAGAAGCTACCGCCTTCCTCGGTCGCGCAATGTTGGCCTCATTGGTTTTGATGTTCATTATTCTGCTGATGCAGTTCAACAGCCTGTATTGCACGCTGCTGACGCTTTCCACCGTCGTGCTTTCAACCATTGGCGTATTGCTGGGCATGGTCGTCACCGGACAGACTTTCTCCGTCATTATGACCGGTACCGGTGTTGTCGCGCTGGCCGGTATTGTGGTGAATAACTCAATCGTGCTGATCGATACCTATCAAAGGCTGCTTGATACCGGCATGGAAAAGCTTGATGCAATTTTGAAAACGGCAGGACAACGCTTACGGCCTATTTTGCTGACCACCATCACCACCATGATCGGCCTATTGCCAATGGCGGTGCAGGTGTCCGTCAATATGTTCCAGCGCACGATTCAAATTGCCGAGCCGACCGCCGCATGGTGGGTGCCGCTTTCAACCGCGATTATTTTCGGCCTCGGTTTTTCAACTCTGCTGACATTGGTGCTGGTGCCGGTGATGCTGTCATTGCCCGATACATTGCGCGCGCGCTTCAAAGGCCTGCGCAGCAGTGCCGGAAGTCTTCGGGATATGATGGGGCGCGGCAACACGCCTGCTGAATAATCGGCAATTTATACTGTCGCTTTATGCCGCCGATAGCTGAACCAGCTTATCGGGAGAGCGAGATAATAGGCGGTGCTCATTGCGGTCAGCGTAATCCACGGGAAGGTGAACAACATCACCGCCGTGAAGCCGATAAACAGCATTAGCGGCAAAACCAAATCGCGCCGAATATGGGTAAACCCTTTGCCGGAAAAAGTCGGCACAGTGGAAACCATGAGCAGCCCAACGAGCAGCGTATTGCCCATAACAAAAAGCGGTAATTCAGACAAATCAATGAGCCCGACAAATTGCAAATAAAGCGGCAGCATCACCAAGCCACCGGCGGATGGTGACGGCACGCCGGTGAAAAACCGAGCTTTCCAAGCAGGGCGATCAGCCTCTTCCATATCGACATTAAACCGGGCAAGACGTAGGGCGCAGCAAACCGAATAAATCAGAATAACCGCCCAGCCAATTCGACCCGTTGTTTCAAGCGCCCAGAGATAAACCAGCAAAACCGGCGCAATGCCGAAATTGACAAAATCAGTCAGCGAGTCTAATTGCGCGCCAAGCGGACTTTCGGCTTTCAGCAGGCGCGCCAAACGCCCGTCAAAAGCATCCAGAAAACCGGCAAGTACAATGCACAAAACAGCCAATTCAAACCGCTCCGCCAAACCTTGCCGTAAAGCAGTGAGGCCCAGACACAGCGCCAGCAAAGTTACCATATTAGGCACAATGCGACGCAGCGGGAATTGCCGCCCTTTTAACGTCTCAGCGACTTTTCTGCGCCGCTTGGTTTCCGGTTTTTTCTTAACTGCCATTTAGCTTGTAATCGTCTCGCGTTGTTTTTCTTTCGATTTCAAATCAGCCAGCACTGTTTCACCGGCAATTGCCGATTGCCCAACCGCGACACGCGGCACACTGCCCTGCGGCAAATACACATCGCAACGGCTGCCAAAGCGAATAAGACCAAAACGCTCACCGGCTTGAAACTCTTGCTCTTCATGCGCAAAGCACAAAATCCGACGCGCTACCAAACCGGCGATTTGCACCACCACGATTTGCTTGCCGTCTTCGGTTTCCACCAGCATGGATTGACGCTCATTGGCATCGCTGGCCTTATCCAAATCGGCGCTTAAAAACTGGCCGGTGCGATAAAGCGATTTCAACACTGTGCCGGTTACCGGCATGCGGTTCACATGGCAATTAAACACATTCATAAACACCGAGACACGCGGTAAGGCTTCGTCGCCCAAGCCGAGCTCAGCCGGCGGAACAGCTTCGGTAATCATATTAACCACGCCATCGGCCGGTGAAATGACCAGCCCTTTGCGCTGCGGCGTGACGCGCGCCGGATCGCGGAAAAACCACGCGCACCAGAGGGTCAAAATAACCGCAACCCAACCGAGGATTTCAGAAACGAAAAACAGCAAAAGCGTCATCACCGCAAAAATTGCGATAAACCGAAACCCCTCAGGGTGAATGGGAAACAAAACTGACTTCAATGCGCGCATAATAGCCTCTACTCAGCAGCGGTTTCAGGAACGGCAGAAACGCCGTCTTTAAGTAATTTATATACCACCGCATCCTTCAACGCTTCAAATGAAGCGACAACGATATTCGGATTGACGCCAATGGTACGCCAGCTATCGCCGCCATCATCGACGCTTTCAATGGTCACGCGGGTAACCGCCTCAGTGCCGGTGTTCAAAATACGCACCTTAAAATCAACCAACCGCATGGTATCAATATTTTTGGCGTAGCGTTTCAAATCGCCACGCAAAGCCATATCCAAGGCGTTAATCGGGCCATTACCCGCGCCCTTGCCTTTGACGGTCTCACCATCAATGACCAGCGATACCACCGCTTCGGAAACAGTATTACCCCTGCCATCATTGCTGATATTGACCGTATAGCCGGTAACATCAAAAAACTGTGGCAGGCGGTCAAGCTGCTGCAAAGCCAGCAGTTCAAAGGACGCGCCAACACCATCATAGCTATAGCCGTCCAGTTCCTTATCTTTCACTTCGCGCAAAATCCGGTCAATCGCCGGGTCTTTGCTATCGACCTCAATTTGCGCACTGGCCAAACGATCGAGCACGTTTGATTTGCCGGCTTGGTCGGAAACCAAAACCGTGCGCGTATTGCCAACACTTTCCGGCTTTACATGCTCATAAGTTGACGGGTCTTTCATCACCGCAGAAACATGAATACCGCCCTTATGCGCAAAGGCCGAGGCACCGACATAAGGCGCATGACGGTTCGGCGTGCGGTTCAAAATATCATCCAGCAGCAATGATACGGTTTTTACTTGTGGCAGCTTTTCTTGCGCAATGCCGGTTTCAAAGCGCTCAGCATATCCCGGCTTCAGCAATAGGGTCGGAATAAGCGATACCAAATTGGCATTGCCGCAGCGTTCGCCCAGCCCGTTAATCGTGCCCTGCACTTGCCGCACACCGGCATTAATCGCCGCCAAAGTATTGGCGACAGCATTTTCCGTATCATTATGCGTATGAATGCCAAGCCGGTCGCCGGGAATATGCTTGGCGACATCGCTGACAATCTCAAACACCTCATCGGGCATAGTGCCGCCATTTGTATCGCACAGCACCACCCAGCGCGCACCGGCCTCAATCGCCGCTTCGGCACAAGCCAGCGCATAGTCGCGATTGGCTTTATAGCCGTCAAAAAAATGCTCGCAATCAATCATCGGCTCTTTGCCGCGCGCTTCTATTGCGGCAACGCTATCGCGAATACAGGTAATGTTTTCTTCATTGCTGATGCCCAAAGCGACATCGACATGATAGTCCCAGCTTTTCGCCACCAAGCAAGTAGCGGCAGATGGGGCATTGAGAATTTCCATAAATCCCGGATCATTTTCGGCGCTCCGACCGGCTCGCTTGGTCATGCCGAAAGCGGTCAATTTGGCACTGGTGAGGCTGCCAAGCTCATTGAAAAATTGCGTATCCGTCGGATTGGCACCCGGATATCCGCCTTCGACATAATCCACGCCCAGCGCATCCAAAGCAGCCGCCAGCTTCATTTTATCAGCCACGGCAAAATCCACGCCGGCTGTTTGCTGGCCGTCGCGCATGGTGGTGTCAAAAATGTAAAGCCGCTCACGCACCATTTCGCTCTATTCCTCTTTGCCCTGCAATCGGGCGACAGCCTTATCATAGCCGATAAGCGGCAGTAAATGTTGCATTTCAGGTCCATGCGCTTGCCCGGTCAGGGCTTGACGCAGCGGCATAAATAAGGCGCGCCCCTTGCGATCGGTGCTTTCCTTCAGGCTTTGCGTCCACTCAGACCAGCTTGTCTCGCTCAATGTACCTTGCGGCAAAGCGTCTAAAGCAGCGGCAATATAATCTGCGTCATCCGCTTCAATCACCGGCGTCACCGGCCCTTTAATCAGATGTAAAATATCGCGCACATCGTCAAACAGATTGAGATTGCCTTTCACGCCATCCCAAAAACCGGCCCCTTCGGGCGCACCCATTTCAGCCAATCGCGCGGCTGCTGTTTCGTACGGCATATCGTGCAAAATACGCGCATTGAGGCGCGATACTTCTTCAGGGTCAAAACGCGCCGGTGCGCGGCCCAGCCGTGACATATCAAATCCGGCAATCAATGCGCTCATTTCCTGCACCGGCTCTACTGCATCAGCCGTGCCCAGACGGGCGATTAAACTATTGAGGCTCATTGCTTCAACGCCGCTGTCGCGCAAATCTGCCAAGGATAAGGAGCCGAGGCGTTTGGACAATGCGCCACCATCAGCCGCCAACATAAGAGAGAAATGCGCGAATATCGGCACAGTGCCGCCCAGCGCTTCAATGATTTCAATTTGCGCGCCGGAATTGGTGACATGGTCTTCGCCACGAATGACATGGGTGATATTGGCATCAATATCATCAACCACGCTCGGCAGCGTATACAACCAAGACCCGTCAGCGCGGCGAATAACCGGATCGGACAGGCTGGCGGTTTCAATCTTTTGCTCACCGCGCACCATATCGGTCCAGCTAATCGCATTGCCCGACAGTTTAAAGCGATAATGCGGCGTGCGGCCTTCATCGGCATAGGCCGCAATTTCCTCTTCCGTCAGCTCCAATGCGGCACGGTCATAGACCGGCGGCTTGCCACGGGCCAATTGCCGCTTGCGCTTGCGCTCCAATTCATCGGGCGTCTCATAGCAAGCATATACCAGCCCGCGCGCCTTTAACTCTTCAAACGCTGCTTCATATTTATCAAACCGCTCCGACTGTTTAAACGTCTCGTCATAATCAAGACCCAGCCATGCCAAATCTGTCTTAATCGCGGCGGCAAACGCTTCCGTTGAGCGCGCAACATCCGTATCATCCATTCGCAGAATGAAATCGCCGCCCTGCCCTTTGGCGAACAGATAACAAAACAAAGCTGCACGGGCATTGCCGACGTGCAAATGGCCGGTCGGGCTTGGAGCAAAACGGGTACGAACAGTCATTATTTTCCCTTATTCGGCGGCTTAAACGCGAGCGTCGCGAAAGCCATTGGTAATCGGATAGCGGCGGTCGCGACCAAAATTGCGATTGCCGATTTTCGCGCCGGGGGCCGCCTGACGCCGCTTATATTCCGAGATATACAGCAAATGCTCAATCCGCTTCACGGTTTCAACATCATGGCCACGCGCGACAATCTCATCGACGCCCAGCTCGTCTTCCACCAGCGCGAATAAAATGTCATCCAGCGCATCATAGGGCGGCAGGCTATCCTCGTCTTTTTGGTCAGGGCGCAATTCAGCGCTTGGCGGCTTATCGATAATATTGCTCGGAATAACCACGCCGCTTGGCCCCAAACCGCCGATCGGCAGATTTTCATTGCGCCAGCGGGCCAGCGCAAAAACCTCGGTTTTATAAATATCCTTAATCGGATTATAGCCGCCATTCATATCGCCATATAGCGTTGCGTAGCCGACAGATACTTCCGATTTATTGCCCGTGGTGACCACCATATTGCCGAATTTATTGGACACGGCCATCAGCAAAGTGCCGCGCAGGCGCGACTGAATATTCTCTTCCGTCAAATCGGCATTAGTAGCTTTAAACAAATCACCAAGCGCGCTTTCAACTGCATCAACCGGCGCGGCAATGGACACTTCATCCAGCTCAATGCCCAATGCTTTGGCGCAATCAGCCGCATCATCAAGGCTCGATTGGCTGGTATAGCGCGACGGCAGCATGATGCAATGCACGCGCTCCGGCCCCAGCGCATCAACCGCAATAGCGGCGCAAATTGCACTATCAATACCGCCGGAAAGCCCCAATAAGACGCCGGGAAAGCGGTTCTTCTCAACATAATCGCGCAATCCCAAAGTAGCGGCGGCATAAATATCGCCCAAATCGTCAATTTGAGGCGCGGCAGATTCTGTTGTCACCCGCCAGCCTTGCGCCGTTTCTACCAGCTCAACCAAATGCACCTCCGGTTGCCAAGCGGGACGCTGCACTGCCACCGTGCCATCGCCATTTACAGCGAAAGATGAACCATCAAAAACCAATTCGTCTTGGCCGCCAATCTGATTGACATAAAGCAAAGGCAGTCCTGTTTCCTTGGCACGTGCGGCCGCATGATGCACGCGCTTTTCATGCTTTTTGCGCTCAAAAGGTGACCCGTTGGGCGAGATTAAAAACTCAGCCCCTTGCGATTTCAAATGCGCGCAGACATCAGTAAACCAAATATCTTCGCAAATCGGCACACCGACACGCACACCGCGCAGCTCAATAGGTGACGGCATTTCGCCGGCTTCAAATAAACGCTTTTCGTCGAACACCGCATAATTGGGCAAATGCACTTTATGACGAACCGCCGCCTGCCCACCATCAGCGACCATAACCGCATTGTATAAAACGCCGTTTTCAACTACCGGCAGACCGAATATCAATGCCGGACCGCCATCCGCCGTATCGGCCACTAATTGCGCCGCCTCGGCCGCCACATGGGCCAAAAAAGCACGCTTCAACACAAGGTCTTCCGGCGGATAACCGGTTAAAAACAATTCGCCGGCGACAATCACATCCGCATCACCCGACGCGGCGCGAATTGAGCGCAGCAAAGCGGCGTTGGCAGCCACCGCCCCGACAGTCGGGTTCAATTGTGCCATTGCGATTTTCAGGGTTTTTACACCGGCTTCTGTCTTAGCATTCATCAGTGCTATGTAGCGCGTGGCGCGGTTTTTAACAAGCAAATCAGAGGCTTTGGCCTTTTCAGACCGGCGAAGCTTGCGGTCGGTAATTTCTTGCCTCACCCGCCGCTTGCAGGCAGACTGACGGCTATTATGACTGAGTATCTCAAATGGACATTGGCCAAACATCCAACCGGCGTGCCGAACGCCGATTGTTTTAAGCTTGAAACCTTCACCCCCGACGCGCCGCAAGATGGGCAGGTTTTGATCAAAACCCATTATTTCTCGCTCGACCCCGGCATGCGGGGCCGACTGAGCGGCGATACATATGCGGCCGGATTAAAAATCGGCGACACGATAGAAAGCGCAGGCATTGGCGAGATTATAGCCAGTGCATCGGAGCGTTTTGCAGTCGGTGATATGGTGATGGGCGGACTTGGCTGGACAGAAGCCGTGCTGCAAGCCGATCGCGGTTTGCAAAAACTGGACCCCGCCTTGTTTGACGATAAAGTTTCAATGACCGCAACAATCGGCGTTTTGGGCATTCCCGGGCTGACCTCGTGGTTTGGCCTGCAAGATCTTGGCCAACCGAAAGCAGGCGAAACCTTGCTGGTCTCTTCTGCGGCCGGACCCGTCGGTGCGACCTGCGGGCAAATAGGCAAAACATTGGGCTTGAATGTGGTCGGCATTGCCGGTGGTGCAGACAAATGCGGCTATTTGACCGAATTGGGATTTGACGCGGCCATTGATTACAAATCGGAAGCCGATTTAACCAATGCGATTGCCGCCGCCTGCCCCAAAGGTGTCGATATTTATTTCGATAATATTGGCGGCGAAATGCTGGACGCGGCTTTGCTGAATATGAACGAGAAAGGCCGCGTCATTGTTTCCGGCCAAACGGCGGAATATAACCGCCAGCAACCAGTTGGCATACGCCAAACCACCCGCTTCATCACCCATCGCTTACGCATGGAAGGCCTTGTGGTTTATGATTATGCGCGGCAATTTCCGGAGGCGCAGGCGGCCATGGCAACGCTTATTCGCGACGGCAAGCTGAGCTATAAGGAAGACATTAGCGATAATATTGAAGCCGCGCCGCACGCCTATGAGGCGTTGTTCGGCGGTGGTAATTTCGGGCGTCGGCTCATCAAAACCATCTAAGCCCTTTATTTTTCCGCCTAAAATCCGTATATCAGAAATGAAGATGAGACATCCACAGAGTGGAAGAGAGAGAAAATGAGTTGGACACCGAAAAGCTGGCGCGACTTTCCGATAAAGCAAGTTCCCGCCTATGAAGATGCGAGCAAACTGGCCGATGTGGAAGCACGTCTGGCAAGCTTTCCGCCTTTGGTGTTTGCAGGCGAGGCGCGCAATCTAAAAGCGCAACTGGCAGAAGTGTGCGAAGGCCGCGCCTTTTTGCTGCAAGGCGGCGATTGCGCCGAGAGCTTTGCCGAGCATCATGCCGATAATATTCGCGACACATTTCGGGTGATGCTGCAAATGTCTGTGGTGCTGACTTTCGGTGCCAAGCTGCCGGTGATTAAAGTCGGGCGCATGGCCGGACAATTTGCCAAGCCGCGCTCTGCCGATACCGAGACCATTGATGGGGTCGAATTGCCGAGCTATCGCGGTGACATTATCAATGGCATTGAATTTGAAAGCGGCGCGCGTGTACCGGACCCGGAACGGCAAATTGCCGCTTACCGCCAAGCTGCCTCGACGCTTAATCTGCTGCGCGCTTTCGCCAAAGGCGGCTATGCCGATTTGAACGAAGTGCATCGCTGGAACCAAGGCTTTGTTGCCGATAGCCCGCAGGGCGCGCGCTATGAGGAAATGGCCGGTCAAATTGACCAAGCGATGGAATTCATGGCCGCTTGCGGCATTACCAGCACCACCGCCCCGCAAATGGGCATGGTCGATTTCTATACCAGCCATGAAGCGCTGCTGCTTGGCTATGAGCAAGCACTGACCCGCCTCGACAGCACCAGTGGCGAGCATTATGACACCTCGGCGCATATGCTTTGGATTGGCGACCGCACGCGCCAGCCTGATGGCGCGCATGTTGAATTTCTTTCCGGCGTTAAAAACCCGATTGGCCTGAAATGCGGCCCGTCGCTGGAGCCGGATGAACTGATAACATTGCTGGATAAGCTGAACCCTGAAAATGAGCCGGGTCGCATCACGCTGATTGCGCGCTTTGGCCATGACAATGTTGAAAATCATCTGCCTGCCCTCATCCGTAAGGTAGAGAGCGAAGGCCGCAAGGTTGTTTGGTCTTGCGACCCGATGCACGGCAATACGATTAAAGCGTCAAACGGCTATAAAACCCGTCCGGTTGACCGCATCCTTACCGAAGTGCAACGCTTTATGGGCGTGCACCGAGCCGAGGGCACACATGCCGGTGGTATTCATTTCGAGATGACCGGCCAAAACGTGACTGAGTGTCTTGGTGGCGCGCAGGCGATTTCGGAAGAAGATTTATCAAGCCGCTATCACACGCATTGCGACCCGCGCCTGAATGGCAGCCAAGCGCTTGAACTGGCTTTCTTGATTGCAGAGGGTATAAGCGCTTACCGCACGGAACTCGCAAAAACGGCCTGACCTTGAAACGGGAAAGCTTCTGTTTCTACCTTTGGTTCATGTCTATTTCGGCGGAAGTTTGGCCTCATGGCCCACCCGCCGAAACGGGTCGCCATCAGCTGACGCTGCTGGACGTGTCAGGGCAAGTCGGTGGTATAAGCGCTTACCGCACGGAACTCGCAAAAACGGCTTAATCCTCAATTCCTGCTTGTTTGAGAATAGCGACCAACAATGATTTTTGTTTGACGGTGCCGCGTGGTACAGGAAATTTTTCTCCACCGGGGCTCGTCCATATCTCATGGCGTCCGCCTTCGCGCACGAACGTGCAACCATGCGCGCGCAATAGGCGCCTCAATTCTCTTTGCTTCACGGGTTAAGCCGCAGTCACATTTCCCAGCAATACGCCTGCGGGCAAATTAGTCGATAGTTTCAACTCGTGACCATCGTCTTCGCCAAGAATAATCCCGTGATTTTCTTCAAGCAAAATCGGTACCAATTCTGTCAGGCTTTCCATCATTTGCGGTAAGCTTTCCGCACCGACAACCAGGCCCGTAATGTCTTTGCTTGTCGCTAGATAAGCCTTGTCTTCGGCAACCCATTCAATATCGACACTGAACACCATAATACGCGGCTTTCTGACACCCATTTCAACACCTCTTTTTGTTGTTATTGCACTGACACTATGAAGCGAGAGCGGCACAGTCAAATAGAAAGCGGTTAGGCATTTTCAGCCTGTTTTCCAATGCGGGGATAGATTAGCAAAAACTTATTTTCAAATATTTACAATGAAAGCAATAAGTTAAATACGAATTTACTTGCCTTACCCGCTTACTAAGGCCTTTTGCCAAGCATAGCCTCAGCATCGCCCTGCACGGCGTTGAGGGCGTCGGTGACGCGTTGGCAAGCCGCTTCAATGGCTTTGTCATCGCCGTCTTCGACATAAATCGGTTCGCCAAACACCAAGCTGCGGCGGGCGAAAGGCAGCGGTAATTTTGATTTATCCCATGTGCCGGCAATCGGCAATTCGGGGCTGTAGCTGGCGCCGATTGGCATGATGGCTGCGCCCGATTTAGCCGCCAGCTTGATCATGCCGGGGCCGGTTTCAAACACCGGGCCGGGCGGTACATCGGCGGTGGCCAATACCATTTCGCCGTTTTTCAAATGCCTCAACATGCCGCGAAACGCCTGCATGCCGCGCTTTTTAGGATTGGTGCGTTTCTTCGCCGCCGCGCCGGTGCCACTGCCCTGAATGGCGCCATAGCCGAACGGGCGAATGACATTGGCAATCATCGCGCCATCGCGCGAGCGCGAGGTCAGTGCGGTAATCGGACTGATGAACAGCCGCGCCATCGGAATGGCCTGAAAATTGCGCCCATGCCAAACCAGCACAATCACCGGTTTGCCCTGGCTTTGCAGTTTCACAAACGGCCCGTCACCGGCGACAAGCAGGCTGCTGGTCATTTCGCATAAGCGAATATAACGATTGACCAACCAGCCAACCAAGCGCAACGGCCAAGCGACATCTTCAGCATGAAAGCTATGGCCGACCACTTCGCTCTCATCTTTGCGGACAAAGCGACCCCGCTCCCAGTCAAAACGCGGCAATTCAACATTTTTTATATCAATATTGCGCGGGTCGACTTTCGATATATTGACTTTCGACAAATCAACATTGCGCGCCGTATCGGCCACCCGCTTGGCGGCTTTTTGCGCCGCCTGTTGTGCCGTCTTACCGGCCTGCTTTGCCCGTTGCCGCACCATTTAGCTGTTTCTCGGTTGTTTAAACGTTACCAGTTCTTCCGCCGCGGTCGGATGCACGGCCACTGTCGCATCAAACTGCGCCTTGGTTGCGCCCATGGTAATGGCAACGGCAAAAGCCTGTATCATCTCACCGCTATCCGGCCCGACAATATGCAAGCCCAGAACCTTGTCATCCGCCCTATCGACAATCAGCTTCATCAGCGTCTTTTCCGGATTGCCCGAAAGCGTGTTTTTCATCGGCCGAAAGCTGGCCGCATAAACATCAATCTCACGCCCTGCAGCACGCGCCGCCTCTTCGCTGAGACCGACCGTACCAATGGGCGGCTGCGAGAAAACCGCTGTGGCAATAATCGAATGATCGACTGCCATCGGGTTGTCATTAAACACCGTCTCGGCAAAGGCCGCGCCTTCGCGAATGGCAACCGGCGTTAATTCGGCCCGCGCCGTCACATCGCCGACCGCATAAATGCTGTCTATATTGGTCTTGGAATAGGCATCGACTTTAATCTCGCCTTTTGCGCCCAATTCAACACCGGCATTTTCCAGTCCCAATCCGTCAGTCATTGGCGCGCGGCCTGTTGCATACATCACCAAGCCGGTGTCTTGCGTGCTGCCATCCTTATAGGTAACGGCGTAGCCGCTTTCAGTTTTGGCAATCGCGGCAATATCGCTTTCGGTTTTAATGCTCACGCCCTTGCTCGCCATTTCGGCGGAAAGGTGGTCGCGCACCTCTTCATCAAAGCCGCGCAATATTTTTTCACCGCGATAAACCAGCGTCGTATTAACGCCCAGCCCGTTAAAAATACCGGCAAATTCAACCGCAATATAACCGCCGCCCACGACGATAATATCATCCGGCAGCGTCTCAATATGAAACGCCTCATTGGAAGAAATCGCATACTCAATACCGTCAATTTGCGGCATGAAGGGCGTGCCGCCCACCGCCACCAAAATATATTTGGCGGTGATATCGCGCCCGCCTAATGAAACCGTATGCGCGTCTTTCACTGTCGCACGTCCGGTCAAAATTTCAACGCCGGAGGCCTCCAAATTTTTTATGTAAATACTGTTGAGCCGGTCAATCTCAGCATCTTTGTTTTTAACCAAAGTCGGCCAATCGAACTTGGCATCGCCCAGCGTCCAACCAAAGCCTGCCGCATCTTCAAATTCTTCGGCGAAATGGCTGGCATAAACGAATAGTTTTTTCGGTACACAGCCGCGAATGACGCAAGTGCCGCCAACGCGATATTCTTCGGCCACCGCCACTTTCGCGCCATGGCTGGCGCTCATGCGCGCTGCCCGCACTCCGCCGCTGCCTGCACCGATAACAAAAAGGTCGTAATCGTAATTCATTTAAAGCCCTTTATCCGTCGCCTTCAGGCAGCGTCTTTTTTGCGCTACCGCTTCGCTATATGAGCGCCTGCCTGCACCGATAACAAAAAGGTCGCAATCAAAACTCATAGTTTTCCCATTTCAATCAGGCCGTCATTGCCGGCCAAAATTGCTGCCGTGGCATAGCCCAGAAACAGCCCGTGTTCAACAACACCCGGCACATTCAAAAGCGCTTGCGCCAAACCCTCAGGGTCTTCTATCTGCCGCAAGGCACAATCATAAATATAGTGCCCGCCATCGGTGATAAAAGGGCTGTCATCGCCGCGTAAATTTATCGCCCCCTGATGACCGGTTTCGCTTAACGCATCGGCAATCGCCGCTGCCGTTGCGCCATGCGCAAACATATTCACTTCGACCGGCAAATCAAACGCACCCAATGTCGCCACTTTTTTGCTGTCATCTGCAATAACAATCATCAGCTCAGATGCGGCCGCGACAATTTTTTCACGCAGCAGCGCGCCGCCACCGCCTTTAATCAGCCGCAAATCCGCGTCCAACTCATCAGCCCCATCAACCGTTAAATCAAGCCGCTTCAATTCATCCAAAGAAGCCAGCTTTATATCGAGACTGAGCGCCTGCTCGCGCGTCGCCTCAGAAGTCGGCACGCAAACAACCTCAAGCCCATCGGCCACTTTCGCACCCAAGCCATCGACAAAATAGCGCGCCGTTGAACCGGTGCCCAAGCCCAGTTTCATGCCGCTTTCAACCTGCTCTAAGGCGCGCAATGCAGCCTTTTGCTTCATTTGTTCGACCGCATTATCGGGCCTTAAAATCCTGTCCTGCCAATTCGATGAACCGCTCATAAGCCGCGCTCCTGTCTTACCGTTTCCCATGCTTCATTTATCGACGCCATGCGCGCCGTTGCAATATGCATCATTTCGGGGGGCATGCCGCGCGCTTGCAATTGATCAGGGTGATTATCGCGCACTGCCGCCAGCCATGCTTCTTTTACTTTCGTATCATCGGCATGACGGCCAACTCCCAAAACCGTATACGGGTCAACCACGCTGCCATCATGATGCGCCTGAATGCGTTTGAAATCGCTGTCATTAATATTGAAAATATCAGCGACAATTTCGAGGAATTGCTGCTCCGCCGGATGCAATACGCCATCCGCATAGGCAATATAAAACAGCACATCCAGCACATCTTCCAGCACTTGCGGGCTGTCGGCATAAATATCGGCAACTTGCTTGGCATAGCTGTCAAATCCGGCGACATCTTCTTGCGCCAACCGAAACACCCGCTCCATATTGCGCAATTCGCTATCCGGTACGCGCATCATATCTTGCACCGCCTGCACCTCAATCGGCGACACATCGCCATCGGCGCGGGTCATTTTCGCGGCCAGAGAAATCATCGCAATGGTGAAGATAACCTGTCGGTCATTGATACGGTCGAGTGCAAAATGCCCCGCCAGTCCACCGACCAGCGCGCCGGGCACACCGCCCAATGCATAGCCCGCAGCTATGCCCGCTATTTTGCCCCAAACTGACATGGCGCGAGTGTAGCGGATTCATTTACGGCGTGTATGACAAAATCGGCGCCAGCCATTTCTCGCAGATTTTTACATCCATGCCTTTGCGCGCTGCATAATCGGCCACTTGGTCGCGGTCAATTTTACCGACACCGAAATAGCTGCTTTCAGGATGCGCAAAATACAAACCCGACACCGCCGCACCCGGCCACATGGCAAAGCTCTCGGTCAGTGAAATATCGGCTTGGTTTTCTGCGTCCAGTAGCTCAAACAAAGTGGCTTTTTCCGTATGGTCGGGCTGCGCCGGATAACCGGGAGCAGGACGAATGCCATTGTATTTCTCTTCAATCAGCGCGGTATTGTCCAATGCTTCATCGGCTGCATAGCCCCAAAACTCAGTCCGCACGCGCTGGTGCATGCGCTCGGCAAAGGCTTCCGCCAAGCGGTCGGCCAAGGCTTTTGACATGATGGAACTGTAATCATCGCCGGCTTCTTCAAACCGCTTCGCCACATCATCTTCACCATGACCGGTGGTGACGGCAAAGCCGCCAATATAATCAGCCCCTTCATTGATGAAATCGGCCAGCGCGTAATTAGCCCGCTTGCTTGCTTGCCCATTACTGCGCTGCATTTGTTGGCGCAATGTATGCAAGCGTGTGCGCTCCTTTGTGCGCTCTTCATCATGATAAATGACAATGTCATCACCGTCGCGGGCACACGGCCAGAAACCGATAACCGCTTTAGCCGTCAGCCATTTTTCTTCAATCATTTGATCGAGCATTTCCTGCGCATCTTTAAACAGGCCGGTCGCCGCCTCGCCGACCACATCATCGGTCAAAATGGCCGGATAACGACCATGCAAATCCCAGCTTTGGAAGAATGGCGTCCAGTCAATATAGTCGCGCAACTCAGCCAAATCATAATCATCAAAAGTCTTGGTGCCAGTGAATTGCGGCTTCACCGGTTGATGCTCTTCCTTCGGCGTCCAAGCGTTTTCCCGCGCTTCGCCAATCGGTGTGCGCTTATCTTCAGCCCGACCACGCGCATGCGCTTCCGCCATTGCTTCATAATCGGCACGAATTTCTGACTGATAAGTCGCGCTTTTTTCTTCCGACAGCAAATTACTGGCGACACCCACCGCACGGCTGGCATCCGTGACATAGACAGTTTGTCCTTGTGCATAATTCGGATTGATTTTCACCGCCGTATGCACTTTTGAGGTCGTTGCGCCGCCAATCAGCAGCGGGATATCCAATCCGCGCCGTTCCATTTCAGCCGCCACATGGCACATTTCATCAAGGCTTGGCGTAATCAATCCGCTCAAACCGATAATATCGACGTTTTCTTCAACCGCTTTATCGATAATATCATTGGCCGGAACCATCACGCCCATATCAATGACATCGAAATTATTACATTGCAGCACAACGCCGACGATATTCTTGCCGATATCATGCACATCACCCTTCACTGTCGCCATCAGCACCTTGCCTTTTGACGAGCTTGTAGCACCGGATGCAATTTTTTCTTCTTCCATAAACGGTTCGAGATAGGCCACGGCGCGCTTCATCACGCGGGCCGATTTCACCACTTGCGGCAAGAACATTTTACCGGCCCCGAACAAATCACCGACGCGGTTCATGCCGTCCATGAGCGGCCCTTCAATGACGTGCAGCGGACGGTCAAATGCTTGCCGCGCTTCTTCCGTATCTTCTTCAATAAAATCAGCCAACCCATTTACCAGCGCATGCATTAATCGCGCGCCGACATCATTTTCGCGCCAGCTTAAATCGGCTTCTTGCTGCGCGCCCTTCTGGCCGCGATATTGCTCTGCAATTTCCAATAAACGATCTGTGCCATCGGCACGGCGGTTGAGCAAAACATCCTCAACCCCTTGCTTCAGCTTCGGTTCAATATCTTCATAAATCGCCAACTGACCAGCATTCACAATACCCATATCCATGCCAACGCCAATCGCGTGATAGAGAAATGCCGAGTGCATCGCTTCGCGCACCGGCTCATTGCCGCGGAAAGAAAACGAGATATTGGAAACCCCGCCCGACACATGCGCATGCGGCAATTCCGTACGAATACGTTGTGTCGCTTCGATGAAGTCAACGGCGTAATTATCATGCTCTTCAATGCCGGTCGCGACCGCAAACACATTCGGGTCGAAAATAATATCTTCCGGCGGAAAACCGACTTTCTCGGTGAGGATTTTATAAGAACGCTGACAAATCTCGAATTTGCGTTCCGCCGTGTCGGCCTGTCCGTCTTCATCAAACGCCATGACAATCACCGCCGCGCCATAGCGCAAGCAGGCGCGCGCTTGCTCCAAAAACGGTTCTTCGCCTTCTTTCAAAGAAATGGAATTAACCACCGGCTTGCCTTGCACGCATTTCAAACCCGCTTCGATAATTTCCCATTTGGAACTGTCGATCATCACCGGCACTTTCGCGATATCCGGCTCAGTGGCTGCCAGATTGAGGAAGCGCACCATTGCCGCTTCACTGTCCAACATCCCCTCATCCATATTAATGTCGATAATCTGCGCGCCGTTCTCAACCTGCTGACGGGCAATTTCCAATGCCGTATCAAAATCGCCTTCGGTAATCAGCTTCCGAAAACGTGCCGAACCGGTAACATTGGTCCGCTCACCGACATTTATAAAAGGAATTTCGTCGGTTTTGGTGAACGGCTCAAGACCCGATAGACGCATGAGCGGCGCAATCTCAGGTATCGCGCGCGGCTTATGATTGGCCGCTGCATTGGCAATCGCTTGAATATGGTCAGGCGTTGTGCCGCAGCAACCGCCGAGAATATTGACCAATCCGGCTTCGGCAAATTCACCGACAACCTCAGCCATCTCTTCAGCCATTTGGTCATATTCACCAAACTCATTCGGCAGACCGGCATTGGGGTAAATGCAAACATTAGTATTCGCGACGCGCGCAATTTCCGCCACATAGGGACGCATTTCTTCAGCTCCCAAAGCGCAATTCAGCCCCACGGCAAACGGCTTGGTATGGCGCAATGAATTCCAAAACGCTTCAGTGGTTTGGCCGGATAATGTGCGGCCGGATCTGTCGGTAATCGTACCGGAAATCATCAATGGCAGGGTGATGCCGGTTTCCTCAAACACATCTTGCACGGCATGCACGGCAGCTTTCGCATTCAGCGTATCAAATACCGTCTCAACCAGAATAATATCGGCACCGCCTTCAATCAGACCGCGTGTCGCTTCGGCATAGGCTTCGCGCAATTCATCATAAGTCACATTGCGCATGCCCGGGTCATTGACGTCAGGTGAAATGGAACCTGTGCGATTGGTCGGCCCAAGTGCGCCCGCGACATAACGCGGCCGTGACGGGTCAGTCGTTTCAATCGCATCACAGGCTTCGCGGGCCAGCCGCGCGCTCTCAACATTCAGCTCATAAGCCAAATGCTCCATATCATAATCGGCTTGCGCAATCGTGGTGGATGAAAACGTATTGGTTTCAACCAAATCACTGCCCGCTTCCAAATAGGCGGTATGAATTTCGCGAACTATATCCGGCTGGGTGAGCGACAAAAGGTCATTATTGCCTGCCACATCAGCATGATAATTGGCAAAACGATCACCGCGATAAGCCGCTTCATCCAGCTTGTAACGCTGAATCATCGTGCCCATCGCACCATCCAGCATCAAAATTCGCTCAGCCGTCAGCTTATCCAATTCGGCAATACGTGTGTCACGCGTCCAACTCATAATATCCCTCACTCTATCAATCGCGGGCGGCGCCGAGCTTCAATATGCGGCAAACGGCAAAGGTTAAATCAGCCTGGTTCAAAGTATAAAAATGCAAGTGACCGAAGCCTTCTTCAATCAGTTCTCGGCATTGGTCAACCGCCACGGATGCGGCAATATGTTTGCGCGTATCGGCGTCTTCTTCCAATCCGGCATAGGCATCATCCAACCATTGCGGCATTGTTGCGCCGCAGGCCGCAGCCATGCGCTTTGCCCCGACAAAATTGGTTGTCGGCATAATACCGGCAATTACCGGTATGGTGACACCGGCAGCGGCCAGCTTGTCGCGAAACCGCAAATGCGCCGCTGTATCGAAAACAAATTGCGTAATGGCGCGGGTCGCACCGGCATCAATTTTTGCCTTCAGCAAATCAATATCGGCATCCAATGAGCCGCTTTCGGGATGCTTTTCCGGATAAGCGCTGACCGTGATGTCAAAACCGCCACGCTTGGCCAACGCTTCTACCAGCTCTACCGAACCGGCATAGCCGTCCGCATGTGCTTGGAACGCGCCCATATCCGGCATGTCGCCGCGCAGGGCTACCACATGGCGCACACCGGCCGCGGCATAATCATCAACCACACTATCGACTTCGGCCTTTGAGGCAGCGACGCAGGTCAAATGCGCCGCCGGTTTCAAATCGGTTTCGTCAATAATCCGCTTCACGCAAGCATGGGTTCGGTCGCGGGTCGAGCCGCCAGCCCCATAAGTCACTGACACGAAATCCGGTTGCAATGGAGCGAGGCGGCCAATTGACTGCCATAATTTCTCGCCCGCTGCTTCGGATTTTGGAGGAAAAAATTCAAAACTAATGCCGGTCATTATGCGTTTCTTTCTGTTTTTTCGGCCTGCCACATGGCGACAGATAATTGCGTGTTTTTGGCCGCCAGCATATCGGCAGCAATGAGGCGAAGGCCCGCTGATTGAACCATATTGTGCATTTCTTCATCGGCGAAACCGAGGCGACGATGCGCGTGCTCGTCGCGCAAAACTTCCATATCATGCGGCCCGAAATCAGCCACTAATATCGTCCCGCCCGGGCGGGTAATGCGCGCTGCTTCATTTATTGCGCGCTGCGGATCATCAAGAAAATGCAGCACTTGATGCAAGATAACGATATCGGCAACATTGTCTTCCAATGGCACATTGGCGCAATCGCCCTGCCGCACCTGACAATTTTCACCACCATGTTCATCCAGCTTGGCGCGCGCAATAGTCAACATATCAGGACTGACATCAAAGCCGACAGCGCGCGTGCAACGCGGCCCGAAAATTTCGAGCATGCGGCCGGTGCCGGTGCCCAAGTCGACCAGCAAATCAATATCGCGCCCACCAATCAGCCCACTCATGCGCTGCTCAATCTCGGTTTCGGGAATATGATGCGCGCGTAATTCATCCCATTGCGCGGCATTGGCGGCAAAATAAGATTGCGCCCGCGCCGCGCGTTCAGCCCGCACTTCGGCCAATCGCTCGCGGTCGCGTTGTAAATCATGGTCATCTTGCGGCAAGCTGGCAATAATCTCGGCCAAAAGAGCGCTTATATCAGCCTGCTCATGCAGGCGGTAAAACACCCAACTTCCCTCCGGATAACGCATCACCAGACCGGCATCAGCCAGTAATTTCAAATGCCGCGAAATGCGCGGTTGGCTTTGCAGCAGAACTTGCGTCAGTTCGGACACGGTCAATTCACCCAAAGCCAGAATGGCAAGGATGCGAAGCCGTGTCGGTTCGCCGGCGGCGCGTAACGTGGATAGTAAGCGGTCCATGTAGCCAGTTATATAAAGATATCTTTATATGTCAAGGATATTGGGCTAAATGGCTGAAACACCGCTTTGACAAGCCCGCAAATAAGCCTAAATTGGCGCGCAAAGAGGAAAACATCATGCTGCGACGCCTCCTGCTGACCGCCACACTTGCCGTAACATTATCTGCCTGCGCCGGAACCGGCGAAATGGTGAATAGAGATCCGCTGGAGCGCAGCAATCGCTTCATGTTCAAGGTGAATGTTGAACTGGATAATTACATCATCAAACCGGTGGCACGCGGCTATCGCTATATCCCCTCGCCTGTGCGCCGCTCAGTGCGCAATTTTCTCGACAATTTGGCATCGCCGGTAACGCTGGCCAATGATGTGTTTCAGCTGGAAGGCAAGCGCGCCAGCACCACCGCGCTGCGCTTCGGCATTAACAGCACGGTCGGCATTTTCGGTCTGTTTGACCCGGCCAAGCATTTAGGCTTTGAAAAACATTATGAAGATTTCGGCCAAACAATGGCGGTTTGGGGACTGCCGGAAGGGCCGTATTTGTTTACGCCGATTTACGGCCCATCCAGCCCGCGCGAATTTTCCGGTTGGATAATTGACTGGGCATTTGACCCGATGACCCATCAAGAGGATTGGCACTTGGAAAATGCGATCGGCCGCTATGCGGTTGACGGCATTGATTACCGCGCCGATGCCCTTACCACGCTGGATGAGATTGAACGCTCTTCGGTTGATTTTTACGCTACGGTGCGCAGCCTGTATCAACAAAACCGCGCCAGCGAAATTGCCAATGGTGTAACGGATATTGACGATTTGCCGGATTTGGACGAGTTTGACGATATGGACGATTTTTAGGAGACGCAAAATGCGCGCATTCGTTTTAGCTCTTACGCTTTTCATCGCAGCCCCTTTCGCCGCTTATGCAAACCAGCCGACCGAAGCTGATATTGAATTGGCGCGAAGCTTTGTTACCGAACTGGCTGATGAAGCGATTATGGTGCTGACCACCTCTGAGAGCAGCGCCGCCCGCGAAGCAGGTTTTCGGAAAATTCTTGATGAGCGCGCCAATATGCGCCGCATTGCCCGTTTCACGCTTGGGCAGTTTGTGCGCAAAATATCGAAAGATGACTTCGCCAGCTTTCAGACCCTGCTGAATGATTTGATTATCAAAGTCTATGCCAATCGGCTGGGCGAATATTCAAATGAAAAAGTTATGATCGGCAAGGGGCAAGCGAAGAAACGCAATTTCGTGATTGCCAGCCGCATTGAGTTTGCCAATGGCCGCGAGCCGATAAGTATTGATTGGTGGCTGGTGCGCGAAAAAGACGGCAGTTTCTCTCTGTTTGACGTGCGTGTGCTTGGCGTATGGATGGCGCAAGAACAACGCGATAGCTTCGCCTCAGTGCTGAAAAACAACAAAGGCGATATCAACGCGTTGCTCAGCCATTTGCGTAAGCAGGTCGAAACCGGCGACGAGTAGGCGCTTAACTAGCGGCTGAACTGCTTATATTTAATCCGCTTCGGCACTTCCGCATCGGCACCAAGGCGCTGTTTGCGGTCTTCTTCATAATCGGCGTAATTGCCTTCAAACCATTCGACATGACTATTGCCTTCAAAGGCCAGAATATGCGTCGCGATACGGTCGAGAAACCAACGATCGTGAGAGATGATAACGGCGCATCCGGCAAACTCTTCCAAACCCTCTTCCAAGGCGCGAAGTGTTTCAACATCAAGGTCATTGGTCGGCTCATCGAGCAGCAATAGATTGGAGCCGGATTTAAGCATTTTCGCCAAATGCACCCGATTGCGTTCACCACCTGACAACAGGCCGACTTTCTTTTGTTGGTCGCCACCACGGAAATTAAACGCACTGACATAAGCGCGCGAATTCATCTCGCGATTGCCAAGCTCGAGAATATCATTACCGCCGGAAATTTCTTCCCAGACATTTTTATCGTCCGCCAAGCTATCGCGGCTTTGATCAACATAGCCCATCACCGCCGTGTCACCGACGCGCAACGCGCCATCATCAGGCTGCTCGCTGCCGGTCAGCATTTTGAACAAAGTTGTTTTACCCGCACCGTTCGGGCCGATAACACCGACAATGCCGCCGGGCGGCAATTTAAACGAAAGATTGTCAATCAGCAGTTTATCTTCAAAACCTTTGCTGAGATTTTCAGCTTCCAACACAATGCCGCCCAATCGCGGGCCGGACGGGATGGTGATTTGCGCACGGCCCACATCTTCGCGGCCTTGGCTTTCCAGCATTTCTTCATAAGCATTAATACGCGCTTTCGACTTGGCCTGGCGCGCTTTTGGCGATTGGCGAATCCAGTCCAATTCGCGGGCCAGAGTTTTGCTCTTGCTGTCATCTTCACGCGCTTCTTGTTCCAAGCGTTTTTGCTTTTGCTCCAGCCAATTCGAGTAATTGCCTTCATAAGGAATACCTTGGCCGCGATCGAGTTCGAGTATCCAACCGGTAATCTGGTCGAGGAAATAGCGATCGTGCGTGACCAAAACTACCGTGCCGGCAAAATCCGCCAAATGATGCTGCAGCCATGCAACTGTCTCGGCATCGAGATGGTTGGTCGGTTCATCAAGCAGTAGCAGGTCCGGTTTTTCCAATAAAAGTTTACACAAAGCCACACGGCGTTTTTCACCACCCGATAAATGCTCTACCGAACTGTCGCCGGGCGGACAGCGCAATGCATCCATGGCCTGCTCTACTTGCGCGTCCAAATCCCATAGGTTTTGCGAGTCAATCTGGTCTTGCAGTGACGCCATTTCTTCCGCCGTTTCGTCGGAATAATTCATCGCCAGCTCATTATAACGTTCCAAAAGCGCCTGCTTTTCAGCCACGCCTTCCATCACATTACCGAATACATCTTTTTCCGGATTGAGTTGTGGCTCCTGCTCAAGATAGCCGACTTTCGCTCCCTCGGCGGCCCAAGCCTCGCCCTGATATTCCTTATCAATACCGGCCATGATTTTCAAAAGCGTCGATTTACCGGCACCATTGACACCGACAATGCCGATTTTGGCACCCGGGAAAAATGACAGGCGAACCTCTTTCAAAACCTGCTTGCCACCGGCATAGGTTTTTGAAAGTTTGTCCATTACGTAAACATATTGATATGAAGCCATTTCTATCCTCTTAACTTGCCTTTGTTTTATGCGCTTTCGGGGCCGGCTGGCAAGCTGCATTGACCGGCAGGTGACAAGAAAAAAGGGCGGCCCGAAGACCGCCCTTTCAAAAACAATTCAGCCAATGCTTAAAATGCGTATTTAGCTGAGAAAGTCATCCGTGTGATGTCACCGTCACTTAACTTGTGTTTTGGCCTAAAAAATGACCAATGCTTCGCGCACCATCATCGCAATCAGCACCAGCCAGCTAATGACAAAAATGCCAAAGCGCAGCAGCACTATATTGACCGTGGCCTGCACCAGCGAATGCACCACACGAAGCGCGACAAATGCCCAAGCCAGATTGACCGCCCAAGCATCGACATGACCGGCAACCGCAATGGTTAGAGCAATGGCATAGAAAACCGTCGGTTGCTCGAACAAGTGATTGTAATTATCGGCAATGCGGCGCACTTCCGATGGCAGCATTTGCATACCGGCCGGATGGCCCATTTCATCGTCCGGAATATTGGCATTACCGATAGCCGGAATGCGGGTTGCATACATCCACACCATAATCACGGCTGTCCAAAGACCCAGCGCAACAACAGGTTGTAAAATAGCTGAAGCTTCCATTTTTCCCTCCCAAGAAAGCGTTGATTACATGCTGCAAGCTTGCCGTGTTTTGCTACACTGGTGCAAGCTTTTTGGGGGGAATTCATGTCCGAGATTACGGTATTTACGGCGAAAGCCATTCACACAATGGAGCCATCGCATCCGCACGGCACGGCGATTGCCGTTCGTGATGGACAAATTTTGGAAGTCGGCACGCCGCAGAGTTTAAAACCATGGCTCAACCGCCACCCGCATAAATTTGACGATCAATTTGCCGATAAAATTATCATGCCGGGTTTTATTGACCCGCATTTGCACCCGTCCATGGCGGCGGTGATTTTACCGATGCAATTCATCACCGCACTGGAGTGGGATTTGCCATGGGAAAAAGTGCCGGCAACAAAAACCCATGATGATTATTTGAAGCGACTGAGAGAACTGGCCGATAATGGCGAGGAGAAACCGTTTTTTACTTGGGGGTATCACCGTAATTGGCACGGCAATGTGACCCGCAAAGAGCTGGACGCCGCCTGCCCTGACCGGCCGGTGATTGTCTGGCATCGCTCTTTCCATGAAGTGATTATGAACAGCGCGGCGATTGAGCATTTTGACTTGAACACCAATGAGGTTGGCGGCCATCCGCAAGTCGATTTGGATGGCGGAGTGTTTTATGAAAACGGCCTGCGCATTGCGATTAACGCGCTGAACCCGATCATCATGTCGCCGGAAGTGTTTGGCCTGGGCATGCAGCGCCTTAAACAAGTGACGCATTTTGGCGGCCATACCACGGTCGGTGATATGGGTATCGGTATTTTCAATTTCGATTTGGAATGGCAGGCGGCACAAAATGTGTTTGCCGCTGAAACGACGCCGTTTCGTGTGCATTACACGCCGAATGTGCTGGCTTTGGCGCATGATGGTGATTTCAGCCGTGTGCTGGCCGATGTTGAGGATTATCCAAAACTGAATACTGAAAACCTGTTCTTTACCGACCACGCCAAACTGTTCACCGATGGCGCATTCTTCTCGCAACTAATGATGGTCGGCGAGCCGGGCTATCTGGATGGGCATGAAGGCGAATGGCTAATGGTGCCGGAAAGGTTTGAAGAAGCAGCGAGGCTGTTTTGGCATAAGGGCTATAAAGTGCATGTGCATTGCACCGGCGATATGGGGCTGGAACTGGCGCTGGATACGCTGGAAAACTTACAGAATGAAAAGCCGCGCTTTAACCATCGCTGGACGATTGAGCATTTCGGCCTGTCGACGCCTGAACAAGTGCGCCGGATGAAAGATTTGGGCGCGATTGCTTCGGTCAATGTCTATTATCTGCACGAGCTAAGCGCGATTTATGCGCAAGACGGTATCGGCACAGAGCGGGCGCATAATATGGCGCGGCTCGGCACATTGAAACGCAATGATATTCCCTTCGCGCTGCATTCCGATTACACCATGGCGCCGGCCCTGCCGCTTAACTCAGCTTGGGTGGCGGCGACGCGTGAAAACGAAGCCGGTGAAATTGTCGGCCCGCATGAGATTGTGCCACTGGAAGATGCTTTGCGCGCCATCACCATTGATGCCGCTTATGTGCTGGGACTGGAGCACGAGGTCGGCACATTGCGCGCCGGTAAGCGCGCTGACTTTACCGTATTGGAGCAAGACCCGTTTGAGGTCGGCGCGGCGGGACTTAAAGATATTGAGATTTGGGGCACTGTGTTTGGCGGAACCCCTCATAAAATTGACAAATGACCGAAACCGACACATCGCGCAATCTTCCTTTGACCATTTTGGGCGGCTATCTCGGCGCCGGCAAAACCACGCTCATCAATCGCCTGCTGACCGGCAACACCTCTCTTCGCGGGGGCAAACGCCTGACTGTGCTGGTTAATGATTTCGGCGCGGTGAATATCGATGCCGGTTTGATTGCCGAGCATAATGGCGACACCATTTCGTTGGCCAATGGCTGCGCGTGTTGTCAGTTGCAAGATGACGCGCTGAAACAATTACAAGAGCTTGCCCAGATGGACACGCCGCCCGAACATGTGCTGGTCGAAGCCAGCGGTGCGGGCGAACCGGTGCGGCTGGCCTATCTCGGTTACGGTGTAAGCGGGTTACAATTATCGGGCATTTACGTGGCCATTGATGGCGAAACCATCGCCACCAAGCGCAATGATAAATTCACCGGCAAATTGGTGCAGCGGCAAATCGCACAGGCTGATTATTGCCTGCTGACGAAAACCGATTTAACCGCTGATAATGGGGCAGCCGCGCGCGCGCTTATCAGTCAATTAACCGATGCGCCCATCGCGGCACCTGATGAAGCGGTATTGGCCGATATGCTGTCCGGCGCGCCCTCTGCCCTTCCTGATATGGCGGCTGATGCACCGCTTTTTGCCGATAGCCTGTTCGATAGTTTTGCTTTTACCGCCGACACGCCGCTGGATATTGAAAAGCTGGAAGCGCTACTAACAGCGCTGCCACTTGCCCGCGCCAAAGGCCATACCGGCACGCATCGTCTGCAATTGGTCGGCAACCGCCACACTCTTGTCGAGGCCGACACGCGCACCCCCGAATTGGTGTTCATTGCTGAAAAAGGTAAGGTCGATTGGGCAGAGGTTGAAAAGCAGCTTGGAGTTTAATGCTTTGGCATCGGGGCGTTTCTAGTTATTTGCTCGTTCATTGGCCTATTCACTCTGAAGAGCTTATTTATTCAGCCAACACCCCGACTTAGGCTCAAACCACAAAGGCAAACGACACCTGCTTTCGCAGGTGTCGGGGCGTTAGAAAAACCGGTCAAAGAACGGCCACGACGTATTGAGCGTGAGCCTTATTTCGTCGTCACCCCGACTCAAAACGAATGAGTGGAGTGAACGGATTTTCAACAATTTGCATAAAAAAAGGCCTAACGCTCCCGAAGAAACGTTAAGCCACATACGCAATGAAAATTGCAGCTTTAACAGGGGTTTTCTA
>CBFIIT010000010.1:0-40341 GCA_965662725.1 Alphaproteobacteria bacterium | reverse complement strand
ATCGCCGCGCTGATGGCCGGCACCATGCTGAGCCCGGCACTGGCCGAGGTCTCTGTCGAAGGTAATGTCGGCGCGACCACTGATTATATCTGGCGCGGTAATAGCCAAGCATCCGGCGATGCCAGCCTGTCCGGTGGCCTTGATGTCGATTTTGGCAATGGCTTTGCACTTGGCACATGGGTTGGCTCATTGGGCGCCAGCGAAGATGACAGCGCCAATTATGAGCTGGATATTTATGCCAGCTATTCAACTGAAATCGGTGGCTTGCCGCTGGAAGTTGGTTACATCTCATATCTGTATCCGGGTGCTGCGGACTCAACGCTCGACTTTGCGGATTTTTATATCAGCACTGAATTGGCCGGTATCGGTATCAGCTATTACATGCTGGCCTCTGCCGAAGACGATTCGGTTGATGAAGATGAAGGCACATATGTCTCAGTCGATTATGATTATGCGCTGAGCGAAGAGCTGACTTTGTCGCTGCATTACGGCATGGAAGATTTCACCAATTCGGATAGCGATGAAGATACATCGATTTCGATTTCGAAGGGTGACATGACTTACACGGTCTCCGGTGATGAAGGCGACGATACGCGCGTCATCGTTAGCTGGGGCACAAGCTTCTAAGCTTGATTATAGAAAGGGTTCCTCCCATGAAACTTATCCTTGCCATAATCAAGCCCTTCAAACTGGATGCCGTTCGCGAAGCGTTAACCGCAGCCGGTATTGAAGGCATGACGGCGTCCGAAGCCAAAGGCTTCGGGCGTCAAAAGGGCCAAACCGAAATTTATCGCGGGGCCGAATATGAGGTCAATTTCCTACCGAAAATGCGGCTGGAACTGGTGGTCGATGACGGGCAGGTAGACGCAGCCTGCGCCGCTATTCGAGAAGCCGCCAATAGCGATAAAATCGGCGACGGCAAAATTTTCGTCCTCGGCGTCGACGAAGCCATTCGAATCCGTACCGGTGAAAACGGTACGGCTGCTCTTTAAAGGATTTCTCCCATGTTAAAACGTAACTTAAAAATATTCGGTCTGGGGGCAGCTTTGTCTTTGCTCGCCGGACCGGCTCTGGCCCAGGTCAGTGCCGAGACAGCTTATGTGTTCAACACATTCCTGTTTCTGGTTTGCGGCTTTTTGGTCATGTTCATGGCCGCCGGTTTCGCCATGCTGGAAAGCGGCATGGTGCGCTCGAAAAGCGTTGCCACAATCTGCTTGAAAAACATCTCGCTGTTTTCCATTGCCGGTCTGATGTATTGGCTGGTCGGCTATAATCTGATGTATGGCATTGAAGAAGGCGGCTATATTGGCGCATTATTTGATGTCTGGGCAGCCGATGACAGTGCCATTGCAGCTGAAGCGGCCGATTTCTCAGGCGGCTATGCTTCCGGCTCTGACTGGTATTTCCAAATGGTCTTCTGTGCGACCACCGCATCGATTGTGTCCGGCACGGTTGCCGAGCGGATGAAACTGTGGCCGTTCCTCATCTTCACTTTTTTCCTGACCGGTTTCATCTATCCGATCGTCGGTAGCTGGGAGTGGGGCACAGGCTGGCTCGACGCCATGGGCTTCTCTGACTTTGCAGGCTCTACTTTGGTCCACTCAACCGGTGGTTGGGCAGCTTTGGCCGGTGCCATTATTCTTGGCGCACGGACAGGCAAATATGGCCCGAATGGCGAAGTAAACCCGATGCCCGGGTCAAACATGCCTTTGGCCACTTTGGGTACATTCATCCTGTGGCTCGGTTGGTTCGGCTTTAATGGCGGTTCGCAACTGGCACTGGGTTCAGGTGCTGACGCGGCAGCGATTTCAAACATCTTCATCAATACCAATATGGCGGCTGCCGCCGGTGTTGTTGCAGCGATGTTGGCCTCGCAAGCTCTGTACAAGAAAATCGATCTGACCATGGCGTTGAACGGCGCGATTGGTGGCCTGGTATCAATTACCGCCGAGCCGCTGACACCGTCAATTCCGGCTGCCGTATTTATCGGTGCGCTGGGTGGTGTGTTGGTCGTATTGACTGTGCCGCTGCTGGACCGGTTGAAAATCGACGATGTTGTCGGTGCCATTCCGGCTCACCTTGTTTGCGGTATTTGGGGCACATTGGCCGTGCCGCTGACCAATGGCGATGCAAGCTTCGGCGTGCAAGCGATCGGTGTGGTCGCGGTCGGCATCTTCACCATGGTTGCCAGTGGCATTTTGTGGTCCGCCCTGAAAGCGGTTATGGGCCTCAAAATCGACGAAGAAGCAGAACTTATGGGGCTCGATAAAGCCGAGCTGGGCATTGAAGCCTATCCAGAGTTCGCGCGCACATAAAATCCCCTAGTATCTTACGTGAGCGCTGACCCCCGGCAGGAAACTGCCGGGGGTTTTCTCGTTTATCGCTTGCTTATCGGCAAGTTTACATTGGCGGGAATTTGGGAAATTGCGGTAGCTTGTCATCGACAATATGGAAGTCATATTTATCATCCATATAAATCGCTGCATCGGGGCCACCGAAATCTTCCGGCTTGTCCATTGAGCCGATTTTCAGCAACACCCCACCGGGCAGACCGGGCGCGCGGGTCAATAATGGGCTGGCACAACGACCGCAAAATTCGCGGGTGACCGCGCCTTCAATATCATCGCGGGTAAACTGGCTGGCTGCGCCTTTGGTATATTTGAAATTGGCGTCCGATACGGCCATGGTAAAATTAGGACCGCCGCCGCTTATGTGCTGGCATTCGCGGCAATGGCACTGCAATTTGGCCAATGGTTCTGCGTCCACTTCATAGCGCACGTCACCACAATAGCATCCACCGGTGATTTTCATCTGACTTCCTCCCAAATAAATTATTCGGATAGACTGTCACATTACGGGCCGTCATTAAAGCGCACTTCATCGACAATTTCGCTGGCCCGTTTACGCAGCGTGGCAATTCTGTCGAGGGATAATTTATCGGCTGTAAAATCACCCCAGCTTTTGACCTGCGGCGAAGCGGCAATATCTTGCCGGATAGGATATTCGAAATTTACGTCAGCATAGATTTTTTGCGCTTCTTCAGAGACCAAAAACTGCATCAGCTTGAGCGCATTTGCGCGATTGGGCGCATATTGCGCCATTGCCATGCCGGAAACATTCATATGCGCACCGCCGCGCGGCATATCGGGGAAAATAATCCTCACCGTCTCGGCCCATTTTTGCTGCTCGGGCTGTTTTTCATTGGTCTGCATTTTGCCCATATAATAGGTATTGCCAATGGCGATATCGCAAGTGCCGGCATAGATTTTGCGCACTTGCGCGCGATCATTGCCGGATGGCTTGGCAGATAAGTTGGCCTTTAATCCGCTGAGCCAGTTTTTAAATTCAGCCTCGCCCATGTGATCGATAAGTGCTGCAAATAAAGCGATATTATAAGGGTGCTGGCCGGACCGCAGACAGATACGGCCGCGATATTGCGGCTCTGCCAAATCGGCAAAGCTTAAGCCGCTCTCGGTTACACGCTGCTTTGATGCATAAGCAATCCGCGCCCGCCATGTCAGGCCAAACCATTTATTATCGGCGCCGCGCGCATTGGCCGGAATGTGCTTTTGCAAAACCGGCGCATTGACCGCTTGCGCAATGTCGCGCGCCGCTTGCAAGCGACCAATATCAACCGTCAAAATAATGTCGGCCGGCGACCGCTTGCCTTCCGCTTTCACCCGTTCAATCAAACCTTTTTTGGCAAAAATGACTTTCACCTCAATGCCGGTCTCAGCGGTGAATTTCTGAAATAACGGTTCCACCAAAAATGGCTGCCGATATGAATAAACATTCACCACTTTGACGGGCTCGGCTGCTCGTGCCGGGCCGACCGGTAATATTGGCGAGAGGAGGGCGGCCAGCAAAATAGCGAGACTCGAAAACCGGAACATGGCGTAATTGCCCTTTGCAATTAAGAATGATTATTAATTGCGATTTAGGCAATAAACCACGGCAAGTCAATTGCTATTTTTGGCAGGCTTTGTGTTTTCAGGCGGCGATTTTAATCGTCGCGCGACACATCCATCATTGGCAGTAATTTCAAATAATGGGTCGGCAAAAGGCGGCGTACGAAATCGGTAAAATGCGCATCCGGCCCGATAAGTATCCGCGCCTTATTCTTTTTTATGCCTTTAATAATGGTTTTCGCCGCGCCATCGGGCTGCGTCATAGTAAATTTCGCGAACCGCTCAATCGCCTGTTCGTGTTCACTCTCGGCATCCGGCCCTTGCTGAAAACGCGCATGACGGACGATATTGGTGTTAATGCCGCCCGGGTGAATGGTGCTGACATTAACGCCTGTGCCGCGCATTTCATGGCGCAGCGCTTCGGTGAAACCCAGCACACCGAATTTGGCAGCATTATAGGCGCTTTGTGTCGGAATACCGATCAGCCCGAAAATCGAAGAAACATTGGCGACATGGCCGCTATTTTTGCCGATAAAATGCGGCAGAAAAGCTTGCGAGCCGTGCACCACACCCCAAAGATTTATGTCCATCAGCCATTTGAAATCATCAATGCTCATTTCGGCCACCGGCGCACCATGCGCCACACCTGCATTGTTTAAAATCAAATCTGCCGGCCCATGCTTTTTTTCTACTTTGGCGGCCAAATCAAACATGGCGTCGCGGTCTGACACATCGACCATATGCGTGTCCATACGCCCGCCTGCTGCCTCGACCGCGTCTTTGGTTTCCTTCAGCATGTCTTTTCTTAAATCCGTGCCGATAATCACCGCGCCTTGCGCTGCCATGGCGTGTGCGCAGGCTGCCCCAATACCGCTGGCCGCTCCGGTGATAACACAAATTTTATCATTCAATTGACGCATAATAATCTCCCTTTGGCGCGGAGTGTGTCCGGTTTGGCAAAAAAAGCCAACCCCAAATCAAAAAAGCAAAAAGCCCCACCGAAGCAGGGCTTTTCAATTCTCACACGCATCCGCCAAAAATAAGCGGCCCGAAATAAGGGGCCTAAGAGGCGGCTTTCTTTCTCCGCCGCCGCTCCAATGGCTGATAGGCTTGCGCCGCATGGGTGGTGCAATACGGGCTGCCGCTCTTGGCGCGGGCGCCGCAAAAATGAAACTCGGTCGTGCCCGGGTCGCCAATCGGCCATTTGCATGTATGCTCGGTTAAATGCAAAACACTGGCCCGTTCCTCGGCGCTCAAAATCGGTTCCGGCACGACTTGGTCTTTAATGTCATCCAAATCGCGCGCCTGAAAACGGCTTTTGCCCGAAAGTGACGGGGTGGATGGTTGCGATGGCGCGTTACCGGCAGAAACCTTCGCAGTTGAGACGCGGGCCGGTGTCGCGCGGCCGGAAAGACCAAGCCGATGCACTTTGCCGATAACCGCGTTACGGGTCACGCCGCCCATTTTTCGTGCAATTTGACTGGCTGACAGCCCGTCAGTCCATAATTGCTTAAGCATTTCAACACGATCTTCAGTCCAAGCCATGATTTCAGCCCTCCAAATGCCTGTTATCAAGTCCACATCTTGTGGTTCAATATCTATTTTATACTAAATCTGGTAGTGAAAAGGGAGGGCTGATTCTCGATTATCCACACGATTCGAATCAAACTGCGCCGATAAATCCGCTTGAATGGCGGCCAAATTGGCCTATTGTCTCGGTCATGAGCGAAACTCAGCCAGTTAAATCCACCCCGCATGCAACCGAACCCAGTGCTTATAAGCAATTGGGTGTGCGCCAATTCGGCCGTTTTAATACGCTCGGTCTATGGACGCTTTACTTAAAAGAAGTGCGTCGTTTCACCAAAGTATGGATGCAAACGCTGATGGCACCGATTGTGACGACGCTTTTGTTTTTGGCTATTTTCTCCCTGGCGCTGGGCGGCATGCGGCCTGATATTAACGGCGTACCGTTTATCAATTTTCTCGCTCCCGGGCTGATTATGATGTCGATTGTGCAAAATGCTTTTGCCAATAGCTCGTCATCATTGCTGGTCGCCAAAGTGCAAGGCAATGTCACTGATTTTCTGATGCCGCCCTTATCGCCTTTGGAATTGAATATCGGCATTACGTTTGGTGGCCTGACACGCGGGCTTTTTGTCGGCGCCGGCACTTTCACCGCCATGTCGTTTTTTGTCGATTTTTCCGTTCACAGCTTTGCTGCCGCCTTGTTTTATGCCGCAATTGCGTCGCTCTTATTGGCGCAAATCGGTTTGATTGGCGGCATTTGGGCCGATAAATTCGACCATTTGGCGACCATTACCAATTTCGTCATCACCCCTTTGGCTTTTTTATCGGGCACATTTTATTCGGTCACGCAATTGCCCGGCTTTGCCTATGCAGTGACCCAATATAATCCGTTCTTTTATATGATTGACGGGTTCCGCTATGCGCTGACCGGTCATAATGAAGGCTCGCTTTTATTCGGTGCATCGCTATTGGTTGGCCTGACGCTGGCCAGCACTTTGGCCTGCCAATATGTATTGGCGCGCGGCTGGCGTTTGAAATCGTAAAAACCCGCCCCCTCTTGCAAAAAACCGCGTTTTTAGGGTAATAATCTTCCTCAGCAAGCCGCCTTCGCTGAATGGCGGCTTTTTCTATTTTGCCTTAGGGCGAAAAGAAGAGCGAAAAGAAGAGCGAAAAGGAGATCGAGATGAATGCCGGCGACAGCCATATCATGCCGACTTATAACCGCGCCGAGCTTGCTTTTGCGCGCGGCGAAGGGGCGTGGCTGGAAACTGAAGCGGGCGAGAAATATCTCGATTTCGGCTCCGGCATTGCGGTCAATACGTTGGGCCATGCGCATCCAAAACTGAACGCTGCCCTAAAAGCGCAGTCTGAAAAACTTTGGCATGTATCCAATCTCTATCGCATTCCCGAACAAGAAAAACTGGCCGCGCAGCTATGTGATGCGAGTTTTGCCGATATGGTTTTTTTCACCAATTCCGGCGCTGAAGCGGCGGAAGGAATGATTAAGGCAATGCGTAAATTTCATGCCGTCAATGGCGCGCCTGAAAAATCAACGCTAATCGGTTTTACCGGCGCTTTTCATGGCCGCACATTAGCTGCTTTGGCGGCGGCCGGAAATGAGGCTTATCTCGACGGTTTTGGACCGGCACCGCAGGGCTTTGCGCATTGTCCGGAATTGAGTCTGTCGGCGGTTGAAAAGCTGATTGATGAAACAATAGCCGGTATTTTAATCGAACCGGTGCAGGGCGAGGGCGGTGTGCGCGATGTCGGTACTGCTTTTTTGCGCGACTTGCGTGCTTTGTGCGACCGACACGGAATTTTATTGGGCTTTGATGAAGTGCAATGCGGTATTGGCCGGAGCGGCAAATTATTTGCTCATGAATGGGCCGATGTGACACCGGATGTGATGGCGATTGCCAAGGGCATTGGCGGCGGGTTTCCGCTTGGCGCGGTGCTCTCCACCAAAGCGGTCGGCAGCGTCATGCAACCGGGCACGCATGGCTCGACCTATGGCGGCAATCCGCTGGCTTGCGCTGTCGGTTCGGCGGTGATGGATGAGGTCAACCAGTCGGCATTTCTTGAAAATGTGCAGGGCTTGGCGCTTTACTTCCGGCAGCATTTGGCGCGGCTGATTGATGAGAACAGTGATTTATTTGAAGATGTGCGCGGTCGCGGCCTAATGCTCGGGCTGAAATGCAAAGTCCCGAATGGCGAATTTGTTGCCGCTTTGCGTGATGAAAAACTGCTCACGGTCGGGGCCGGAGAAAATGTCTTGCGGATTTTACCACCGCTTAATGTGACCGAGGCGGAAATTGATTTCGCGCTTAACGGACTGGAAGCGGCGTGCAAATCGGTGCGCGCCAATGCGGCATCAGGAGTGGCTGAATGAGCAACGATACATCCGTTAAAGCGCAGCTGACGCATTTCATCGATTTATCCGATCTTGGCGGCGAGACGCTGCGGCATTTATTGGATAAAGCGCATGCGCGAAAAGCCGCGCGTGCCGGCAAGCCGAAAGGTGGCGTTGATGATGATGCGCCGCTAAACGGCTATGCACTGGCGATGATTTTTGAAAAACCGTCGACCCGCACGCGGCTGTCATTTGATATGGGAATGCGCCAATTGGGCGGTGAAACGGTGATATTGAACCAGACCGATATGCAATTGGGGCGCGGCGAAACCATTGCCGATACGGCGCAAGTTATTTCGCGCTTTGCCGATATTGCCATGCTGCGCACCGGTCCGCATGAGACGCTGACCGAGCTGGCGCGCCATGCCGATATTCCGGTGATTAACGGCCTCACGGCTTACAGCCATCCGTGCCAAATCATTGCCGATTTAATGACTTTTGAAGAACATAAGGGCAAGCTGAACGGACAGAAACTGGCTTGGCTGGGCGATGGCAATAATGTCGCCCTGTCTTTTGTACATGCCGCCGCTTTATTGGATTTTGAACTGGCCTTGGCCACACCGCCGGCATTTTCCATTGCCGCCAATGAAATTGATGCGGCCAAAGCCAAAGGCGCGAAAATTACCTTGCATGATAATGCCGAAGATGCGGCGCGCAATGCCGCGGCATTGATAACCGATTGCTGGGTGTCGATGAGTGATGACCCGAAAGAAGCACAAGCGCGGGCAAAAGCTTTTCAACCCTATCAAGTGACGCAAAAACTGATGGATATGGGCGATGCGCCGATATTTTTGCATTGCCTACCGGCCTATCGCGATAGCGAAGTAACGGCGGAGGTCATCGACGGGCCAAGCTCGGTAGTGTTTGATGAAGCGGAAAACCGCGCTCATGCGCAAAAGGCAATTCTGCTGCATTGTTTGGGATTGATATAATGCAGAATGAAAACCATCAGCAGTCGCAAACCGATTTCGCGCTGCCGTTTCGCATTGAAGGGCATAATGTCAATGGTCGGGTGGTCAAGCTGAACAAGCTGGCCTCTGAGGTTCTGACGCGTCATGACTATCCCGAAGCAGTGAGCCGCTTGCTTGGTGAAGCGCTGGTTTTGGCCGCCATGCTGGGCACAATGCTGAAATTTGACGGGCGGTTCATTTTGCAATTGCAGGGCTCCGGCCCGATTAACGCCCTGATGGCAGATTATACGCCGGATGAGGATGTCGGCAGTTTGCGTGGCTTTGTGCAATTTGATGAAGCTGCGATTGCCGCGGCTTTGAAAAATGATTGTTCGCCGATCGGGTTGTTGGGCGATAAGGGCCATATGGCCTTCACCGTTGACCAAGGTGCTGATATGGAGCGCTATCAAGGGATTGTTCCGCTTGAGGGCGCGTGTTTGGCCGATGCCGCGCTTGGCTATTTTGATCGCTCCGAGCAAATCGGCACGGCAATAAAGCTGGCTGCCGCGCCGCTTATCATGGCCGGCGGCAAAACCGAATGGCGCGCCGGCGGCATTGTGGTGCAACAAACAGCGGCGATTGGCGGCACGGCTTCGGATATTGAAACACCGCCTGAGGGAGACCCTGAGCGGGTCGATGAGGATTGGAATCGGTTGGAGATTTTATTGCAAACGACCGAAGATAGCGAATTGCTGGATGCTGATGTGAGCGGTGAAACGCTGGCCTTTCGGCTGTTTCATGAAGATGGGGTGCGGGTGTTTGAGCCGCGCGGTTTGAAATTCGCCTGCCCGTGTTCGCGCGACCGCGTATTGAATATGCTGGCCGGATTATCCGACCAAGATCAAGCGGAAATGCGCCAGCAAGACAATGTTGAAGTGCGGTGTGAATTTTGTAATGAGAATTATGTTTTCGCGCCTGATGAAGCTTTTGCAGCGGCGCAAAAAGGTTGACTGGTTTGGTCGCATTTGCGCGTTATATATAGATAGAAATTTGCGTTTAGCGTATTGAGTTTGGCGGCATGAGACAAAAATTAATGCAAGTGAGGCAATGGATGCGCGAGCAGGCCCATAAATTGCGCCCTGCCGGCAGTGGTCGGTTACGGAAGCTGCTGCTGCCGCTTGTGGTGCTTGCGGCCGGGTTTATCGGCTTTTCGATGCTGGTGGCAACCAAGCCGCAAACCAAACCGGCTGAAAATCGCGAGCGTGTTTGGTCGGTAATGGCGATGCCGGTCGCCTATGAGGTTTACGAGCCGCGCATTTCGACCTTTGGCGAATTGCGGGCGCGGCGCGAGGTTAATTTGCGCGCTCTGGTATCCGGCGAGGTGATTGCGACGGCGGATAATTTTGAAGATGGCGCGCTTGTTAATAAGGGCGAAGTGCTGCTGGAAATTGACCCGTTTACTTATGAAAACCAATTGGCTGACGCACGGGCGCAATTAAAAGGCGCGAAAGCGGTCTTGCGTGAAAGACAAGCCTCGGCAAAGCTGGCCAGACAAGAAAAAGCGCGGGCTGAGAAATTATTTAAAAAAGGCACAGTGTCAAAAAAGACATTGGATGATAAGCGCACCGAGGCGACGATAAAGGCGGCGCGCGCCGAGCAGCAGCAATCGGTGGTTGACCGGATAAATGTGCAAGTGAAAAAAGCCAAGCGTGATTTGAACAATGCCAAAGTCGTGGCGCCGTTTAGTGGCTATTTGGCCAATATAAATGCCCGCGAAGGCCGTGTTTTGAACCCTAATGACCAGCTCGGCAAATTGCTCGATAGCGATAATTTTGACGTGGTTTTCAATTTATCTGACGCCGAATATGGCCGCTTTTTGGAACGCAATAGCGATGTTATTGGCCGCATGGTCAATATTGTTTGGCAAGTTGGCGGCGAGACGATTGAGCTTAAAGCCAAAATCGAGCGGGTCGGTGCGCAAATCAGTCAAGCGACGCGCGGCGTTGACGTTTATGCCCGCATTGAAGGCAATCTGCCGTCAAACCTGCGCGGCGGCGCATTTGTGACGGTTGAACTTTTGGCGCAACCGGTGGCGGATGTGATGGCGATACCGCGCGATGCCTTATACGAAGATGATACGGTTTATCTGGTTGAAAATGGCCGCTTGGTGCGCCGCAAGATTGAAAATTATATTGATGACGGGTCGCAGGTTTTATTGAAAGACGGGCTGGCCGCCGGCGATATGTTATTGCTGACGCGTTTTAATGAAGCGGCTCCCGGCGTTGCCGTCAAAGTTGTAAAAGAGAACTGATATGGGGCCGATGCGCGGCATTGTTGAATTGTTTTCGCGGCATCGCAATGCCGCCAATCTTTTATTCTTCTCGATGATTATGTTCGGTTTTTTCGGCTTGGCCGGACTGAATACGCAATTTTTTCCGACAACGGAAATCAAAATCGCCAATATTTTGGTGCCATGGAACGGCGCGACGGCGCAAGATGTTGATAAAAATATCGTCGCCACCATCCAGCCGGAAGTACGTTTTATTGACGGGGTGAAGGAGTTCAGATCCACCTCGCGCAACGGCTTTGCATCAATGACGGTCGAGTTTTATCCCGAAACCGATATGCAACGTGCGATCGGCGATGTCGAGGCGGCGGTCAATGCAATCACCACTTTGCCGAAAGACGCTGAAAAACCGATTATTTCGCAAGAGACTTTTTTTGAACCGGTTGTCTCCATATTGATATCGGGGCCGTTTGATGAGCGCGCATTGCGCGCTTATGCCAAGCAAGTTCGCGACGGCTTGCTGGATGCAGGTATTGATAAGATTCAATTGGAAGGGTTTCGCGACGAAGAAATTTGGGTTGAGGCGCAAAGCGCGCAATTGCGCCGCTATGATATGACGCCGCAAAATATCGCTGATAAACTTGCCGGCTCTTCCTTGGATGTGCCGGGCGGGGTGCTGCGCGGTGATGTGGAGCGGCAAGTGCGTGCAGTCGGCTTGGCACAAACCGCATCGGATGTGGCCAATATCAGCCTGCGCAGTTCGGCTGATGGGCGGCAAATTAAAGTTGATGATGTGGCCCGCGTTTATGAAACATTTGATGCCAATGCGCCGGAAGGCTGGAGCGGCGACCATCGCGCCATTCGCTTAACCGTGCAGCGCACAAAAAACGGTGATGCATTGGAAATGACCGATACGGTGCGCCGCTATATTGCCGAGACATTGCCGTCGCTGCCGCCGACTTTGAAAGTCGAAATCTTTGACGTCAATGCGGATAAAATCATTCAACGCATTAACGTGCTTTTGGTTAATGGCCTGGGCGGCATGGTGCTGGTCTTGTGCATTTTGTTTTTGTTCTTGAACGGACGTATCGCGTTTTGGGTGGCGGCGGGTATTCCGGCATCCTTAATGGCAACTTTCGGCGTCATGCTTTATCTCGACATGACAATAAATATGCTGTCGCTGTTTGCGCTGATTATGACCATTGGCATTATTGTCGATGATGCGATTGTTGTCGGCGAACATGCTGCCACTTTGACCGAGCGCGGCGCCAATGCGCAAGAAGCGGCTGAAGGCGGTGCCTTACGGATGATGTTGCCGATTACCGCCGCTGCCTTAACCACTTTGGCGGCGTTTATTCCAATGCTGCTGATTACCGGTGTGATGGGGCAGTTTGTCCGCGCCATACCTTTGGTTGTTTTATCGGTTCTGATTGCCAGCTTGGTTGAATGTTTCTTTGTTTTGCCAGGTCATTTGAGCCATGCGCTGCAACGCCCGCGCAAACCGCGCCGTGGCATTCGCAAAGCTTTTCTCGACCGGTTCGAGCATTTCCGCGCCAATCGGTTTCGTCGTTTCGTCACTGCGGTCTATGATAATCGTTACACGACCGCCGCTGCCGGTTTGGCAATCCTGATTATCTGTATCGGCCTTTTGGCCGGTGGCCGCGTGCCGTTTCGGTTTTTCCCATCGCCTGAAGGCGAGGCGGTCAATGCTTATATTTTCTTTCAGCCCGGCACAAAGCGCGAAGACACTTTGGCCGGAACAAGGCTGATTGAAAAAGCGCTTTATGATGCGGAAGCGAAATTATTGGCTGAGGCTGATGCACCGGATGAGAAACTGGTGAAAGTCTTGTTCACTCAAATCGGCCGCACCCGCACGGCCACCGGTGATGAGCGGGCGCTTATCTATACCGAATTAACGGCCAGTGAAGAGCGCAGTATTCGCACGCGCGATATTGTTAAACAATGGAATAAGGAACTGCCCGATATTGCCGGTTTGCGATATGTGTTTATTCGCGAGCGGCGCGGTGGCCCGCCGGGGCGCGATATTGATATTCGATTGCAAAATGCCGATCCGGCAATTTTAAAGCAAGCGGCTTTGGAAGTGCGCGATGCGCTGGAGCAATATCCGGGCATTTCGCGGGCGCGTGATAATTTGCATTATAATAAGCAGGAATTATTGCTGGAAGTGAATGCACGCGGCGAGGCTTTGGGCTTCACCAATGCCATGGTCGGCAATTTGACACGCGCCAGTTTGGAAGGGGCGATTGCCAAGCGTTTTGCGCGCGGCGATGAAGAAGTGACGCTGCGTGTCTTGCAGCCGCGCAATGATACCAGCCCGAAACAATTGGCCGATATTGAATTGCCGGTGCCGGGCACTGGCACTATTGGTGGCACGCCTCGCTTTGTGCCGCTTACTGCCATTGTCGATATTGTCGAGCAGCCGGGTTTTTCTGCCGTGCGGCGTATGGATGGGCAAGTGGCAGTGTCGGTGATTGCCGATTATGACGACGAAGCCGGTGACCCGAATGCGGTGCTGGATGATATGGCCGAAACCGTGCTGCCGGCAGTGGCGGCGAAATATAATATCGGTTTCGGTTTTGGCGGTCGTAGCCAAGAGCAGGCGGAAACCATGGGCGGTCTTGGCATGGGCGCGCTTATTGGCCTGTCCTTGATTTATGTGGTGCTGGCTTTTGTCTTCGCCAGTTATTCGCGGCCGATTATTATCATGTCGGTTATTCCGTTCGGGCTTATCGGCATGGTGCTGGGGCATTATGTGCAGGGCTTTGATTTGACATTTTTGAGCCTTGTTGGCCTTTTGGGTCTGTCGGGTATTCTGGTCAATAATTCCATTATCCTTATCAGCCGCATTGATGAGCGGCAAAGTGAAGGCGAAGAACTGCGCGATGCGGTGATTAACGGCATTTGCGATCGCTTGCGCGCGGTGACCCTAACCTCTTTGACAACGGTTTTGGGCCTCGCGCCGCTTTTATTTGAAACCAGCGTGCAGGCGCAATTTTTATTGCCCATGGTTATTACCATTGCGTGGGGCTTGGCCTTTGCCAGCCTGATTGTGCTGTTATTGGTACCAAGCGTTTTGGGCATTCAAGAAGATGTCCGCCGGTTGATTGCGCGATTGCGTGGGCGCGCTGAAACAAGCGGCCCGATTACTTATGCGCCCAACGCCTCAGCGACGCCAGAAGCTGGGCGCGAATAAAACCAGCACTGTCAAAAATTCCAATCGGCCCAAAAGCATGCCGGCAGCCAGCACCCATTTGGCTTGGTCGGGCAGACCGGCATAAGTGCCGCTGGGGCCGATTTCCGGCCCCAATCCCGGCCCGACATTGGCAATCGCGGCAGCCGATGCCGATAGCGCGGTCAATGGTGCCAGCCCCATTAAGCTCAATGTCACGGCAATAGCTGAAAATGACAAAATGAAAATCAACACAAAGGCGACGACGGAATTGGCAACATCATCATCCAGCAAGCGGCCATTATAGCGAATGACGAAAATCCCGTGCGGGAGCGTCAATTGGCGGATATAACGCCAGCCCGCTTTCACAATCACTTGCAGGCGGAAAATCTTCATCCCGCAAGCGGTAGAACCGGCGCAACCGCCGATAAAAGTGAGCACAAAAAACACTGCCACTGCAAACGGCCCCCATTGGTCATAATCAGAGGTTGCATAGCCGGTGCCGGTTAATATGGATGTGGTGTTGAATAAAGCGGCCAGCAAAGCATCGCCGGTTTCGTTTACCCCCATAAGTAATTGATAGGCAAACATGGCGGCGCTGGCGGTCATCGCCAAAATGAAAAATGTGCGGATTTGTTCATCGCGAATAAATTTATCAAAGCGGCGATTGACCAATTGCAAATAGGCGACAAACGGCACGGAGGAGGCGAGCATGAAAAACACCGCGACCATGGCAACCGGCGAACCAAACGCGCCAATCGAGTCATTGCGCGTTGAAAAACCGCCCGTTGCAATCGTCGTCATTGCATGCGCGACCGCGTCAAACATCGGCATGCCGGCGGCCAGATAAGCCAAAATACAGGCCAGCGTAATGCCGCAATAAAGCCGCATAATCGAACCGGCAATTTGTGCCGTGCGCGGCAGAATTTTTTCTGATGTGTCAGAGCTTTCCAATCGGAATAATTGCATGCCGCCGACATTCAGCATGGGCAGCACTGAAATGGCCATCACGATAATGCCGATGCCGCCAAACCATTGCAGCAAAGCGCGCCATAAAAGAATGCCGGGCGGAGCCGCGTCGAGATTGGTAATCACCGTCGCGCCGGTTGTTGTCAGTCCGGACATGGCTTCAAAAAATGCGTCCGTATAGCTCATATTCAATTGCCCAAAGGCGAAGGGTAAAGCGGCAAAGCCGGTCAAAGCCAACCAGCTTGAACTGGTGAGAATAAAGGCCTGTTTAACCGAAAGCGCCGGCAGATCGCCGCGATTGGTCAAAATCAGCGCGCCGGCGATAAAGCCGGTGACCATGGCGCATATGATGAAGACTTGCCCGTCCGGATGCTCAATGGTCAAATCGGCCATGGCCGGCAATAACATACCGCCGGACACGGCTGCCAGCAGCAGCCCGATGATGAAGAATATGGTCCGATTATCGCTCATGTTTTCGGGTCGCTTAATTTATCGGCCCGTCGGCATAAGGGCAGTCCAGCGAAAAAGCAGGCACTTCAATATCAAACCGTTCGCCCTCTTGGTTTTTCATATTATAGGAGCCGCGCATGAAGCCTGATGCAGTGGATAAGGGGGTGCCGGATGAATAGGTAAATCGCCCGCCCGGTTCTAATACCGGTTGCTCGCCAATCACTCCTTCGCCGCGTACTTCCTGCATGCGGCCCATAGCATCAGTGATTTGCCAATGCCGTGTCAAAAGCTGGACGATTTCTGCACCGCGATTTTCAATGGTGATGCGATAGGCCCAGACAAAATAATGCTCATCCGGATCGCTGTCATTTTCCAAAAACTGGGTTTCTACCGAAACCGAAATATCGCGGGTCACTGCGATTTGAGTCATTTTAAATCCCTTTAGCCGAGTTGCGCCAAAGCCTGTTCGAAATCGTCGCTTATATCGTCGCCATCTTCAAGCCCGACTGATACGCGCAAGCTGGCCGCGCCAATACCCAATTCGGCCTTCGCCGCTTCCGGCAATTTGGCATGGGTGGTTGTGGCCGGATGGGTAATGAGCGTTTTGGCATCGCCGAGATTATTTGAAATCAGCGTCAAATTCAGCGCATTGGCCAGTTGAAAGGCTTCTGATTTGCCGCCCTTTAAGTCGAAAGCCAATAGATTGGAGCCGCGCGTCATTTGCTTTTGCGCCAGCTCATATTGCGGATGGCTTTCATGGCCCGGATAATAAATCCGTTCGACCTTGTCATGCGCGTGCAACATGGCAGCCAATTTCTCGGCATTATCGCAATGGGCGCTGACCCGCAATTCAAGCGTTTCCAATGCCTTTAACATCACCCAAGCATTAAACGGCGACAGGCTGGGGCCGGTCTGGCGAATGAAATTGGCCAACTGGTTTTTCACATAATCTTCACTGCCCAAAATCATGCCGCCAAGGCAACGCCCCTGCCCGTCAATATGTTTGGTGGCTGAATAAATGGTGATATCAGCACCCAATTGCATCGGCTTTTGCAATACCGGCGTGGCAAATACATTATCAACCACCAAGCGAGCACCGTGATTATGGGCAATATCAGCCACCGCCTGAATATCGATAATCTCCAAAAGCGGATTGGATGGGGTTTCCAAAAATAAAATTTTGGTTTCCGGTCGCAAAGCTTCTTGCCATGCATTTAAATCGCGACCATCGACCAGTGTGCAAGCAACACCAAAGCGCGGCATTAGCGTTTCCACCACATAGCGGCAAGAGCCGAATAAGGCGCGCGCGGCGACAATATGGTCGCCGGCTTGTAATTGGCTCATCATACCGGCGGTGACGGCAGCCATGCCGGTGGCGGTGGCACGCCCGTCTTCAGCCCCTTCAAGGGCAATCATTCGCTGTTCAAAAGCGCGCACAGTCGGATTGCCGAAGCGCGAATAAATATAGCCGTCTTCTTCTTCCTTAAAGCGCGCTTCCGCCTGCTCGGCAGTGTCATAAACATAGCCGGAAGTGAGATAGAGGGCTTCCGCTGTCTCGCCAAAGGGCGAGCGCGTGGCGCCATCATGCACCATGCGGGTTTGTGTTTGCCATTTTTTCTCGCTGGTCATTCGTCTCTCCTAACTGACCCATTGTTTTACCGGCATAAAAAAACCGACCATGAGGCCGGGTTCCTCCGGCAGTTTTAGCTGTTTATTTAACGTGGCCGCAAGCCAGCCGGCTCAAATCACCACGATGTGGGGAAGATGTCGAAAAATACCGCTTTCGTCAAGAGATGAAGTCAAGACAAGACACAATTTTGCGCGTAAACTCCGGCGATGAATGAGATTCGAAGGAAAGCTGAGGCTGATGAGCGAAACGGCTGAAACCGGTGCTTTATTCCCCGATGAAGCGGGGCAAGACCCTGTCATGACCAAGGGCCAGACCCATGCGGTCGGCATTTTGCCGGCACATGGCATTGAAAACATGATCCGCGAAAAGCAAATTTGGGCTTCCGGCGGGGTGTTGGACAATCAAGTGCAACCGGCCAGTCTTGATTTGCGTTTGGGCGATATAGCCTATCGCATTCGCGCCAGTTTTCTGCCCGGTGAAAAGGGCACAATCACTGATAAGCTGGTCAAGCGCGCCTATCATAAAATCGACCTGACGCAGGGTGCGGTGCTGGAAACCGGTTGCGTTTATCTGGTGCCTTTAATGGAAGCGCTGAACTTGCCCGAGCGTACGGCGGGTTTTGCCAATCCGAAAAGTTCGACCGGACGGATTGATGTGTTCACGCGTCTGATTACTGATTTCGGCACTGAGTTTGATAAAGTGCCGGCCGGCTATAAGGGACATTTATATTTGGAAGTTTGCCCTCGCACGTTTCCGGTATTGGTGCGCAGTGGCTCGCGCTTGTCGCAATTGCGGTTTCGCCGCGGCGCCGCGGCGCATAATGATGCTGAGCTTAAGCGGCTGCATGAAGAGGTCGGGCTGGTAAACGGGGCGGCCAATATTGATGGCGGTTTGGGACTGTCGATTGATTTAATGGGTGACGCTCAAACCGGCTTGGTTGGCTGGCGTGCCAAGCGACATGCCGGATTAATCGATGTCGATAAGCCCGGGCAATTGCCGATAGCGCAATATTGGGAGCCGGTTTATCGCGATGCGGCCGGTGAGATTATTCTCGACCCTGACGAGTTTTATATTTTGGCCTCGCGTGAAGCGGTCACCATTCCGCCGACCCATGCGGCTGAAATGATGCCGTTTAATCCTTTGGTTGGTGAGTTTCGTGTCCATTATGCCGGTTTCTTTGACCCCGGTTTTGGCGCGGTGGAAGCCGGCGGCAAAGGGGCGGACGGCAAGGGCGGCGCGCGCGCCGTCTTGGAAGTGCGCTCGCGCGAAGTACCGTTTATTCTCGAACATGGGCAAATAATCGGTCGGCTGGTTTATGAACGCTTGACCGATATACCTCAGGCCTTATACGGGGCTGATTTGAAGTCGAATTATCAGGCGCAAGGCCTGAAATTGTCGAAACATTTTAAACAGGATTAATCCGATGCCGCGTAGCTTGGCGAAATGCAGCAATGTTGATGATTTGCGCGATTTGGCGCGCCGCCGCCTGCCCGGGCCGATATTTCATTATATTGACGGGGCGGCTGATGATGAGTTGACCTATCGGCGCAATACGGCGGCCTATGAAGATTATGATTTAGTGCCGAATGTTTTGGCCGGTGTTGCCGATATTGATATGTCGGTTGAGGTGATGGGCGCGAAATTGGGCTTGCCGATATTTTGTTCGCCAACCGCATTGCAGCGTTTGTTTCATCATCAAGGCGAGCGCGCGGTTGCGCGGGCAGCCGAAAAATTCAATACGCTGTTTGGTGTGTCATCTTTGGGCACGGTTTCTTTGGCGGAAATCGGCGAGCTGATTGCAACGCCGAAAATGTTCCAATTTTATTTTCACAAAGACCGCGCATTGAATGCCGCCATGCTGGATATGGCGAAAGCGGCTGAATTCGATATTTTGACGCTGACGGTCGACACGATTACCGGTGGCAATCGCGAGCGCGATTTACATACCGGCTTTACCACCCCGCCGCGCCTGACACCGAAAAGCGCGTTTGAATTTGCCGCTAAGCCGAGCTGGGCATTGAATTATTTTCTGCGCGAAAAATTCGAACTGTCGCAATTGAAAGACCATGTCGGGCAAGGCTCAAACATTGCCATTTCGGTCGGCGATTATTTTTCAACCATGCTGGACCAAAATATGAGCTGGGATGATGCAGCAGATTTGCGCGGCAAATGGGGCGGTAAATTTTGTCTAAAAGGCGTGATGAGCGCGGCCGATGCGCGCCGCGCCGTGGATATGGGGGCCGATGCGATTATGATTTCCAATCATGGCGGTCGGCAATTGGATGGCGGGCGTGCGCCTTTTGACCAATTGGAAGAAATCCTCGCCGCGACTGGTGGTGAAATAGAAGTGATTTGCGATGGCGGCATTCGTCGCGGCACGCATGTTTTGAAGGCGATGGCTTTGGGCGCAACCGCGTGTTCGGGTGGCCGCATGTATCTCTATGCGCTGGCTGCTGCCGGCCAAGCCGGGGTTGAAAAAGCGCTCGGTAATTTGCAAAGCGAAATTGAGCGCGGCATGAAGCTGATGGGCGTCACCGCACTCGACCAATTAACGCCGGATATGATACGCCACCGCAAAGTCTAAAGCGGCAAGGCTTGTTGAAAGGCCGCCAGACTTTTTCTTATTGGTAATGCGATGATTTTTCTTCGGCTGTCGCCGTATAGGTTTGATGCGGCGACTTCAGCCAACCCAATTGCCCGGTCGCCATGCGCCACAACGCATTTATTTGCGCCGGACAAGTGGCAATCCAGTAAAGCGGATGGGTGAGAACCAGAAAGAGATTTCGAAACGGTGTGCCACGCCGACAGCGCGAAAATAAAACCAAGCTGTAAGCAATATGGAAGGCGGTTGCTGCGCCGAACAGCAATGGCGAAAAAGAAACCGCAAGCGGGCTGAGCGCAATAATGAGGCTGACCATTAAAAGCGGTCCGCTTATCAGTCGCACCAATAAAATCGCAATATAGGCCAGCATAACGCCGCGCCACTGAAAACCGCCGGATGGGGAGAAGCCGTTTTCAAAAATATGCGCTCCATAGCTGTGCATGATTTGAATATGACCGGATTGCCAACGGGTTCTTTGTAAATGCCAAATTCGCCATTCATGCGGCGCGTTTTCCAATGTGCCTTGGCTCAGCGTCTCAATGCGATAGCCATAACCGGCCATGCGAATGGCCAGTTCCGCATCTTCAGTTAGATTATGCGCGTCCCAGCCGCCGACCTTAATCAGCGCATCGCGGCGAAAATAATTCGATGAGCCGCCCAACGGCAAACAACTCATGGCGGCGCTTAAACTCGGCAGGATGAAAGTGAATAGCAGGCCATATTCAAGCGCGAATTGCTGCTGCAGCCATATATTGCCTTCCGTGTGAATAAGAAGCGGCGCTTGCAAACAAGTGAGATTTTTATCTGCGGCGTGAAACCGCTCTGCGGCCTCACGAATTTGGCTTGGAAACGGCATATCCTCGGCATCGTAAACGACAATAATGTCACCGAAAGAGCGTTGCAGACCATAATTGCAAGCGCGTGCTTTGGTTTGCGGTGTGCCGCGCGGCACGGTTAAGATGCGGGCAAAAGACGGCCAAGCGGTGTAGAGCGACTGCCATTTGGTCATGTAATCATCCTGCTCCAATAAAATCAGACAATCCATTCGCTCAGCCGGATAGTCGATTTCCGCCAACATTTCGCTGATTTGTTTCAGCATATTGGCTTCTTGATAAAGCGGTATCAAAATTGTCACCAGCGGCAACGCCTCATCGGGCAATGCGGCGGCGGCGTTTTCATCTTTCCTAATCAGCTTTTTCACCGCGCCATATATGACCGGCAGCCAGCCAAGGGCGACCAAAGCGCACATAATGATAATGGTCAGCTTAGGCGCGGCGACCAGACCGAAAAAGAAAATGCCTGTCACAATGCTGATGGAATAAGCCATGCGTCGATTGCGGCTGGCCATCGGCCCTAAAAACGGCGCATTGGCAAGCCCGTTTGCGTTGATTTCGGATGCGGGTGGGGCGGTTGTCGCGCTGGTCAGCCAAGCTTGTTCACCGGCATCTTCCAGTTCCGTCGCCTGATAATGCTCATCTGGCGGCATGTGTCTTATTTCATCTAAAGGCTCATCCATAAACTCAACTGTCGGCGCGCAAATAAGCAAAGGCCAGCATGTAAGAGTTGAGTCGTCGGTTCAGTTTCGCGCTAAAGGCCGATTAATGCGAGATATCCAGAGCTTGTCCACATTTAGCGTCTAAACGGATGCATCAGCGTGGCGGCGAAATTGTCATTTTCCGCCTCGGCCAGTCCCAATTCAATATGTTGATGCGCTTGCGCCGGCTCGGCCTGATAGCTGGCGAAAAGCCGGTCCCATACGGACAAAAAGAAGCCGTAATTTTTGCGGCTTTCTTGCGGCGCGCGCGAATGATGCAGCCGGTGCATATCGGGCGTGACAATCAGTCTTTGTAAAAACCCGTCAGCGCGGCCCAAATGCCAATTTGCATGATTGAACAGCGATGCCCCATTGAGCAGAATTTCAAACATGATGACGGCTGTGGCGGGGGCGCCGATAAGAATAATCGCCGCCGCTTTAATCGCCGCGCTGACCAGGGCTTCGCCCGGATGAAAGCGTAAACCCGATGTCACATTCAGCGTTCGGTCGCTGTGATGCGCGCCATGTAAACGCCATAGGAAGGGAATTTCATGAAATGCCCGATGGTGCCAATAAAGCACCAAATCCAGTAAGATAAGGCTGAAGATGAAAACCGACCAATCGGGTAAATCAAACAGTCCAAGCAAGCCGCCCCCGCTTTGCCATAGGGCCAGGGCCGCCAAGCCGCCGGGCAATAGCAAACGCACCAATCCGCCATTTAAAAAACCGATCAGCAAATTGCCGCTCATATGCGCCGCGCTGGGGTTTTGATGACGCCGCGGCATCAGCCGTTCGAGCATGAAGAAAACGGCCAGTAAGCCGAACATGACGGCGGCGCGCAAACCGGCTTCATGCGCGGCGAGAAAGTTTTCCAAGTCACTCATCGGGCGCTTCTTCCGGATTATCGGCCAAATTAACGGCACGCGCTTGTGCGGCGCGGTCGAGCGCGGCGCGGTTCAATCTCTCGAGCCCTAAGGCTTCACCAAGCTTGTCGATAAAGCGCATTTCTTCGGGCGAGATGCGCCCATGCAGGGCTATATAATCGGCGCAAATTTGATACACGGTTTCAACTTGCTGCTTGCCAAGCGAAGCCGCCAAAATTTCCAATAATGTCTCGACACCATCGGCCGCATCAATCACCTCTTGCGCAACCGCTATTGCCATATTGAGCCCATTGCTGTCGGTTTGTGAGGCAGTAAAACTCGGCACGGTAGGCAGATAGGCCTGCCATTGCGCCTCATCGGCGCGGCTCAGCCGATGCGTTACATAAAGCGCGGCCATTGCCGCTTGCGCGGCCGATAAAGTCGCATTTTTTGAGGCTGATAATGGTGCGCTGTTTTGCATGTCTTATATATGTCGCGCCCCTGCCGGCTTGGCAAGCCGTGTTCGTCCTTCGTCTTTCTTCTCGAGCGTCTGCTGAATTTTTGTTCCTTTAACTTTATGCGCAAGGCTGATAGTTTCGCGCCAAATGAAAGGGATCGTTATGTCTATGCGTGACGCGGCAATGCAATCAAAAGCCTGGGTGTTTGACGAGGCGCGCAAAGTTGTGGCGCGGGCTGAGAAGCTGGGCCGCGATGAAGTGATTTTTGAAACCGGCTATGGCCCATCCGGCCTGCCGCATATCGGCACTTTCGGCGAAGTGGCGCGCACGACAATGGTGCGGCAAGCCTTTCATTTATTGGCCCCGGAAAAGAAAAGCCGGTTGATTTGCTTTTCCGACGATATGGATGGGCTTCGAAAAGTGCCCGACAATATTCCCAATGGCGATCTTTTAAGCCCGCATCTTGAAAAACCGCTGACTTGTGTACCCGACCCGTTTGGTGAGCATGAAAGTTTTGCGCATCATAATAATGCGCGCCTTCAGGCTTTTCTCGACAGTTTCAATTTTGACTATGAATTTATCTCGGCGACGCAGCATTATAAGAGTGGCGCCTTTGACGCGACACTGTTGAAAGTGCTGGAAAATTATCAAGCGGTCCTGGATATTATTTTACCGACTTTGGGCGAAGAGCGGCGGCAAAGCTATTCGCCGTTTTTGCCGATTTGCCCTGATAGCGGCAAGGTTCTGATGGTGGCGATTGAGCCGGTTGATGTGGCGGCGGGCCTTGTGCGTTATGCGCATCCTGAAAGCGGCGACATGATTGAAACCTCGGTGACCGGCGGTGCGTGCAAATTGCAATGGAAAGCCGATTGGGCGATGCGTTGGGCAGCGCTTGAAGTCGATTATGAAATGGCCGGTAAGGATTTATCGGAATCGGTCAAATTATCTTCGCGCATCACCAAAGCCTTGGGCCATACGCCGCCGGAAGGGTTTTCCTATGAATTGTTTCTCGATGAAAAAGGCGAGAAAATTTCCAAGTCAAAAGGCAATGGGCTGACCATTGAAGAATGGCTGACTTATGCGCCGCAAGAAAGCCTGTCGCTTTATATGTTCCAAGCGCCGCGCAAAGCCAAAAGATTATATTTCGATGTTATTCCCAAAGCGGTCGATGAGTATGTCACTTTTGTCGATAAATTCGCCGCCATGGAAGAGGCGCAACAGCTGACCAATCCGACGTTTCATATTCATAATGGAGCGGTGCCGGAAAGCGCATCGCCGGTCAGTTTTGCGCTTTTGCTCAATCTGGTCAGCGCCTCAAATGCCGAAAATAAGCAAGTTTTATGGGGCTTTATCGACACTTATGCGCCCGGCACGACGGCACAAACACACCCGTTTCTTGACCGGTTAACCGATTATGCGCTGGCCTATTATCGCGATTTTGTCGCGCCGAATAAAAATTATCGCACGGCTGATGAGGCAGAAAAAACCGCTTTGGATGACTTATTGGTACGGCTTCAAGCTTTGCCGGAAAACGCCGATGGCGAAACCATTCAGACCGAGGTTTATGCGACCGGCATGGCGCATTTTGAAGATAATTTGCGCGGCTGGTTCCAGGCTTTATATGAAATCCTATTGGGGCAAAGTCAGGGGCCGCGTTTCGGGTCTTTTGCGGCGCTTTACGGGCTTGAAAAAACCTGTGCGCTGATTGCGGCGGGTCGCGACGGTGAATTGGCGTAAGCAGCGGAATCTTGCTAATGCTCGCTTATGCAGCGTTTGATTTATAAAATTCTTTCGCCGGAAGCGGATGCGGCGATGCGTGCCGCCGGCTTTTTACAGCCGCAAGGCGTTGATTTGGCCGATGGCTATGTGCATTTTTCTACTGCCGCGCAATTGGGCGAAACCTTAGATAAGCATTATGCCGGACATGATGATCTGATGATTTTGGCGGTTGAGAGCGATGGATGCGGCGCCGCATTGCGTTGGGAAGCGTCGCGTGGCGGTGATTTATTTCCGCATCTTTATGCGCGTTTTGACAATCGCTTGGTGACAGCGCGCTTTTCCCTCAATGCTGCACGTGACGGTTTGGAGCGGTTTTTGAGCGAGGCAAAGGGATGAGCTTATATCGCGCCCTTCGCCCCGTCTTATTCGGTCTGCCGCCGGAATTGGCGCATCGCCTGACCTTGCGCGGTTTGCGCGTGCTGGGCGGTATCGGCGCGCCGGCGCAAGATGACCATATTTTGGCGCTGCAGCTAATGGGATTGAATTTTTCAAACCCGTTTGGCATGGCGGCCGGTTTTGACAAGGATGGCGAGGCGATTGCCGGCGTGCATAAGGTCGGTTTCGGTTTTGCCGAGATTGGCACATTGACGCCCTTGCCGCAGCCCGGCAATCCGACACCGCGCGTATTTCGTTTGAGCGAAAAGCGCGCGCTCATCAATCGGCTGGGTTTTAACAATCGCGGCCAAATTGACGCGCTGCATCGCTTGCAAGATTTGCGTGCCGTGCCGATAAAACGGCGTCCGGTGGGGGTTAATATAGGGGCCAATAAGGAAGCTGAAGACCGGATTGCCGATTATGAAACCGGTGCGGCGCGATTTGCCGATTTGGCTGATTATTTGACGGTTAATATTTCTTCACCAAACACGCCGGGCTTGCGCGATTTGCAAAGCGGTGAGGCGGCCGGGGAGATTATGCGCCGCGTGCGCGCTGCCGCGCCCAATGTTCCGGTGCTGGTTAAAATCGCCCCTGACATGGCGCATGATGAAGCGGTTGAATTGGCCGCTTTGGCTGTGGCGGAAAATATTGACGGGCTGATTATATCCAACACCACTGTGTCGCGCGATGGGGTTAGCGGCACAAAACACGCCGATGAAGCAGGCGGTGTTTCGGGCGCGCCTCTATTTCATATGGCCACGGATATGTTATCGGCCGTCTATCAAGCGCATGGCGATAAGTTAACGCTTATCGGCGCCGGTGGCGTCTCATCGGCTGACCAAGCCTATGCAAAAATTTGTGCCGGTGCTTCCTTGGTGCAGCTTTATACCGGCTTGGTTTATGAGGGGCCGGGTCTGGTTTCGCGAATGAAACGCGATTTGGCGGCGATGTTACGGGCAGATGGGTTCAGCACTCTTCAACAAGCAATTGGTAGCGACCATCAGGGAAAATGATTGCAAGGGAACGAAGATGAGTTTGAAAATTTATCATAATCCGCGTTGTTCGAAATCGCGTCAGGCTTTGGCTATCTTGGAAGAGAGCGGGGCGGATTTTGAAATTATCGAATATTTGAAAACCGGTCTTGATGTCGCCGCGCTGGCAGATTTGCATCGCCAAACCGGCGGCGCGGTGCGCGCCATGATGCGCAGCGGTGAGGCGGTCTATAAGGATTTGGGATTAAAAGCGATTGAGGATGAAGCGGCTTTATTGCAGGCCATGGCTGATAATCCGATTTTATTGGAGCGGCCTTTGCTGAGCGATGGCAAAACCGCAAAAGTGTGTCGCCCGCCTGAATTGGCGAAACAATTTCTATCGTGAGCCACGGCCTTATATTATCTATCTGATTGGCAATCAGGTTTTATTGGCCTAGGTTCGAAATTATGAATATTGAAACACGCGCCAATAATCGACGTCCCGAATCGGCAAAAAATACTGGCAAGCGGGCCAATAATCGAGCGACCAATCGGCATGCTATTTTACAAGCGGCGCGCGCTGTGTTTGCTGAAATGGGATATGGCGCGGCAACCGTGCGCGATATTATTCGCCGCACTGAACTGGCCACCGGCACGTTTTATAATTACTTCGACAGCAAGGAAGATATTTTTGAGGCCTTGTCAGAAGAAACCGGCGAAGAATTGCGTGCCTTATTGTCGGAAGCGCGCCAGCAAGCCGATAGTTTCGAACAATTTATTGAAGCCAGCTATCGCACTTATTTTTCATATTATGCGGCCAATCCGGAAACCTATCGCTTGGTGCGTTCCAATCGCGGGCGCGCCGGTGATAATGAAAAAATGCAAGGGCCGCAGGTCACCGCCGGTCTGGCTGAAATGCAGCAAGATATTGAGCGCGCCATGCGGCTTGGCATGATACCTGAAAATGACGCGGCGTTTCTAACCGCTGCCGTCGGTGGCGTGGCTTTTTCTATCCTCGATGAAATGATGGCGCGCCAGCCAGTGGACCCGGCCAAAGCGGCTGCTTTTGCCACAAAACTGTTCTTGAACGGCATTGACGCAAGTGTCGAATAAATAGTTTAATCCCGCCAGGGAGAACATTATGTCATTACAAAATTTGATTCTCGGCGCCTTGCGCCGAGCACCGAAATCCTTGGTTCAAAAACTTGCCGGAGCGCCGCTCAGCATTGACGGTAATGAATTGGATGCAAACCTTCAAATTCTGGCTAATTTGGCTGCCAAGCAAGCCGGTGAGCCACCTGCAAACGCGGTTGAGATGCGTGCAGTGGCAGATGGTTTTAAGGCGATGGGCTTGCCGCGCCGACATGGCATTAAAATCCAAGATGTGACATTGCCGCTGGCAACGGCTGAATTAAAGGCACGCATTTACAGTCCGAAAAATGCCAATGCGAACGACCCGTGTATTTTATTTTTTCACCAAGGCGGCTTGGTGATTATGGATGAAACCACGGATGACAGATTTTGTTCAGTGCTGGCCGCTGAGTGCGGCGCGAAAGTCATCTCGCTTGGTTATCGTCTATGCCCTGAAAATAAATTTCCGGCCGCAATTGAAGACGGCTTGGCACTTTGGGATTATGTGCATGATAATGCCGAGGCCTTGCAAATCGACAAGCGCCGTGTCGCTTTGGCCGGTGACAGTGCCGGCGGTTTAATCGCCGCTACCATGTGTCAGATTTTGCGCGATAAAAACCAGTCGGAAAAAACCCCGCAACCGGCAGCGCAATTATTGGTCTATCCATGGGTCAGCACCAAGATTGAGGCTTTCGGTTCGTCCGTTTCCTGCGCCGAAACATTTCCGTTGGACACACATACAATGGAGATTTTCAATGCCGCGGTGTTTCCAAATGATCAGCAAATCGATCATGCTTGGGCCAATCCGCTGCATAATGAAAACTTGCAAAAATTGCCGCCGGCAATTATTGCCACTGCCGGCTTTGACCCGATACGCGACCAAGGCAATGAATATGCCGAGGCATTAAGTGCGGTCGGCAATCAGGTGACACATTATTGCTTTGGCGAATTGACGCATAGCTTCTTAATATTGGGGCGGGTTTCGGATGCAGCAGAAGCCGCATGCGTGCAGATAGCGCGCGATTTAGCGGCTCATTTGGGGCGCTGACAGTTAATCTTTGCATGCGCCTTTAGGCGACATCTCTAGCTGGCAGGCGCCTTTGCCCCTATAGTCGGGGCATGGCCGCTTCTGCTGATTTATTACCGCAATTTGATGACTGGTTCCGCGCTCGGAACTGGCAGCCGCGCGCGCATCAGATTGCTTTTTGGCAGGCGGCACGGCGCGGTGAGGATGCGCTGCTTATCGCGCCGACAGGCGGCGGTAAGACCTTGGCCGGTTTCATGCCCAGTCTGGAAGCTCTGTTGCGCAATGGCTCAACCGGCAAATTGCATACGCTGTATATTTCGCCGCTGAAAGCACTGGCGGTCGATGTGCAGCGCAATCTCATGCAGCCGGTCGAAGAGTTGCAGCTCGATATACGCATTGAGGCGCGCAGCGGTGACACGCCACAAAATCGCAAAACCCGTCAAAAGCAAAACCCGCCCGATATGCTCTTAACGACACCCGAACAATTGGCCCTTATGCTGAGCTGGCCGGAAGCGGCAGATTATTTTGCTGCACTGGATACGATTATTCTGGATGAATTGCATGCGCTGGCTCCCAATAAGCGCGGCGATTTATTGGCGCTTGGATTGGCGCGATTGGCCGGTCTCGCGCCAAAAGCAAAGCGGCTCGGCCTGTCTGCCACAGTTGCCGATAAGCAGGCTTTAAGGGCTTATCTCGCGCCGCAAAGCGGCGGTCAAAAATTGGCCGCCTTGGTGGAGGGCGCGGCCGGTGCAGCGCCGGCGCTTTCCATATTGGATACACAAGAACGCCTGCCTTGGGGCAGCCATACGGCGCGCCATGCCATGGCCGATGTGCTGGCGGCGATAAAAACCGCGGCGACAAGTTTGGTGTTCGTCAATACGCGCTCGCAGGCGGAAATGGTGTTTCGCGAATTATGGGCATTGAATGAGGACGGGTTGGAAATCGCTTTGCATCACGGCTCTTTGGCACCCGAACGCCGCCGCAAAGTGGAAGCGGCCATGGCGACGGGAAATTTGCGCGCCGTGATTTGCACTTCGACTTTGGATTTAGGCATTGATTGGGGCGCGGTGGATTTGGTTATCCATGTCGGTGCGCCGAAAGGAGCCAGCCGTTTGGCGCAGCGCATTGGCCGCGCCAATCACCGTTTCGATGAGGCTTCGGCTGCGCTATTAGTGCCGTCAAACAGGTTTGAAGTGCTGGAATGTAAGGCGGCGCGTGAAAGCGTTGCCGCCGGAGAGCAAGACGCGCCGGTTGCGCGCACTGGCGGATTGGATGTGTTGGCGCAGCATATTTTCGGAACGGCCTGCCATGCGCCGTTTGAGCCGGAAGATTTATATGCGGAAGTCATTACCGCTGCGCCTTATGAAGGTTTAAGCCGCGATGATTTTGACCGCGTGGTGGATTTTGTTGCCACTGGTGGCTATGCGCTGAAAACCTATGACCGCTATGCGCGCTTGCGGCAAGAAAAAGACGGTCGTTACCGCCTCAGCCATCCGCGTTTGGCAACCCGCTATCGAATGAATGTTGGCACCATCGTTGAAGCGCCAATGTTGAAAGTGCGGCTCACGCGGGCCAAAGCCGCGAGGGCAAAGGCCGGACAAAAGCAAAAACCGCTCATGGGCGGGCGCGTTTTGGGCGAGATGGAAGAATATTTTCTGACCGCCTTGGCACCCGGCGACACTTTTGTTTTCGCCGGTGAAACATTGCGCCTCGAAGCGGTGCGCGATACGGAAGCTTTGGTTTCGCGCGCCGCCCATGCCGACCCGAAAGTGCCGACTTATCAGGGCGGCAAATTTCCAATCTCTGCCCATTTGGCCGAACGGGTGCGCGATATGTTGGCGCGGCCTGAAAATTGGAAAGATTTGCCGGGTCAAGTATCGCAATGGCTGGCTATGCAGCAGGCGTTTTCGGCCTTGCCGGAAAAAGACATTATGCTGGTTGAAAGTTTTGCCCGCGGGGCACGCTATTATATGACTGCTTTTCCTTTTGAAGGGCGTTTGGCGCATCAGACTTTTGGCATGTTATTGACCCGCCGCTTGGAACGCATGGGCGCGCGGCCAATGGGCTTTGTCGCCAATGATTATGGTCTGGCGGTTTGGGGCTTGCGCGATATCGGGCTGATGGTCGAACAAGAAAAGCTGACGCTTCAAGATTTATTTTCCGAAGATATGCTGGGCGATGATTTGGAGGCTTGGCTGGATGAATCGTCTTTGATGAAACGGACATTTCGTGACTGCGCGATAATTTCCGGCTTGATTGAAAAAAACCTGCCGGGGCATGAAAAATCCGGACGGCAAGTGACGTTTTCGGCGGATTTGATTTTTGATGTTTTGCGCGCTCATCAGCCTGACCATGTTTTGCTGCAAGCGGCGCGTGCCGATGCGGCGACCGGTCTTTTGGATATTGGTCGGCTTGGCGATATGCTGACGCGCATTCAGGAGAAGATTTTGTTTAAAAGATTGCCGCATATTTCGCCACTGGCAGTGCCGCTTTTAATGGAGATGGGCAAAGAGCCGGTGCGCGGGGCGGCGGATGATGAATTGCTGGGCGAGGCGTCCAATCGGCATGATGATTTGGTGCGCGAAGCGACTGAAGGGATAAGCGGTTTCGGCCATGCAGACGCGCCATGAGTTCATCGTAAACGGGGCGCATTTGATTGCCGATTTGGCCGGTGCGCTTTTTTGGCCGGCCGCCAAGGCGCTGATTGTTGCAGATTTGCATTTTGAAAAAGCTTCTGCCTATGCGGCGCGCGGCATTGCTTTACCGCCTTATGACACGGCCGCAACCATGGCGCGATTGGCTGCTTTGCTGGAGCTTTACCGACCCGAAAAATTGATTTCATTGGGCGATGCGTTTCATGATGATGATTGGCTGAACCGCATGGGCGGTGAAGATGCGGCTCGGTTGATAGAGTTGGCAGGACGCCAGGAAACCGTTTGGGTGACCGGCAATCATGATCCAAGCCCGCCGCACAGCCTGCCCGGTGAAGCTTATGAGATTTATCGCGCCGCCCATGATGGTGCTTTGGTGATGCGCCATGAGCCACTTTTATTGTCTGACGGTTTTGAGGCCGGCGAACTGGCCGGGCATTTACACCCATGCGCTAAATTGCGCCAGCGCGGGCGTAACTTAAGACGCCGTTGTTTTATTCATAATGACAGCCGCGCCATTTTACCGGCCTTTGGCGCGTTAACCGGCAGTCTTAATATTCGCGACACGGCATTTGACGGTTTGTTTCGCAAGAATGATTATCAGGCGATATTATTGGGCACGGACCGACTGGCGGCGATTGATGCGAAACGGCTTTTACCCGACCGTTAAGTCATGCGCCGGGATATCAGTGAGTAAGCGCATGTATGAAAAGCGACAGCATAGACAGGCAAGCAATCATCGTTAGCAGCATGCGTAAGGGTTTATACCATGCGGCCAAATCGCCGTTCTCAATAGCCATGAAATCCAAAACGGCTTGTGCGATAAATAAAGTGATGAATAAAATAAATGCTTGCGGCAAAGGCAGCATAAAGCCGACCAGCGCGACCAAGCTTGGGGTGATGGCCATGACCAAATAGCGCGGCAGTTTCTCAAGCGCATCGTCTTGGCGTAGCGCATTTTGCATTGCGGCGCCCCATCGCACACCGCCCAAAAAGCTGGCTATCAACGCCGCATAAGCGACAATAATCAGCGGCAAGGCGAAACGCAAATCGCCCAAAATTTCCAGCCAGACGCCGATACCGCCCAATAAAAACGGCAGCAATCCGCTTAACCCCAGCATTAAAGCCATGGGTGGCACGATTTTTAAACGGTCACGAAAGCGCATAATGGGTGAACTCCAAAGCGACTAGCCAAGCGTTGCCATAAATGGAAACCAGTCGAGTAAATAGCTGGCCAAGCTCTGCAAACTGCCGGCCATAATCAAAGCGCCAGTGACAACCAGCAGACCACCGGCCCCGCGCGTCACCCAGACCATATTTTGCTTTATCTTTTGGCTGGCGGCAAGAAAGCGACCGACGCCAAGCGCGGCGAGAATAAAGGGCAAGCCGAGACCGGCTGCATAAATCGCCAATAAGGTGACGCCTTCGCCGAGACTGTCACGGGCCGCCGCCAAAGCCAAAATCGTCGCCAATATCGGCCCGATACAAGGGGTCCATCCAAAGGCAAAAGCCAGCCCCATAATAAAGGCGGCGAAAAGCGGTGCACGGGCGCTGCGGCCACCGGCATTATTCGACATATTTTCTTGTAAACGCGCCTCGCGCGCCAAAAGCGGAATATGAATAATCTCGCTGACATGCAAACCCAAAAGGATAATCGCGCCACCGGCCAGATAAGCAAGCTCCGCTTGATAGGCGAGCAATAGCGGGTTTATCGCCGAAGCACCCGCGCCCAATGCGATAAACACGGCTGAGAAACCGCCGACAAAGGCCAACGCACCGGGCAAAATGCGCCGCGTCGCTTCGCCTTTTTTGTCCAATTCGGATAATTCGGCAAATTGCAAACCGGCGGCAAAGCATAAATAGCCCGGCACAAGTGGCAACACGCATGGGCTTAGGAAGCTCAAAGCGCCCCCGAAAAAAGCCGCAAGGGCTGAAGCAAAAAATCCATCCATTAGCGTCGCCTGAATAAAACTGCAGCACCCCAGCCCATCAGCACGGCCAACACCACGCCGACCAGCCCGTAAAGCAGTGATTGTTGATAGGCTGCCTGATGCAATATGTGGCCGGCGCCGACAATATCAACCGGTAATTCGCCGGTCCGATAGCCGACCAGACGACCGTTTTTAAAAGCGAAAAATTCAGTGACATAGCGCCCGACCGGCATGCCCGCCGGCAGCTCAATTTCAGCGCGAAACAAGCGCTCATCGATAATTTCAATCGCATTGGGGTTTTCATTATAGAGCCGGTCTTTGGTCTTCAGCCGCAAAAAAGCCCGCATGGCTGCGCCGAGTTCGGCTTTATTTGCTGTGCCGCTCAACATATTCGGCTCAAGCGTATCTTGCCCCAGGCCCAATAATTGGCGTTCTTTTTCCGGCGCCAAAACAGCCAATGGGGTCGAGCTGACCACCGCCATAAAGCCCGGCAAAGGGCCGACCGGATAGGCCGCACCATTGGCCCAAATACCGAATTGTTTTTGCTTTTGACGAATAATGATGTTTTCGCCCGGACCGCGCAATACCACCGCAATCCCGTCGACCGGCCCATGCGGTTGCGGGTCAATGGCACCGAATAAAAGCAGCGTCTCGCCGCTGAAATCGGCGTGAATGGCAATCCGGTCTTTTGATAAATCAGTGACCAGCACATTTGCTTGTGCGCTAAAGGGGAGGCTCAAACTCAGCCCATAAACTGCCAGCATAAAGACGAAAAGCGAAAGTCTGCGGCTCATTTTTTGTGTCACGCTCATTGGCCCAGCCCCAAACGGGTAATCGAATAAAGCTCATCGGGTCGGGAGATGAGACCGAACAGCAAGCGCGCCCCGACGCCCAAAACAATAATCGCCAATAGGGCGCGCAATTGTTCGCCTTGCAAACGCTGGCCGACTACCGCGCCGATTTGCGCGCCGATAACCCCGCCAATCATCAATAAGACAGCCAGCACAATATCCACGGTCTGGTTTTCGACCGCATGAAAAATCGTCACGGAAGCAGTGACGAAGATAATTTGAAATAAAGAAGTGCCGATAACTACATTGGTCGGCATACGCAGAATATAAATCATCGCCGGCACCATGATAAAGCCGCCGCCGACCCCCATAATCGCGGACATGACCCCAACAAAAAAGCCAATCAATATCGGCGGAATGACGCTGATATACAGTTTTGATTGGCGAAACCGCATGCGGAAGGGCAGACCCAAAATCCAACTATGTTGGCCGGGGCGGCGCGCGCGCACCGGATTGCCAAGCCGCCTTGCGTTTAAAGCTTGCACGCTTTCGCGCAACATCAGCGCGCCAATGACCGATAGAAACAGCACATAAGAAAGTGAGATAAGCAGGTCGACTTGGCCGACAGCGCGCAAGGCTTTGAAAATTTGTACACCGCTATAAGAACCGGCAACACCCCCGCTCATTAAAATCAGACCCATGGGCACATCAATGGCGCGGCGCTGCCAATAGGCCAAACCACCCGACACGGAAGAGGCGACAATTTGATTGGCCTCGCTGGCCACGGCTACGGCCGGCGGCACGCCGATAAAGATAAGCAGTGGCGTCATCAAAAATCCGCCGCCAACACCAAACATCCCGGACATGAACCCGACAAGACCGCCCATGCCAATCAGCGTCATGATATTGGCACTCATTTCGGCAATCGGCAGATAGATTTGCATTCTATGCTGGCTTTCAAACGGGTTGCTGGCAAAAACTTACTGCTGCCTAGCATATATGGGCAAAAAAACCTAGGCAGGGAGAGCCGGCTTATGCGCCCTATTCAGGCCTCGGCGATTTGCTTTTTATCGCCAGTGACGCATATTCCCTGACAGCGAGATGAGATAAAAATGAACCATTCCGAGTTGACCTTGCCGCATGATAAGAGCGGCACGCTTTCTTTATATTCATGGGCTGATGCGCCGCGCGAGCGTCCGGTTTTGCATTGGGCGCATGCCAATGGGTTTAACGGGCATACTTATGCACCGCTTTTGACGCCGCTGGCGGCGCAATTTGATATTTATGCGTGGGATGCGCGCGGCCACGGCCGAACAAATTGGACGGCTGAGCCGGAGAAAATGAGCGGTTGGGATATTTATGCGCGCGATCTAATCGCCTTATTGGAACATTTGCATGAACGGCACGGGCAAAAAATTTGGCTGGGCGGTCATTCCATGGGCGGCTGCACCAGTATTATTGCGGCGGCTGAGCGGCCTGATTTGATTGCCGGTCTGATTTTGGCCGATCCGGTCATCACGCCAAAAATGACTTTACCGGCGCGGCTGGCGATGAGGTTCTCGCGCCGTGGCCCTTCCTTGCTGGCCGAGATGGCCAAAAAACGCCGCGCCGATTGGCCCGATAAAGCGACGGTGAAAAAGGCTTATACCGGTCGCGGTGCCTTTACCACTTGGAAAGACGGCTATTTGGATGCCTATTTGGAGGGCGGTTTACTGCCGCAAGAAGAGGGGGTGCGGCTGGCTTGTGCACCGCATTGGGAAGCCGCCAATTTCAAAGGCCCGCAAGTCGATTGCCCAAAATACATTAAACGTTTGCGCGTGCCGTTTACGCTGCTGACCGCCACGCATGGCTCAACCACTTTCTTTCGCAGGCCGTTTGAAAAACTGTCGGTCGACAAGAAAATTGAGATTGTCCCCGAGACCACTCATTTTTTGCCGATGGAAGTAGATGATTATGTGCGCGAAGAAATCATTGCGCGCATCACGCGCTGATTCAGCGGCAATTTTTGTCGGCTATAAATTAAAGCCGGCTTCCTCGAATGCCGGCACATATTTGCCATAGCCTTGGCTATCCATATCGGCCAAGGGCACAAAACGCAACGCGGCTGAGTTAATGCAATAACGCAAGCCGGTCGGGCGCGGCCCGTCGTCAAACACATGGCCTAAATGGCTGTCGGCCAGCTTTGAGCGCACTTCAATGCGCTTGACCCATAATTTCCAATCATCGCGTTCAACAATTGATTGCGCTTCCAAAGGCCGTGTGAAGCTGGGCCAGCCGGTGCCGCTATCATATTTATCCAATGATGAAAACAATGCTTCGCCAGAAACAATATCAACATAAATGCCGGCTTCTTTTGAGTTCCAATAGCGATTGCGATAGGGCGGTTCGGTTTTGTCATCTTGGGTGACGGCATATTGCATCGGCGTCAGCGATTGCTTCAATTGGCTTTGGTTGGGTTTTGTAAAATCGGCGGCAAGGGCTGCCGAAAAGGAGAAGCCGAGTAAGACAAAGGCGAGCGCAAACAGCAACAGCACGTCACCCAGATGAGCTTTATTTTTGTCGGTGGTCAATTTGGTCATGCTCCTTATATAGGCCGCGATTGTGGCTTGAATATGGTGTCGGCTGTTTTTCTTATTCTTATTTCTTCTTATTCTTCTGCGCCGACACTGAAAATATCGCGCATCGAAGCTAATTTTTCGTAAATGATACAGTCCGTTAGCCTAAAAGTGCCTATTTGCATTGAAAATCAAACGCGTTTGGCGCAATATCGCCGCAAGTTTTTCAAATTAGGAGCTAATGATGAGAGAAGCCGTAATCGTTTCCAGCGCCCGCACAGGCCTTGCCAAGTCCGGCCGTGGTGGGTTCAACATGACACATGGTGCCGCTATGGGCGGCCACGCCATTAAACACGCGATTGAGCGTGCGGGTATCGAACCGGGTGACGTTGAAGACGTCATTATGGGGTGCGGTACACCGGAAGGCGCGACCGGTCAAAATGTCGGCCGCCTGTCAGCTATTTGGGCCGGTTGTCCGGTCACCACGTCAGGTGTGACAGTCAATCGTTTTTGTTCATCAGGCCTGCAAACCATTGCCATGGCTGCCGGTCGTGTGTTGAACGAAAATGTACCGGTTGCCATTGGTGCCGGTGTGGAAAGCATCTCATTGGTGCAAATGCAAGGCGCCAATTACAATAACATCACTGAAGAAAAGCTGATGGAAAGCTATCCGGCTTTGTGGATGCCGATGATCGAAACGGCTGATATTGTTGCTGAGCGCTATAATGTATCGCGCGAAGCGCAAGATGAATATGCGCTGCAAAGCCAGCAACGCATGGCAGCGGCGCAAGAAGCCGGATTGTTCGCCGATGAAATCGTGCCGATGCAAACCAAAATGAAGCAAGTCAATAAAGAGACCGGCGAAGAATCAATTGTTGATTACACGGTTGACCGTGACGAATGTAATCGTCCGGGCACAACGATTGATAGCCTGCAAGGCCTAAACCCGGTGCGCGGCGAAGGCCAATACATCACGGCCGGTAACGCCTCACAATTATCTGATGGCGCAGCCGCTGTCGTGGTGATGGAAGGCAAAGAAGCCGAGCGCCGCGGTCTGGAACCGCTGGGCGCATTTAAAGGTTTCTCAGTCTCCGGTTGTGAGCCGGATGAAATGGGCATTGGTCCGGTTTTTGCCGTGCCGCGTCTGTTGGAACGTCACGGTCTGACCGTTGACGATATTGATTTGTGGGAGCTGAATGAAGCTTTCGCCAGCCAGGCGCTGTATTGCCGCGACCAGCTGGGCATTGATAATGACAAATATAACGTCAATGGCGGCTCAATCGCTATCGGTCACCCTTATGGCATGACCGGTGCGCGCCTTGTCGGCCACGCGCTGATGGAAGGCAAACGCCGCGGTGCGAAAAATGTTGTCGTTACCATGTGTATCGGTGGCGGCATGGGTGCTGCAGGTCTGTTCGAAGTCCTGTAAGTCCTTCGCGACATTTATTACTGAAAGCCGCGGAGGGTCTTTGGCTCTTCGCGGTTTTTGTTTTTCTAAAGGAGGCTGATATGCCGAAAACAAAAAGATTTTACATTGTCGGCGCGGCCGGTTTGGTGTTCTTGATATTGTGCCTGCTGGCTTATAATAGCGTTGGCTTGGCCGGTTTTGACCAAGTTTTGGCACAACCTTGGGGTTTGGTAACACTGGCTGATGTAATGCTGGGCGGCGTTTGCATGGGAGCCGTGATATTTACCTTCGAATCGGACAAACGGATTGCCGCTGCATGGACAGCACCGATTTTCCTGCTCGGTCACATTGTCAGCGTGGCGTGGATATTGAACCGTTTATTGGCCAAAAAAACCGCAAATCAGTGAACTGATTTGCCCTGATTTGCCTGTTTTGTTCTCCTGTGGATAAGTTGGTGGATGAGTGGCCGGAATTTTCATCCGGCCGCTATCTTTTTTTATCTTCTTAAGTGTCTGAAAAATAATATAAAAATATGGTTTTGAAAAAAAATTAAATTTTTCATCAACTATCTGTTGACGTTTATCGTGCAAATAGACACTATATCTTGTGTCTGGGCAGTAAGTGATTTGGCCCCAAGCTTTACGGCGAAGGGTTCACAAACTGCCAAAAGTTAAAAACAACCCGTGATAGGCTCTTGCATGAGTCGAATGCGCAGTTTTGCGTCAATGGGAAAGCTATCTCTGGGGTTCGACCTCTTGATATGCGGTTTTTGACGCCGGTACAGGGCCGGAAGAAGAACGACAAGAGGATTTATCCGTTTCGGATAAAAGCGAGGAGAGAGCATGTTTAGAGAAACCGGAGCAGGCGAGGAAGCCGGCAAAAAGGGTCAGGAAAAGGAAAAAATGCAAGACGAAACGCTGACCAAAGAGCAAGTGGCCGCCGGCCAACGCCGCCGCGCAGAAGGCGACCCGGCGCATGGCGAGCCGCAACTGGATTTTGACCGTCACGACCAAGCGGTTCAGTTTAAAGCGGCGCCGCGGGTTAAAACCGACCCGTCGCGCGACGCCTTATTGACCGCTTTCGGTAAAGCGACGCTGACCGACCGTTATTTAATGCCGGGCGAGAGCTTTCAAGATCTGTTCGCCCGAGTGGCATCTTATTATGGTGATGACGAAGCGCATGCGCAGCGTCTTTATGATTATATTTCCAAATTATGGTTCATGCCGGCGACGCCTGTTTTGTCAAATGGCGGCACTGACCGTGGTCTGCCGATTTCTTGCTTTTTGAACGAAGCCAATGACAGCCTTGGCGATATTGTCAATTTGTGGAATGAGAATGTTTGGCTGGCTTCACGTGGCGGCGGCATCGGTTCTTATTGGGGCAATTTGCGCTCAATCGGTGAGAAAGTCGGCGAAAACGGCAAGACCTCCGGTATTGTTCCGTTTATTCGGGTGATGGACAGTCTGACTTTGGCCATTTCACAAGGTTCTTTGCGGCGCGGCTCGGCAGCGGTTTATCTGCCGGTTGACCATCCTGAAGTTGAAGAATTTGTCGAAATTCGCCGCCCGACCGGCGGCGACCCGAACCGTAAAGCGCTTAATTTGCATCACGGTATTTTAATCACTGACGCGTTTATGCGGGCGGTTGAAAATGACGAAGAATGGGCTTTGCGCTCGCCGAAAGACGGCTCTGTGCAAGCGACTGTTCAGGCGCGTGATTTGTGGATTCGGATGCTGACAGCGCGGATTGAGACCGGCGAGCCCTATATGGTGTTCAAAGACACGGTTAATAATATGCGCCCCGAGCATCAAAAATTGCTCAATTTGGAAATTAAGACTTCCAATCTGTGTTCGGAAATTACTTTGCCGACCGGTGAAGACCATCTCGGCAATGACCGCACGGCGGTTTGCTGCTTGTCATCCTTAAATGCTGAGAAGTTTGATGAGTGGAGCAAGGATGAGACGTTTATTCCCGATGTCATGCGCTTCCTTGATAATGTGTTGGAAGATTTCATCCAGCGTGCGCCTGATGATATGGCGAAAGCAAAATATTCAGCGCAGCGCGAGCGTTCGGTCGGGCTGGGCGTGATGGGTTTCCATAGCTTCTTACAGGCGAATATGATCCCGTGGGAAAGCGTTATGGCGAAAGTGTGGAATAAGCGCATTTTCACCCATATTAAAGAGCAAGCCGATGCGGCGTCACAAGCGCTGGCCAATGAGCGCGGACCGTGTTTGGACGCGGCGGAATGCGGCATGAATGAGCGCTTCTCAAATAAGACAGCGATTGCGCCAACCGCTTCCATCTCGATTATTTGTGGCGGCACAAGCCCCGGTATTGAGCCGATCGCAGCAAATAGCTTTACCCATAAAACCTTGTCCGGTTCGTTCAATGTGCGTAACCGTCATTTGGATAAATTGCTGGATGAAAAAGGTCAAAACACCGATGAGGTTTGGTCGGATATCGTCACCTCGGGTGGTTCGGTTCAGCATCTTGATTTTCTGTCCGATGATGAAAAAGCGGTTTTCAAAACGGCCTTTGAATTGGACCAGCGTTGGCTGATTGATTTTGCCGGTGACCGCTCTGAATTGATTGACCAGGCACAGTCTTTAAACGTCTTCCTGCCGGCCAATATTCATAAGCGCGATTTGCACCAAGTGCATTATCAAGCCTGGAAGAAGGGCGTTAAAAGCCTCTATTATTGTCGCTCCTTGTCTATCCAGCGGGCTGAAAAAGCCGAGGATGACACCAAGGCCATGCAAGATGCGATGGTGGCGGCGGCCGAAGATAATGAATATGAAGAATGTCTCTCCTGCCAATAGGGCGGGTGAGTGTTAACCCGGCGGGCCCATTTCGCCATAAAGAGAAAAGGTAAACCAAATGTCTTTGCTTGAAGAACGTATTGTCTACAAACCTTTCCGCTATCCGTGGGCCTATGATGCATGGCTGACGCAGCAGCGCATTCACTGGCTGCCGGAAGAAGTGCCCTTGGCTGAAGATGTGAAGG
>CBFIIT010000009.1:0-40393 GCA_965662725.1 Alphaproteobacteria bacterium | reverse complement strand
ACAGCAATGGCGATTTTACCGATTGTCATTTTGTAGATGAGCAGTTTCCCGATGCGGCAGATTACGATATGTCGGCTTTGCGCTTTACCCATTATGGCGCGCGGCTAACATTCGGTTTAACGGTATTGGACGGCACGCAAGTCTCATTTGACCCGTATCGCGATGCCTTGTTGGTTAAAGGCGATAATGAATGTACCGGAAACGATAATGCCTATTGTTGGAAAGGCGACAAAGGTCTGGCCTTCAGCGCGTTGGAAGCGATAGGTCTCGAATTTTCTTATATTTTGACGTCGCAATGGACCCTGAAAGGCGAATATGCTGCTTATGAAGGACGCGAAGGTGTTGCGCCCAATTTGACCCGCGCCAATGAGGATGCACGCTCGTCTGCGACCAGTTCTAATTTTGAAAACCAAATGGCGCGTGCCATAATCGCAGAAAATGACGGTAAGCCTTACATCGCCAAAGATGAAACTTTTCTTGCTTTTGGCGCGGCCTATGAAGGCGATGAATGGTTCGGCCATGTGCAATTGGCACTGCTTGACTCCACTCCATCAAGTGCGGCTGATGAATTGGTGGATTGCATCGATGATGGCGGCGGCTTCATCGATGCCACTTCTCAAGAACCCAGCCGATGCGATAAATCGAATGCGAATTATGATGACAAAAGCGACAGTGATGTCGCGCCGGTGTTTTTTATCGGGCGGCGTTTGGGGCTTGATGATGAAGGCTTTGTCGGGGGCGGTGCCTCAGCTTTCTTCAATGCTTATGGGTTTGGCATTTTCGGCGGCTGGCAGTTTAACGAAGATATTGAGATTGGCGGGTTTATTGGCACGGTGATTGATGTGACCGACAGCGGCCCGCCAACTGATAATCTTTACAACAATCTTGATGATGGCGATGCGCTGGCGCAAATCGGCGTCACTTATCTGTTTTAATTATCAAAATGTGATTGGATGAAGCGATCTGACCTGCTAGATTTTCGCCAATTATAGCGGCTTAAGAGAGCAGTTTGAGGGGTATCCATGCGCAAGATTCAACATTTCATTAACGGTCAATCGACACGCGGCGCGGCCACGCGTGATGGCGATGTGTTTGACCCGAATAATGGCCAAGTGCAAGCGCAAGTCTGCCTCGGCGGCACCGATGATTTAAGCGCGGCAGTCGAAGCGGCGAAAAAAGTGCAGCCCGAATGGGCCGCCACCAATCCGCAACGGCGCGCCCGCGTGATGTTTAAATTCAAGGAATTGCTGGAAGCCAATATGGATGAATTGGCAGCGATGCTGTCATCCGAGCATGGCAAGGTGATTGCTGACAGTAAGGGCGATGTGCAGCGTGGTCTGGAAGTGATTGAATTTGCCTGTGGCATTCCGCATTTGCTGAAAGGCGAATATAGCGAAGGGGCCGGACCGGGCATTGATATTTACGCCATGCGTCAGCCGCTTGGCGTGGTTGCCGGTATTACGCCGTTTAATTTTCCGGCAATGATTCCGATGTGGATGTTCGGCATTGCCATTGCGTGCGGCAATGCATTTATCTTAAAGCCATCTGAAAAAGACCCCAGCGTGCCGGTGCGTTTGGCCGAGCTGATGCTGGAAGCCGGTGCGCCGGAAGGGCTGTTGAATGTCGTGCATGGCGACAAGGAAATGGTCGATGCGATTTTGGCGCATGATGATATTAAGGCGGTGAGCTTTGTCGGCTCTTCCGATATTGCGCATTATGTTTATCAAACCGGCACCGCTAACGGTAAGCGCGTGCAGGCAATGGGTGGGGCGAAAAACCACGGCATCATCATGCCCGACGCCGATATGGACCAAGTGATTGCCGATTTCTCCGGCTCCGCTTATGGCTCAGCCGGCGAACGTTGTATGGCTTTGCCGGTCGCCGTGCCGGTTGGAAAAGATACGGCAGATGAGTTTGTCGGGCGTATGAGCGAAGAAGTCGCCAAGCTGAATGTCGGCGTCTCAACCGACCCGGAAGCGCATTACGGGCCGGTTGTCTCGGCCGCGCATCGCGCCAAAATTGAAGACTATATTGAGATGGGCGTTAAAGAAGGCGCTGATTTATTGGTTGATGGGCGCGGGCTTTCTTTGCAAGGCAATGAAGACGGGTTTTTTATCGGCCCGTCTCTATTTGATAATGTGAAAGCCGATATGCAGTCTTATCAAGAAGAGATTTTTGGGCCGGTGCTGCAAGTGGTGCGCGCCGACAGTCTCGAAGAAGCGGCGCGCTTGCCGTCTGAGCATCAATATGGCAATGGCGTAGCGATTTTTACCCGCAATGGTTTGGCAGCGCGCCAATTTGCGCAAAAAGTAAATGTCGGCATGGTCGGCATTAATGTACCGATTCCGGTGCCGGTCGCTTATCACACTTTCGGCGGCTGGAAACGCTCAGCCTTTGGTGATACCAACCAGCACGGGCCGGAAGGGATTAAGTTTTACACTAAGGTGAAAACCGTGACGCAGCGTTGGCCGGATGGCGATGTGGCTGATCAAAGCTTTATCATTCCGACCATGAAATAACGCATGGGGCGCACGCCCTGCGTCATTTTGCTTCGAGGCATTGCGCTGACGGGCGATTGCGGCATAATGGCTGGCAATTAGCGATTTGTGCTGAAGGGAAATAATATGACTGCCATTGCTCATAGTGATGTTTTAATCGTCGGCGCCGGTATTTCAGGCATTTCATCGGCTTTTCATCTGCAAAAGCATGCGCCAAAAGCCAGTTTTGAGATTCTTGAACGTGGCGACAGCATTGGCGGCACTTGGAACTTGTTTAAATATCCGGGCATTCGGTCCGATAGCGACATGTATACGCTGGGCTTTTCTTTCCGCCCGTGGCGTGAAGCGAAGGCGATTGCCGATGCCCCGTCCATTATGAATTATCTGCATGACGCGGTAGATGACGGTGCGCTGGATGAAAAAATTCATTTCGGTAAAAAAGTGACCGAAGCGAAATGGTCAAGCGCCGACGGTAAATGGTTTGTCACTATTGAAGACAGCGGCACCGGCAAAACCGAAACCCGCACGTGTAAATTCCTGCATAGCTGCGCCGGTTATTATAATTATGACAAAGGCTATCAGCCTGATTTTCCGGGCGCGGAAAACTTCAAAGGGTCATTAGTACATCCGCAGTTTTGGCCGGAAGATTTGGATTATAACGGCAAGAAAGTCGTGGTTATCGGCTCCGGCGCGACAGCCGTAACATTGGTGCCGGCGATGGCTGAGAAAGCCGAGCATGTCACCATGCTGCAGCGTTCGCCGACATATATCGTCTCGCGCCCATCGGAAGATGCGTTCGCTAATTTCACTCGTAAATATTTACCGGCAAAAATGGCTTATGGCCTGACGCGCTGGAAAAACGTGCTGATGGGACGCTTCTTCTTTTGGCTGTGCCGCACGCGGCCCGATATGGTGAAAAAGAAGCTGCTGAGCGAACTGCCCGAGCAATTGCCGGAAGGCTATGACATTAAAAAGCATCTGACGCCGAGCTATAATCCTTGGGATCAGCGTGTATGCCTTGCCCCCGATGGTGATTTCTTCACTGCGATTTGTGATGGCAAAGCCGATATTGCAACCGACCATATCAAGCAGATTAAGGAAAACGGCATTGAGCTGAAATCGGGCGAATTTATTGAAGCCGATATTATTGTCTCTGCCACCGGTCTTGATTTGAACTTTTTGGGCAATATTGAAGTGACGGTGGATAATGAGCCGGTCGAGCCGGCCAATTTGCTGAATTATAAAGGCATGATGTATTCCGGTATTCCGAACCTGCTGGCCTCTTTCGGCTATACCAATGCCTCATGGACGCTGCGCTGTGATTTGACGTCGAAATATTTGTGCCGCTTATATAATTACATGGACCGTAAAAATCTGGCGCGGGTAATGCCGACGCCGGATATGAGCCAGGTCGAATATGAGCCGCTTTTGGATTTCTCATCCGGCTATGTGGTGCGTAAATCAGCCGAATTGCCGAAACAAGGCAGCATTAAGCCGTGGGTGATGTATCAAAATTATATCGCTGATATATTTCTGACGCGTTTTTCTGCCTTGCAAGACGGCGCGCTGAAATTCACCAAATAAGTTAACCGCGCGGCTATAGCGAGGCTGCCAGCGCACGCGTGCCGGCCAGCATTTGCTTGTAGCTGGGGCGCAACTGGTTGGCGGTCTGCGCCGGACTGGCGAAATTGGCAATAACCAGATTCTTCGCCTGATTGATGTAAATCACCTGCCCATGCACGCCCATGGCCAGACGCTCGCCTTGGCTCTGGTCAAATTGCCACCAGAAACTGCGATAGGCGGTAAAGCCGTCAATAAACCGCTCATGCGTCGGGTCAGTATTCACCGAGGCGGCCCCGGCTTTGTTGTCAGCATCGGTCATGGAATAGGTGTCGCGCATCCAGCTTTCAGGCGCAATTTGCGTATCGCCTAGTTTGCCATCGCCCAAAGCCATAAGCCCAAAACGCACGGCATCGCGCAAGGTTGAGTTAAAGCCGCCTGTCGCGACCGGCGCAAAAGACACATCAACCGTGAACACGCCATCATGCTCAGTCGATAGCGGCGCCCATATTTTCTCGCGAATATAGTCCATTAGCGGGCGACCGGTGATGCGCTCAATCAGCCAGCCAATGACATCAACATTGGGCGATTGATATTGAAACATTGCGCCGGTGGTACCGCCTGCCGCTTGCTCGAAGCGTGGCAGCATATCGCGCACACCGCGCGGCTCATCCGACTGCGCCGGATCGATTGCCAAAAGGTCAAAATCACCCATAAAGCCGAGGCGGCGAAAATATTCAAAATGCACACTGCCCGGCGTCATTTCATCATATTCTTCGGTATAATTAAGCGCGGTCACCATATTCAGCACATCGCGAATGCTGGCTTCGGCAAAAATACTGTCGGCCAGTTCGGGTAGAAAATCGGCCGGTGTTTTTGTTTCATCAATGCCAAGCTCGGTTTGCGCAATACCAAAGGCGGTCGAGATAAGCGATTTGGTCATCGAAAACCAGATATGATGGTCATGGGCGCGGAAATTATCGTAATAACGTTCGAATAAAACCTCGCCGTTTTGCACCACCATATAGCCGTCAATGCAGTCATCGCGCATTGCGTCACCAAGGGTCAGCGTGCGGCCATTATGTTCATATGAAAAATGCTCAACGTCTTTTTCGCTGCCGGTTTTCAACTCAAACACGCTATCGCCGCGCGGCATGATAAGTGCCGGTAAGGTCGACATATTGCGCAAATGCCAGCGCACATTATCCGGTTCCCGCCAGCCATTATAATGCGCCTTGGATGGCATCATTCGCTTATCATCACTCATCATATACTCCCGATAGTCGTTTAGGTTTGCAGCTGGCAGCCTATTTCTGCTGTTGTCCGCGTTGTCTGATGGCTTCGCGGCGCGCTTCAACCGCGTCCCCGCCGACTTGCTTATTGGCGGCGCGGCCAACTTCATTTTCCAATTTCAAAGCGTCGCCAAAACTGGCGGCATAGCCATCATCCATCAGTTTTTTATAGGCGGTCAGCGTATGCGGCACGCAAGACAACATATCCTCGGCCAGATTGCGCGCCTTATCCAGCAGTGCCTCATGCGGCACAATATGATTAATAAGTCCCCACTCAAGAGCTTGCTCGGCGGAAATGAAATTGCCGGTCAGCGATACTTCTTTGGCGCGAGACGGGCCCAGCAAGCGGGTCAGTTTTTGGCTCAAGCCCCAGCCCGGCAAAATGCCGACGCGGGCATGGGTATCGGCAAAGCGCGTATTGGGTGTGCCGATAAGCACATCACAAGCCAAGGCCAGTTCAAAGCCACCGGTAATCGCAACGCCGTTTATCGCACCGATAATCGGACCGGAAAATTTGCTCAAAGAGACCACCGGATCATCTGTCGCAATGGCCAGCGCGGCATCGGCTTGATTGGCACCCAGTTCTTTTAAATCCAAACCGGCGGTGAAAGCTTTTTCGCCGGCACCGGTCAAAATCAGCACGCGGATAGTGTCATCGGCTTCCAGCGCATCAATGGTTTTGGCCAATGAGTCGCGCAATGCGGCGGATAATGCGTTCATTGCTTCAGGGCGATTGAGCGTGACAATCGCATAGCCTTCGGCTTTTTCAACCTGCACTAAATTTTCCAAAACACCCTCCCAAGCGGCTTATCAATCGTCTTGCGGATAACCCATATTTGTCAATGCCTCAGTAATCTCATCCAATATCACCGGGTCGTCAATGGTGGCCGGCATATTCCAGTCTTCGCCATTGGCAATTTTGCGTATCGTGCCGCGCAAGATTTTACCGGAACGCGTTTTCGGCAAACGCTGGACCCGCGCCGCCAATTTAAAGGCAGCGACCGGCCCGATTTCATCGCGGACTTTTTGAATGCATTCGCCGACGACTTCCTCATCGGGGCGGTTGACGCCGTCATTAAACACCAAAAGACCAAGCGGCACTTCGCCTTTAAGCTGGTCATTGACGCCCAAAACCGCGCATTCGGCAATATCAATATGACCGGCCAGCACTTCTTCCATGCCGCCGGTAGACAGCCGGTGACCGGCAACATTGATAATGTCATCCGTGCGCGACATGACGTATAGATAGCCGTCTTCATCGATAAAGCCGGCATCGCCTGTTTTATAATAGCCGGGGAAATCTTCCATATAAGCGGCTTCAAAACCGTCTTTATTTTTCCATAAGCCGGGCAGGCATCCGGGCGGCATCGGCGTTTTGATGACGATGGCACCGGTCTCACCGGCCGCGACAGGCTTGCCGCCTTCATCCAAAACCGCCAGCTCATAGCCCGGCATGGCCAAACTCGGTGAGCCTTTTTTAATCGGCAATAATTCAATACCGACCGGATTGGCGCAAATCGGCCAGCCGGTTTCGGTCTGCCACCAATTATCAATAACCGGCACACCAAGACTGGCCTCGGCCCAATTAATCGTATCGGGGTCAACCCGCTCACCGGCCAGATAAAGCGCTTTAAAGCAGCTTAAATCATAATTTTCGACCAGCTTGCCTTGCGGGTCTTCTTTTTTAATAGCGCGGAAAGCGGTTGGTGCAGTGAATAAAGCTTTCACCTTATGCTCTGAAATGACCCGCCAAAAAGCGCCCGCATCAGGTGTGCCGATCGGCTTGCCTTCAAAGATTACACTGGTCGCGCCAATGGATAGCGGGCCGTAGAGAATAAAACTGTGCCCGACCACCCAACCGAAATCACTGGCTGACCAGAAAACATCGCCGGGCTCGATATTATAAATATTTTCCATCGACCAGCTTAAAGCGACCAAATGGCCACCATTATCGCGCACCACGCCTTTTGGAATTCCTGTGGTGCCGGAAGTATAGAGAATATAGAGCGGGTCTGTGGCCAGCACCGGCACACAATCGGGGCGATTGTTTGCGGCCCGCGCTTTGTCTTCTTCCGCCTGCCACTTAAAATCGCGCCCATCGATAAGGAGCGCTTCTTGTTGCGGGCGTTGCCAAATAAGACAGGCATCGGGTTTATGCGATGATAACTCAATCGCGCCGTCAAGCAGTGGCTTGTAATCGACAATACGGCCCGGCTCAATGCCGCAAGAGGCGGCCAAGATTAATTTCGGTGTGGCGTCGTCAATGCGCGTTGCCAATTCGGCCGCGGCAAAACCGCCAAAGACGATTGAGTGAACGGCACCGAGCCGCGCGCAAGCCAAAGCGGCAATCGCTGTTTCCGGTATCATCGGCATATAAATAATCACGCGGTCGCCTTTTTCGACACCATGCGCCTGCATCATACCGGCAACGGTTTGCACGCGGTCTAAAAGCGCGGCATAGCTCAAGGTTTGCTGGCTGTCGGTTATCGGGCTGTCATGAATAAAAGCCGCGCGCTCGCCATGGCCGGCTTCGACATGACGATCGACACAATTGAAGCAGCTATTCATCACCCCATCGACATACCAACGATCGCCGCTTTCATTGCTTTCGAAAATCTTGACCGGCGCGTTTTCCCAATCAAGGCGTGCCGCTTGTTTAGCCCAAAACCCCTCGCGGTCTTCGTCCCAAGCCCGGTAAATATCCTGATATGACATAACGCCCCCCACGCATCTTTAATTGTTTCGGTTTAGCAAATCTTGAGCCGTTTCACCAGAACTGCGCCGCGCCTTGTTTTATATGCGTGCTTAGGGCAAACTCTTTTTAATTGGGGAGATCACTTATGGAATTGAAGAGCAAGCTTTTAAAAGCTGCCATGCTGGCCGCCTTGGTCGTGCCATCTGTCGCCAGCGCCGGTCCGGAAGACCGCCGCGCTTTATTCGGTGAAACGCATTTGCACACAAACCTGTCTTTTGACGCATTTATTTTCGGCAATCGCAACGGCCCGGATGCGGCTTATGATTTTGCCAAGGGCAAAGCGATTACCCATCCTTTGGGTTTCGATATGAAAATTCGCGTGCCGCTTGATTTTCAAGCGGTCACCGACCATGCCGCTTATCTCGGCATGGTGCCGGCAATGTTTGATGCCGATAGTTCAGTCGCCAATCACCCGATTGCCATGAACTTGCGCAATGCGAAAACATCGCGCGAACGGCGTGCAGCCTTTGGTGGCTTGCTGCCTTATATCGGCCAACAGATTGAGGATGATTTGCTGGATATGGATATTGTGCGCGATACATGGGCAGAAGTTAAAGCTGCCGCCGAGCGCAATAATGAGCCGGGCAAATTCACCACTTTTATCGGTTATGAATATACCTCTTCTCAGGAAACATTTGAGAATTTGCACCGCAATGTGATTTTTAAAGGTGATGCGCCCGATGAGCCGTTTTCGCGGCTGATTTCCATGAATCCGGAAAATCTGTGGCGCTGGATGGATTCGATTCGCGCGCAGGGCATGGATTCGATTGCCATACCGCATAATTCCAATGGCTCAGACGGCTATATGTTCTGGGACAAAACTTATGATGGCGGTGAGATTGACGCTGAGTATAGCGCCTTGCGCATGCGCAATGAGCCGCTGGTCGAGGTAAGCCAAGTCAAAGGCACGTCGGAAACACATCCTTTGCAAAGCCCGAATGATGAATGGGCGTCATTTGAAATCATGCCTTATCAAATCGCAACTTGGCGTGAAAGCAAGATAGACGGCTCTTATGTGCGGCAAGCCTATCGGCGCGGCCTGGAAATGCAGGCGCAAGGTAAAGGCAACCCGTTCAAATTCGGCTTGATCTCAGCTTCCGATACGCATGTTTCTGCCGGTGGCTTTGATGAATATGACTATTGGTCAAAAATCGGTGCGGTTGACGGCACCGGCCGTTTGCGCGGTTCAGTGCGTTTGACGTGGACACAACGTCTGGCCGCACAAATTTTCGGCATTCGTAATTGGTGGACGCAGATCAATACACCGGAAGCGCAGCGCACTGGTGTGCCGGGTAAGAACCCATCCCCCGGCTATTTGCATATGCAATGGTCGAGCTGGGGCGCGTCCGGCCTTGCCGGTGTTTGGGCTGAAGAAAATACCCGCGGCTCAATCTTTGATGCGATGCGCCGCAAAGAGACTTTCGCAACCAGCGGCCCGCGTCTGAAAGTGCGGTTGTTTGGCGGCTATGGGCTCAGTGAAAAACTTCTCAATGACCCGCAAATGGTGCGTAAAGCCTATGCGCGCGGCGTGCCCATGGGCGGTGATTTGAAAGCCCGTTTGGGGCGTGCACCGGAGTTTTTGCTGTGGGGCACCCAAGATCCGGGCTCTGCGCCTTTGCAACGTTTGCAAATGGTCAAAGGTTGGATTGATAAAGATGGCAAGACGTATGAAAAAGTCTATGACACGGCCTGCGCCGGTGGTGTGGCAGTTGACCCGGAGACGCATCGCTGCCCCGATAATGGCGCGAAAGTCGATATCAGCAATTGCGCCTATAGCGCCGATAATGGCGAAGGGCAGTTGAAAGCGCATTGGCGCGACCCTGATTATAAGCCGGGCGAAAACGCATTTTATTATGTCCGCGTTTTGGAAAACCCGACTTGCCGTTGGTCGACATGGGATGCCATCCGTGCCGGCAGCAAGCCCAATCCGGCATTGGCCGCAACCATTCAGGAGCGCGCCTGGTCGTCGCCGATTTGGCTGGAGCACTAGACTTCCATGCAAGGATTTCTGCGTAAGCTGGCGCAAGACCGGCTGATTTGGTTTATTGTTTTAGGGGCTCTGCTATTCGGCGCTGACCGATTATTGCAAGTGCAAGAAAACACCGTGATTGCCATTGATTTGCCATTGGTCGAAAAACTGGTGGCACAATGGGAAGGGCAGACCAAAAGACGGCCCAATGCGCGTGAGCTTGATGCGCTGATTGAAGGCTATATTCGCGAAGAGATTTTGGTGCGCGAAGCAGCGCGGCTGGGGCTGGATAATGATGATATTATTATCCGTCGGCGTTTGGCGCAAAAAGTCGAGTTTATGATGGCTGATGATATGCCTGATGCATTGCCAGATAGAGACGCCTTAAAGGCTTTTTTCGATGCCAATCAGCAGCAATATACGCAGTCTGAAAGCCTAAGCTGGCGGCATGTTTTTGTCGATGATGAAGGCGAAGCGCGACAATTGATGGCGCAATTGAATAAAAATGATGCGGCTTGGCAAGAAAGCGGACGTCCGTTCATGCTCAATCGTCAATATGCGCGGCAAGATGAGCTTGCATTATCGCGCCTTATGGGGACGCAATTTGCGGCTGCTTTATTTGCCGAGAGCGGTGCCGGTTGGCGCGGGCCGATACAATCGGCTTATGGCTGGCATGTTGTGAAAATTGATACGCGTCATGCGGCTAAAGCGGCAGATTTTGAAACGATAATCGAGCGCGTGGCGCGCGATTGGCAAAAAGCCAAGCGGCAAGAAGCAATGGCGGCGGCGTGGCAAGAATTGCGCGTCCGTTATGACGTCAAATTATTGCCGGTTGAAGAGGCACCGGCAGCGCAATGATGCGGCACTTGCTTTGGCTCTTCATACTGGCAGTTTCTGCCGCCTTTATCGCGCCGGCGACAGCACATGAAGTGCGCCCCGGTTATATTGAAATCACCGAAACCGCGCGTGACCGCTTTGACATTGTCTGGAAACAGCCGGTGCGCAGTGCCGGTGCGTCAGCCGTTGCCGGGCTTGGCTTGCGGCCGGTATTTCCGCCCAATTGCGAAAGACTGGGCGACAGTCGGATGCGCCGTCAACCGGGGGCACTGGTCGAAAAGTTTAGTCTGACTTGCGAAGGCGGCCTGTTTGGCCAGTCTATCGGGGTTGAGGGATTACAAAGAACCATTACCGATGTGCTGGTGCAATTGACGCTATTGGAAGGCGACCGCCATAGCCTGCGTTTGACCGGCGATGCGCCGGTGCAAGAATTTGCCGGTGGCGGCACGTTTCTGATGGCGTATTTTGGGCTTGGTGTTGAGCATTTGATTTTCGGGCCTGACCATATTTTATTTGTGTTGGGACTCATTCTTTTGGTCGAAGGCTGGCGGCGGCTGGTCTATGTCATCACCGCTTTTACTTTGGCGCATTCGCTGACTTTGGCCTTGTCCATGCTGGGCAATATCAGTGCGCCAAGCGCAGTGGTGGAAGCTATTATTGCTTTGTCGATTTTATTTGTCGCGGTTGAATTGGTGCAGCCGCCGGAAAAGCGTTCGGCTTTGGCAAATCGCTATCCGCAAGCCGTAGCTTTCGGTTTCGGTCTGCTGCATGGTTTTGGATTTGCCGGCATGTTGGGAGCTATCGGTTTACCGCGCGATGTGGAATTGGCCGCTTTGGCATTGTTTAATATCGGGCTTGAAGTGGGCCAATTAATGGTGGTTGCCTTGGTGCTGGCGTTTATGCGCTTTGCCGCGCCGCATGTTTTGGCGCAAGAAAAACGGGCGCCTGCTATTATCAATATGACAAAGCAAGCGCCGGTTATTTTAATGGGTGGCGTGTCGGTTTATTGGCTCATTGACCGCTTGGCCGGTCTTGGTAGCTAGAGCAAGCGGCTAGAGCGAGCGGCCGGATTTACTCGGCCGCTTTTTTCGTATCCGCCGGATCTGCAAATATCGCGGCACGGCCTTCCAGTTCAGCTTTCACTGCCTCAATCTGGTTCGGGTAACCGATAATATCATCTTGCAAAACGCTTTCCAGCATCAGCGTATCAGCAACAAACCGGTCTGCCGGTTCATTGAATAAACGCTTGGTACCGCGAATGGCATCAGGATTACGCGCCGCAATCGCAGCGGCTGTTTCCAATGCCGCCTCAATCGGATTTTCGGTAATCCGCGTCAAAAAGCCGTGCTCATAAGCTTCATCGGCTTCAAAAATGCGTGCGGTAAAGGCCAGCTCTTTGACAATATCTTCGCGCGCGACGCGGGTCATAACATGGGTTGTGCCCATATCCGGCACCAGCCCCCAGCGGCTTTCCATAATGGAAAACTTTGTGCCCGGCGCGGCATAGCGAATATCGGCACCCATATACAGTTGAAAACCGCCGCCCAATGCAAAACCTTGCGCGGCAGCAATAACCGGCACGTCCAATTCGCGCCAAGCAAAAGCCACTTTTTGCGGACGATTGGCCAAGCCATGTGTGCGCTCAGCCAGTTTTTGCCGCTGTTTGCCTTCCGTAACGCCGGCGTCGCCGCCTTCTGCCATTTTGGCAAAATTACCCATATCCAAACCGGCGCAAAAAGCGCGGCCTTCGCCGGACAGGACTACGACGCGCACTGAATTATCGGCGCTAATACGTTCGGCACATTCGATGAGCGCATCCATCATATCATTATCAAGCGCGTTCATTTTATCGCCACGAATGAAATGCGCATGCGCAATGTGGTTTTCAATCTTCAAATCAATGCGGTTTTCCATCGGTTCTCTCCTTTGATGGTTCGCTGATATTTTGTGAGGTCATAGCCCCAATAAGGCGATTTCGGGCGCGCTATTGTTCATGCCGCGCCATAAACGCCTGATGCGAAAAAGCATAGACCGCATGAGCTGCTTTGTCAGGGGTAAATTCACCATTTGGCAGATAAGCGGTTTTTGTCAAATCCTCGGCTTTGATGCCGTGATGAGACGCTGCAGCAAATAGTGCGGTAGCAAAAGCGCAATCGGTTTCCACCCCCCGCTTTATCGTCACGGCCATCATATCAGCCAGCATTTGGCAGAAGAAATCACTCTCGCCGCCGCCGCCCAGAACATGCAAGCTGTCGGGCTTATGGCCGAGCTTGTCTGTCATATCGTGCCAAATCGCGGTCAGCACATGTCCGACCCCTTCATAAGCGGCACGCGCCACCGCGCTTTGATCATGCGCGCGGGTCAGGCCATGCCAAGAAGCGCGCAACTCAGCATCCCAAAACGGCGCCCGTGCGCCTGATAAATAAGGATAAAACAGCAGACCTTCCGCCCCCGCCTTCGCGGCAGCGGCTTTTGCTTCAAATGCTGCCATATCCAGTGTCGGGGTGAAGCTTTGCCGCACATAATCAATCGCGCCCATGCAATCGCTCATACCGGCGGCGTGATAAGACAGCCCGTCAACAATATGTGGATAATAAGAGACCGGCGGAAACCGCTGCGGCTCATTTGTGGTGAAAGCAATCACCCCCGCCGACGCCAATTTCAAACTGGCGGTTTGGGCGTCTAACGGTGCCGCACATAGCCATTCCATCGAGGTATCAATCGCGCCTTGATAGACCGGCACTAAAGGCAAGGAAAAAACCTCTGCCGCTTTCGCCGTAACCTCACCGCAAGGCGCGCCAATATCGATAAGCGCGGGCAGGGCGGACTTTTGAATACCGCTTAACCGGCATAAGTCGTCGTGCCATTGGCCGGTTTTATCGGCCATCAGAGAACCAACCGCTTCGCTTTTATCGCTGACATGCGCATCGGTCATCTGTGCCGCCAGCCAGTCTTTGGCAAAATATAATTTTTCTGTGGCGACGATAATCTCCGGCTCATGCGCTTGCAGCCAAATAAGTTGCGGCAAAGTCCATGTTGCATTCGGTGCATTGCCGGCAATGTCTTGAACCGTGCTGCCAGCCGTTAATTCGCCATTTAGCTTGCCGGCTTGCATGGCGGCGCGCTGGTCGCTCCATAATATGGCCGGCCGCAAAACATTTCCGGCGGCGTCGCATAAAACCGCAATATGTGCACCGCCTGAAAAACTGATGCCGGTAATTTCAGAAAAAGCTGCGCCTGCGTCATTTTTCAGCGTGGCCAAAGCAGCGCGCATCGCGTCAACCCAATCTTGCGGATTTTGTTCGCTATGGCCGGTTTGCGGCATATGCGTCGGATAGCTTGCACGCGCTTGTGCAAGCTTTTCGCCGCTAGCGGAAACCAAACAGGCTTTTAAGGCGCTGGCGCCTAAATCAATGCCAAGAAAAACGCTCATTCTTGCTTATAGGCAAGAAAAAGGGCGCCTGCAAAGCAGACGCCCCCACCAATTTGGTGTCGTGATTGGATTTAAGGCCAATCCCTAATTTTTATCGTGCTCAAATGGACCCGAAGGTTGCTCCACGCCCACACTTAAACACCGGATTTGAAACCTCAAATACTTCCGTTCACTAGACAATGGATCACCTCCTTTCGATTGTTGAAGATACAAATAAAACTCTAGGGTGATTTGATTCATGCGCAAAAAACTTTTACGCTCGGCCTCGAAAAATTGCATAACGCAAAAGGGAGAGCCGCATGCTGCGCTATCAAATTATACCGGTGACGCCGTTTCAGCAAAACTGCACCGTGTTTTGGAATGAAGAAACCAAAAAGGGCGGCATTGTGGACCCCGGTGGCGATTTGGCATTGCTCGATAAATTTATCGATGAGCAGGGCATTGAGATTGAAAAAATTCTCGTGACCCATGGCCATTTGGATCATGCGGGTTCGGTAAAAGCGATGGCCGATGCGCGCCAAATTCCGATTATCGGGCCGCATAAAGAAGACAAGTTCTGGATTGACGGCATGCCGGAAGCGGCGGCGCAATATGGTTTTCCTGAAGCCTTGGCTTTTGAGCCGGACCAATGGTTGGAGCATGGCGATAGTGTGGAAGTGGCCGGTGCCACGTTTAATGTCGTGCATTGCCCGGGCCACACACCCGGCCATGTGGTGTTTGTGCAGGCCGAAGATAAGGTGGCGATGGTTGGTGATGTGATTTTTCAGGGCTCTATCGGGCGCACTGACTTTCCCAAAGGTGATTACCAGCAATTGATTGACAGCATCACGCAAAGATTATGGCCGCTCGGTTTGGATATCACCTTTATTCCAGGTCATGGCCCGACCTCGACTTTTGAGGCGGAAAAGAAAACCAATCCATTTGTCTCTGACACTGCGCTTGCCTAAGGCAATGCGGGCGAGCGTCCTAAAAGATTAGAGTGAAACATGGCTTTTGAACTTGATGCGCGGCTAGAGGCCGATACGGTTTCCCTCACCAAGCGCGGTGCGATTGATATTCGATTGATGCGCGATGCGCGCTATCACTGGCTGGTTTTGGTGCCGCAAATTGAGGGCGCGGTGGAATGGTATGATCTGCCTGATGTGGCGGCGCGGGCTTTGTTCACCACGGCGCAAGAAAGCGCGCAGCGTCTTCAAGCCCTGACCCGCGCTGATAAAATGAATATCGCCGCTTTGGGCAATATGGTGAAACAATTGCATGTGCATGTGGTTGCGCGCCATGAAGGCGATGCAGCATGGCCGGCTCCGATATGGGGTGTCGGTGAAGCGGTTGATTATGATGAGGCGGGTTTAAAAGACCGAATGATTGCGCTGCGAGCCATTCTTTAACCGCGCCAAACTACACCTTCAATTGAGCCGCCCTATATGGGGCGTATGAAGCTATCTTTGACAAGTTTTCCGTCCCGATTGCGCGCTGTGGTTTTTGGCGCGCGTGGCGGCATAGGGGCCGGTTTGGTGAGCGCACTGCAAAGCCTGGAGGCTGATGTGCTGCCATTGATGCGCGACGATATTGATATTTGCAGTGAAAGCGCGCTGGAAGCTTTGGCAACCGACATAAAGAGCGATGGGCCTGTGCATTTGGTGATAAATGCAACCGGTCTATTGCATGATGCGGCGGCAAATATTCAGCCCGAAAAGGCCTTAAAACAAATCTCTGCCGATGCGATGGCGAAAGTCATGGCGGTCAATGCCATTGGTCCGGCCCTTATCAGTAAATATTTTATTCCGCTTATGGCGCGCGATGAAAAAGCGGTGATGGCGCATTTATCGGCCCGTGTCGGTTCCATTTCCGATAATCGCATGGGCGGTTGGACCAGCTATCGGGCGGCGAAAGCGGCGCAAAATATGATTGTCAAAAATGCCGCGATTGAAACGGCGCGGCGCGACAAGCAAAAGATTATTGTCGGCTTGCATCCGGGTACGGTCGACAGTGCTTTATCGGCGCCGTTTCAGGGCAATGTAGCGGATAATAAATTATTTTCACCGGCCCAGTCAGCAGCTTATTTGCTGCAAGTGATTGATCAATTAAAGGCCGATGATAGTGGCAAGGTTTTTGCTTGGGATGGCAGTGAAATACCGGCCTAGTGCGGCTAGCTTGTTTCCAGCCGTCTGAAATCGGCTGGTAATTTATGACCCTGAAAATCAATATGAACAATATTGGCCTTATGGCGACGGCACCACACTTGCACGCCGTAATCGGTAAAGCCGATATCCATAGCAGCATAATCTTGCAGGCTTTGCGGCGGGTTTAGCTGCGCCAATTCATCGGCGCATTTTGAACACACAACATATTGGGTAATCGATAATGAAAGTGCTTCCAATGGCAGGGTTGCCCCATCACTCATGATAATTGCTCCAAAAACTTACGCGCACTGGCTTCCACACCGGCACGTTTTGCCGCATCCATTTTATCGAGATTGCGATACACCATGCCCATGCGCGGATTACCGCCCAGCTTGTCGCGATGGCGTATCATGAAATCCCAATACAGATAATTAAACGGGCAGGCGGTATCGCCATGCGCTTCCTTCACCTTATAGGCGCAAGTGCTGCAATGGTCGGACATACGGTTTATATATGCGCCCGAAGCCGAATAGGGCTTTGAGCCGACAATACCGCCATCGGCAAACAGCGCCATGCCATGCGTGTTCGGCAATTGCACCCATTCAAACGCATCGGCATAAACTTCCAAATACCAGCGATTGACGTCATCGGGGGCAAGGCCGGCCAGCAGCGCGAAATTACCGGTAATCATCAGCCGTTGAATATGATGCGCATAAGCATGCTCTCGCGTCGCGCCAATCGCTTCGCGCATGCAGGCCATATCCGTGTCACCGCTATAATAAAAATCGGGGAGCGGGCGTTTATGGTCGAAATAATTACTGTCGGCATATTCGGGCATTTTCAGCCAATACAGGCCGCGAATAAACTCGCGCCAACCCAATATTTGCCGAATGAAACCTTCAACCGCATTGAGCGGCGCTTGCCCGCTATGGTATCGCGCCTCAACCGCGCGGCACACCTCTAAAGGGTCTAAAAGGCCGATATTCAGCGCCGCCCCGACCAGCCCATGATAGAGAAACGCTTCACCGGTCTTCATCGCATCTTGATAATCGCCGAATTGCGGCAGGCAAAAATCCAACCAATGAGCAAATTGTTCCTCCGCTTGCGCGGCGGTGACCGGCCAAGCAAATTTATCCAGCGTGCCGATATGATTGCCGAAATGTTGATTGACCAAGGCCAATGTTTTTTCGGTTATCGCATCGGGGGCAAATTGCAAGCGCGGCGGTGGCATATGCCCTTTCGGCAATTTTTTGCGGTTTTCGGCATCATAATTCCATTGCCCGCCAAGCGGTTCATCACCGTCCATAAGCAAACCGGTCTTGCGCCGCATTTCGCGATAGAAAAACTCCATTCGCAATTGCTTTTTGCCGTCTGCCCAGTTTTCAAAGTCTTCATGCGTGGCGAGAAAACGAGTATCCGGCAAAATCTCAACCGCCACGCCCAGTTTCTCCGGCCAGCTTTCCATTTCTTGACGCAATCGATATTCGCCGGGCGCGGTGACCAATAAACGGTTGAGCCCATGTTTTTCGCACATCATCGACACTGCATCGGCAAAGCCGGTGATGGAGGGCGCGCTGCCATAATCGAGATAGGTGACATTGCGCCCCTGAGCTTCCAGCGCCTCGGCAAAGTGTCGCATGGCTGAAAAAATAAGCGCGATTTTTTGCTTATGATGGCGCACATAAGACGCTTCATCAGCCAGTTCAGCCATTAATATCGGTGCATCAGGGACGGCCTGCAAGCTCGATAATGCGGGCGAAAGCTGGTCGCCCAAAACCAGTATGAGCGGCTTATCTATCATTCGCTTGTATCCTTTTGGGGCTTGCATCCTTTTGGCGGCGGCAGCGTTCCGAGCAATAGCGAACATTATCCCAATCTCGGGCCCATTTTTTTCGCCAGCTAAATGGCCGCCCGCATGCCAGGCAGTCTTTTTGCGGCAGCTCGGATTTTTTACGCATTCCCATGTCGTGGAAACTGGCGTGAAGCGGACAAAGGTCAAGTGATGGGAGTGATTCAAATGATTGACAAAATCCGATTGTCTCGCCAATTTTGCCACAAAGGGGAATCATTATGGCTCGACGTATCGGCAAAGTTCTGTCTACAGTTGTATTGTCAAAAAGTTTGCGTGGCGTTCGTCGCGTTGTCCGGTCTTTGGGCCGGAAACTCGGTGGCAGTCGGGCAGAGGTCTATTATTTTCACCAGCCGGACGATCCTTACAGCCAATTGACGGCGCAAGTTTTGTCCGAATTACAGGCTCGTTATGACATTGATTTGAAAATAAATTTGGTCAATGAGCCGGAAGATGAAATGGCTCCGGAGCGTTTGGCCTTGCAGGCTTATAGCCGTCGTGATGCAGCCAAAATTGCCCCCTATCACGGGCTGAAATTTACCGAAAGTGCGCAGCAACCGTCTGACGCCAGTTTGAAATTGGCGCGGCGTACTTTGGCCGCATCCAGCAATTTAACAAAAGTGGCAGCTGAAATCGGCGATGCTTATTGGAACGATGATACGGACCGACTTGACCGTATCGCGATGGTTTCTGAAGACCAGACCGACCGAATATTTCGCGAAGGCACAAAACTTCGCGCCCAACTCGGCCATTATCTCGGCGCGACGTTTTATTTTGAAGGCGAGTGGTATTGGGGTGTTGACCGATTGCCTTATCTCGAAGAGCGTCTGGCCGAGAACGGTTTGCGCCTGAGCGGGTGTCGTCAAATCACCCATTTCCAAGAGCGGCCTGATTTTATGGGACGCCCGAGCAATGGCAAAAGATTGACAGTCGAGTTTTTCCCGTCTGCGCGCAGCCCCTATACGGCGATTGCGATGGCGGAAGTTTTGGACCTGCCCAATCATTATCCGGTGGATATTAAAGTGCGGCCGGTCTTGCCCATGGTGATGCGCAACCTGCCAGTGCCGACGAAAAAGGGTTTGTATATTTTGCCCGATACAAAACGCGAAGCCGACCGCATCGGTGTCCCGTTCGGGAAAATTTCCGATCCGGTCGGCGAACCGGTGCGGCGCGTCTATTCTTTGTTCAGTTGGGCTGAGGAACAAGGCAAGGGCGGTCAATTGCTCAATGCCTTTACCGATTTGGCTTGGAGCGAAGGGGTTGATGCGGGTAGCGATGCCGGGCTGAAAACCGCTTGCCAACGGGCCGGTCTTGATTGGGATAAGGCAGCTGAGATTGTTGATAATTCAGACTGGGAAGTGTGGGCGGAAGAAAATCGCCTGCAAATGATGAAGTCGGATTTATGGGGTGTGCCGAGTTTCCGCCTGCTTGATGAGAGCGGTGGTGAATTATATGGGTGCTGGGGTCGCGACCGGATTTGGTTGCTGGCGCATGAGATTCAAAAAGCGTTGGAAGGCTGATTGCCTGCGGCAGGTGCAAAGTTCGGCAGCGCCGAACCTTGCACAAATCAGGTGGAAAGCGAGGGACCATGACAGGGAGTTCCTCCTGACCTCGACACGGATTTACGCAGTGACATCACCCAACTCATTAAGAGCCTATCCGTGCCACTACCGAGCAATGCCATCTTCAAACTAGAAAACTGCGCATCCACAGAACAATTAATTTGCGCTTGATATTGTCATTGCGCGGCACAATGTTTTATTTTAGCAACGGATTGACCATAGGAGTTGGTTGTGCGTCACGCTCTAATTGATGAGTTTTCTTATGCGTCTGAAGCGCATTCGCTGGGTCGCATTTTGGCCATCCGGACAGTTGAGCGTTTGACCGGCCAGCCCTATTTGAAAAAGCTTTATCTGGATTATCAAAGTGAAAACCTCCCATTGGAAGATTTCTGGGGGGAGGTCATTAAGCGGCTTAATTTAGACCTGCGCATTCATGCCGGTGCGCTGGATAATGTGCCTGAAACCGGCCCGCTTGTGGTGGTTGCCAATCATCCTTATGGGGTGCTGGACGGCATTGTAATTTGTTGGCTGGTGGCGCAAAAGCGCAAGGATTTCAAAATTCTCATTAATAGTGTTTTGTGCCGCGCCCGTGAAATGACCGATCATGTTTTGCCGGTGGATTTCGACCCGACGCCGCAAGCTTTGGAAACCAATTTAAAATCGCGCAAACAAGCGCGCAAATTATTGGAAGATGGTGGTGTGGTGATTATTTTTCCGGCCGGTGCGATTTCCACCACGCCAAAGCCATTTGCCAAAACCGCCATTGAAGAGCCATGGGCGCCCTTGGTCGGTCAGTTGGTAAGGCGCACTCAATCGCCGGTTTTGCCGATACATTTTGGCGGTCAAAACTCGAAATTGTTTCAAATCGCCAGCCATTTCAGCGCCAGCATGCGCGCTGCGTTGATTTTCCGCGAAGTGCGCCGCCGTATCGGCACGCCGTTTGATATGGCAATCGGTGAGTTGATGACGTTTGAGGACTTGCAACCGCATTTACCACCAAAAAAATTAGCCGCTTATTTGCAAGAGCATGTCGCCGATATGGCTGCGCTTTTGCCGCAAGAAAAGAACCGCTAATTGCCTTTTCCGGTTTGATTGGCGAAAAAAATCTGCTTTCATACAGCCACGCAATCCAAGGAGGATAGGATGGAAAATTGTCTGAAGTTTTATATTGATGGTGCATGGGTAGATCCGGTCGACCCGAAACCGTTTGACGTTATCAATCCGGCCAATGAGCAAGTTATCGGTCAGATTATGATGGGCAATGAAGAAGATTTGAACAAGGCTGTTGCGGCTGCGAAAAAGGCTTTTCCGAGCTTTTCGCAAACCAGCGTAGAAGAGCGCCTTGAATTAATGGACGCTATTATTGCTGTCTATCAAAACCGCTATGCGGAGATTGCCGAAACGATTTCTGCCGAAATGGGCGCGCCCATGGGGCTTGCCACCAATGCGCAAGCGGCAACCGGCATCGGTCATTTGTCGACTGTCCGCGGTTTATTGGCCGAGTATAAATTTGAAGAAATGCGCGGCAAGACCAAAATTCGTAAAGAACCGGTCGGTGTGTGCGGTTTGATTACGCCATGGAATTGGCCGATCAATCAGATTGCTTGTAAAGTGGCGCCGGCCATTGCTGCCGGTTGCACCATGGTGCTGAAGCCGTCTGAAATTGCGCCGCTCAATGCTGCTTTATTTGCTGAAATTCTTGATGAAGCCGGTGTCCCGGCCGGTGTCTTTAATTTGGTTAATGGGGACGGCCCGAATGTTGGCGAAGCAATGTCACAGCATGCTGATATTGATATGATGTCATTTACCGGCTCAACCCGCGCCGGTATTGCTGTTGCCAAAAGCGCCGCCGATACGGTGAAGCGCGTGGCGCAAGAACTGGGCGGCAAATCAGCCAATATTATTTTAGACGATGCTGATTTTGAAAAAGCTGTCGCCGGTGGCGTGATGCATTGCTTCAATAATTCAGGCCAGTCTTGCAACGCCCCGACACGTATGTTGGTGCCTGCCGACCGCCATGATGAAGTGGTGCAAATCGCCAAAGCTACGGCGGAACAGGTCAAAGTCGGCGACCCGCAAGCCGAAGACACAACCATCGGTCCGGTGGTCAGCGAAATGCAATATGACAAAATTCAAGGGCTGATTGAAAAAGCCATTGATGAGGGCACGGAATTGGTAACCGGCGGCACAGGCAAGCCGGATGGTTTGAATGCCGGTTATTATGTGAAGCCGACAATTTTCGCCAATGTGACCAATGATATGACCATTGCACGCGAAGAAGTGTTCGGTCCGGTCTTGTCGATTTTGAAATATGAAACCGAGGAAGAGGCGATTGAGATTGCCAATGATACGGTTTATGGCCTTGCCGGTTATGTGCAAGGTGGCGATCAGGCACGGGCGGAAAAAGTCGCCAGCCAAATCCGCGCCGGACAAATCAATATTAACAGTGCCGCGCTGGATATGACCGCACCGTTTGGCGGCTATAAGCAGTCAGGCAATGGCCGCGAATGGGGTGACTTCGGTATGGAAGATTTCCTCGAGATTAAAGCGGTTATCGGCGCCGCTGCCGAGTAAGGCAAATAATTTCAAATTCAGGCCGGCGGGGCAACCTGCCGGCCTTTTTTATTTTATGGGATAAAGAAAGATTTTAACGGCGGCGCAAGCGTTCAATCAAGCCAAGGCTCAACACCACCGGCACCAGACCGACGGTTAAGATCATTAAAGCGGGCAATGCCGCATCATCCATTTGCCCCAATGAGGCATAGGTGTAAACGCTGGTCGCCAAGGTTTCGAAGTCAAACGGACGCAGCAAAAGCGTCACCGGCAATTCCTTCATCACGTCAACAAATACCAAAATCATGGCGGTTAAAAGCGGCCCGCGCAAAAGCGGCAAATGCAGCGAGATAAGCAAGCCGTTCATGCCGCTGCCGAGGCTGCGTGCGGCCATATCGAGGCCCGGTGAAATGCGCCCGTAACCGGCTTCGATTGTGCCGAAGGATAGAGATAAAAAGCGCACCATATAGGCGATGAGCAAGCCGCCTGCCGAGCCACCAAGGACAATCATACCGAAGCTGGCTTCGGCCAAAGCGGCCAGCATCGTCATCACGCCAAGCGCCAAAATCGTGCCCGGCACGGCGTAACCCAAAGCGGCTATTTCGCTCAAAACCTGTTTGACGCGACCGCCTTGCCGCACGGCAAAGGCCAAGACCAACCCCAAACCGGCGACCAAAAGCGCGGCTAACAGTGCCAAGACAAGCGAGTTCAACGTGGCATAGCCCAGCTCTGCCGACCATGCTGCGCTGTCAGCTTGCGCAAGTAATAAGCCGACCGGCACGATAAAACCCAGCGTCACCGGCAGCAGGCAAAAGCCGCTCATCAAATAAAGTGCCAGCGGCTTGGCGTTAAAATCGGGCAGGCTGCGGCGGCGGCCATGGCGGTGGTAATGGGCGCCCTTACTGCGCTGGCTGCGCTCGAGAAACAGCAATAGGCCCATAAAGCCCAATAGCGTTAAAGCCAATTGTGCAGCGCCGGCCAGATTGCCGCGCACCAGCCAAGTGTCATAAACCCCTAAGGTCAGCGTATTGACGCCAAGAAACTCGACCGCGCCAATATCGTTCAAACATTCCATTAACGCTAAAGCGACGCCGACAATAATCGCCGGTCGCGCCATCGGCAGGCCAATAGCGGTGAAGCACCGCCATTGCGATTGTCCCAAAGTGCGGCCTGCTTCAATCAATACTGCCGATTGCTGCACAAAGGCCGTGCGCGCCGATAAATAGACATAAGGATAAAGCACCAGCGACATGAGCGCGATGGCTCCGCCAAGCGAACGAAAATCGGGAAAGCTGGCGGGGGCAAAAACGGCGCTCCATAATTCATAGAGCGGCCCTGCCTGATCGAGAAAATCGCCATAGCTATAGGCCATTAAATAAGTCGGCATGGCCAGTGGCAGCAACATTGCCCAACCGATAAAGCGGCGCAGCGGCATTTGATAAAAGGTGACGAACCATGCGCTGAGCGTGCCCAATAGGGCGCAGCTTATGCCGACGCCCAGCATCAGCTTCAGCGTGGTCGCGGCTTGCACGGGCAGCACATTGGCCCATAAATGCGCCCATACAGGCGCATCGGGTTGCACGGCCAGCCATACCAGCCCGGCCAAGGCCGAAAGCGGCATGGCGGCGGCGAGGCCGGTTGTCAGGCCCCAGCCATTAAATGATGGAAAGGCAGTACGCATTAACCGGCCTAATTGTTATTGCAAATCATTCTCATTTGCGAAACATACGCGCTCAGTGGGTAAATGCAATGCAAAACTGCGCTATTGCTGGTTGCAAGCGGCGGCGGCGGCCATCAGTTCGCGGGCAATTTCTTCGGCCTCTTCGGGTAGAAAATCCATCGGAATTTCGATTTGTTCGGAAGCAATAAAAATCCGCACCATTTTTTCATCGGTCGCGCCGATAGATAATTCGGCGGTAATATCTGACGGTGTGTTGATGCCCATGCTCGGTTCCTCTCGGGTAAAATCTCTGTCCTTGATTTACGCGAGGAAAAGCGCGCTCGCAAGCACCATGGTGCTTGCACTTTTCACGAAAGGCGACTATTTTCCCCCCGTCCCTCGGGATGTGTGCAGCCTTAGCTCAGTCGGTTAGAGCGCTAGATTGTGGATCTAGAGGTCCCCCGTTCAATTCGGGGAGGCTGTACCATCCGAGGGATTTCTCATTTCGGATGGTAAAACGTGCAGCCGACATGACACAAGTTTTCGAAAATATTACAGAATTGCGACAACATATGCGCAAGTGTGGCATTTCCGCATCACTCGCTTTTGAGCGGTTCAAAAAGCTGCCGATTTCGCTTCTGTAACGCTTTGATATCAAACGAAACTGCCTAATATTTGCCTCGTATCGGGGCTGGAGCCTCATGCGTTACGTAACTAGGAGAGTAAATTATGAATAAGTTGCTTTTGGGTTCAGCTGCTGCTGCCCTGATGATTGCGCCTGCTGCTGCCGGCCCGATCGCCCTGACTGTTGGTGGTTATCACAACACACTTTATTACGCCTCATTCGATATGGATGCCCTGCCGGATGCAGCCGGTATGAATATCGACCAGGATGCTGAGATTATCTTTAAAGGTAAAGGCAAGCTGGATAATGGTTTGACTGTTGGCCTGCAAGTTCAGCTGGAATCAGCCCAAGCCAGTGACCAAGTTGACGAGCACTATATCTACGTCAAAGGCGGTTTCGGTAAAGTTACTGTCGGTTCTGAAAACTCAGCCGCACGTATGCTGGAAGCCGGTCACGACAAATATCTCGGTTACTCACAAATCGAAGACAATCTGTTGGGCGGCCTGAAGCAGAAGGTCGATGGCGAAGATGTAAAAGTCGGATACACACAAACCGTACACACAAAGTTGACAGGCGATGCGCCGAAGCTGACTTATGTGTCACCGAGCTTTAACGGTCTGCAAGTCGGTTATTCTTTGACCCCGTCAACAGACAATACAGGCGGCGATGATTTCGGTGTTGAAGACGACACTGAAGGCACATCATATGGCGTGCGCTATAAAGGTAAAGTTGGCCCGGCCAAAGTTGCTGTTTCTGTCGGTGGCGAAGAAGTCGACACTGATGAAGACACATCAACACGTCTGCAAGTGTCAATGAATGGCGTTAAGTTCTCATACAATGCGCTGAACCGCGACACAGGCACCGAGATGGATTACGTCAACACGGCTTTGTCTTACAAAGTCAACAAAGCCCTGACAGTCGGTCTGGACATGCAAACTGACGAGAATGACGATGGTGACACCACTTATGAGCACACCCGTATTGGTGGTTCATACAAGCTGGGTTCAGGCGCCAAGCTGACATTCTCAAACATGACTGCTGAAAAAGGCGACGACGAAACAACTTACACAGCTGTAGGTTTGTTGCTGAAATTCTAATCTCTCTTGAGATTGAGTTCATGGTGGCGGGGCTTCCCATAGGAGGCTCCGCCATTTTTGTGTCGCGTTTTCTTCCCCATTTTCGCCTCAAGGTTGTGCGGATGAATCTCTCGCGCTGCACGTGCTGTGGCGCGTCTGCATCAATTCTGGCGCAAGCCGCAGCTGTCAAAAATACTTAATACACGCGGGCGGAAATAACCCTAATATGAATGCAAAGCCAGCTTAATGCGGCTTCTGCGTTCCTGCTTTTCGCGTCTTTAAAAAGCGGGCTGTATCCCAATTAAAAACAACAAGGGAGACAGCAATGAGAATTGCATCCAAATTGACCACCACTACGGCGCTATTGGCGCTGGCCGGTGCCACACCGGCATTAGCTGAAAAGATGAATTTTACCGTTGCCGGCTATTTCACTCAATCGCTGCAATTAGTCGATACGGATAATGATTTTGAAGATGAGGTTTTGGCGCAAAATGCCGAAATTCACTTCAAGGGTAAAACCAAGCTGGATAATGGCACGGAATTGGGTTTCCAAGTGCAGCTTGAGGCGGAAGGAAGTGCCAGTGACGACCAGATTGACGAGCATTATCTGTATATGCGCGGCGAATGGGGCAAGCTGATTATCGGTGCTGAAAACGGTGTCGGCCATCTTATGCAAGTGCGCGCGCCGCGCTTTGTGCCGGGGCTGAAATTTTATGATAATTCGCTTACCGATGATGTCTATGAAGGCGCGTATCATCGCTTAATTGGCGGTGAGGTAAATAATGATGATGACGATGAGAATGATATTTCAATCATCGAAGACGCGCATATGTCGACCAAGCTGGAACATATATCGGGCGACGCCAATAAGCTGAGCTATATGACGCCGCGTGTCGGCGGCCTGCAATTGGGGGGCAGCTATACGCCGAATAATGCCGACCGAAATGGCGGTGAAAACAATGCCGTGCAGACCACCGGCACCGATGCAGGGGCCAATCAAGATGAAATCATCGAGATGGCCGTGTCATTTAAAGGCCGCGCCGCCGGATTGGATTACAAGCTGAGCTATACGACTGTTGACGGCAATAATGTCGATGGTGAAAGCGACACGGACCCGAAAAGTTCCAGCACAGGTCTAGCTGTCAGCTACGGCGATTGGCTGTTTGGTGGCAATATCTCAGAATATGAACATCTCGATGCAGTGGATAATGAGAAATATGCCAACAGCGAAAAGATTGAGACCAGCGCCTATGGGCTGAAATATAAGCTCAATAAAGCCAGCCATATCGGCCTTGGTTTTACCGAGGGCGAGGAAACGCATACCGGCGATAATGCGGTGACCACTGAGTTTGAGGAAATGAGCATTGGCGGCGGTACTAAGCTGAGCGATGGCGTGGCAGTCGGCTATTACTACACTAAAAGCGATGCCAGCCATGGCGACGACGAGGGTGAAGTGTCCATGCTGGGCATGACACTGGATCTGAAATTTTAAGTTAGCCTATCGAAAAACCGGAAAGGGCGGCGTCAGGCCGCCCTTTTTTCAGCCTCGATAAGGTCTTCGCGCAAATTGCGACCGGCCCAGAAATAATGGAGGCAGCCCCACAGATTGAGCGAGACCACAACAATCAACGCATAGCGCAGCCCATCCTTGCCATAATCGGCGGCGAAATAATCTGACAAAATGCCAACCAATTGCGGCCCAAAACCGAGCCCGACAATATTGATACAAAACAATAAAAGCGCTGAACCAAGCGCGCGCCGCGCCGGTGGCAATAGGCTTTGATTAAGGGCAAAACTAACCGACAGATAAAAGCCACCGAAAAACGAGGTAATGGTGGTCAATAAAATCGCCGTCATCACATCCGTCGTCAGATAATACCAATAGGCGACCGGCAAAATCGCCAGCTTGACGCCGGCCGTTAGCCATACATACATGCGCTTGTCGCGCTGCGCCAATTTATCGGCCAGCCAGCCGCCCGATAAAGTGCCTATGCCGCCAATGACGCCGCCGATAAGCGCCAAAATCGTGCCGGTTTCACCGGCAGACAGGCCCAGAATACGGCGGAAATACACCCCGTTCCAATATAATGCGCCATAGCCGACAAACACCACTAAAGTGGTGCCGATAACGATATGGCGCAGGCTCGGTATCGCCATCATGATTTTAAATGTGTCCCAGACCTCGCCGAAAATATTTTTCGGCAGCGGCTTGGGGGCTTGCGAGCGGGCCGGCTCCTTAACGGTGAAAAACATCAGCAGGCCGAGAATAATGCCCGGTATGCCGACAACGAAAAACGCCATGCGCCAGCCATACCATTCGTCAATCCAGCCGCCGACCAGAAAGCCGATAAGCACGCCGACATTAATACCGGCGGCATAAATGCCCATGGCGGTGGCGCGTTTTTCCGGCGGATAAAGATCTGAAATCATTGAGTGGCTTGGCGGGCTGGACCCGGCCTCACCAATGCCGACGCCGATGCGCGCCAAGGCCAATTGCAAATAAGAACCTGCCAGCCCGCATAATGCGGTCATGCCCGACCAGACAATTACTGAAATGGCGATAATGTTGCGCCGCGAATAGCGGTCGGCCAGCATGGCAATGGGAATGCCCAAAGTGGCATAGAAAATCGCAAAGCTCAGACCGATGAGAAAGCCTAATTGCGTATCCGACAGCATCAGCTCCAGCTTGATGCTTTCGGCCAATATGGAAACGATTTGCCGGTCGACATGGCTCGACGCATAAATCGCCACCAGCATGGCCAATGTATAATTTCTCGTACGATTGGATATGGCCGGTTGGGCCTCGGCGGTCTGCTCACTCATACTGATCTCCCTCTCAGGAAAAATGATAAGTCAGTGCGCGGCGTTTGGCGAGTTAGAAATAATAATTCAACCGCAAACGCATATAGCCTTCATCTTCAAGCGCATCGGCGAAGCGGTCATTTTCACCATTGTCGATTTGCGAACGTGCTTCCAATATCGCTTTAAAGCTGCGGCCAATGCGTCGCTCGGCTTCCAAAGAAAGCGAGGCGCTTTGGCTGTCGAGATCATAAAGGCCACCGAATAATATGGCGGTGGATTGCGGGTCATTGGCGGTCCAGCGCAGGCCAATACCGATATCATTGCCGAACGGGTGCGGCGCGTCTTCTTCGCGCTCATCATACATATATTCAGTCACCAGTCCCAAATCCGTGCCGCTATCAAATAGGTTGTAAAAAGTATATTCAAAGCCGCCCGTGGCGCGCGTCGTTTGAACTTCCTCCGATGCCATATCCAATGTTGCAAAGCCGCCAAATTGCGGATTGGGGTTGGCTAATTTGCGGTTTTCGGTTGATTGCGTTGCTTCCAGTTTTAACAGCCACGGCCCCAATGTCGCCTGCACATCGACCCCTGCTTGCTGCAAATAGGCATAATAAGCTTGCAGCATGGGCAGACCATTATCCAGACCACCCGCGCCGGCGGCCAATAATTGCGGTTCGCGCGCTGTCCCGTCAAACCATGACAGGCCGACATCAAACGGGCCGAAATTATTTTGATAGCGCAGCGCGAAATCATCGGTCCGGCGCGCCTTGCCGCTGCTCTCGCCGCTTTCAAAATGGGTGGTGTTATCATCGACAATGAAGCCGTTATTGGGGCGACCGGTAATCGGGTCAACATATTGGCGAATTCGGAAAAACGGCAGCGCATAGCCGGTAAAAGTGCCATAGCGGCTGGCATAAGAGGCCTTAATCATTGGCTGGCCCAGCTTCTGTTCGCCATCAATGCTTTCGACATTATCGGTTTGATTGATGATATCGACCAAATGCAGATATTCCGTGACCCCCCAAAACACTTTATCGGCGCCGATGGTCGCTTCAAAAGAGCCGTTCACATAGCGATATTTGGCTTCACGCAAATCAGCATGACTGCGCTCATGGTCATGTTGGTCAATCCGTCCGAACGGCTTGATGATAACGGCATGGCGCCCGCCGCGGCTGAACATGCCCAGTTCAAACTCACCGGCCAGTGCCGAAAATTGCTGCTCGCGCATCGGGTCTTCATCGCCGTCGGCGTCGGTTGCCGGTTTTGGATAGTTGCGCAATTCCAGTTCGACATTGCCGTCAAACTCGATTTCCAATGCCGATGCCGGTCCTGCGATAATTGCAAGACCGGTCATCAGGGCCAGTGAGGAGGGCCGCAATTTCATTGTTTAGCGGGCGCGCTTCAGACTGTTTTGGGTAAAATCATTGGCCGTCAAACCGGTTTTGAACGCATAGTCGTCCCAGCGCAAAAGCGTGGTTTTCTTGGTCACATGGTTTTCCATGAACAACTCATGGGCGCGCCAATATTTATCCATATATTGTTGGTAATCGCCGAAAGTCAGGGTCTTCAGCAGCGCGTCCTTGCGGTCATAATAAACCACTTTGCGGCTTTGATAATGGGTTGTGTCGGTCCATGCCACAGTGCGCGTATAACCCGAATGTTTATAAAGCGGACGCCGCTCGACCACATGGCAAGTAAACTCACCGCATGGTTCATCGCGCAACCATTTATAGCTATATTTGCCGACTTCTTGAGATGAGAAATCCTCATAAGCAAATTCCGAGCCCATAAACGGCCCTGATTTATTGACCGAGCTGATGCGCTTCACGCGTTTCAAAGCCGGCAAATACATCCATTGCTCATCCGGGTCCAGAATATGCGCATAGGTCAACATGGCGGTACCGGCGACATCGGCAGGCTCGTCGAAAATCATCATCGACCAGTCGCCATCATTGACGTCTTTATTTTCCAGCGTATTGAAGCGCAAACGCCGTTGGCTTTCATCGCCATTGGCATTGGTTAAAATCATTTCCATTTCACTGGTAGTGTCGCCAAAGCCCAAATTAGTGGCGTCCGTGACTTCAGCAATCGCCTTGCCGCGCGCTTCCGGTTTATCGGTGCCGGGCAGGCCAGGCCTCTCGGCCAAAGCGGTGACTGGCAAAAGCAGTGCCGCAGCAGTGGTCAGGGTTGCAAGTTTCAAATTGAAAGACATGAGAGCTCTCCTTTTTCGGTTTATTCAGCCGGTTGCGCTTCTGCATCGTCAGAGCGCATTGGGGCATTCGGGTCGCCGCGACCGTCAATATACATAAGCAAGGCCGGCAGCAGCAAGAAGTCCAGAACCAAAGCGGTGAAAATGGTCAGAGCAACAACCCGTCCCAGCATCGCATTGATCAAGAATGGTGAAAGGGTCAGCACCATGAAACCGGCGACCAGCACAAAGCTGCACACCCATAAAGCGGTGCCGACGGTCATGAAGCTGTAACGAACACTTTCAATCGATGAATAATTCAACTCAAAGCGCGCATGACGATATTTGGACAGCATATGCACGGTCGCATCGACAATCAGGCCGATAGCCGTGGCACCGACAAAAGCGGTCCAAAAACCGACTTCATATTGATAGAGCGAGAAGAAACCCATCGCTACGGCCGGTGGGGCAATATTGGGCACCAGGCTGATAAGCCCCAAACGCAGGCTTTTAAGGGCCAGCATCAAGCAGCCGGAAATCAACACAAAAGCAATCAGCGTGCCGGTGGTCATGGCATTGAAATTGCGCTCACCAATATAAGAGAACATAACCGCCTGGCCGGATGGCTCGACATGCATGCGCTCCGGCGTATTGCCTTTCAGCCAATCCAAAGCGCGTGCGCGTAGTGCTTTCATTTCAGCGGTTGATAAATCATTCAAGGTTACAACCACGCGCGAGGCTGATTTATCGACATTAAGCTGGTCATTCAAATCAAGACCATATGGCAATGACATTTCATAAAGCAGCACATATTGCGCTGCCAATTGGCGGTTTTCAGGCACTGCATAAAACGCATCGCGGTCGCCGTTAAACGAGCGGTTAATCCGCTTCACCACATCAGAGAAAGAGGCGACATGCACCACTTCCGGTTGTGTGCGCAACCAATTGGCGAAAGCATCGAGGTTTGCCAGATATTCAGGGTCAGAGACCGCGCCGACATCACCGCTTTCCAGCGAATAATTGATAATGTAAATGCCGGTCAAATTATCCGCCGCCCAATCGGAAGCTTGGCGGAAATCAACCCGCTCATCAAAATATTCGACAAACCGGTCATTAAAGGTCAGGCGCGGCAATAGGGCTGTGCCGATTAGCGTCACGGCCAGCATAGCCAGCATGAGCGGCTTTCTTTTGGCAATCACCATATTGGCCAGCCATTCCATTGAGCGGCTTTGGCTGTCGACCACTTTGCTGGCTTTCATTGGCAGCACGGCGAGCAGGGCCGGGAACAAAGTCATCGAAAACAGCCATGCATAAAGCGAGCCCATACCGGCAAAATTACCGAGGTCGCGATAGGGCGGTGCGTCTGAGAAATTAAGCGAAAACAGACCGATGGCGGTTGTCACTGAGGTCAAGAAAACCGCTTGGGCATTGACCTTCAAGCTCTCAATAATCGCTTCTCTTTTTTCTACGCCCCGGCCTTGCGAGACCAACGCAGTGATCAGTATATGCACGCAGTCGGCAACAGCGACGGTGAGAATAATGGTCGGTGCGCCGGAGGCCGGTGGCGAGAGCGGTATGCCGAACCAGCCGCCCGAGCCCATCGCTGCACCGGCCGATAAGGTGACGACAATCATCGTCGCAATCGTGCCGAAGATTTTCCGCGTGGTGAAAATAAGCACCAGTGCAATAATCACGAACATGGTCGGGGTGAGGGTTTTTAAATCAGCTTGGGCGGCTTCAGCAAACGCATTGGACAGCATTTGCGAGCCGGTCAGTTCAATACGGATATTGGGATATTTGGCGCGCATTTCTTCGTGAATGGCGCGCGCTTTAGCAACAATCTCATTGGTCGCCACAACGTCATCGCGCGGCGGGCGCAGCGAGACCAAAACGGCGGCGGTTTTTTTATCCAAGGATAAAAGACGACCGGCCAAAAGCGGCTCGTTCAAAATCGTCTCTTCAACATAAGTTATGCGCTTATTGTCAATATCGGCGACATCGGGAACCAGATCGCGAACTTCCAAATCATCTTCGCCGATAGAGCGGGTATTCTGGAAATTGGTCAGGCTGTCAACACGGGTCGAAAACGGCACTTGCCAACCGGCTTCGGTTAGCTCATAGGCCAAATTCAGTGCTTCTTCGCTGGTCGCGTCACTGCCATCTTTTGGCTGGTAAACATAAAAAATAGTATCGGGGCTGGAATAGGTTCGCTCCAACTCTTCAAACGCCGTCAAATACGGATTTTCGTTTGAGAAGAAATAGCGATAATCATTGGTGAACCTTAAATGCTGGCCACCGGCAAGCGCGGTCATCGCAATGAGTAGCGATAAAATGATAACCACAAACGGACGGCGCGTTACAAACTCGCCATATTGCTGCATGGTGAAAGGCATGAGAGCTCCCCTTTATTCTGGTATCGCTAATATAAGCGGAAAAAACCAATTGTCAAACTAGACAGTTCAGTTTATTAAATAGACGTAATGCAAAATCTATCTGTAAATCGAGGCCGCCCGAAAGATGCGGTGAAGCGCGCTGCCATTTTGGATGCAGCGCGTGATTTGTTTATGGCGCATGGCTTTGCCGGCACTTCGATGGATAATTTGGCGGCCGAGGCGAATGTATCAAAGGCCACTCTTTACTCGCATTTTTCCGATAAGGATGCGCTGTATCGCGCCATTATTGAAAATAAAGTCGAAAATTATCAGTTGGAAGATTTCTCTGTCCGGCTGTGCGGCGAGATGGAAACCGATTTGCAGCTGGTGGCTGAAAGCCTGCAAGCGCTGATTTATGATGATGAGGCGATTAACATGCTGCGCATGGTAATCTCGGAATCGCGGCAGCAATCGCCGATAGTCAAATTATTTGAAGAAAGCGGCCCGAAAAAAGTATTTCAGCGTATTGCCGATTATTTTGAGCGGCAGAAAAAATGCGGCGCTGATTGGCTGGGGGCGGCGGATGATGAGGCGGATTTATTTACCGGCCTGATTATAGGCCATCGCCGATTTACCCAAGTTCTCATGGGGGTACGCGAAGCGCCCAATGCTGCCGAGCGCCTAGAGGCTGCCCGGCAGGCTGTTGAGGCGTTTCTTAAATTGCGCCGCGACTGACTATTCGTCCAAATGGCGTCCGCGCTGCCGCATATGGCGGGCAATTTTCTGTCGCGCTTCCGGCGATAATTCCAGCCCCATATCGCGCAAAGCGCCATGCAGGTTTTCATTCAGCTTTTGTGCTGCCGCTTGCGAGCGGTCCAATGCGGCAACAATGGTTTGCGGGTCCGGTGTTTCAACTGACAGGCTGGCGCGAAAGTCTTTGCGCGCGGCGCGCAATTCTTTTAACGCGGCAAGCAGTTCCGGACGCCGTTCTTGAAATATGCGCCGTGCCAATTCTTCATCAGCACCATCCAAATTACGGGTGATGCGCTCTTCGGCCCGGTCGAGGCGTTTTTCAACCCAGCCCGTATCTTTAGTGACGGCGCGCCATTTCATGGCGTAATGGCCAACGGCGCCGATAAAGAACAAATTAAAGGCAAGCGATACGGCCAGCGCAGCATAAATTATTTTCTGTTTGGTCGGCATAAAAAGCTCCTATAGCGGTTCGGTCGGGAGGAACGCATCACTGATAATATCCAGCGAGACCATCAAATCGGCACTGCCGGTCATAAAATCAAGGGCGGTGGGCGCAATAATGAAACCGGCGGCAAAGCAAGCTGCCAAAGCCGTCGCCGCACCCCAAAGCTGCGCCGAAGTCGATCTGTTTTGCGAAGGAAAAGTGATAATGTCGGCATTGCCCAAAACCGTATTCATATCGTCTAAAATCGCTTGCTCAAGCGCGCTCGGTGCTGCCGGCAATCGCTTATCCAAGACTGCATCCAAAGCAGCAGCACGATGGGCCATAGCCGCGCCAAGCGGGTCGCTTTTTGAAAAGGCCAGCATCGCATCGGCCTTTTCAGCCGGCCAGTTTTCCGGCTTGCTGCCATACGCGGCCAGAAGCTGCTCAATATCTTCAAGTGTCATTTTTTGGCTCATCATACGGTTCCCAAATGTTCTTTGAGTGGCATTAATTCTTCGCTTAATTTGGCTCGCGCGCGGCGCAAAAGTGATTCCAAAGCGGCCAGGGTCACCCCCATTTTATCGGCTGCTTCCATTTGTTTCATTTCACCGAAATAGACCAGCTCAATGGCGCGGCGTTGGTCATCGGATAAAATATCAAGCGCGCCCTGCACCAGCCGATTGCTGTCGGCAATAGCCTGTGCCGCTTCTAAGTTCTCGCTTTCATCGGCCGGCTCCGCAATTGCCTCAATATCGGTCATTGGTTTGCGGCGGCGTAAAATATCAATGCAGCGATTGCTGGAAATGCGATACAGCCAAGTGGTGACTTTTGCATTGCCGCTCTGCCATGAACCGGCATTTTTCCAAACCGACATAAACACATCTTGCGCCGCTTCTTCAGCCTCTTGCTGATTACCCAGCTTTTGGCGGCATATATAAATTACATAAGATAAATGCCGCCGCACCAATTCGGTACCGGCCTGCCGGTCGCCCTCACCGATAAGGGCCAGCAATTGATCATCCGAAACATTATTCACCGGATGAACTCCTTCATCTCGTGGGGCGTTTGTGTGTGCGCCTAATTTTCTGATCGCTTTATGCGCTATCAACATCTTACCCATCAAGTTTCATCTGTCCGACGGTTTTTCATGAAAAACGCCGATAATTCAAAATCCAATTCATATAACGGCACGTAGATAAAATACTGTCGCACAGATAGTGAGTGCTCTCCTCCCCCCCTCACTGGAGGCACTTTTTGCCCCGTCACCTTTGGTGGCGGGGCTTTTTTTGCGCTTATTTACCCGCTGATGTCAGCTTTCAAGCAAAATTTGATAGGATATTTGGCGCGCCTCGGCCGAATTTTTTTGCGCAATCGCCGCAGTTAAGGCCCGATAAGCGTCCAACGGTGTCGGTGACGGGCGACGGGTGATGCAAAATGCTGCCAAATGCAGGGCTGAGGCAGCAAACCGATTGCCGGCTGCGGCATAAAAATAACCTAAATATTGCATTTCATTTGCCTGTGACGGGTCGCTTTGTAAATCCCGCAAAGCCGCTTGCAGCTTCATATTGGCGGCCTCATCAGCGCGTGAGGCGGCCAAAGCGGCGAGCATTGGCTCAATCGCCAAGCGCATATCCCGCCCATCATTCAATATTGTTTCATCCGACGGCGTTTCTGCCATCCAATTAAGAATATCAGCATCCCATAGGGCCCATTGCGTGCTGTCGGCCACCAAAGTGCCGATGCGTGGACGCGCACTGAGCAAGCCTTTGCCGCCCAAAAGCCGCAATGCTTCGCGAATAACCGTGCGCGAGACGCTAAATCGCGCGCAAAGTTCATGGTCCGCGGGTAATTTCGCGCCAGTTACGATATGACCGCTCAAAATATCCATGCCAATGGCCTTGGCAACCATATCAGTTTGGCGATTTGCCTTGCTCATAGGCAAAATATGCGCCTATTCGCTTAAACCGTCAAATATAGTATGATTATTTAACTTAGAGGCCGCGTTCAGACAGTAAATATTGCAAAAACTCGCGATAGCGGTCGAGGCGATCGCGGTCGCTTGCTGAACTTTCGAAATATTGCGTCTGTAATTGCTTTAATTGATCTTCGAATTGCAGCAGCTTAATGTTCACCTCATCGCGGAACATCATGTTTTGTTGCTCAATTTGGTCTATCTGCTCGATGATGACTTGCTTGCGGCTTTGCGTATCGGCGGTGAGCTGCTCAACTTTGCCGCGAATATCGGCCATCATCTCATCGCGCGCCGCTTCCATTTGCGTAAGCAACTCGCTGCGGCCTTCTGTATGAGCCAAATGTCCGGCGCGAATTTCCGCCAGCGTATCTTGCATGCGCAAAGACAAATCAGCCATTTGACTGCCATCTTTCACATCGCGGCCAATCTCATCATTCGGCGCGACCGGCGCATCAAAATCAATCACCGGTGCGGGCCCGAAATGCTCGTCAGTGGCAGCATTTTCAGATGCCGGAACGTCACCATGTAATTCGGCAGCAATCGCGGCATCCAAATCGCTGGTATCCAAGTCGGCCATATCATCGACCGCGCTGTCCGGTGAACCGTCATTTTGCGGCGCGCTATCAATAGTCGCTTCAGCCTCAGCAATTGGCATTGCCGCATCGGCGCTATCGGATGTTTCGGTTGTGCCAGATGATGCGGCAACGCTATCGGAAGGCGTATCGCCCACCGGGTCGGCATCCAAAATGGCATTGATGGCATCAGCAATTTCGGCCATGCGCCGAATTTCGCTTTCCTCATCAGCCATTCAACTCTCCTCGCAACTTACACAGATATGAAGGCAAACCGATTTGCCCTATACCGAATCTCAATAACACCTTACAATAATGACAGGAAATGACCATGACCGCCTTAAAAAATTTATCGAGAGCGTGACATTCCGTGGCGCGCACTGACCAGACCGACACACCGGCGGAGGAAAACCCCGGCATTGAAGCTGCCTATGGGCGCACTGATGCGCATGAAAATGTCGGCATGCGGGCACTGGCCGGTCTGTTTTTATTGGAGCATGAATTTCGTCGTGTGCCGGGCCAACCGCAATTGGCGCGCCTCGTGGTTAATCGGCTGAACCGATTTGCCCCTTATGATTGCGCTATTTTTTGGACTTGTAGTCCGCGTGGTCGGGTTTATGACGTGACCATTTCGGGCATTGCCAAAGGCAAAGATACAAAACCGATTTTGGCGTGGGGCGCGGCTTTGGGCAAATGGCTGAATAAAACCGGCTATGGCAATACGCAATTAACGCCGGTGATGGTGCATATGGAAGCCAGCATGGGCAATTGGCCTGAGAATTTGCCGAAGTCAGGCCTTTATGTGCCGCTCAGAAATCAGAAAGGCGTATTGCGCGGCGGCATTGTTTTGCTGCGCGCCGTGCCATGGGCGCAACCGGTACGCGTCATGCTCGACCAATTGGCTGATGCGGCTGCCTATACGGTTGATGCGTTGGATGCAGGTGTGCATGGGCGCAGGGCTGCGCGCGGCGGCTTTATGAAATATATCATACGCGGCGCGGTATTATTGGCACTTTTGGCCAGTTTCCTTATTCCGGTTCCGGTCAATGTTGAGGTGCCGGCGCAATTGGCGGCGTCATCCAGCAATGCCAATTTGCCACGCGGACCGGCGCAAATCGATATTCGTATTCCGCCACAAGGGGCGATGGCGTTGAAAGCCGGCTCGCGTTTGAAGATGCAATATCAAAACACTCAATATGAATTGGAAGTCGAACACATCACGCCTTGGTTGGCCGGTTTGTTTGCCGACCGCCAAATACGCGCCCGTTTCATTGCCACGCCCGACGGTTTGGCGCCTCCGGCATTGGATAGGATTACCATTGAGAATGCTTCCATGCCGTTGCCGCTTTATGTGTTGCGCGGGCCTATCGGGATGATGCGGCGGGCTTTCGGGCTTCAGTAAGCTGTTCGATCAATATCCCGACAGCGCGCGGTGTCGTTGCCCCGCTACAGACCAATAAATTATGCGGAATATGAATTTGGCGATTTTTCGGATAAGCCGATTTTAACGCCGGATGGGTGATGAACTCCATGCCGCGACTATCGGCTTTCTCATCGGCTTCACTGAGCAAAATGAAATCAGCCTTGGTGGCCAGCGCGGTTTCCAGCGAAATATGCCCCATGCTGCGGGCCAATGCGGCCCCGATATTCTGGCCGCCGGCAAAGCCGATAATCTCATCCAATATATGCCCGTCGCCGACCGTGAGATTGCGCCTTTGCAAGGGCAAAACAGTCGGGTGATTGGCCACAGGGCGGTGTGCCGCCATGGCTGCATCTAAATTTGCCAAATAGGTTTCTGCCTGTTCGGCACGGCCAATGGCTTTGCCAAGCGTTAAAATTTCTTGGCGCGCTGCGGTATAGTTCTGCGCCGCATCCAGCATTAATAGCCGAAAGCCCAATCGCTCAATCAGCGCATTGCGCATCGGGTCTGACCAGCTGGAAACAATGATAATATCCGGCTGCAATTCGATAATCGCTTCGATTTGCCCGTCACTGACCGGAAATTTTTGCGCCGCTTCGGTATGTGCCGAAAGTGCTGCATCGCGAGATAAATGCGTTAATGCAACGATTTGGTTTTTATCGGCAAAGCCCATCAGATAGGCGTCGGCGCATAGGTTTAAGCTCATCACACGCGGCAGGGAAGCACCGGCTGATGGAATGGGCGCGGCAGTGAAAATCAAAAACAGCCATATGAAGAGCGGGCGCATGCTTCAGCTTTGCCCGTTTTTTCTTTGGCTGTCCATATTTCTGTTCTAGCTTGGCGGCATGATGAATATATGGACGCTTAATGCTTGTCTGCTGGCTGCTTTGCTGCTCACCGCGCTTGGCTCGCTTTTGCTGGGCGATATCGCGGTAGATATTTTTGCCGTTACCGCCTGGCTCAGCGGCAGCGGCGAACAGGCCGAATTCTATGCCATTTTATTTGAAGAAATTCGCGGCCCGCGCATTGTCTTGGCCGCCATGACCGGTTTTGTGTTGGGCCTTTCCGGTGCAGTTATTCAAGGGCTGTTGCGCAATCCTTTGGCCGAGCCCGGTTTATTGGGAGCCTCTAATGGCGCGGCTTTGGGGGCGGTGATTGTGATTTATACCGGATTTGCCGCCACCACGTCTTTCGCCGTGCCCGTGGCAGCTTCAGCCACCGCCTTCATGGCTGTGGTTTTATTATTGCTGCTGGCCGGCAAAGGTGCGTCAAGCCTGCGCCTGATATTGGCCGGTTTTGCCGTTTCGGCATTTGCCGGTGCCGGTATTGCCTTGGCGCTCAATCTCAGCCCGAATTATTTCGCCGCTTTGGAAATCGCCTTTTGGCTGCTCGGCGCGGTGGAAAACCGAAGCTGGTTGCATGTCGGCTTGGCACTGCCCGGCGCTTTAATCGGGTGTGTGCTTATGGCGGTGACGGCGCGCGGGCTGAATGCGCTGGCCTTGGGTGAAGAAGTGGCGGCCAGTCTTGGCATCCGGCTTAATCATTTGCGTGCACAAGTGGCCATCGGGCTGGCTATGGCAATCGGCGCGGTGGTGGCGGTAACCGGTGTTATCGGTTTTGTCGGGCTTTTGGCACCACATTTGGCGCGGCCCTTTTCAGGTGCTTTGCCATCCAAAACCATGCTGCCTTCGGCTTTTATCGGCGCGATTTTATTGATCATTGCCGATAGTTTTATTCGCATTATTCCAACCACCACTGAATTAAAGCTTGGCGTGTTAACCGCGTTTTTGGGCGTGCCGCTTTTATTATTACTGCTGAACCGTCCGGCATTGCGCTTGAGCGAGGGCTGAAATCGCGCTAGCTTTCAGCTACGGACAAGGTGCCCCGTAATAGGGGGTAAAAGGGAATGTCGTGCGGCGCGTGTTTTGCGCCTAATCGACAGCTGCTCCCGCAACTGTCAGCGGATAGCCGACGGCCATTATGCCACTCTTGAGTAAAGGGGAAGGCGGCCAGAGGCAACGACCCGCGAGCCAGGAAACCTGCCTTGACCGGTCGTTTTTTCGCATGGGGCGGGATGCACCCGAGCGAGACGGAACCT
>CBFIIT010000008.1:48323-49954 GCA_965662725.1 Alphaproteobacteria bacterium | reverse complement strand
GCCGGCCAAAACCTCGACCGCGGCATTGAGGCTGTAATTATCGAAATCCAATAAGTTTTTCAACGCACCGCTAGCTTCTTGCGAACTGGCAGCAAATTTATTACCCGTCGACCGGCGGCTGTCGTCATCATAATAGCTGGCCATTGTGTCATAAGTGTTCATGTCGAAGCTGATAAAAACCTGATTATCTGCCTCGCGCGCAATGAAACTTTCATTAGCGCCTTCGGAGCTATTATAGGCTTCCCACAAAAGATAGAACGGCGTCCAACTGGGGCCCGGATCGCCAAACTCAGTGGCACCGACAGGCACGCGTTGACCGGCAATGTTCAATTTCCAGAAGTCACTATCATCAACTTCGATGATTTCAGCTTCTGCGACATCTTCTTTAACCGCGCTCACCTCTTCATCAGGCACCTCAGGGCTTATATAAATATCTTCGGCTGCTGGCGCTTCATAATAGGGCTCTTCATAAACCGGCTCGACCACGACAACGCCGACGCTGCTGGCCAGCGAACCGTCATCAAACTCGCCGGAAACAACGCTGATAAAGCTGGAGCGACCTGATGTTTCAACTTGCTCGACGGACTCAACTTTCTCTTCCGGCAGCGGCTCGGTAAAAGTTGCACCTGCATCATAAGTGCCGGTATCGAAGCCGCTGTCCGTCTGCTCACTTTTGCCGTCATCTAACGCGCCGACCAGCCCGTCAACAAAGCTCGGGTCAAAGCCACGCGACAATAAATCGTCAAATATGTCTTGCGTTAAATCGGTCTCATCTTTCGGCAGATTCAACGCAATCGCGGCTTCATCACTCACCGAAACGCTTACCACTTCGTCGGCCCCTTTTTCGCCAATGATGATTTCAGGCAAATAAAGCGAGGCTTGCGGGTCGACGACGCGCGCTTTCAATGCGTCGCGGGTCGATAAGGCACCGCCAATGGTGACCAAATCATCAAGGCTGCGCGATTTAATGTCGGTCGGCAGCGCCACTTCATTGGTCACGGCAAGACGTTCAATCGCATTAATCGCATCATCACGCACAATATCGCGTTTGACGATGGTTACCACCGGTTCGCTATAAAACGAACTGGCCAATTCGGCCCCGACAACCCGTGTCGTGTCTTTTGTGTCAAACACACCGGCGCTCAACAAAATACGATCGGCAATATCATCTTTGACAATGCTGCCCTCAAACTGACTGGTGCTTTGTTCAGTCCGCGCCACCAGCAATGGGTTAAAATTCTGTGACAGTTTCAAAAGACCGCTTTCGCCGTCAATCTCGAGCTGTCCGACTTCCAGCAATTTGGCCGTTGTGCGGTCTTGTTTCAATGTCGCCCGCGTCATCATCAAATTGCCTTTATAAGTGTCCTCTTGGCTCAACTCAGTCGGCGCCGCGAGCCCGAAATCAGCCAATGTCTCATCACTCACCGTTTTATCTTCGGTCTCAACAAAATTATCAGCATTGAAAAATGCCGGTTCCGTGCGCTCTTCATTCGGCACCAAAAGCCCGTCTTCATCGACGACCAGCAGGCCCTCTTCAAACATTTTCTGTGCGGTCGGATCAAGCTCAAGAATTTTAGCCGTCGGGGCAATCTCACCATCTTCGGTGACAATCAGCGCCCCTTCATTAATCA
>CBFIIT010000008.1:0-48223 GCA_965662725.1 Alphaproteobacteria bacterium | reverse complement strand
CGGATCAAGCTCAAGAATTTTAGCCGTCGGCGCAATCTCACCATCTTCGGTGACAATCAGCGCCCCTTCATTAATCAGTTCAGCCGCTTGCGGGTCAATTTCAGCCAATTCATCACTGGCTTTCAAATTGCCTTCTGCATCGACCTCAACCAGCCCCTTTTCTACCGGATTATCGACCAGCACATCACCGGTTTCTTCTTGCGCTTTTGTTGCATCAGATGCTTCCGGCTCTTGCGACGCGGTTGCCGGCGTATCGGCAGTCTCATTTGTGGCGATATTATCTTCCGCCGGTTTTTCTTCTTTATTCTCCTCGGCTTCTTCATCGAGCTGGGTTTTTGTCTCTTCAACACTCAGTGTTCTGGTCGCCACAGAACCATCAACAGCGCGCTCAATTTGCGTGCCAATGCGGTCGGTTTCAAAAAGCCCTTCCGGCGTTTGCACGGAAATACGCCCATGCACCAGCTGTGCCAGCATTTTACCGTCCGCTTCCAGCGCAATTTTGGCAATGCCGCCGCGAATACCGACGGTTGCTTCGCCGGCATCAAATTCAACCTGTCCGGCGCGTTTTGACAAAACGCCACCGATAAAACGCATGGAGCCTTTTTCCAGTTTTGCACCAAGATTGCCGCTCAGCTGCGCCGGATCAAAAACAAATTCATCAATAATCAAACGCGATGACGGGCCGATATTCATGCTGGAACCGTCAATAAATAAAACCTGCGTGCGGCCGCGCGCGCCGGTTTCAATCAACACATCTTGGTCAACCTTGGCCCCGACCGTCACGGTTTTGAGGCGGCTGGAATTATCGCCCATCATGGCTTCAGGTATCACGGCAGAAGTAACGCCGACTTTCACCCGCGCCTCAGACGGCGCTGCAAATGGCGCTTGCATCAAGGCCAACACGGCGGTCAGCGCTATGGTGCGCTTCGCCCGTCTCGCATGATTTGAAAATGAGACAATCATTGGAAACTCCTCGAAAAGGTCAGTGAGCCTGAGGTATCATTGTAATTATTACTGGCAATATTGCTGTCGCGTTCAGCATAGCTTGCGCCCAGATTAACCGCGATGCCGAAAATCGTACGGCTTAACGAAAGACCGAGCGATAAATCCTTATCATGCCGACGTTCTTCAATTTGCGGATGGTAGGCCTGTGGCAATTGATATCCATCGCGCTTGCTTTCGCGCCAACCAATATTGCCGCCCAGCGTAAACCGGCCGATAGGACGGCTATGCGACAAAGAGAAATTACCACCGACGAGATTTTCAAAATCATCATCCGTATCGGTCATATCAAATTTCAGACCCAGCGAGCTATAGCCGCCGCGCGAGTGAATATGGCCAAGCGTGAAGCCGATATTATGGCGGCCACCATCTTTAAATTCATCATCTGCCAGCTTATGGGTTTTATCACCCAATTCGAGACTGAAGGAAATCGGGCGACGTGGCGAATAATAACCGTTAATTGAAATACCGATAGCGGCGGAAGTTGAAAAACCGTCTTCCTCATGCGTGTCCAAAAGGCTGGCGGACAAATATGGATCGATGGAAATCGGCGCCTTTCCCTGGCGGTTAATCGGCAATACCCAACCCATGCGCAGGCTGGTGACGCCGATATTCAGTGCCTCAAGCGCTTCATCACCTTGCTGCGAGGCATAATGATTAAGACTGGCATTGAAACGCCGCTCAGTCAGCCCGTCCAATTCGCGGCTATAAGAGACCGCAAGACTGGCCGAGCCCGATACATCTCCATCAGGTTCATTATTATCCAAAAAACTGTCGACATATTCCTGCCGCGAGTAGCGTGCAACCCAGTCGTCACCAAAAATCTCGTCGCGCTTTTCATTTTCAGCAATCTTATCTTCGCGCTGTGGCAAGGTTTTGGCATTTGAGCTGTGCCTCAAACCAAGGCTGGTGGAAAAAGCAAAACTGCCCTTGGCATTGGCTTTGCGGGTTTCTTCCAACAAAATTTCAGCCCGCCGGCGCGGTTCATCGGCCAAATCCGCTGTTTCCAAGACTTGCAAAAAATACGCCTCGGCCAGTTCCGGTGCTTCCAGACGCAAATATAACATGCCCAATTCGAGACGAATAAGCGGCAAATCCGTACGGCCGATAAGCAGGCGCTCCAAAGTGGCGACGGCGGCTTCAAAATCTTCCAGCTCAATCGCCTTACGGGCAAAAGCCAAATTCAGCTCAATATCATTTGGCGCCTGCAACACATCTTGAAACATCGGGTCAAGGGCTGCCGAGCCGGGGCCGCGCAATAAAGTCTGCGCGCCAAGCGGCGTCACAGCCAACATAAAAACCGTGCTGAAAATAAAAAAATTATTGGAAAAACGCATAAATACTCTATTGGTAACTCAACCGACATTTCTTAGCAGTTTCGGGACACGGAAACCACCCCCAAGGCTGGTTTCTTGATGTCATGTAAAGGAGGCGTAATTATGTCACAAATTTCACATTTTCAGCCAGCCATACGGGCGAAACGGTTACTAACCGCGCTGTCTATCGGTGTTTTCCTTTTCAGCCAGCCGGCAATTGCCGCATCGCAAATCGGCGTTACCGCTGCCTTGCGCGGCGAGGTCGTGCGCACAGCCTCCTTTAATGACCGAGCTGCTATCGGGCAAATGTCTTCCGGCCAATCAGTCTATTTGGGCGATGATATTAAAGTCGGCAATCAAAGCCGCATGCAAGTGATGCTTTTGGATGAAACGATTTTCACACTGGGCGCCAATTCAGTGATGCGAATTGACGAATTTGTTTATGACCCAAGCGATGACACGAAAAACGCTCTGTCAACTTCTATCAAGCAAGGCGCTTTTCGCTTTGTCTCCGGCCAAGTGGCCAAGCGCGACGCCAATGCAATGACCGTTAAACTACCTTCGGCCACAATTGGTGTGCGCGGCACATCGGTCGCCGGTGAAGTGGATGAAAACGGTGCGGCGGAAGTTATTTTGCTGGGCCCGGCCCCCGATAACAGCCTCGGCCTGCCGGCCGGTGCGATCAATATCGTCAATGATGGCGGTGTCGTCGATATTACACGGCCCGGCTTTGTGACACAGATTACCACTTTTACCGACCCGCCTTTGCCGCCGCAAAAAGCGACCCCGTCTCAAATCCGCCAGCTTGAGCAAGCGCTGTCAGAAGATGCGGTTTCGGAATTGGCCGAAGGCTTGGGCATTGAAAATACGGAAATTATCGTGCAGGCAGGTCGAGACAGTGATGGCGATGGCATGCTGGACAGTTTTTCGGCCAATGAAAACCTGTCCAATGCCATTTTGGAAGCGACCGGCGATAATGGCGGCGTCACCAATGACCAAGAATTATTGCAGCAAGTGGCTGAAACGCTGTTTGCCGATGAGATGAATGAGGGCGGGCCCGGGGACGGTGATTTTTTACGCGGCGTCAATCTGGGTGAAGATATCGGTAATTTATTGGCCGGTGATTTTGAATATCTCGGCCCAACAACCATTGCCGATCTTGCTGATTTCGGACCGACAGGCCGCGTCACCTTTTCCGGCAGCGGCGCGGAAATTCAGGATATGAATGATAATATCGTCGGTGAATTTTCTTTGACGCAAGTTTGGGATTTTGCTGATAAACAAGTCAGCAGTTCCATTGACGGGCAATTTGATATGAGCATTGGCGAGTTTGGGCGCCTGTCCGGCAGTTTCGATCCGGACGCCGTGCAAACTGCAAGCTTTGCTGACGCCAGCGGCGGGGCAGTCGCCCAATTCTCGCAATCACTTGGTGCCTATTATGATTATGAGGGCGGTTCTGCGGTAATTCAGCAGTCGGTTAACGGCATGGTCGGCGGCGGCATTATGGATTCCGATGGAAACATCATTACCGCCGGGCAAGCTCAGGTGTTTCACCCGACCGGTACGCCTTTAGACGAAATTCCCGATGAGGATTTCGTCACTAACCGCATTGAGCAAAATGCCGGCGATATTTCTGCCTTTACCAGCTTCAGCGATGCCTCGCGCCAAGCCTTGCAACAAGCCGCAACTGAAGGCGAAGCACCAACGGTCAATGTCATGATGGTCGGTTCCTTATCCAATGTTGACCGCAAAGACGGCTCTTCACCGACCGCTTCGGTTGGCGAAGGCATGTTGGAAATTCGGGTATCGACATATGATGATGACCCGAACATACCGGAAAATGAGCGCGAAACGCTTATCAATACAGGCCAAGGCAGTATTTTTGCCATGAAACGGACGCTGGAGGAGTAAACCCGGTGAAGTATTTTTTGCGTTTTAGTGTTCTCGCTGCCGCTGTTTATACAACACCGGTTCAAGCTGAAATTTCTTATGCCGATATTTTGGCCGATCCTGACAATCCGGCTTTGAACCAGCAATTTGCTCGTGAGCGACTGGCCGGTGGCGATGCGAAAGCGGCATTGGCCGCGGTTGAGCGTGTGCTGGTTGCCGAGCCGACCAATTTGGGGGCGCGGCTGTTTAGGGCCGAAGTGCTGGCCGCTTTGGGGGCTGATTTGCAAGCCGAAGGTGAATTGCGCGCATTGGCCGCCCTGCCTTTGCCGGCTGATATCAAGGCCCGCGTTCAAGCTATGCAAGCGCGGATTGACCAACGCCGCAAGCGGTTCAACACGCAAGCCAATTTATCTATCGGCTATAAACAAAACGACAATGCCGCCAATTGGCCCAGCGATAATACGATTTTGCTGAATGGCTTGCCGCGCCCAACAACCGGCAATAGCCGTTATTTCATAACCCGTGTCGATACGGTGGATGAAAATGATCCGGATAAAAACATTGACGAGAAAACCGAAGATGATGTCGTCAGCTCGTCTTTTTCTCTGAGCAGCAGCTATGATTTGGGCAGCGAAAATTGGCGTTCGATTTTCGTCTCCGCTGCGATTAATTCTGATAGCGGCGGCGATACCGGCTATATGGATGGCGAAACAAGCAGCTTTGCCACCGGTTTGGTTTATAAAAACCGCCGCTTCACCGTCACTCCGCGCCTGACCCATGCAGCGGTTGAAAATGATTATGAAGACCGGCTTGGCAGTTACGGCATTTCCGGCGCCAGCTTGATGACGCAATATCAAGCGGGCAGCAAAAACCGTGTCACCTTGTCATTGGGGCAAACCAATTTACGTTTTGAAGATGAGAAGAAAAGCAATGATACCGATACATTATCCGGTTCATTCGGCTGGGAAAGCCGCCTCGGCAATCGTTTCAGCATCAATCTTGGCGGCTTCTATCAAAATGTCGATGCGCGCGCCAATAGAGACCTCGATAAAAAACTCAGCGGCAATAGTTTGAGCTTGCGGGTTGCCATATTGCGCGGTCAATATTTGACCTTGGGCGGTTCCAGTGTCGAAACCGAGCACGATAATGTCTATTCACAATCCTATAATCAGTCGCCGGCCAGCACCGAAACCGAGGCCGATGGTGATATTCGCGAAGATGAAATTACCAGCACGAATGTCTCTTATTTGATTGTCGGCAGCGCCTTATCGCCAAAGCTGAGCAATCTGTTTTTCACGCTCAATCATCAAGCCAGCGAAACCGAAAGTAATATTATCGGTTTCAGCCAAGAGCGCGAAATAGTGTCAGCGCGGGTTAATTTCAGCTATCGCTTTTAGGCAAGCAAAAGCGGGCTGAAAAAGCCCAGCCAGAGTGAAATCGTGATGGCAGACAGCACAGTCGACACAATGATTGCGCCGGATGCCTCATTCTCTGCAGTGTCATAGCGCGCTGCAAAAACCGCCGTAAACACGCCTGACGGCATCGCTGCCAGCACGGTAATGGTGGCCGTGAACAGCGTATCCAACGCGAAAACATAATGCGCCATGGCAAACACTGCCAGCGGCATTAACGCCAATTTGAAAACCGAAATATAAAGTGTCGGTAAAAGATTATCGCCCAATTTGATAAAGGCCAGCCGCCCGCCAACCGCCACCAGCGCGACCGGAATGGCAGCGCTGCCCAATAAATCCAAAAATCGGTCAATCGGCGCGGCCAAACCAAGACCGGTCATATTCCAAATCACCCCGGCCGCCAAAGCCATCATCACGGCTTGGTCGCGCATCGCATTGGCCAGTTTGGGCGGCAAATCAGCCAGTCGCAAATCTGGATTGGTGGTTATCTCCAAGCAGATAAGCGCAGTGGAAAAAACCAATAGCCCGTGAAACGCCAATATCATAAATAGCGGCAAACCGGCTTGCGGGCCGAAAGCGGTTAAAATGATTGGAATGCCCAGCATCACCGTATTGGAAAAGCAGCCGCCAAAACCGATAATCACATATTCTGAAGACGGACGGCCGATAAACAGCGCCCGCGCAATGAAGGCGCATATCGCCATCACCACCAGCATTGGCAGGTAATAAGACACCCATAAGCCAAGCGATAAGGTTTCGGGAAATTCGGTAATGGCGACATTGCGAAACAGCAATGCCGGTGCCGCCAAATTGAAGACAAAACGATTGAGCGTTGCGACATTATCTTCGGAAAAAAATCCGCGTTGCGCTGATAAATAACCAACGGCAATGACGGCAATCACCGGCAGCACGACAAAAAATGCAATCAGCATGAAAATCCCCTTCAGATATTTGCCTATAGCAGAAATTTTGTCGCAGCGTGAATTTTCTGCCCCGACTGGATTTTGACCCATGACGGGCTACCTCCGGCACATGGATGAGATGACACAAAAACAACCGACCGAATTTGACGACCGCGCCGCGCTGATTGCCCATGTCAAAGCCTTATCTCCCGATTGCGGTGCGGACGAGATGGTCAGCCCCATGCAAGGCGGGCGCGCAGCGGGCGAAAAAGCGCTGAATGAGATTGACCCGATTGCCTATGGCCACAGTCGTAATTATCTGGATGGCGCGGTGACGCGGCTATCGCCTTATATTCGCCATGCCATTATCAGCTTAAACGAAGTGCGCAACCGGGCGCTTGAAACAGGCGACGACAAAGCGGTCGGGAAATTCATTCAAGAATTGGGTTGGCGCGATTTCTGGCAGCGTATTTATGCGCAAAATCCGCAATGGATTTGGAGCGATATTGAAGATTATAAGACCGGCTTTGCGGCAGATGATTATGTCGATGCTTTGCCGGAAGATATCGCCGCCGGTGAAACCGAAAGCGCGGCGATGAACCATTTTATCAATGAGCTGAAGCGCAGCGGCTATTTACACAATCATGCGCGTATGTATTTGGCAGCCTATATTGTGCATTGGCGGCGCATTAAATGGCAGGCTGGAGCGGCGTTTTTTCTGACCCATTTATTGGACGGCGATCCGGCATCTAATAATCTATCCTTTCAATGGGTGGCCAGCACATTTGCCAATAAGCCTTATTATTTCAACCTCGAAAATCTTCAAAAATTTGCCGGCATGGAAGCACCATGCAGCTATCACGAGAATAAATGTTTCGGCGGTACTTACGATGATTTGGCGATGCGATTGTTTCCGCATATGGAGGCGCTGTGATGGAAAAGCTGGTTTGGCTGCACGAAGATTGCTTGCGCGCCACGCATAATATTTTTGCGCAAGATGAGAATGCCCGCGCGGTTTTCATTTGGGATAATGCTTATTTAAAGGCCATGCATTACGGATTGGCGCGGCGGGTTTTTATATATGAAACCCTATGCCAATTGCCGGTCGAGATTTATGCCGGCGATATGGTCGCTTGCCTGCGCAAGCTGGCTGAAGAGTGTGATGAAATCATCACCGGCAAAACCCCCAATCCGACATTGAAGCAAATTATGGAAAATTTGCGCGGCGATAAAAAAGTCACGACGATTGCCGATGAACCGTTTGTGCAAATGGACAGCCCGCCGGAATTGCGTCGGTTTTTCAAATATTGGAACAAGGCGAAAAAGCGCGCCTTTTTGATTGATGGCCGCCCGTAAGCTGTTTCCGCGCTGATTTTTAAGCCATAATAGGGCAGCAATCTCAATCGGAAGTGGCGGCCATGGGCGCTTATATAAATGAAAATAAAATCTGGCTGGCCGGCATTATTCTGTCTTTGCTTCTGGGTGCCGGTTTGCTGTTTGTCCGCATTGAGGCGGATTTGCAAAACGCGCCGCGTGCGGCATGCCAACCGGCAGATTTGCCTCCGGCACAATTATCGGGCGGCGAAACAGCGATTGGCGAAGACCGCACTTATCGCGAAGAAGCGCCACGCCGCACCCGCAGCGTTGAAGGTTTTTCGATTGACCGCACCGAAGTCACCAATCGCCAGTTCAGCGCTTTTATCGATGCAACAGGCTATGTCACCGATGCCGAACGCCCGCAAGCCGGTTTCGAGCAAGCCGGCGGCGCCGTGTTTAGCGTGCCAAGCGTCGATAATCCGTCTTGGTGGCGGTTTGTCGCCGGCGCGCAATGGCGGCATCCGGAAGGGCCGAACAGTTCGATTAAAGGCCGCGAAGACGAACCGGTTGTGCAGGTCTCATTGCGCGATGCGATGGCCTATGCCAGTTGGGCGGGGCGTCGACTGCCAAGTGAAATTGAATGGGAATATGCAGCACGCAGCGGCGGCGATAGCTTATATATTTGGGGCGAGGAAGCGACGCCAAATGGGCAATATATGGCGAATAGCTGGCAAGGCAGTTTTCCGATTGAAAACACCAAAGCCGATGGCTTTGGCTTGCGCGCGCCGGTTGGGTGTTTTCCGGCCAATGATTTCGGCCTGTATGATATGGCCGGCAATGTTTGGGAATGGACCGGCACGAAATGGCAAGACACAACGGCCCAAGGCGCGCGGCAAAATGTCATTAAGGGCGGGTCATTTTTATGCGCGCCGAATTTTTGCCAACGCTATCGTGCCGCCGGACGCCAAGCGCAAGATGTTGATTTTTCGACCAATCATCTGGGCTTTCGCACAATTGCCGATTAATTCGCTGGCTAATTCGCCAATTCTTTTGTTAATGCCGCCTCAATCGCGCTGATAAGTTTTCTTGATTGCGGTTTGGTTAGCGATGAAAAATCCGCCAATGCCGTGCCCTGTGGCGAGATAAGAAATTTATGAAAATTCCATTTCGGCGCGGCACCGGTTTCTTGCCTCAGCCATTTATACAGAGGATGCGCCGCCGCCCCGCGCACGGTCAATTTATCGCTCATTGGGAAATCAATGGCGAAATTAACTTCGCAAAATTCCTTTATCTGCTGTTTACCGCCCGGCTCTTGGCCGCCGAAATCATTGCTTGGCACACCCAGAACGATTAAGCCGCGCGCGCGATAGTTTTCCCACAAGGCCTGCAAGCCGCCATATTGTTTGGTGAAACCGCAATAAGATGCGGTATTGACCAGCAAAATGGCTTTGCCACGATAGGCCGCCAAGGGCAGTGAACCACCATCAATCGCCGGCAGAGTAAAGGCATGCGCACCCGACCGATTATTATTGGCAGTATCGGCCAAAACAGCGAGCGGCGTGAAAGCCAATAGAATGAATAAGACAAAGCGCATGGTCCTTATTTAGCGCATCGCCAAACTGCGTCAAACATAAGCGCAGAATGAATTTGGACTTTGCGGCGACGCAACCTTAAAATGAACCGCGTAATGTAAATTGGTTGTTAGTTTGTTTTTATATCAATCCGAAACGGATACACATTTTGAGTGCCCCTCATGCGGCCAGCGCGGCTCGGTGGCAAGCGCTCTGTTGGATGATGCATTGCGCATAAATGCGCATGTAAAAATCAGCTGCACCATGTGCAAAACAAAATTTGAACCGCATGCACCGGCGGCCGAAAGCCTGACCCCTCATCACCTGACCCCTCATCAAATGATGGCTGATATTTCTGATGATGACGAGACAGCTTCCTCCATTGCGGCGGCAGCGCCGACACCGCCTGAAGAGACAAAGCTCGCGGTAAAGCCGGATTTCCCTGACTTGCTTGAGATTTGGCAACAGCATGATGGCGCAGCAGGCGATGAAACAAACACACGCGCGCAAGACAAAGCGGCACGGCCAAAGGATAATTTTCCGACATGGATGCGCCGCGACCAAAAACCGAAAGCGACCCTGAAGCCGAGCGAGAATACCGAGGCGCATCGGCAAGGCGAGACAATCAAAGAGGCGGCTCAATTGGCCTCAATAGCGGGCATTGAGACAGCTGATGAATTGAGCAATGATATTGCTGAAGAAATTGCAGACGAGATTGATAACGCCAATCTGATCGATGATGAATTTACCGATGAGATAAGTGATTAGGCACCATTTGACCCGGGCACGCCACAAACAGCCGCGCCGCAAATAGATACCGCCTTTATTGACACAGCACAGGCCGTGCCAACAAACGCGGCCCCGATAATGTTAGACGCAACGGAAGATGAAACAGACGACATCGCGCTGGCAGAAACAGACGAGGTCGCTGACAGTGAAGCCGAAATAGAAATAGAAACAGAAAATGAAGATGGTTTTGAAGATGACATCATCATTGGCGGCGCATCGTCTAAAGGGCTTATCGACACGCCTACGCCACCAGCCGCGCTTGGAGATACGGCAAAAGCGGCGGAGAACGACCGAGAAGAAAAGCAACAGGCGGGGTTTTTCGTCCGTCTGTTGAAACGGTTGCGCGCTTTATTATCCCGAAAAAAACAGCCGGATGAAGAGCCGCCCATTGCTCTGTCCGCCTCCGATGATGACGGCATGCGTGTTTTTGGCGATGATGATTTTCTTGATGATGAGGCGTTTGAAGAAGCGCGCCGATTGGCCGTGGTTGAAAATGCCATGCAACCCGATAAGCCGTCAAAAGACGCGCAAAACGATTAATCGCAAAATCACGATAGCGGCACTGCCACGCTGTTTTTAAAGCCAGCGCCGCACGCGCATTTTATAATTGCGATAAATTTGCCCGAATTCCGCTTCCAGATTTTCCTCTTCTTTTACAATCCAAATTTGCTGCACGAGCAAAATGAATACAGGCACAATGAGCAGGCTCCAAACTTGTCCGCTGGCCAAGCCGGAACCGGTCAACAGCACTGCCATGGCGACATATATCGGATTGCGCGAATAGGCAAATAAGCCGGTCTCCATTAATTGGCTGGGCTTGCCATCGGGAATAATCGTCGTTTCGGTTTTTCGGAACCGCCGCGCCATGAATAAAATCAACGCAAAGCCGATAAGCATCAGGCCGACACCGACATATTGCCAAATCTCATTCAGCAGCGGGCGTATCGGCGCCACATAGGCCAGTGTCACTTGCATGATTATGCCGGCCAAAACCATAAGGGGGGGATAGATTTTCATTTTCTTCTCCTATTCTTCGCCTATGCAGATACCGGAAGCGGCTGCCAGATATCGCAAATACGCCGCCCGTCAAATACCGCGATTTTGGGGAATTGCAGAAATATCGCTTCGCTTTGCGTTGGCCGCAAAAAGACAAAATCATCGACGTCAAGCGACAGATTTTTCGGCCCCATAAAAAAGTCTTGATTGGATGAGCGTCCGAAAAGATTGCCTGATTTCAAGCCCTTCGGCCAAACCGTATCAGCCATCCAATTGCCGCCATGAATGAAAATACCGGTGCCGTTTTTCGGTTTGCCGAGCACTTTATTGGCATACTCCAAGCCGGGCAGTCGCACTTCGCGCGACAGTTTCAGCGCCGGTGTAGCGATGAAAGCGGCGGCTTGAAAATCTTTCAAAATCGGCAGGTCAAAATCACTGGGCTTGACCAAAGCCGAGCCGGCCGCCAACTCATTGGCCAGAGCGGTATCTTTATAAAGCGCAAAAGTCGGACTGCCGGCCATATTGCGCACCATTGTGTTGATATGCGTATCGTCAAAATGCGTTCGCCCTTGCGACAAGGCCGCTTGATAGGCCGCCGCCGCGCCGTTTTGCGCGCGCCGCCGCCAGCCGCCAAGATTGGGGATTTTGGTCAGATGCGGCTCATAGCCCAAAAATCCGGCCAAATGCATATGCGCCGAGCCGGCCAGCATTGACAAAGCTTCCTCAAGCTCTTGTCCCGGCATCATGCCGCCGCGATGCAGGCCAACATCAATTTCCAAATTTATCCGCAACGATAAATTCAACCGCGCCGCCAAGGCCTCATATTGTTTCAGCCGCGCCGGCGTATCGATTAAAAACTGCACCCGCTTGGCCGCCTGTTTGGCCTTTGCGGCAGACAGATTGTCAAATAAAGCGGCGGCGGCATCGACCGGCAAGGGCTTACCCAAAAGCTGGTCGGCTCCGGGCATGGCGGCGAGCATTTGCGCCACCATTTCACGATTAAAACTCATCAGCCGATCGGTACCGGCTTTCGCGGCAATATGTTTCAAAAGCGCCGCCGATGGCAGCGATTTGGCGACAATGCGATAGGCCATGCCGCGCGGCAATATGCGTTTTAATTGCTTTATATTGGCATCCAATTTTGGCCGGTCCAACAGCATTACCGGCTCCGCCAATCCGGCTGCATGAAGGGCTTTTTGTAATTTAGAAAAATAGGCTTGCATCACGCCGCCTCAAATAAAGCGCGCAAATAAGGATTAAGCAGCCGCCCTTGCGGGTCCAACTCAGCGCGCAATTTGGCAAAATCGTCGAATTGCGGATAGGCGGCGCGCACATCATCGCCGCTAAAGCGGTTTAATTTACCCCAATGCGGCCGCCCGCCATAGCGACGGAAAATCGGCTCAATATCGGTGAATAAAAATTCATAAGCGTCCGGCGCATGGGTGTGCACGGCCACCGAAACACGCGGGCCTTGATTAAACGGCGATAGCCATGCCGTATCGCCGGCCGTCATTCGACATTCAAACGGGAAAAATACATCGCTACGATGCCGCTCAATATAGGCGCGTATCTCCTCCAGCGCATCCAACGCGTTTTCCGGTGGCAGATGAAATTCCATCTCATTGAAATGTACATTGCGCGCGCTTGATAAAAGCTGCCAGCTTTCCCCAACCACATCTTCCTCCGGCGCATCGGCAATGGCGGCGGCCAATAATTTTTTCCTCAAATAAGGAAACCAACCAAGCCAATCGCGCAAGGCTTTTAGCTGCATCACCGCATCATCGCTCTCATCCGTGGCGCGCGGCGTATCTTCCGCCTCGGTCACATTATGGGTGATGCACATGGCAGTGTTGGAAAACGGCAAATAGAAAAATTCGAAATTGCGATTATCGGCCCAAAGCTGCGCCGCATCAGCCAGCACTTGCGCATAAGGGGCAAACCAGACGCGCCGGTGCAGCTTATGGCGCTCGACCAATTGCATTTGAATTTCGGTCAACACGCCCAACGCGCCCAAGCCGACTTGCGCGGCAGGTAAAAGTGCGGTGTTTTTATCGACGCTGATTTCCATTTCTTCGCCACTTCCGGTGACCATGCGCATGCCGATAATTTCAGCCGCCAAGCACGGTAAGTCTCGGCCCGTGCCATGCGTCGCCGTGCTGGTGGCACCGGCCAATGTTTGCACATCAATATCGCCGAGATTTCTGAACGCCAATCCGTTTTCGGCCAGCTTTGGCGATAAATCTTTCAGTCGCGCACCGGCCCCCAACCAAGCGGTTTGCGCGGCGGCATCGATTTCACCTATGCCGTCAAATCGATCGAGCCGTAAAATCACACCATCGCAAGGGACAAGTTCGGTCCAGCTATGGCCGGAGCCGACAGGCCGCACACCAGTTTGCCCTGAGCCGATAAGTTTTTTCAGCGCCGCCATATCTTCCGGCACGGCAATCTGTGCCGCTTGCGGCGGCAAAGAACGCGACCAATTTTGCCAACCACCGGCTTTCGGCGCAGCTGCTTGATTTGCGGATTTTGCCCCTAGCGGCATAATAAAAGCGGCCCCTATTGCGGCCAAGACATTGCGTCGTTTCATCGGCCTTTCCTCATTCACGAAAAGGCTATAATCGCATGCGGCGCTTGGCAAGCTTTAAGCCGCGAGCGGCAAAGCCGGCCATAAAGCCGCGGCTTATTTGCCGAGAAAATTACGGATTGCATAATTGGCCGTGGTTTGAGCGACCAAGGTTTGGTTTTCATCCTTAATGTCAGCAATAAGGGTGAAATCAAAACGCCCATCCTTGTCCAATGCGGCATTCATCGCATCGGCTTGGCTTTGCGTGAAAATTGTCTCCGCTGTTATCGAACTCATGGCCGGCGCTTTAAACTCAATTTTCAAATCGCGCACCACGGGCTGAAAAATCTCCGGCTTGGCCAAATGGCGCATCGGCACCAAGCCGCCAAGAAATTCCCCACCGGCAAATAAATAGGCCGCATGCATCATTTTCACATGGTTCTCGGTTTCAGGCCCCAGCACCACTTTCACTTTAAATATCTCATCAGCCTGTAAAATTTCCAGACCGGCATTGCGATAAATGCTGAAATTCTCGCGGGTTTTCGCCGCCATTTTCTGTAAATCCATTTATCCCTCCCGTGCCATAATATGAGTGGCCTTGGCGACCAGCCAAGGCAGTGCGCCGATAATGGCAAGACCGAAAACGACGCCAAAAGCATAATCAGCCATCGCATTGGCAAAAGCCGCCTGAAAGCCGAAAGCATCGGGCAGTCGCGTCGTCACAAGCATCAAAACAAAACTTATCGCGGTCAAAAAGGAAGCGGCGGCCAAACGGGCGACCAAAGGCCCCGGTAAATGAACTTCTTCATGGCCACGCGCATAGCGGCCCAGCAGCCAACCGCTTGTCAGACCGATAAACCAATAGGGTGCGCCATGTCCTTCATGCGTCGGATAAAGCGCCACATAAATCAGTTGCATGACAATAAAACCGGCGAGGATTTGCGAAAACGGCATGGCGGCAATGCGCGGTGCAGCGACCGGATGACGCTCGACACTGATATAAGCGGCGAGGCATAAGAGGCCGAAAATAAATCCTGCCGTGACATCGCCAATATCATGCACGCCCAAATAAAGCCGCGAGAAACCTTGCAAAATAATGAAAATAGCCGCTGCCCAAAGGGCCCAATTTTGCCGCATAGTGTAGGCCAGATAGCCCCATAAAACGATGGCAATTTGCATATGACCGCTGGGCCAGCCATAGCTGTCGCCGACCCGCCCATCCAGCGCATAAAGCGCGTCAGGGCGCGGGTCTTGTCCGAAATCTTTCAACCAGCTATTGGCCAGGCCGGCGGCCATCAACAACATGGCGGTATGAAAAAACCGTTTCGAGCCGAACGCAAAATAGCCGAAACATAAAAATAAAATCAAAAATAACGGGTAACCGGCCAGTGTTATCAATTCAAAAAATACATCAAAAAAAGGGGTTCGCAGTGGCAGCACCCAGTCCATATCATTCCAAAAAGACATTATTCAGTTTCCTTTTTTCCGGCTAAAGCGCAAAGGCTGACCGGCCTGGGCATCGGTGAGAACGCCATCGCGCAAAGCTGCTTGCCCATTGACCAACACATGCTCAATGCCGCTGCTGGTCTGCAAACCATCTTGATAGCTGGCATTATCAGTCACCGTTTCGGGGTTAAAAATAGTGATGTCGGCAATCATGCCGGGCTGGATGCGACCGCGCTTTTGCATTGCCTCAAGCCCCATATTGCCGAGATAAACCGCCGCATTGGTCGACAGAGCGGCGACCAGCTTAACCATATCCAGCTCATTTTCGCGCGCCAGTCGCAGGCTACGCGCGCGCGTACCGGCGCGGCGCGGATGGGTGTTCGGTAAAGCCTGATGGTGCTTGTCCCAAGCGCCGAAAACCGGCATCCCGTCACTGCCGATAGACACACCGTCCAATTGCAGCCATTCGACAATATCTTCAGGCGGCGATTTATAAACAATGACCGCGCGCACCGGATCGGTTTCAACCAGTTGCAAATACTCCGCCTTGGTTAAAAACTTGTTTTGCGACGGGTCAAATAACCGCTCTTCATATTTCCAACCCAATTCATCTTCAAAGATTTCCGGCTTGAAAAACACCGCATTGATGGAAGTCGAACCGGCAATATAGGGATAAATATCGCCCCATGCATTTATCCCTTGCGCGCGCAAACCGACCAATAATTTCTGCACGCTGCGCCAACCGGCATTATTGAAATGATTGATACACACAGGCGCTTTTAAAGCCGCCGCATTGGCCAGAATTTCTTGCGCGCCGGTAATCTCATCAGTCGCATGGCCCGGCGTATGGCGCAAATGCACACAAGCTTGGCGCCCATATTGGGCAGCCAATTTTTGCATCTCATAAACTTCCGCCGCGCTGATGGCCGGCATATAGCCAAGCGTGATGCCGATACCGATGGCACCGGCTTTCAAGCCCGCTTCCATATCAGCCAATATGGCTTTTTGTTCAGTTGCATTGGCCGCATGCGCCGCCCATTTTTGACCGCCGCCACGGCTGATATAAGCGGTTAACGCATCTTGCGCGATATTGCCGTCAAGCACTGCCGCACGCGCCAACTCAACGCTGGCCGACGTGCCGAAATTTATCTTTGCTGCATTTTCGCGCGCCGCATACCAGCCATCGATTTGGCTGCCCAAAGCGCCAAACTCCAAATCCATTGCCGAAGTCAATCCGTCTTTCAGGCCGATTTCATAACAAGCCTGCGCCGGACAATGCCAGTGATAATCGATGAAGCCGGGGGCGACGATGAGACCACGCGCATCAATCATCTCAGTGCCCCGCAAGGGCTGCGTGCTGATGCGGGCAATCTTACCGTCCTTAATGCCGATATGGCGCACCGCATCAAGGCCGGTTAGCGGGTCAATCACGCGCCCATGATTAATCACCATCTCATAGGACGGGCCGATTTGGCACGAAGCCAAAACCGCGCCAAACATTAAAGCCGCAAATATTTTTTTCATGATTTCCACCCCTCAACGCGCAGGCTAGCAAAGCCGTGTCGTGCCGACAAGCTTGCCTGAAGCATCAAAATCATAAGGAACTTGGAAATGGCGCACCGGGGAAGATTCGAACTCCCGACCCCTTGATTCGTAGTCAAGTGCTCTATCCAGCTGAGCTACCGGTGCGTCGCACAGGTTTGTAAGGGCAGACCCGCCCGATTGCAAGAAAAGATTGATTATTGCTGAAAACGATCGCGATAGCTGACCATATCGCCCAGTGTCTCCGCCTCAAACACCGCCCGCGCCGCCGCTCGCGACACACAATCCGCCGCCAAAGCGCCAAGCTCAGCCAAAGCCAAAGGACGCTGCTCATCATGGACGGATAATTTCTCCGTTCCCATGGCGAGCACGAAAATCGCATCGCCGTCAAATGGCGTATGGATAGGACGAATGGCGCGAGCCAAGCCATCTTGCGCCATAATCGCCACCCGCTCCGCTTCGGCGACAGTTAAATCGGCAGCCACAGCGACCACACCAATACTGGTATTTTGAAACGCTGCCGCAAGTTTTGAGCCGTGCATGGGGTGGCCCGTCATATCGGCCATTTGCGTGGCAAGTGCCGGCAAGCCGAATTCAAGCGCGCCCTTATGCTCGAGTGCCATGGGCTGCGCCCAAAACCGACCACGCGCATCGGTGAGCGAGCCGAGCGGGTTGACGGCGATCAGCGCGCCGGCTTTCGCATTGCCGTTTATCGCTACTGAGGCACTGCCGAGACCGCCTTTTAATTGCCCGGCCTGCGCGCCATAACCGGCTCCTTGATTGCCGAGGCTAAACTCATCCGCCAGCGCGCCATAAGCGGCTTGGCCCAGCGCATGATAAGGCGGGGTCGGCCCCCATGCTTTATCGCCGCCATTGCCGACATCAAATAAAATCGCCGCCGGCACAATCGGCGAAGGCTGCGGTGCGCCGGTCGGATAACCGCGCCCTTGTGCCCCCATAGCGGCGGTGACACCGGACGCTGCATCCAGCCCATAAACCGAGCCGCCGGACAAAACCACCGCATCGGCTTTCTCAACCAAAGTGTTCGGTTTCAGCGCATCAGTTTCGCGCGTGCCCGGCCCACCACCGGCAATATTGGCGGCAATCACCGCCGGCGCATCGGGCACGATAACACTGACGCCGGTGCGCGCAGCTTCGTCAATCGCATGACCGATTTTAAGGCCGTCAATATCGGTTATCAGATTTTTGGCTCCTGGCGTCATATCGCTCTCCATATATCGCTTTTACATATCGCTTAGATCCAGCTCGCGAATAGGCCAATGCATCTCACGCGGTTGCGAAAAATTATTCCGCGACGCTAGCGGCGCTAAGACACGCGGTCAAGAAGCCGTGGTATGCTCAACCGTCGTTTCATCGCGCGGCGCACCCGGCGTCTTATGCGGCAAGCTGATTTGAAATTGCGTGCCATGCCCATCGCTATGGATAATATCCAATCGACCGCCATGCCAGCTCACCAAATCAGTGACGATTTTTAGTCCCAAGCCAGTGCTGTCGGGCTGGCGCGCGCCACCCATATGCGGCATCAATAAATTACCCCGCTCGGCATTGGGTAGGCCGGGGCCGGTATCACTAACCCTTATGAGACACCCTTCATCATCGCTAGAGGCGCGAATACGGATTTGCCGCATTTCTTCTTGCCCCTTCATCGCCTGCAATGCGTTTAGCGCGAGATTGTAGAGAATACGAAACATCAATGTGCGTTCGGCCACCACATCGACATTGGCCAGACAATCATTGACCAATTGCACGCGACGGCGCGGGTCATGCAAGCGCACAAAATTAAGCGCATCGGATATAATCGGCCGCAATTTTTGTCGCTGCACATCCAAATTTTCGCGCTTATCACTGGTATAAAGCGCCGCCCATTCCACCAATGACAGGCTTTGTTCAATGGCCGTTGACAGTCTTTTGCCGATGCGTTGTTCTTTTTCGCCCGGCAAGGACATTAATTGCTCAGCATTTAATTGCAGGCTGGCCAATAAATTTCGAATATCATGCGCCAAAAAACTGGCCCCTGCCCCCAAAGCAGCCAACCGCGCTTGCTCGTCAATATGCAGCCGCATACGGTCTTGAAACGCATCCAATGAAGCGAGCAGCGATTGCGTATCATCAGCATCCACCGCGCCCATGGCGGCACTGCCATAGAGACGGACAAATAAATCATCCAGAGATTCCAGCATTAAACGGCGAAAGAAAGCGCTGAAGAAAATGGTAAATAAAATGCTGCTGCCGAGAAAGGCGATAAAAATACGCGTATAAATGCCGAGCATATATTCGTGCCACACACCGACTGTGGCAATAGCGCGTATCTCATGCGAGGCATCCATGGAAGCATTGTAAATGGCAAATTGCGTTTCCGAGGGGGTGACCAATAGCCATAATAAAGTGCGTACGCCGTCCAATAATCCGGTTTGTGTCAAATCAATGGTTCGGCTTATCGCGCCGGGCTGCGGCTTGGCCACCAACCAAATCAGCGTGCCCTCAGTCGCACCGGGCTTTCTGATATCAATGCCCGACATCCGCAAAGAACGGCTTTCGCGCATGGCTTGCCAATCCATATCGCTCTGCATTGGCGCCGTTTTGGCCATAATCTCGGCCAAACCATGGGTCTCCGCCATATTGCGGTTCAGCCATTCGGCATAAATAAACGGCATGAAAAAAATCAGGCAGGCAGAAAAAAGGCCGATTGCGAGCAGAATGACGTGCCGCGGCAAAGTCGGCAGACGCACTGCATGGCGAGACTTTTCTATCATACGCAAAACACCCATCACTAAGCTTTACGAAAAAAGCTTAATAAAAGGTTAACGAAGCTTAGCGGCGGAAGAAAGCTAAAAAGCCGACAATTTTTCGGGTCCGTGGACCGAATAAGGTCGGCGTGTAATAGTCACCGGCCGCGCGTTTGGAGGCTTCGCCACGTGTCGGATAGGGTGCGATGACCCCGGCCATGGCTGATATTGGCAGACCTTGCGCCAATGCCATGGTCCATGGCGCCAGTAAATCACCACCGCCCTTACCAACGATGGAGGCGCCCAAAATACGACCATTTCTTGTGGTGATGACTTTCACCATGCCGCGCATATCACGCTCGGCACGGGCTCTGTCATTTTCATCAAAATGCCAGCGCAGCACTTTTATCGCGGCAAATTGCGCCCGCGCTTCGGCTTCGCTCAAACCCACAGATGCCAATTCCGGATTGGTATAAGTGACCCGTGGCAGTGCCGTATTATTGACCTTGGCAGGCAAGAAAAACAAAATATTGCGAATAATAAGCCCCGCTTGATAGCCCGCCGCATGGGTGAATTGCGGCCCGCCATTAACATCACCAATGGCAAAAATTTTGCGGTTCTTCGTGCGTAAACGCTTATCGACCACAATATGCGGATGCGCGCCCTCGCTTAGCGTAACGCCGGCTTTGGGCGCATCCAATGAGGCAATATTCGGTTTGCGGCCAGCAGCGACCAATAAATTATCGCCGCTGATTTTTTCACCGCTTTGCAGGCTGACGGTGATTTTGGCGCGCGCGCCCTTGCCGCTGGCCGACACGGCATCAATGCGCACTGCTTCGCGCAAATTGACACCATCTTCCAATAATTGACGTTTTACATGCGCAGATAATTCTTCGTCTTCGCGGCTTAATAAATGCGCCGCTTCCAAAACCGTTACCTCACTGCCCAATCGCCGAAATGCCTGCGCCATTTCCGCGCCAATCGGTCCGCCGCCCAATACCAGTAAATGTTTGGGCTGGCGGGTGAGAGAAAATATCGTTTCATTGGTCAGATAGGGCACTGATTTGAGCCCGCGAATATCAGGTATGGCGGCTTGCGAACCGGTAGCAATGACAAAGCGCTTGGCGGTGATGGTATATTTGCCTGCTTTCAGTGTCTTGCGGTCGATAAATTTGCCGGTTTCTTCAATGACCTGCACGCCCAGACCGGCAAAGCGTTCGACGCTATCGACCGGTTCAATCGCCTCAATGGTTTCGCGCACATGCGCCATCACCGCGGCGAAGTCGACTTTCGGACGCGACGCCGCAATGCCGAAAGCCTTATTGCTGAGACCGGCAAAAGCGCGGTCGGCGGCGGCCAATAAAGCCTTTGACGGGACACAGCCATAATTCAGGCAATCGCCACCCATTTTATGGCCTTCTACGAGCACCACGCGCGCGCCCATTTGCGCTGCGCCCGCCGCCACTGACAAGCCGCCCGAGCCGCCGCCAATGACACAAATATCGGTTTTAATTGTGCCGCTCATTATGCGCCATCTCCTGTATTTTCTTGCCCTCTATTTTGAAGGCGTCGCCATATAATCGGCAGTGCCGACAATAGCGCAAGGGCGAGCAGCGGCAAGATAATTTCAGGGCTGCTCATAACGCTCAAATCGGGCCGTTCACCGGCTTGCAAAAGAACTGAAATGCCATTGCCGATAGAGGCAAAAACAAAACTGCCCGGCATAATGCCGAAAAATGTGGTGACGGCAAAAACCGAAAACCTGACCCCAACCAAAGCGGCGCCCAGATTGACAATGAAAAACGGAAATATCGGCAGCAGCCGCAAGATTAACATATAAGACATCGCGTCGCGATTGAAGGAGGCTTCAAATTTGGCCAAGGCCGGTCCGGCCTTGGCGCGCAACATATCGCCGACCACATAACGCGCCGCCACAAAAAGCCCGCATGCCCCGAGACTGGCAGCGGTGACGATAATCATCCCGCCTTGCACCGTGCCAAACATCAAGCCACCGGCCAGGCTGAGCCATACCGCGCCCGGCAAAGACAAAGCAACGGCGGCAATATAAACCGCCATATAGGCCAAAACCGTGAGCAGAAAATTCTCCGCAACCGCTTGTTTGAGCGCCGCTTCATTAGCCGCCAGCCCCTCAAAACTAATTTGGCTATCAAGGTCAAAGGCGAAAAAACCGATGACCAAAGCGGCAAAAATAGCGGCCACCAGCCAGCGTGTTTTTCCGGCTTGTTGTTTTTTGTCTTGCGGCGCGTCTGCATCGGGTGTTTGTGACATTGTGGCAAGCCTTTCGGTGATTGACTTTATCTCATTTTTTAGCTACATCCGCCCAACATATACAAGGATTTCAGCAGAGATTTATTAATTTTCTGCGCGATGGTTTTAAAAGCCACATTTTGACAGCCAAGGAGTGGGACAGTGAAAAGAACTTTTCAACCGAGCAATCTGGTGCGTAAACGCCGGCATGGTTTCCGTTCTCGCATGGCCACGAAAAATGGCCGCTTGGTGCTTGCGCGCCGCCGTGCACGCGGTCGCAAAACCTTGTCTGCCTAGCAGCTGCCTGACATTTCAGCCAATGAGTGAGGCCCGACACGCGCTGTCCAATTTGCGCGTTCGGCGTTTGTTTTTGGCTGCCGCAAATGCTGAAAAGCAAGTGCGGCGCGGGCTGGTATTACAGGCGCGAAAACGCAGCCCCGATGAAATATCACCAACCCCCATTCGCTTCGGCCTGACGGCCAGTAAAAAAGTCGGCAATGCAGTGATACGCAATCGCGTGCGGCGCCGGTTGCGCGCTTTATCGCAAAGCATTTTGCCGCGCCATGGCATGGCCGGGTTTGATTATGTAATGATCGGGCGGGTGCATACGGCGCTTCGTCCTTGGCAGGCTTTAGAGAAAGATTTACGTTCGGCTTTGAAAGCCGTACACCAAGCCAAAGATAAACCAGTTAAAGACAGGCCGATAATTCCGGACAGTGACAGGACCGAAAGCGATGAATGAACAGAATAATTTTCTGATGGCGGTGATTTTAAGTCTGGCGGTTTTGCTGGGCTGGCAATTTTTCGTCACCGAGCCACGTTTGGAAGCCGAGCGCGCGCGCCAGCAAGCACAGATTGAAGCGAGCCAAGAAAATGCCGGCGCTATTGCCAATCCGGCCGCAACACGCAGTGACGGCCCCGACCCGTCTGCCGCACCTGACAGCCTATCTGCTGCCCCCCAACCGGTAGCGCGGCAGCAAGCAAGCGCGCAGCCGGTCAGTGCTGCTTTTGCCAATGCCCCGCGCTTGCGCATTGAGACGCCGCAATTAAGCGGTTCGATTGCGCTGATGGGCGCGCGGTTTGATGATTTGATTTTAAATGCCTATGGCGCGACAGCGGGCGAAAATGCGCCGCGTCAACGTTTATTGCAACGCCAAGGCGAGACCGGCCATTGGCAAGCCAAGCACGGTTTTGTTGCCGCCGCCGACAGTAATGTTACTTTGCCGGGCGATGAGACGGTCTGGGAAATTGCAAAAGGTGATGTGTTGCGGCCCGGTAGTCCGGTCACCTTGCGGCATGAAACGCCCGAAGGCGTGGTGCTGACGCAAAAAATCTCAGTCGATGAAAACTTTATGTTCTCCATCACCCAAACCGCCGAGAACCGCTCCAATGCCACGATTACGCTCTATCCGTTTGGACAAATTACCCGCACCGGCACGCCGAAGCTGACTGATTTATTTATTCTGCATGAAGGGCCGATCGGCTATTTCGGCGAAGAAGAAGGCTTGAGCGAACTTGATTATGGCGAGTTGATTGAAGACGGGCCGATTAAGAAAACCGCGCAGCAAGGCTGGCTTGGGATTACCGATAAATATTGGGCCGCGGCCCTTATTCCGCCGCAAGGGGAAAACTTTACCGGCCGCTTTACCGGACGTCTCGCCGCGCAGGGTAATGCTGTTGTCGGCGGTGATCCGATCTATCGCAGCGATTTTCTCTTGAGCGGTAAGAAGCTGACTCCGGGGCAGAGCTTTGAAACCACAAGCGGGTTTTTTGCCGGTGCCAAACGCGTCGATGTGATTGATGGCTATGCCGAGCAAGGCGCGACCCGTTTTGATCTGCTGATTGATTGGGGCTGGTTTTATTTCCTGACCAAGCCGATGTTCCGCGCTTTACATTTATTTTATGACTGGCTGGGCAATTACGGGCTGTCGATTTTAATGGTCACTGTACTTATCAAGCTGGCTTTCTTTCCGCTCGCCAATCGCTCTTATGAGACAATGGCGAAAATGAAAAAGCTGCAACCGCGCATGCTGCAAATTCGTGAAATGTATAAGGATGACCGGCAGCAGCAACAGCAAGAATTGCTGAAAATTTACCGCGAGGAAAAACTCAATCCGCTGGCCGGCTGCCTGCCCATATTGATTCAAATTCCGGTATTTTTCTCAATCTATAAAGTGCTGTTTGTGACCATTGATATGCGCCACCAACCGTTTTTCGCTTGGATTCAAGATTTGTCAGCCCCCGACCCGACCTCGCTGTTCAATCTGTTCGGCCTATTGCCTTACGATGTGCCGAGCTTTTTGCTGATCGGCATTTGGCCGCTCTTAATGGGCCTGACCATGTATGTGCAAATGCAGATGAACCCACCGCCGCCTGACCCGATACAGGCGCGCATGTTTCAGATTTTGCCGATTTTCTTCACCTTTATTCTGGCCGGTTTCCCGGCCGGTCTGGTGATTTACTGGGCGTGGAATAATTTCCTGTCCCTGCTGCAGCAAGGCTATATTATGCGCCGCCATGGCGTCGAAATTGAGCTTTTGGCCAATCTCGGATTGAAGCGCAAAGCCGCAGCGAAAGGCGGCACTGATGACGGATCAGACGGATAAATGGCTGGAAGCCGGCCGTTGGCTGCTGGCGCAAGGCACTGAATTTCGCCTCGGCGTGGTGGCACTGGATGCGCTGCCGGCGGCGGACCGGATTGAGATTGCCTTTGCCGGGCGTTCCAATGTCGGCAAATCATCGCTCATCAATGCAGTGACCGGCACAAAAGCCTTGGCGCGCACCTCCAACACGCCGGGCCGCACGCAAGAACTGAATTTTTTCATGCTGGCCCCGCAGCGTAATGACGGGGCCGCTTGGCTGGTTGATTTGCCGGGCTATGGCTATGCGCGCGAAAGCAAGTCGAAAATTGCCGCGTGGAATGAATTGCTCAATCAATATTTGCGCGGGCGGCCGAATTTGCGCCGTGTCTTTGTGCTGGTCGATAGCCGCCACGGGCTGAAGCCAAATGATTTGGCAATGATGGATGACCTCGATATCGCTGCCGTATCCTATCAAATTATATTGACCAAAACCGACAAGCTGAAAAAAGGCGTGCGCGATAAAGTCACCGACGAGACGCAAGCCGCGCTGGCCAAAAGACCCGCCGCGCATCCCGAAATCATCGCAACATCCAGCGAAAAAGGCGATGGCATTGCGGCGGTGCGCGCGGCCATTGCAAGTCTGGTTGATCTGGACGAATTGGGATATAAGGGCGGTTGAACGAGCCGGAGTTATCATGGCAGGACGCAAAAAAACGAGTGGAGCGGTAAGCTCGGCCGATTGGCTGAAGCAAGCGCATGTGCTGACACAAGCACTGCCTTTCATGCAGCTTTATGACAAAAAGACCGTGGTCATTAAATTCGGTGGCCATGCAATGGGCGATGCTGCGCTGTCAAAAAGCTTTGCCAATGATGTCGTTTTGCTGAAGCAAGCCGGTATCAATCCGGTGGTGGTGCATGGTGGTGGCCCGCAAATTGCCGCCATGTTGGAACGGCTGAATATCAAAAGCCGGTTTCAAAACGGCTTGCGTGTGACCGATGCGCAAACCATTGAAGTGGTAGAAATGGTGCTGGCAGGTGCGATTAATAAAGAGATTGTCACTGCGTTGAATGAAGCCGGTGGCATGGCCGTCGGCCTATCGGGCAAGGACGGTAATTTGCTGGTTGCGAAAAAAACCAAAACCCGCGCCAAAGACCCGAAATCAAATGTCGAAAAAGCGGTCAATTTAGGCTTTGTCGGCACGCCGGAAAAGGTCAATAGCGAAGTGCTGGATACCATGCTGGCCTCGAATATCATTCCGGTAATTGCGCCGATTGCAACTTCGGCCAGCGGCCAGACACTGAACGTCAATGCCGATACGGCGGCCGGTGCCATTGCCGCATCCTTGGGGGCAGAACGCTTGCTTATGCTGACTGATGTCGATGGTGTTAAAGACAAAAAAGGCGCATTGATTGAACGTCTGACGCGGCGCCAAGCAATGACGCTGATAAAAAACGGCACCGCGCAAGGCGGCATGATACCGAAACTTGAAACCGCCATGCAGGCGGTTAAAGACGGGGTCGGCGCGACAGCGATTTTGGATGGCCGCGTGCCGCATGCGGTTTTGTTGGAACTGTTTACCGCGCTGGGCGCGGGCACGCTGGTTGAATAATATGCTTCGCTTTTGCCGCAGCTTGCTTTTTCTCACCTTGCTGTTTGGCGGTGTGTTTATTCCGGCCAAGGCTGAGGCGAGCTTACGCCTGTGCAATGAAACCTCTTATGTGCTGCAAGTGGCGGCTGCGACGCGACAAGGCGTGGCCAGTAAAACCGAAGGCTGGTTCAATATAAACCCCGGCGATTGCAAGGAAGCTTTGTCCGATATGCCGGATGATGCGCAAGCTTTTGTCTATGGCAAATCTGACCCGGCCCATGCCGGTGACGGGTTGGTGTTTGATGGCAGTGAGCGGTTTTGTGTGGCGGCTGAAAATCAAGTCTTCTCGGTTGAGGGGCGCCGCAATTGTCGCCGCCGCGGTTATGTTGAAGCGGATTTCGCGCCGGTGGCGGATGGCCGCGGGCGACGCTTGGTAACCTTTACCGAAAAAAATGATTATGGGCGACGGCGCGCGCGCATGGCCGGTATGCAAAGGCTTTTATCGGATTTGCAATATGATATCGGCACAGTTGACGGGTATGGCGGCGAGCGCACGCGGGAAGCGGAAAGCGCTTATAAATTGCGCTTTGGCGTCAATAGCGGCCTGAAGGGCAATGAGCTTACCCGCAAGCTTATTCAAACCGTGCGCAATGAAGCCGATGAACGCGGGCTGATTATATGCAATCGCACGCAATATTTGGTCTGGGCAGCAAGCGGGCAATTGCGACAAGATGATTTTCAAAGCACAGGCTGGCTGCCAATACCGGCGACGCAATGCGCGCAAGTCATTAACAGCAATCTGACCGACCGGTTTTATTTTTACTATGCCGAAGCAGTGCATGAGGACGGGCGACCGGTCCGCGAGGCCGGCCGGGCGCGGGTTTGGGCCGGTGATAAAGCTTTGTGTATCAAGCCGACCCGTTTTGCCATTACCGGTGATGAGAATTGTCTGGCGCGCGGTTTTGAGAGCCGCGGCTTTGTACAAATCGATACCGGCACGGCGCAAAGATGGAAAGTCAATTTGGATTGAGTATGCAGCGTTTCCAAACCATTGACGGTTGGGTGTTCGATCTCGACAATACGCTGTATCCGGCCAGCCGAAATCTATTTGCGCAAATCGACCAACGCATGACCGCTTTTATCGGTGAGGCCTTGCAGGTCGAAAAAGACGAGGCCTATCGGCTGCAAAAACAATTTCTCGGTGAATATGGCACGACTTTGGCCGGTTTGATGAACAAGCACGGCATGCCGCCCGGCCCGTTTCTCGACTTTGTGCATGATATTGACGTATCGGTGCTGGCCCCCGATGTCGTCCTATCTGATGCGATTGCCGCCCTGCCCGGCCGCAAATTCATTTTCACCAATGGCACGGTCGCGCATGCAGAACGGGTAATGACGCAATTGGGCGTGGCGCAGCATTTTGATGATATTTTCGATATTGTGGCGGCTGAATATGTGCCGAAACCAAATCCACAAATTTATCCTACCATGCTGGCGCGGTTCGGTCTGAAGGCCGAGAAAGCCGCATTTTTTGAAGATATGGCGCGCAATTTAACCCCTGCCCATGCGCTTGGTATGACCACTGTTTTGGTTAAGGAAAACGGCGTGGACGGTCTGAAAGCGATGAATATGCCGGAAAAATATCGCGATGAAGAACCGGCCCATATTCACCATGCGACGGATAATTTAAGCGGCTTTTTGACCCGTATTATCGCCGCGCTTGACTGAATATAATGGGCTGTTAATTTCCGCCGAGATGGAAGTATACGGCAAAACACCGGCCTGTCAGAAAAGGAAAAGCGATGAACCGCGAGAGCATGCAACAGATTATTGAAGACGCCTTTGCCGATATCGGCGCCATTGGTGCAGACACACAAGGCGATGTGCGCGACGCTGTCGAAGCTGCCTTGCTGGCGCTGGATAGCGGCGAAGCGCGTGTGGCGGAAAAAATTGACGGCGATTGGCAAGTTCATCAATGGCTGAAAAAAGCCGTACTTTTATCATTTCGCCTGAATGATATGAGCCCGCAATCGGGCGGCCCGCAAGGCACAGACTGGTGGGATAAAGTGCCGTCAAAATTTCATGGCTGGGGCGCTGATGAATTTACCGCGGCCGGTTTTCGCGCTGTACCCAATTGCATTGTCCGCCGCTCTGCCTATATCGCGCCCGGCGTGGTGTTGATGCCGAGCTTTGTCAATCTTGGCGCTTATGTTGATAGCGGCACGATGGTCGATACATGGGCCACTGTCGGCTCTTGCGCACAAATCGGCAAAAATGTGCATATTTCAGGCGGTGCCGGTATTGGCGGCGTTTTGGAACCGCTGCAAGCCGGTCCGGTCATTATTGAAGATGATTGCTTTATCGGCGCGCGCTCAGAAGTCGCCGAAGGGGTCATTGTCCGCGAAGGGGCAGTTTTGTCGATGGGCGTGTTCATTTCCGGCTCGACCAAAATTGTCGATCGCGCCAGCGGCAAAATTTATATGGGCGAAGTACCGGCTTATTCGGTTGTTGTGCCGGGCACTTTACCGTCAGAAAATAATGGCCCACATTTGGCGTGTGCGGTTATTGTAAAAACCGTGGATGCGAAAACCCGCGCCAAAACCTCGGTCAATGAATTGCTGAGAGATTAAAATGAGCCTCGATCCGGTTGAATTTGCTGCGCGTTTGATACGCTGTCCTTCGGTCACACCGGCCGAAGCGGGCGCGCTCGACCTGTTGCAAAGCCAATTGGAAAGCCTGGGCTTCACCTGTACACGCCTGCCATTTGAAGAAGACGGCACGGATCCGGTGGATAATCTTTATGCCCGTCTCGGAACACAAGGCCCACATATTTGCTTTGCCGGCCATACCGATGTGGTGCCTGTTGGGGCAGAAGGTGAGTGGCAAGTTGACCCGTTTGCCGGCGAAATTCGCGAGCAAGCGCTCTGGGGGCGCGGCGCGGCTGATATGAAAGGGGCGATTGCCGCTTTTGTCGCCGCGGTTGATGCCCATATCGGCAAGCAAGAAACCTTGCCCGGTTCAATCTCTTTTCTTATCACCGGCGATGAAGAAGGTCCCAGTATTAACGGCACGCGCAAAATGCTGGGCTGGCTTAAAGAAAACGGCGAAGTGATTGATGATTGCGTGGTCGGCGAACCGACCAATCCGGATGTGCTGGGCGATATGATTAAAATCGGTCGCCGCGGCTCGGTCAATGGTGTGGTCACTGTCACCGGCACGCAAGGCCATGTCGCCTATCCGCATTTGGCCGATAATCCGGTGCCGCAATTAATTTCACAAATGGCGCATTTATCGGCCGCCAAATTGGATGATGGCACTGAGCATTTCCAGCCTTCCAATTTGGAGGTAACGTCAATTGATGTCGGCAATATGACGACCAATGTCATTCCAAGCAGCGCCACGGCGCGCTTTAACATTCGCTATAATGATAGCTGGGATGCGCAAACCATCAGCGCGTGGATTAAACAGCAACTTGATGATGGCGCCGGTAGCGCCGGATATGAGCTGCAATTATTCCATACCGGCGATTGCTTTTTGACCGCACCCGGCGCGTTTACCGAAAGCCTGAGCGCAGCGGTGGAAGAAGTGACCGGCCGCGCGCCGGTTTTATCAACCTCCGGCGGCACATCGGATGCGCGTTTCATTAAAGATGTCACGCGCGTTGTCGAGTTTGGCCTGGTCGGCAAGACCATGCACCAAGTCGATGAACGTGTGCCGGTTGATGATATTCGCCAATTGGCAAAAATTTATGAAAAATTATTGAGCGGCTATTTCGCTTAAATCGTTTCCGGCGGTGTTAATATCGCTTCGGGATAATCAACTTGCATAAACGTCAAACCACAGGCCGGCGCAACCGGCGGACATTGCGCACGATCGCGTGCCAATAGGGCGGCTTTTGCATCTTGCGGCTGCCATTTACCTTCGCCGACATGTTTCAATGCGCCGGCCAAAGAGCGCACTTGATTATGCAAAAAAGAGCGCGCCGATGCGGTGATGATGAACTCATCGCCGCTTTGTATCACCTCCAATGTCGATAGGGTTTTGACCGGCGAATTGGCTTGGCATTGCACGGAACGAAAACTGGTGAAATCATGCTCGCCGATAAAATAATTTGCCGCTTCTTGCATTACCGACAAATCAAGTTTTTGCGGCACAAACCAAACCCGCTCGCGGTCAAGCGCCGGCACTGCACGGCGGCATAAAATCCGATATTGATAATGCCGCGCAATGGCTGAAAACCGGGCATCAAAATCAGGCAGCGCATAGGCCGCCGCCACCACCGCAATCGGCTGCGGTTTTAAATGATAATTCAAACCGGCCATTAATTTGTCCGGTATCGGCGCAGTCGCCAAATCAATATGACCGATTTGGCCGCGCGCATGCACGCCCGTATCGGTCCGACCGGCGCCGAAAACAGTCGCTGTCTCACCGCAAAAACCTTTTACCGCCGCGCTAAGGGCATCTTGCACCGCGCCGCCATCGCGCTGGCTTTGCCACCCGCAAAATGGCGTGCCGTCATATTCTATGGTCAAACGATAGCGCATTAGCAGTCCAATTTTTGCCCCGCCATCAAGCCGCGCCCATTGATAAATTCTTCCGCCGACATGGCCGGTTTACCGGCTTTTTGTACGCGCAATAACTGCAGCGCCCCGCCGCCGCAATAAATCACCGCGCCCTCATTAGCGACACAGCCCGCTTCACCCTCATCCGGCAAAGCGCGCGCCGCCAAAACTTTTATCCGCTTGCCCTCGGCCTCAAACCAAGCGCCGGGGAAGGGCGATAGCCCGCGAATATGGCGCGCCAATTGCTCTGCCGGTCGGGTAAAATCAAGCCGCGCCTCGGCTTTTTCAATTTTTTCCGCATAAGTGATCCCGTCTTCGGCTTGCTCTGTCGGGCGCAATGTATCGGCCTTGGCCAAAGCCGCGGCAATCGCTTCCCCGCCCAACTCGGCCAGCCTGTCATGCAGGCTTTGCGCCGTATCATTATCGGCAATGCTCAAACGCTTTTCCAACAATATCGGACCGGTATCCAGCCCCGCTTGCATTTGCATAATGGCGATGCCGGTTTCTGTATCACCGGCCATAATAGCGCGTTGTATCGGTGCCGCGCCGCGCCAACGCGGCAAAAGCGAGGCATGAATATTCCAACAGCCAAGCGGCGGCACATCGAGCCAGCTTTGCGGCAATATCATGCCATAGGCGACGACCACGGCCAGCTCAGGTGCCAGCGCTGTGAACCGCGCCAATTCATCGGCATTTTTCAAACTGTCAGGGGTAAACACATCAATACCGGCCGCCTCCGCCGCCTGATGAACCGGCGATGGCGTCAGCTGCAGCCCACGCCCTTGTTTGGCCGGCGCGCGGGTATAGACGGCGATGATGTCATGCGCGGCGCGCACCGCTTCAAATGCCGGAACGGCGAAATCGGGAGTTCCCATAAAGATGATGCGGCGGCGCATGGAACTGGCCTCAAGCAGACGCGGTTTGCGCCGCTTTTTTCAGTTTTTTCAAGGCCATTTGTCGCTTCAAGCGCGATAAATGGTCAAGAAACACAATTCCGTTCAAATGATCCATCTCGTGCTGGATGCACGTTGCCAATAAACCTTCGCATTCAATCTCTTGTTCTTTGCCATCATAATCGAGAAATTTGACGCGGCATTCAGACGGGCGCGCAACATCATCATAAAACCCCGGCACGGACAGACAGCCTTCTTGATAATTGCGCAACTTATCCGACGTCCACACAATCTCAGGATTGACGAAAAAACGCGGCTTTTCTTGCTTCAGCAAATCACGCAAACGCTTTTGTTCTGCCGCTTCTGCATCAGCTGAAGCCTCTCCCTCGCCCTCTGCTTCTTCTTCATCATCGGGAATGGAAATATCCATCACAATGACACGGCTGGCGACGCCGATTTGAATGGCTGCCAAACCGATACCATTGGCGGCATACATGGTTTCCAACATGTCATCCATCAGCGCGCGCGTCTCATCTGTCACTGCAGACAGGGGCGCGGATACGGTTTTCAACCGCTTATCGGGAACTTCAATAATCTCTCTGACGCTCATGCTTTTCAGATACGCTGTGCGCGAAGCGGCGTCAAGCGGCCCGAATCGGGTCAATATGGCGCGCATGGATTGGACAATAATAATAATGCTCATTTTGGGCGTGGCCATCGGCGCCGCTTTATCGGTGTTTTTAATCGGTCGGCAAAATGATGATGGCGATGCGGCCGCGCAACAGAGCCAAATGCTGGCTTTGATTGATGCGATGCGCAATGAACAAAACCAATTGACCGGACGGCTGGGCGCCTTGGCCGAAAACCAGCAACGCACACAAGGCGAATTGGCCCGCACCATGACTGAGCAATTGGGCCAGGTCAGTAAAAACATGGCTGATAATTTGACCGAAAGCCGCGAGAAAACGGCTAAATCATTGGGGGATTTGGGTGAGCGGTTATCGCTTATCGATAAGGCACAGCAAGAGATAACCGCACTGTCCAGCCAAGTGGTTGAATTGCAGCATATTCTCGACAATAAGCAGGCACGCGGCGCATTTGGCGAAGCGCAATTGAACGATATTGTTGCCGACGGACTGCCGGATAGCGCCTATGATTTTCAGCACACATTGTCCAATGGCAAACGCGCTGACTGCCTTATTCGCCTGCCCAATCCACCGGGGCCGGTGGTGGTCGACAGTAAGTTTCCACTCGAGGCGTTTCAAAAATTACGCGCCGCCGAAGATGATGCCCAAAGCCGTGCCGCATTGACGCAAATGAAAACCGACACGCTGAAACATGCGCAAGATATTGCCGATAAATATATTTTGCCCGGCGAAACGGCCGATGCGGCGCTGATGTTTTTACCGTCTGAAAGCATTTTTTCGGAATTGCATTTACGCTTGCCTGGTGTGGTGGATAAATGCCGCGCGCTGCGTGTTTATCCGGTTTCGCCCAATACAATGTCGCTGACGCTGAACACGGTGCGCGCCATTATGCGCGACGTAAAAATGCGCCAGCAAGCCGGTCTTATTCAAAAAGAAGTTCATACTTTGCTGGATGATGTGATGCGTTTGAATGAGCGGATTGACAAATTACGGAACCATTTCAATCAAGCCGATAAGGATATTGAGCAAATTGAAATTTCCGGCCGCAAAATTTCGTCACGCGGTGAAAAAATCACCTCGCTGGAAGTGGAAGCCGATAATGGCGAGAAACAAACGCCGGACTTATTGGATAGTTGAGCCGAAAGCAGGCGATTAACGTCGTGATTTCATCGCCGCCAAAAGTGTTCCGTCATCCAGATAATCAAGCTCGCCGCCAACCGGCACACCATGCGCCAAACGGGTCACACTCACATCCATATCGGTCAACAAATCAGTGATGAAATGAGCCGTGGTTTGCCCTTCCACTGTGGCATTGGTGGCAAGAATGATTTCTTTCACCGCGTCGCCTTCACAGCGCGCGCGCAAGCGATCGAGATTAAGGTCTTCGGGCCCGATACCATCCAAAGCCGATAGCGTGCCGCCCAACACATGATAGCGGCCTTTCACCGCTTGGGCGCGCTCCAAAGCCCATAAATCACCGACATCTTCAACCACGCATAAAAGCGACGGGTCGCGACGCGTATCGGCGCAAATCGTGCAAGGTGACAGCGTGTCAATATTGCCACATTGCGTGCAGGTGACGATTTTTTCGCGGGCCGTCATCAACGCTTCAGACAGGGGGTCGAGCAGGCTTTCACGCCGCCGCATCATTTGCAAAACGGCGCGCCGCGCTGAACGCGGGCCAAGCCCCGGTAAGCGCGCCAGCAAACTGACCAGCGCCTCAATTTCTGCACCGGCCATTATTCGTCTTCCGCTTCTTCGCGCGACCCATTATCCGGGTCAGCCATCACCGCCGCTTCAGCCGCCAGATTATCGGCAGAAAACTCGCTTATCGAGACGATTTCAGCCGCCGGAAAAGCGGCCAAGGCGGCTTTCACATGCGGGTCATTACGCGCTTGATTTTCGCGCCTTTGCGCTTCTGACATTTTCAACGAGCCGACGGTCGGCGCGCCCTTTTCTTGCGACAAAGAAACAACCCAGCTTTGGCCGGTCCATTCGCGCAATTTGCGGGTCAATTCTTGCGCCATATTATCTTGGCCATCGGCCAAGCGAAGCTCAATGCGTCCGGCCCGCTCACCGGCCGCCGCCTCAAACGATACCAAATGCGCACCATTTTCCAGCGCGTGCTTTAAACCGATATCGCGCTTATCTGCCGCCAGATCAATAATCGCCTGAAAGTTTTGCAAAACCGGTGCGCTGATGGCAGCAATCGGAGCCGGCGCGGCAGAACCTGTGGCACCTGTGGCACCTGTCGGGCCGTTACCGGAAGGTGCTTGCGGCATGGTCGCGCCAGTTGACATGGCTGCTTGCGACGAAGATTGTGGTGAAGATTGTGGTGAGGCCTGCCCAGAAGCGGAAGGAGAGGAAGAAGAAGCAGGCGCGCTGTCAAATTGTTTGACCAGCTCCTCCGGTGTCGGCAAATCCGATAAATGCGCCAAACGAATAAGCACCATATCCGCCGCCGCTTTGGCATTGGCAGCACGCGCCACCTCATCATGACCGGCCAATAAAACCTGCCAAACACGCGATAAAATGCGCGTTGATAATTGTTCAGACGCTGCCGCACCACGCTGTCGCATGGTCTGCGAAAAGCCGATATCTTCTTGCGCCGCCGGTACGAATTTCATTCGTGTCAGCCAATGTGTCAGCTCGGCCAAATCCGACAAAATAGCAGCCGGGTCAGCGCCCATATTATATTGCGCTTCAAACTCACCCAAAGCTTCGGTTACCGCGCCGCGCATTAGCAGATCAAATAAATCAAACACGCGCCCACGGTCAGCCAATCCCAAAAGCCCGCGCATGGTGCTTTCATCCAGCCCTTCAGCAGCGGCTTCGCCCGGCTCAATATGCGCCAAGGCACGGTCCAAAAGAGACAGACCATCACGGGCCGAGCCGTCAGCGGCGCGCGCTATCAGCTTCAACGTCTCTTCCGGCAGGCTGACATTCTCAGCCGCGCAAGTGCGCGCCAATAATTTTTCCGTATCATCCGTGGTTAAGCGGCGCAGGTCAAAACGCTGGCAACGCGATAAAACCGTGACCGGTACTTGCCGGATTTCTGTTGTTGCAAAAATGAATTTGACATGTTCGGGCGGCTCTTCCAGCGTCTTAAGCAAGCCGTTAAACGCGGCTTTCGACAGCATATGCACCTCGTCAATAATATAAACCTTATAGCGCGCCGCGCTCGGCATGTAGCGCACATTATCAATAATCTCGCGAATATCGCCAATGCCGGTGCGCGAGGCGGCATCCATTTCAAGCACATCAACATGCGTGCCATCCATAATCGCCGCGCAATGCGCGCCCTCTTCGGCCAACGCCATGCTCGGCGCATTTATCGTTTCGGTTTGATAATTCAGTGCCCGCGCCAAAATGCGTGCCGTGGTGGTTTTACCGACCCCGCGCACACCGGTCAGCATAAAGCCATGCGCAATGCGGCCACTGTCAAACGCATTGGTCAACGTTTGCACCATCGCCTCTTGGCCGATTAAATCATCAAAATTGCGTGGCCGGTATTTGCGCGCCAAAACCTGATAGCTGGCACCGGCGGGCGCCAGCTGGTTGTCTTCATCAGCATCGGCCAGCATGTCAAAGCCCGGTGCATCATCATTAAACTCAGCTGCGTCAGCAGTTTCGGGCGCATCGGCAGAAATTTGTTCTTCTGTTTCGTCTGTCATTTCTGCCCCAAGCTGCTGTAACAATCATCATCGCCGCATTGGGACCCCATACGGTTCGGTCCGCGGCATGAGAGGTGAGAGACTGGACAGGCAACCCGCACCGAACTCGTTAGGGCTGCTTCCTTCCGGATCTGACCCGGTTGGCGAGGGATGCGTCTGCCGCCAATCTCTCTCCTTCTTTATAGCAGAGCCGGCCGACCGATACAGTCTTTTTGCTGCTGATTGACGGGGATAGATTGCAGTGGCACTCTCTGCCCGATAAGTAACAGGAGACGCCTATGGCCTTGGCCGAAAATCCCATCATGTTCGCCAATAATCCGCTCGACCGCGCCGGTCATCAACGCGGCGATAATGACTGGCTGGCCGCACAATTGGCCGCCGATACGGCATTGATTGTACCGCTATGGAATTTACAGCCTTTGGTCTTGCCGGAATTACAGCCGGGCGATGGCCGCGATGTCGGCTATTTGCCAAAAGCCGCTTTCGGCGAGGCTTGGAAGGACGATATGGTTTTGCTTTTCCTTGGTCTCAATCGCCGCGGCAAGCCGCTATTTGCCGCCGATATCAGCCATATGAGCAGCCCTGAAGAGTTTGGCCCGTTTAAGGGTATGGGACAGTTTGAAGATTTGCGTGCATTGGCATCAGCCGGTGATATGCCGCGTACTGAATTGGCGATATTGGCGCAAGCCAAAGGCATGCTGGATTGGAATTTGCGGCACCCGTTTTGCAGCCAATGCGGCACCCCGACACAAATGCTGGAAGGCGGTTATAAACGCGTTTGCGGCAATTGCGGCAGTGAACATTTTCCGCGCACCGATCCGGTGGTGATTATGCTGGCGACTTTTGAAGACCAATGCTTGTTGGGACGCCAACGCGGCTGGCCCGATGGCATGCTCAGCGCCTTGGCCGGATTTATGGAGCCGGGCGAGACCATTGAAGAGGCGGTGGCGCGCGAATTGCAGGAAGAGGCCGGTTTGGAGATTAATAGCGTCTCTTATATCGGTACCCAGCCTTGGCCTTTTCCCGGCTCTTTAATGATCGGCTGCATGGCCGAAGCCAGTTCGCTCGAGGTCACTGTCGATGAAGTGGAATTGGAAGAAGCGCGCTGGGTTGCGCGCAGCGATATTATTTCATCCATGCAAGGCAGTGGCCCGCTGGGCGTGCCACCGAAAATGGCCATCGCGCACCAGCTTATGCAGGCTTTTGCCGACGGAAAATAGCCGCGAAAAATCTAGTCTTTTTGCAGCGCGGCGCGTTCAGGCGCGGCTTTATAGACCCCTAGAATATCCATTTCCGAGCAGTAAAAACTCAACTCTTCCAAGGCTTGGCGCACCGGTTCGCTTTCCGGATGCCCTTCAATATCGGCGTAAAATTGCGTCGCCAAAAAACCGTTTGGCTGATAACTCTCCAATTTGGTCATATTGACCTTATTGGTGGCGAAACCGCCCAATGCCTTATAAAGCGCGGCCGGCACATTGCGGACGCGGAAAATGAAACTGGTAATGACATTGGTTTCATCGGGCTCGGCATCATCGGGCTCGGCCGACATGATAAGAAAACGCGTCGTATTGCTGGCGCTGTCTTCAATATTTTCGCGCAGCACTTTAAGACCGTAAATCTCTGCCGCCAGCTTACTGGCAATCGCTGCATGGCCGGGTGTTTTCGCCGCTGCCAAATCGCGTGCGCTGCCGGCCGTATCAGCCGCCACTTGCGCGGTTAACCCCAATTCGCCGATAAGATTGCGGCATTGGCCCAGCGCCATTTCATGACTATGCACATGCGTTAAAGACGCCTCATCGCTATCCGGCAACGCCAATAGGCAATGGCTGACGCGCATGAAATGCTCACCGATAATATAAAGTTTCGAACCGGGCAGCAGCCGATGAATATCGGCGACGCGTCCGGCCACAGTGTTTTCCACCGGCATCATTGCCAGCGCAGCCGTGCCATTGCGCAAAGCGGCAAAAGCCTCGTCAAAAGTCGCGCATGGCAATACATCCTTGTCGGGATAGCAATCATTGCATGCAATATGGCTATTGGCGCCCAACTCACCCTGAAATGCAATCTTACTCATATCTTCTGTCTGCCTCTATCCCTGCTGCTGCTTCAATACCGCTTCAGCATGCGCCAAGTCTTGCGGCGTATCAACGCCAACCGGCACTGTATCGACAATCGCCGCCTGCAAAGTAAACCCGGCTTCCAGCGCCCGCAATTGCTCCAGCCTTTCGCGTTTTTCCAAAGGCGATGGCGGTAAGGCAACAAATTTATCCAAAGCGGCACGCTGATAACCGTAAATACCGATATGGTGATATAGCGCCCCCTCGCCTGACGGAGCAGTGGCGCGGGTAAAGTAAAGCGCGCGGCCAAGATTATCACCGCGCGGGCTGAGCACGGCTTTCACCACATTCGGATTATCGCGCTCTTCTTGCGTGGTAATTTCAGCCACCAAAGTCGACATATCATGGCCTTCCAAAGCGGCCAGACAATCGCGCACCAAATGCGGTTCCAAAGTCGGCAAATCGCCTTGTAGATTGATAATCACATCATGCGCCCCATCACCATCAACGCTTTGCAAAGCGGCATGAATACGGTCCGAGCCGGACGGCAAATCAGGAGCGGTCAATACCGCCTCACCGCCGGCCGCTTCAATGGTCTCTACAATTTCCGCTTCCGCCGCCGCCACCACGACGCGGCCACAATCGGCTTCTTGGGCGCGTTTTAAAACCTGCACAATCATCGGCAGGCCCAAAATATCGGCCAATGGCTTACTCGGCAGGCGCAGCGATGCCATGCGGGCCGGTATCAGAATGATGGGATTTTTTCCCGACATATGTTAAACGCTCCATGATTGCGACTCAGTGCTTCTTTTCCTAATCTGTGCGACGCTAGGCCGCAAGCGGAAACCTTGGGGTTAGCGACGGAAAAAGCGTATGTTGCGCGCGAAATTAAGGCTAGAGATCAGCCCGCTATTTAAGTCCTTGATTTGAATTTTGTGGCCGTTTTTGGGGGATATTATGGATAGTTTCGAGCTTAATAAAATTGCCGGTGCCGTGTTTTTCACGCTCTTGGTTTATCTGGGTGTGCAAAATTTGGGCGCCATTATGTTCGACACCGAACCGGCAAATCCGCAAGCCTATGTGGTTGAGGGGGTTGAAGAAGAAGGCGCCATTGCCGTGGCTGCCGTGGCCGAAGAAGTTGTGCCGATCGCTGAATTGCTGACCACAGCCTCAATTGATAAAGGCATGAAAGTGGCGAAGAAATGCATTTCTTGCCATAATTTTGACGCCGGTGGCGCCAATAAAATCGGCCCGGCGCTGCATGGCGTTGTTGACCGCGCCATTGGCCAACATAGCGGCTTTACCTATTCAGGCGCTTTGGCCGGCATGGATGGCGCTTGGGATTATGAAGCGCTGAACGGCTTTTTGGAAAATCCGAAAAAATATGCAGCCGGCACCAGCATGGCTTTTGCCGGTCTTAGAAAAGCCAAAGACCGGGCCAATATCATCGCTTATTTGGACAGTTTGAAATAAGTCCTGACGATTTCATTTTAAAGGCCGCGCGCAAGCTGATTTGTTCGCGGCCTTTCTTTTTGTCTCTATATTTATCGCTGTTTTTGGGCTTATTTTTGCCTGTATTTTCTTCCGTATTTTTGCTTCCATAGCAGCAACCCCATTATTTCTTATGGAGATTATATGTCATTGATAATGCGTGTCTTTGCCCTGGCTTTGCTGGCCATATATGGCTTTGCCCCGGCTGCCCAAGCAAGCGAGTGGCAGCATGCTTTGTCGCTATTCGGCAAACCGGAAATGGCTAAAGGTTTTGCGCATTTTCCTTATGTCAATAAAGACGCTCCCAAAGGCGGCAGCGCCCGCATTGCCGCCATTGGCGCATTTGACAATATAAATCAATTCACCATTAAGGGCAGCGCGGCCAGCGGGTTGGGGTTGATGCATGATACGCTGATGAGCGGCTCTTTAAACGAGGCCGGTGCGGTTTACGGATTGATTGCCGAGGCGGCGAAACACGCAGCCGATTATTCTTCCGTCAGTTTTAAACTGAACAAGAAAGCCAAATTTTCCGACGGCTCTCCAATTACTGCTGATGATGTTGCCTTTTCGCTTACCGCGCTGAAGAAAGCGCATCCTTTTTATCGCGCTTATTATGCCGATGTTATCGGCTATGACAGTGCCGACGCGCATAGCATTACCTTTCGCTTCGGCCAAAAGGGCAATCGCGAATTGCCGATGATTTTGGGGCAATTGCCGATATTGAAAAAAGCCTATTGGAATAGCGAAGGCCGCTCATTGGCCGAAACCAGTTTGGATATTCCGCCGGTTTCAGGCGCTTATGAAATTGCTGAATTGGATGCCGGACGCTCCATCACCTATCAACGCCGCGCCGATTATTGGGCAAAAGATTTAAACGTCAATATTGGCAAGCATAATATTGAGCGGGTTAAATATGTTTATTTCGGCGATGACACGATTGCCTTTGAAGCATTGAAAGCCGGTGAGATTGATTATCGCAGCGAGTTTTCTTCGCGCATTTGGGCCACCGGTTATAATACCGATGCCGTGAAAACCGGCCAAATGGTGAAGGAAACCATAACGCTGGAAAAATCTTCCGGCATGCAGGGATTTGTATTTAATTTGCGCCGTTCGCGCTTTGACAATATCCATGTGCGCGAAGCGTTGAACTGGGCTTATGATTTCGAATGGACGAAAAAGAATTTATTTTACGGCCAATATGCGCGCACCGGTTCATTTTTTCAGGGCTCTGAACTGGCCGCGCGTGGTGCGCCATCCACCGCTGAATTAAAATTGCTGAAGCCTTTGCGCGCCGATATTCCGGCAAAAACCTTTGAGACCATGTTTCAAAATCCGGTCACTGATGGCAGCGGTAATATTCGTAAGAATTTGCGCAAAGCCCGTGCACTGCTGGAAAAAGCCGGATGGAAAATTGACGGCGGTAAGCTAAAGAAAAACGGCGAGATTTTCACCATTGAGTTTTTATTGGTGCAACCGGCCTTTGAGCGGATTGTCGCGCCCTATGTCAAAAATCTTGCCAAGCTGGGCATTGACGCAAAAATGCGCACAATTGACCCGACGCAATATCAAAACCGCGTCACCAATTATGATTTTGACGCAGTGGTGATGAGCTTTGGGCAATCGCTATCGCCGGGCAATGAGCAGCGCGATTATTGGTCTTCAGCGGCTGCCGACCGGCCGGGTGGGCGCAATTATATCGGCATTAAAGACAAGGCGGTCGACACGCTGGTTGAAAATCTGATTTTTGCCAAATCGCGAAAAGATTTGATAACCGCCACGCGCGCCTTGGACCGCGTTTTGATTTCAAATCATTACATCATGCCGCAATGGCATGCGCCGCATGAGCGTTTGGCCTATTGGAAAGGGCTTAAAAGACCGCAAAAAATGCCCAAACACGGGCTCGGATTTCCGACCATTTGGTGGAAGGAGTAAGCCAAGGTGGCTGCTTATATTCTTCGCCGCTTATTGCTGATGGTTCCGACCATTTTCGGCATTATGGCAATCAGTTTTGCGATTATACAATTTGCGCCGGGCGGGCCGGTGGAGCGGGTGATTGCGCAATTGCAAGGCCATGATGTCAGCGCCACGTCCCGTTTTACCAGTGCCCAAGATGGCAGCTCTATCGGCGCCAATGCGGCGGCGCAAGCAGCGGTTAATTCGCAATATCGCGGTGCGCAAGGTTTGGACCCGGAATTTATTGCCGAATTGGAAGCGCAGTTCGGTTTCGACAAACCGGTGCATGAGCGATTCATCAAAATGATTTCCGATTATGCGCGGTTTGATTTCGGCGAAAGCTATTATCGCGATATTCCGGTGGTCGATTTGATTGCTGAAAAACTGCCGGTCTCCATCACGCTGGGTTTATGGACGACACTGCTGACCTATTTGATCTCCATTCCTCTGGGTATTGCCAAAGCGCGGCGCGACGGCACGCGGTTTGATGTTTGGACCTCGGCGGTAATTATTGTCGGCTATGCGATACCGGGATTTTTATTCGCCGTGATGCTGATAGTGCTATTGGCCGGCGGCTCTTATCTCGACTGGTTCCCACTTCGCGGGCTGACCTCGGATAATTTTGACGAATTGAGTTTTCTCGGCCAAATCGGCGATTATTTATGGCACATCACTTTGCCGGTTTTGGCGATGACGATTTCCGGTTTCGCCACCACCTCGCTTTTGACCAAAAACGCGTTTCTGGATGAAATAAGAAAACAATATGTCACCACCGCGCGCGCCAAAGGGTTGGATGAAACAAGCGTTCTCTATAAACATGTGTTTCGCAATGCGATGTTGATTGTCATTGCCGGATTTCCGGGCGCGTTTATCGGCGCGTTTTTTACAGGCTCTTTGCTCATCGAGACGATTTTCTCACTGGATGGGCTGGGGCTGCTTGCTTATGAAAGCATCATTAATCGCGATTATCCGGTGGTCTTCGCCTCGCTATATATTTTCGGGCTTATCGGCCTTTTGGTCACTTTAATCTCTGACCTGACTTATATGTGGGTTGACCCGCGTATTGATTTTGAAGCGCGCGCGCAAGGCTGATGAGATGATAAATCCAAGCCGCAAATTATCGCCGATAAATGAACGCCGCTGGCGCAATTTTAAAGCCAATCGCCGCGGATTAGTGTCGCTATGGCTATTCGGTATTTTGTTTTTTGTCACCCTATTCGCCGAATTTCTGGCCAATGATAAACCACTGCTCATTCGCCATGAAGGGGCATTTTATATGCCGGTTTTCACTGTTTATGCGGAAACCGAATTTGGCGGCGATTTTGCTACTGAGGCGGATTATCGCGACCCGTTTGTCATTGCATTGATTGAAGGCGAAGAAGGCGAAAAAGACGGTTTTATTATTTGGCCGCTCTTGCGCTACAGCTATGACACGATAAATCTCAATCTCGACCGACCGGCTCCGGCCCCGCCCAGCGCCGAAAACTGGCTTGGTACGGATGACCAAGGCCGCGATGTGCTGGCGCGATTGATATACGGCTTTCGGATTTCGGTATTATTCGGCCTTGCCCTGACCATTGCCTCATCGCTTATCGGTATTGCCGCCGGCGCCGTGCAAGGCTATTTCGGCGGCTGGACCGATTTGACCATGCAGCGCTTTATCGAAATATGGACCTCCGTACCATCGCTTTATTTGCTGATTATTATTGCCGCAGTCATTGAGCCGGGGTTTTGGATATTGCTCGGCATATTATTATTGTTTTCATGGGTGGCGCTGGTCGGCGTGGTGCGCGCTGAATTTTTGCGCGCCCGCAATTTCGAATATGTCGAAGCGGCGCGTGCTTTGGGGGTCGGCAATATCACCATTATGCGGCGTCATCTATTGCCCAATGCAATGGTCGCGACGCTGACCTTTATGCCGTTTATCTTAAACGCCTCCATCACCACCCTCACATCGCTGGATTTTCTGGGCTTCGGTCTGCCGCCCGGCTCGCCCTCATTGGGCGAATTGCTGGCGCAGGGCAAAGCCAATTTGCAAGCCCCTTGGCTTGGTCTATCGGGTTTTTTCACCATTGCCATTATGTTGAGCTTGCTGATTTTCATCGGCGAAGCGGTGCGCGACGCTTTTGACCCGCGCAAGACGATGATGTAGTGGGCGAAGAAAGAAGAATAAAATGAACGCACTTTTAAAAGTTGAGGATTTATCGGTTGGCTTTGTCTCGGACGGACAAAAAAGCCAAGCCGTCAATAAAGTCTCGTTTCACATAAAACATGGCGAAACGGTTGGGTTGGTCGGCGAAAGCGGGTCGGGTAAATCTGTTAGCGCACTGTCGATTTTAAAACTGCTGCCTTATCCGACCGCCTTTCATGAGAGCGGTAAAATTTATTTTGACGATGTCAATTTAATGACGCAGGCCGAGCATGTTATTCGCACAGTGCGCGGCAATCGCATCTCGATGATTTTTCAAGAGCCGATGTCATCGCTCAACCCGCTGCATTCGATTGAAAAACAAATTTCCGAAATCATTGAAATCCACCAAGGCCTGACCCGCGCCCAAGCGCGGGAAGAAACCTTGCGGCTTTTGGAGCGCGTCGGTATTCCCGATGCCGAGAAACGCATGAACGCCCTGCCGCATGAATTATCCGGCGGTCAAAGACAGCGCGTGATGATTGCCATGGCTTTGGCCAATCAGCCGGATTTATTGATTGCCGATGAACCGACAACCGCTTTGGATGTTACCATTCAAAAGCAAATTCTGGATCTATTGAAAGAATTGCAGGCCGAGTTTGGCATGTCGGTTTTGCTCATCACTCATGATTTGGGGGTGGTCAAAAAAATGGCCGACCGGGTTTATGTGATGCAAAACGGCGATATTGTCGAAGATGGAGCAGTGGAAGATATTTTTGCCGCCCCACAGCACGATTATACAAAACAATTGATAAATGCCGAGCCGCAAGGGCTGGCCAAGCCGCTGGAAACCGCTTCGCCATTGATTGAAGCGAAAGATTTACGCATTTGGTTTCCGGTAAAAAGCGGCTTATTGCGACGCACGAGCGATCATGTGAAAGCGGTCACTGATATCAGCTTTTGTGTCAATCGCGGCGAGACTTTAGGCATTGTCGGTGAAAGCGGCTCCGGCAAAACCACTTTGGGGCGCGCGCTTTTGGGCCTGCAAGCGGCAGTCGGCGAAGCCAAATTTGACGGCCAAGATATTATCGGCGTGCCGCGCAAGGACCGGCATAAATTGCGGCGCCATATGCAAATTGTTTTTCAAGATCCGTTTGGCGCGCTCAGCCCGCGCATGAGCGTCGCTGATATTGTCACTGAAGGCCTGCGCTTGCATGAGCCGCAAATGAGCGGCGATGAGATTGCAGCCGCCTTGGCTGATATTATGCGCGAAGTGGAATTGGAGCCTGCAATGGCGACGCGCTATCCGCATGAATTTTCCGGCGGTCAAAGACAGCGCATTGCAATCGCCCGCGCACTGATTTTGCAGCCGCAATTTATTGTATTGGATGAGCCGACCAGTGCGCTGGACCGCTCAGTACAGGCGCAAATCATCGCTCTTTTACGCCGCTTGCAGAGCGAGAAAGGGCTGACTTATTTATTCATCAGCCATGATTTAAAAGTGGTACGGGCATTGTCGCATCGCGTCATGGTGATGCAAAACGGGCATTGTGTCGAAGAAGGGGCGGCCGAGACGATTTTTACCGCGCCCCAGCAAGCCTATACAAAAGCGCTTTTGGCCGCCGCGCTTGATTAGGAATATGAGAGCCTTTTAACCGTCGTAACCGGCCCGCCGCCGGCCGCCTCAATGCGTGCGCAGGCCGCGTCAAACGCTTCTTGTGCCACTGCCATATGATGCGCATTGGCATGCAGCAATAAATTATCACCGGACATAAAGCCGACATGGCCTTTCCAAAAAACAATATCGCCATAAGCCGGGTTTTCAGTATCGGCCACGCTTTGGCCCAATGCCGCTTCTTGCATATCACTATCGCGCGGGCAGGCATGACCGCATGCCATTAAGGCCGCCTGCACCAAAGCCGAGCAATCGAGACCTGTCGCCTCGCGTCCGCCCCAGAAATACGGCGCGCCGATAAACCGCCGCGCAATCGCCACCGGATCTTTTTCATATTCATCCAGCTTTTTCATATGCGGCGCATAGAGATAGCCACCATGCGCCAGCGCGGCAAAATCACCCTCTTGGTCGATAACCGATAAGCGCGCACCAAAAGAAATCGCCATTAGGGGACGGCTTTTAATATCCGGCGCGCGATAAATAAAACTGCGCAAAGCGCTCAGCCTATGGGTAATTTTTTGCGGCGCATCAAACGCATTATCGGGCACATAGCCGACATAATCATCGGCCTCGGCCTGCCCCCATGCCCAGCCGTTTTTAATCTCGAAAATGCGAAAGTTTTCGCCATAAAGCAGCTGGCTGTCTTGCATCGCGCCATCCGCCGGCGAGCGGCGCAATGTCGCCACCGGCGACGAAATTTGCCGCATCTCTCCATCGACAAATTTCGACGCATCGACTTCGCCGCGCAAATGCGCTGCCGCCAAATCATCGCGCCACGGATTAAGGCGCGGATCCGGTTTACTGTTATTGGCCAAAACGGCCTTCCAGATAATCATAGACGGCGCGAATGGCTTGCGCCTCGCCGCCTACCGGACGACCGGCACGGGCTTTTAAGTTCCATGCATAAGTGTCGAAATGCACCCAATCATCGCAATTCTCGACAAAGCGGCTCAAAAATAATGCGGCAGTGATGGAGCCGCCCATTGGCGATGAAGAAATATGACTGACATCGGCAATCGCGCTATCCAGCCAGCCATCATAGCCCTGCCATAGCGGCATTCGCCAAAGCGGGTCATGCGCGTTTATGGCGGCAGCACTCAACCCCTCGGCAAGAGTGTCACTATGGGTATAAAACGGCGTCACTTCCGGCCCCATCGCCACCCGCGCCGCGCCGGTTAAAGTGGCAAAATCAACCATCATATCAGGCGCTTCATCATCCGCTTCGGCCAACATATCGGCCAAAACAAGACGCCCCTCAGCATCGGTATTTCCAATCTCAACGCTCAAACCTTTGCGGCTGGCCAGCACATCACCGGGGCGAAAAGCATCCGGCCCAATGGCGTTTTCAACCGCGCCAATCATCAACCGCAAGCGCACCGGCAAGCCGGCATCCATCACCGCATCAGCCAGCGCAATGGCCAGTGCCGCGCCGCCCATATCTTTTTTCATCAGATCCATATAATTGCCGGGCTTTAAATTCAGGCCGCCCGTATCAAAACATACGCCCTTGCCGATAAGTGTCAGCTTTGGCGCATTCTCATTGCCCCAAACAAGGTCGAGAAAGCGCGGCGCCTCTTTAGCCGCGCGCCCGACCGCATGCACCATCGGATAATTTTCTGCCAATAAATCATCGCCTTTAATGATGTTCAGCTTGGCTTTATGGCGCTTGGCTAAATTTTCCATCACCGCTTGCAATGCGTCCGGCCCCATATCAGCAGCCGGTGTGTTGATGAGATGACGCGCTGCATAGACCGCGCGATTGAGCCGGTCAATGCGTCCCCTATCGAGGTTTTTATCAATTACGAGTTGCGGCCAGCTTTGCGCGCGTGGTGTTGATTTATAGGCGTCAAACCGATAACACCCCATCGCCCAGGCCAAAGGCGCCATGCTGGCAATATCATCCGGCGCTGCCGCATCCAGACGATATGTGCCTTCGGGTAATTTTGTCGGCAAGGCAGCCAGCGCCATCGGGTCGAGATTCTTGCCAAGCCCCAATAAAACCGCTTCCAAACCACCGGCACTATCGGGCAGCAGCAAAACCTCTCCCGCGGCAGCGGTGAAATGCGCGGTTTCCATCCATGCCAAATGCGGACCGGCCAAGCTCTCGCGCCAATCTGCCAACATATCCGGCGTCATGGCACGGATCAGACAGGCCGGTTTGCCTTTATCTTGAATATAAATTTCATCCGGCATGGCCGGAAAAATGCCGTCAATAGACATACGCGCACCCTATCGCAAATTGCTCTCAGGACGGCGAGACTATCCCGCCATTAGGCCATAATCAATGACCAGCTCCGTGCCATTGACATAAGATGAGGCGTCGGAGGCCAGATAGACAATACCATTGGCGATATCTTTCGGCACGCCCAGCTTGCCCATGGGCACAGTGACGGCCGCCATCATATCGACATTTATCTTATTACCGCCTTCCGCCATCAATTCCGGTGCGCTTTCGGCAAGACCGGAAATCTCACCGGCCCAAATCTCGGTATCGATAATGCCCGGATGCACACTATTGCAGCGCACCGGCAATTCGCCCGCCGCACATTCGCGCGCCACGGCTTTTGAGAATAAACGCACCCCGCCCTTTGTCGCGCAATAACCGGCCAAGCCGGCGGCGCCTTGCATGCCGGCAACCGACGAAATATTGATGATGGAGGAAGCGCCGCTTTCGCCCATGAGCGGAATGGCATGTTTACAGCCAAGGAAAACTCCGTCCAGATTAATCGCTGTTTGGCGTTGCCAATCTTCCAAGCTCATTTCCAAAATGGAGACGCCAATTGCAATGCCGGCATTATTGACCAGCACATGCAACGCCCCTTCTTCCGCCTTAATGGAAGCAATAATTTCTTGCCAGCCGGCTTCGCTGACAACATCTTGCACTCGCGCGCGCGCTTTACCGCCGGCCTCATTAATCAGCGCAGCGGTCTGATTGACCCGCTCTTCATCAATATCGGTTACGATAAGACGCGCTCCGGCCTCGGCCAAAGCCATGGCAGCAGCGCGACCAATACCGGTAGCAGCGCCGGTAACCAGCGCCACCTTGCCTGAACAATCATTCAACATGAGCTAATCCTAATCGCGGCAGATGACGTTCATTTTGGTATAGCCTTTAACAAAGCTGGAAATATTCCGGCTCGGCTCACCAATAACTTCAACTTTAGAGAAACGCTTCAGCATCTCATCCCACAGGATTTGCAATTGCAATTCG
>CBFIIT010000007.1:0-58896 GCA_965662725.1 Alphaproteobacteria bacterium | reverse complement strand
GTTTTGATTGAGCTGACTTAGCGAGATTGAATTCGAACCTCTGACCTCTGCCTTCGGAGGGCAGCGCTCTATCCAGCTGAGCTACGGGTGCCTGTATTCAGTCACTGAATGGGCAAGCACTATCACGTTTTCTGAGATTGGTAAATCGATCAACCGCCCAATCGACCATGCAGAATTAGTCGGCCACCAGTGCCAGTCAAATAGCGTCAGGTGGCCGGTTGTCGAGTGTTACCGTATCTAATACCGCTTGGCCTGTTTCAACCATGGCATCACTCATATTATTGAGAGAATGGGCGTCGGCAATGCAGTGCCCGAGTTCAGCCTTTTGGGTAATCCGCTGCAAGTGGTTATCGCGCTTGTCGCTCTGGCCTTTTGCATCATGCCACTATTTGTGCCGGCCAATTCTGACAAGGCCTAGTCACAGGCAATAAACAATGGAAGGGGCAGTCATTGGCTGCCCCTATTCTATTTTCAGTCGGTTTTATTTACGGCTTTTGCATCAGCTCAACCAGTACGCCGCCCATATCTTTCGGGTGCAGAAAAATGATTTCCGTGCCATGCGCGCCAATGCGCGGTTCGCCCAAAACGCGGGCGCCTTTTTCAACCATTTCATCGCGTGATGCGCGCAAATCATCAACCTCAAAACAAATATGATGCTGGCCGCCTTCAGGATTGTTTTTCAAAAAACCGGCAATCGGGCTGGCATCATCAATCGGCTCGATAAGCTCAATTTGGCTGTTCGGCACATCGACAAAACATACCCAAACGCCTTGCTCTTCCATTTTGAACTTCTCATGGATTTTGGTCGCGCCCAGCATATCGCGATAAAGCGCAACGGATTTCTCAATAGATGGCGTCGCAACGCCGACATGGTTTAAACGGCCAATCATTTTGCGGTTCCTTTACGAAGTCAGTTTCATAAATACGTTTTCAAGCTCTGCCCCTTGCGTATCAAGGTCGGCAATCTCAATGCCCGCATGGTTCAGCTTTTCAATCACTGCACCGGCCGGCATATCGCCCGGATTATAGGTCACCGCCAAACGACCATCATCGTTCAGCTTGGCGTCCAGCCCGTTCAAATCCGGTAAAGCGGCAAGCGGGCTGGTCGGGCGAATGATCAGGGTTTTATTGTCAATTTGCGCCAGCAGGTTTTGCGTCAGATCACAGGCGCGCAATTCGCCTTGGTCGATAATCGCAATCGTGTCGCATAATTCTTCCGCTTCTTCCAAATAATGCGTTGTCAAAACAATCGTGACACCGGCTTTATTCAGTTCCAGCACATAATCCCAAAGCTGGCGGCGCAGTTCAATATCGACACCGGCGGTCGGCTCGTCCAGCACCAGAACCGGCGGATTATGAACCAGCGCCTTGGCCACTAAAAGGCGGCGGCGCATGCCGCCCGACAGCGTGCGTGCATAGGCATCCAGCTTGTCATCCAGCCCCATGGCGGTGAGAATTTCCAGCGTCCGGCGTTGGCTTTTCGGCACGCCATACATGCCGGCCTGCAATTCCATAATCTCGCCGGGGGTGAAAAACGGGTCGATGGATAATTCTTGCGGCACAATGCCGATAGAGGCGCGCGCTTGGCGCGGGTTTTTATCAATATCAAAACCCCAAATATCAGCCGTGCCGCCGGTTTTCATCACCATGCCGGCCAGAATATTGATAAAGGTTGATTTGCCTGCCCCATTTGGCCCCAAAAGGCCGAAAATAGAGCCGCGCGGTACGGCCAAATCAATGCCCTTCAAGGCCTCTTTCGCCGGTGCATTACCGGCTGCTTTATAAGTTTTTTGTAGGCCGGTGGCCTGTAATGCAAATTCGCCGCTGCTCATGAAACTCTCCGTTAGCCTGTCTAGCACTTATGTTCTGGGGAATAAATCGGCAAATTGTTTTTGTCGCCTTGTCATGCTCCGATGCGGGCTTACACTTGAAACAAGATTCGATAGGAGCATAAAGTGGCGGCGCAAAAACAATCGGCAAAATTGGGACAAAATGACCATCTCTATCTGGTTGACGGGTCGGGATATATTTTTCGCGCCTATCATGCTTTACCGCCATTGACGCGCAAATCGGACGGGCTGCCGGTCGGCGCCGTATCGGGGTTTTGCAATATGTTGGTCAAGCTGTTGAACGATATGGGCGCGACCGATGGCACAAGCGGCACGCCGACCCATTTGGCGGTGATTTTTGACGCTTCGGGCAAAAGCTTTCGCAATGATATTTATCCTGAATATAAAGCGCATCGGCCGCCGGCGCCGGAAGATTTGGTTCCGCAATTCCCGCTGGTGCGCGAGGCAGTGAAAGCGTTTGATATTCCGGCAATCGAGCTGGTCGGTTATGAGGCCGATGATTTAATCGCGGCTTATGCCAGCGAAGCCGAACAACAGGGCGCGCGCGTGACGATTGTGTCGTCTGATAAAGACCTGATGCAATTGGTCAGCGATAAGGTCGATATGGTCGACACGATGAAAGATAAATTCATTGATGCGGCCGGAGTGGTTGAAAAATTCGGCGTCGGGCCGGAGCGCGTGATTGATGTACAGGCTTTGGCCGGAGACAGTGTTGATAATGTGCCGGGCGTGCCGGGCATTGGTATAAAAACCGCAGCGCAGCTTATCGAAGAATATGGCGATCTCGATACGCTATTGGCGCGGGCTGAAGAGATTAAGCAAAATAAACGGCGCGAAAATCTTATTGAATTTGCCGAGCAGGCGCGCATTAGTCGCGAGCTGGTGACATTGAAACGCGACACACCAATGCCGGTCGGCTTTGGCGATATGGTGCTTTCAGAACCGGCCGGGGACAAACTTATCGGCTTTGCCAAGGCGATGGAGTTTAACACGCTGACCAAAAGACTGGCCGAACGTTATGGCTGGTTGGCGGATGAGTATGAAGCCAGTGAGACCTTGGCGGCTGATGACGCGCCGCCGCCGCAAGCGGTTGAAGCCAATGGCAGCTATCGGCCTTTGCCGGCTGAGATGACCGCTTTGGATACTGATAATTATATTTGTATCAGTGATGAACAGACGCTGAATGCTTGGGTGGCGCGTGCGCATCAGACAGGCCTTGTGGCGGTCGATACTGAGACCGATGGGTTGGATGCAATGCGATGCAATTTGGTCGGCATCTCTTTGGCGGTGGCCCCCGGTGAAGCGGCTTATATGCCCTTGGCGCATGGGGCAGCAGACGGTTTGGCCTTGGATGGTGAAACCGCGCCGCAAATTCAAATGCAAACAGCGCTTGCCGCTTTAAAGCCCTTACTGGCCGATCGCGCGGTGAAAAAGGTTTTGCAAAATGCCAAATTTGACGGGCAGATTTTCGCCCGCTATGGCCTGTCGCTTGATGGTTATGATGACACAATGTTGATGTCTTATGCGCTGGATGCGGGCAATCATGGGCACGGCATGGATGCGCTGGCGCAAAAATATCTCGGCCATAAGCCGATACCGATTAAGGATTTATTGGGCAGTGGCAAAAGCGCCATTACGTTTGATCAAGTGCCGGTTGAAAAGGCAGTGGCCTATGCGGCGGAAGATGCAGATGTGACTTTGCGGCTATATTTGCATTTGCAGCCGCGTTTGGTGGCTGAGCATATGGTCGGCGTTTATGAGACCACGGAACGGCCCTTGATCGAGGTGTTGCGCGGCATGGAAGCGGAAGGGGTAACGGTTGACCGTGCTGTGCTGTCGCGCCTGTCGGGCGAATTTGCGCAAAAAATGGCCGCCATGGAAGCGGAGATTTATCAGATTGCTGGTGAGACCTTCAATATTGCCAGTCCCAAACAATTGGGCGAAATATTATTTGATAAAATGGCTTTGCCGGGCGGCAAGAAAACCAAAACCGGCGCTTGGGGCACCGGTGCTGATGTGCTGGAGGGCATTGTTGCTGAGGGAGGGACGGCAGAGGGTGTCGGTCTGGCGCAATTGGTGCTTGAGTGGCGCGGCTTGGCGAAATTGAAATCCACTTATACCGATGCGCTGCCTGAATTTATCAATCCTGAGACCGAACGCATTCACACTTCTTATTCCTTGGCCGCGACGACAACCGGCCGCCTATCATCTTCTGAGCCGAATTTGCAAAACATTCCGATACGCACTGAAGACGGGCGTCGCATTCGCACCGCTTTTGTTGCCGCGGCCGGGCATCAATTGGTCAGTGCCGATTACAGTCAGATTGAACTGCGCGTCTTGGCGCATATGGCAGATATTGGGGCGTTGAAAACCGCTTTTCAAAACGGCGATGACATTCATGCGATGACGGCTTCTGAAATGTTTAATGTGCCAATGGCCGATATGACGGCAGAAGTGCGCCGCCGCGCCAAGGCGATTAATTTCGGCATTATTTACGGCATTTCGGCTTTCGGTCTGGCCAACCAGCTGGGCATTTCGCGGGGGCAGGCCAGCGATTATATCAAAGCCTATTTTGAAAAATTTCCCGGCATTAAAGATTATATGGAGCATGTGAAAGCGGAAGCGAAAGCGCAAGGCTATGTCTCTACGCTTTTCGGCCGCAAAGTGCATGTGCCGGAAATCAATGCGAAAATTCCGGCCCGCAAAGCGTTTGCCGAGCGCGCCGCGATTAATGCGCCGATACAGGGTACGGCGGCCGATATTATTCGCCGCGCCATGATACAAATGCCCGCCGCGCTTCAAAAAGCCGGTCTGGTGGAGGCGAAAATGCTGCTGCAAGTGCATGATGAGCTTATTTTTGAAGCACCGGAAGAACATGCCGAGAAACTGATAGAAACCGTGAAAACAACAATGGAGCAGGCTTGTGCGCCGCGTTTAACGCTTTCTGTGCCGCTTTTAGTGGATGCGCAAGCGGCAAATAACTGGGAAGAAGCGCATTAATATTATTATTAATAATAAAAAATAATATTAATAGGTTAGAAAACAAAAAGGCGGGGTTAAACCCCGCCTTAATTATTTATAATATTCTCGCTTTATGCGTCTCGTTGGTTTTACGAGAGGCTGTTCAGCTGGCCGACTCCAGACGCTTCGCGTCTGTCGCTGGCGCAAGGCAGGCTAGAGTTCACTTCGTTCACTAAGCCTTTATAGCGGGTCAAGCCCCGCCTTAATTGAAAGTCAATTCCCTAAATAAGCTATTCTGCAGCCAGCGCTGCTGCTTTAACGTTATCGTCAACATGCTCGATAAATTTATCGAAATTATCGACAAACATAGCGACCAGCTTGGCAGCTTGCGCATCATAAGCCTCTTTATCGGCCCATGTGTCGCGCGGATTGAGGATTGAGCTATCAACGCCCGGCACAGCAACCGGCACTTCAAAGCCGAAATTCGCATCAGTGCGGAACTCAACATTATTCAAGCTGCCGTCCAGCGCGGCTGACAAGAGCGCACGGGTTTCTTTAATCGGCATGCGATTGCCGATGCCATATGCGCCACCGGTCCAACCGGTATTGACCAGCCAGCATTTGGCATCATGCTCGGCGATAAGATCGCGCAGCAAATTGCCGTATTCTGACGGGTGACGCGGCATAAACGGCGCACCAAAGCAGGTTGAGAAAGTTGCTTCCGGCTCGGTAACACCTTTTTCAGTGCCCGCCACTTTCGCCGTATAACCGGACAAGAAGTGATACATGGCTTGGCTCGGTGTCAGGCGCGAAATCGGAGGCAATACGCCAAACGCATCTGCCGTCAGCATGATGATGCTTTTCGGATGACCGGCTGTGCCGGTTTCAGAAGCATTCGGGATAAAGCTCAGCGGATAAGCGCCGCGTGAATTTTCAGCCAATGAATTATCATCAAAATCCAATTCGCGGGTTGCCGGATCCATCACCACATTTTCCAGCACCGTGCCGAAACGCTGCGTGGTGGCATAAATTTCAGGCTCGGCGTCTTGGCTCAGATTGATCATTTTCGCATAGCAACCGCCTTCGAAATTGAACACGCCGTTTTCTGACCAGCCATGCTCATCATCCCCGACCAGCTCGCGATTAGGGTCGGCTGAGAGAGTGGTTTTGCCGGTACCGGACAGGCCGAAGAAAACTGCGCTATCGCCGTCTTCACCGACATTGACCGAGCAGTGCATCGGCATGACGCGCTTGGCCGGCAAGGTGTAATTGAGCATAGAGAAAACCGATTTCTTGGTTTCACCGGCATATGATGTGCCGCAAATCAGAACAATTTTCTTATCAAAATTAACCGCAATCATCGTTTCCGAGCGGCTGCCATGGCGCGCCGTATCGGCTTTAAAGCTTGGGAAATTAACGATAAGGAATTCCGGATCAAAACCGTCCAGTTCTTCCGGCTGCGGCTCGATCAACAGATTTTGAATGAACAATGAATGCCAAGCCAGCTCAGTAACCACGCGGGTTGCCAAGCGATGCGTTTTATCGGCACCGCCGAATAAATCTTGCACCAGAATTTCTTTTCCCGCGGCATGCGCCAGCATGTCTTCGTGCAGCGCATCAAATTGCTCGGACGTCATTGACTTATTATTGTCCCACCAGACATTGTCTTCTGTCGTTGCATCACGGACGATGAACTTGTCTTGCGCTGAACGGCCGGTATGCGCGCCGGTTTTAACCAAAAGCGGACCACTGCCGGCAATCTCGGCTTCGCCGCGTGCCAATGCCATTTCATAAATTTGTGACGGACGTAAATTCCAATAGACTGCTGAGGCTTGTTCCAGACCTTGCTGGTCGACGCCATTCTTGCTGATATGAAAACCGGTTTGTTGCATGGGAACTATCCCCTCCGCCAAAAGTTACCAAACCCCTAATGGGTGAAGCTTCACTATATAAAAGAAGGGGCCGGTAAGCGCAAGCCAAGCGATGCGCCCTTGCCCCACAGCGGCCACATTCTTGTTGATGATTATAAGTGATGAATAAGGCCGATATGGCGGCTTAAATTATCCGCTTCTCATGGCCCCTAAAAACGGCCTAAACTTTCGCTTGGAGAATATATATGCCGCAAATCATACTGGTCGATGACGATGCCAATATTTTGGCTTCCGTGCGCATGGCGTTGGAAGGCGAAGGGTTTCAAGTGCGCAGTTTTACCGATGGCGAAAGCGCGCTTGAAGCAATGGCGCAAATGCCTGCCGATATTGGCGTATTTGACATTAAAATGCCGCGCATGGATGGTCTGGAATTGCTGAGAAAACTGCGGCAGACCAGCCAAATGCCGGTGGTTTTCCTGACTTCTAAAGATGATGAAATTGACGAAGTTTTCGGCCTCAAAATGGGGGCCGATGATTACATCACCAAGCCGTTTTCACAGCGGCTTTTAATCGAACGCATTCGTGCCGTTTTGCGCCGCACCAAGGCGCGTGCCGAAGCGCCGACCGCCAGCGCACAACAGGCGGGTGACACAATTTTGCAACGCGGCCCGTTAAGGCTCGATAGCGAACGCCATGATTGCTTATGGCGCGAGCAATCAGTCTCATTGACGGTGACCGAGTTTTTAATTCTCGATGCGCTGGCACGTCGCCCGGGTGTGGTGAAAAGTCGCGATGCATTGATGGATGCGGCCTATGACGACCAGATTTATGTTGATGACCGCACAATTGATAGCCATATCAAACGACTGCGCCGCAAATTGCGGCAAGTCGATAAGGATTTTGACGCCATCGAAACACTTTATGGCGTCGGCTATAAATTTAATGAAGCAGTGTAAATGGCTGACAGCGAAAACCGCCCAACCCTAAAAGCGCCCGGTCGACCGGCAATTTGGCGCTCGCTGATTGCCCGTTTGGTGGCGCTCAATATGTTGGGGTTGCTGGTTTTGGTCGGTGGCTTTTTGACCCTACAGCAAAGCCGACAGGTTTTAACCAATGCCTATCAGCAAAGCTTGGAAGCGCAGGCCAATTTGCTGGCCGGGGCTTTGGCAGAAACCGCGCAGCCAAATAGCCCGTTTGAGTTTTTTGAACCGAGCCTCTTGGACCGCATGTTTCAAAACGGCAGCGGGCAAGATTGGCAATTGCGCGAGGCGCAAAATATTATCGGCCGCGCACGGATGAGTTCAAATTCCAGATTGCGGCTTTACGCGCGCAACGGTCGGCTGATTTTGGACAGCGCGCATATGGACCGCTCGGCGCGGATTATTTCCAAATCCTTGCCGCCCATGCCGGAAGAAAATATGCGCGGAATGATGGCACAAATTTTTCAAGCCGCTTCGCGCTTATGGCGCGAGCCGCGTCCGCTTTTAACCGAGATTAACGCGGCCAATGGCAATCGATTGGCGGAAGTTGCATCAGCTTTGCGAGGTCAAGCGGCCAGCGCGCAGCGCCAATCTGAAGAAGGCGGTGATATTTTGACTGTCGCCGTGCCGGTGCAAGGCTATCGCGCCATTGTCGGCGCATTGATGGTTTCCACCCCACCGGGTGAAATCAATGCGCTTTTGGGACAAGAAAGACAGCTTATCTTGCAATTATCGGCAATTGCGCTGGCGGTGAATATCACCACTTCCCTGTTTTTGGCTGCCACATTAGTGGCGCCGGTGCGCCGATTGGCGGCCGCCATGCGTGGTTTTTCCGGCAATGCGCCTAATCTGCCGGGCATTGAAACAATTCCCGATTTATCGCGGCGGCGCGATGAGATTGCCGAATTATCAATGGCCTTGCGCGACATGACCGAACGGCTTTTATCGCGCATCAATACGATTGACCGGTTTGCCGCTGATGTGGCGCATGAATTGAAAAACCCGCTCACCTCTTTGCATTCGGCGGTGCAAACATTGGAACAATCGGGCATGTCGGATAAAAGTGACGCTGACAATGTACGGCTGATGCAAATCATTCATCACGATATCAATCGCCTCAATCGACTGATATCGGATATCTCAAGAGCCACAAGGCTGGATGCTGAGCTTAATTTAGGGGCCAGTGAGCAATTTGACTTAAGCGCGCTGGCCGGTGAATTATCCGATGCGCTGGCTCCCGGTTTTGCGCAAGAGCATAATGTCAGTCTGGTGGCGCGCAACGATATGGCCTGTCCGGTTTTGGCGCAAAAGCCGCGCATTGCGCAAATCATTGACAATCTTTTGACCAATGCCGTGTCTTTTACCGCAGCCGAGGGCCGCGTTTTCATCACCACACGGGTGGAAGAAGGCCAAGCGCTTTTATTGGTTGCCGATGAAGGCCCCGGCCTGCAGGCCGATACGCAAGAAAAAATATTTGAGCGTTTTTATACTGACCGCGCCTTGCAGCCGCAGCGCGAGGCGACAAAGGTGCTCGATCATTCAGGCCTCGGCCTGTCCATTTCGCGGCAAATTGCGCGCGCCCATGGTGGCGATTTGGTGGCCGATAATCGTCCCGATACCAATGGCGCATATTTTACCTTGAGCTTGCCTTTGGCCGATATATCGCAAACCGGTAAACGCAAAAAAGAGCGCGGCGCATGAGCGCGCTGCATGCCGGCGCGGTTTTATTGCCGCATGGTGCAGTTTTGCTGACCGGCGCGGCGGGAAGCGGAAAGTCAAGCTTATTGGCGCGGCTAATTGACGGTCATGAGGGGCGATTAATCGCCGATGACCGGGTTGAGATTTCGGCTGGGAATAACCGCCTTATCGCCGCTGCCCCGTCGGGTTTAGCGGGTCTTTTGGAAGTGCGCGGGCTGGGGATTATTCAAAAGCCGATAGCACCGGCCAGCGCGCTTTGCTTGGCGATTGATTTGGTCGCAAGGTCTGATGTGCCGCGGGTCGCCGAAGCGGATTATTTTGATATGCACGGGGTCAAAATTCCGCGTCTTAAATTACACGCGTTTGATATGGCGACGCCGCTCATCATTTGCGAAGCCTTGATGCATTTGCCACGTAGCGGCTTTCAAAAAACCGGTCAATATACCGATCAACATACAGATCAATAGAATGCCGATGACTTTGATGCGGCAAAATAAATCACTTTCTGCGCCTCAATTCACCGTTCGGCGGTTGAATGTTTTAAAAATCATGGCACAGTTTATTCAGAACGCATGAAGGAGCTTGGTATGATTGGCATGGTTTTGGTAACTCATGGCGCGTTGGCCGATGAGTTTCGCGCCGCGCTGGAACATGTTGTCGGGGCGCAAGAGCATATGGCCAGCATTTGCATCGGGCCGGATGATAATATGGAAAAGCGGCGCAGCGATATTATCGACGCGATTGGCGCGGTTGACCAAGGCCAAGGGGTTGTTTTGCTGACCGATATGTTTGGCGGCACACCGTCCAATTTGGCGATTTCATTATTGGAGAAAAATCGCGTTGAAGTGATTGCCGGCATTAATTTGCCGATGCTGATTAAACTGACCTCGACACGCGATAGCTTGCCCTTGGCCGAGGCGGTGATGGAAGCCAAGCAGGCGGCACAAAAATATATTTCAGTGGCCAGCGAAGTGCTGGGCGATGTGTCGGACAGCGCGTGAGCGACAAAGCGTCTAAAAAAACCGTCACCATGGCCAATCAGCGCGGATTACACGCGCGCGCCTCAGCCAAATTCGTGCAATTGGCGGAAAATTATGAAGCGCAGATTTTTGTCTCAAAAGATGGCGAGCGGGTGCGCGCCACCTCGATTATGGGATTGATGATGCTGGCCGCCGCCTGCGGCACAGAAATTGAAATCGAAGCAGAGGGGCCGGAAGCAATGCCCGCTTTGGATGCATTGGTTGCTTTGGTTGAAGCCAAATTTGGCGAAGAATAAGGCCCGACCCGCGCCCTTATCAGGCTATAAAATAATATAAAGAAATCTTTATATGTTGCTTGCGGGGGGGCGGTGAACCTGCTACAACGCGCGTGAATTGCAGGAGATAGACATGAGCGCGACAAGCCAAGATTACAAAGTTGCAGATATTTCATTGGCCGATTGGGGCCGTAAGGAAATCGCCATTGCCGAAACCGAAATGCCGGGGCTGATGGCGCTGCGTGAGGAATATGGTGAAAACCAGCCGCTAAAAGGCGCGCGGGTGACCGGTTGTTTGCATATGACCATTCAAACCGCCGTATTGATTGAAACGCTGACTGCTTTGGGCGCGGAAGTGCGCTGGTCGTCATGCAATATTTTCTCTACCCAAGACCATGCCGCCGCCGCCATTGCGGCAACCGGCGTTCCGGTTTTTGCATGGAAAGAAGAGACTGAAGAAGAATATTGGTGGTGCGTTGAGCAGACCATTAAAGGGCCGGATGGCTGGACACCGAATATTTTGCTCGATGATGGCGGTGACTTGACGACTTTGTGCCATGAAAAATATCCCGAGATTCTTGATGATTGTGTCGGTGTATCGGAAGAAACCACAACCGGTGTGTTGCGGCTTTATGATATGGCCAAAGACGGGACGCTGAAAATTCCGGCGATCAACGTCAATGACAGTGTCACCAAATCAAAATTTGACAATCTTTATGGTTGCCGCGAAAGCCTGGTTGATGGCGTCAAGCGCGCAACAGATGTGATGATGGCCGGTAAAATTGCCGTTGTGTGCGGCTATGGCGATGTCGGTAAAGGTTCGGCAGAAAGCCTGCGCTCGCAAGGTGCGCGCGTTTTGGTCACTGAAATCGACCCGATTTGCGCTTTGCAAGCGGCGATGGAAGGCTATGAGGTGACAACGATGGAAGAGGCGGCGCCGATTGCCGATATTTTCATTACCGCCACCGGCAATAAGGATATTATTACGCTGGACCATATGCGTGATATGAAAGACCGCGCCATTGTCGGCAATATCGGTCACTTTGACAGTGAAATTCAGGTCGCCGCGCTGAAGAACATGGCTTGGCATAATGTGAAGCCGCAAGTTGATGAAGTTGAGTTTCCCGATGGCAAGCGGATTATTTTGCTGGCCGAAGGACGCCTGCTCAATCTTGGTTGCGCCACCGGCCACCCAAGCTTTGTGATGAGCGCCAGCTTTACCAATCAGGTATTGGCGCAGTTGGAGCTTTGGCAAAACGGCGATAATTACGACAAGCAGGTTTATGTGCTGCCGAAGCATTTGGACGAAAAAGTGGCGCGTTTGCACCTTGGCAAGCTGGGCGCCAAGCTGACTGAATTATCAACCGACCAGGCTGATTATTTGGGTCTGAAGCAAGCCGGCCCATATAAGCCGGAGCATTATCGCTACTAGCGCTTGCTCGCATCTAGCTGTCTGGTAAAAGCTTATATGGCCGGACAAACAGACATATTTGACTTTGTGGCCGCTGATGAAGCGGCCACATTGCGTTGTGCCGCTTGGTTGGCGACCGCTTTAGCGTCCCCCGCTTTGGTTTTTCTAAATGGTGATTTGGGGGCCGGTAAAACGGCTTTTGCGCGCGGGTTTATTCGCGCTTTGCATGGCCGCGACACGATTGTGCCAAGCCCGACTTTTACCCTGATACAAATTTATGATGCGGCTCCGGCCGTGCTGCATGCCGATCTTTATCGTTTGGCCGAGGCGGAAGAGATTGATGAGCTGGGTTTGCTGGATGCGCTGAGCGCGCATATTTGTTTAATCGAATGGGCTGAAAAAGCCGACACGCTATTGCCGCCGCCGGATGTGATTGTCGCATTGGATATGCTGGATAATGGCGCTGATGACAGCCGCCATGTTAAGATTGAAGGGCCGCAAAACATCATTGCGCAATTGCGCGAGGCACAAGCGCGTGATGAGGCGTTAACCGACTTCTTATCCGATAGCTCTTGGGCTGACGCCGCGCGCGCCCCCTTGGCCGGGGATGCCTCGACGCGCCGCTATGAGCGCCTGTATTTAAATGAGCAATCGGCGATTTTAATGGATTGGGCCAAAAGCCCGGACGGTCCGCCGGTTTATGACGGGCGCCCCTATAGCCAGTTGGCGCATTTGGCCGAAGCTATGCCGCGCTTTGCCGATATGGTGCAATGGTTGAGCGCGCATGATTGTTGCGCGCCGACCCTTTATGCGGTTGACCGCGATAGCGGCTTCGCCCTGTTGCAAGATTTCGGCGATGAGATCATCACCCGAAATGAAAATATCGATCGCGAAGTATTTTATCATGAGGCAGTTGAGACGCTTATTCATTTGCATAATCTGCCGGCGGCCGCGTTTTTACCCGCTTATGATGGCGCTGTGCAGGCAATAGAGGCGTCTTTGTTTACCGATTGGTATTTGCCTTATCGCGGCCATCAGCTGAGTGAGGCGGCAAAAACCGAATGGCAAAGCCTATGGCAGGGAGTGGGCGATGCGTTACTGGAAAGCAGTCTTGAGCAAAATCGCATGGTGACGGTGTTGCGCGATTATCATTCGGTTAATCTCATCTGGCGCGAAGATGCGCAAGCACGCTATCGCATCGGGCTTATCGATGTTCAAGACGCGCTTCAGGGCCATGCCGCTTATGATGTTGCTTCGCTTATTTATGATGCGCGACTTGATGTTGCGCCGCATCACCAAACGCGCATTTTGCGGCACTATCTCGCCCATCACGCTAAGGGTGATGAAGCGGCGTTTAACGAGGCTTTGGCGATTTGCGCCGTGCAGCGCAATTTGAAAATTGCCGGTATTTTTGTTCGCCTCGCGCAACGCGATGGCAAGACCGCCTATTTGCAGCATTTGCCGCGCATATTGGATTATATCAAGGCCCATATTAACGCGCCCCCCTTGGCCGATATTGCCGCTTGGCTGAAGGCTTATGCGCCTGATGCATTGGAGCCGGAAAATGATTGAAACGGCGATGATATTGGCGGCCGGAAAAGGCACGCGCATGCGGGCCGGAGAAAATGATCCGCCAAAGCCGCTAACGCTGATTGCCGGTCAAAGCCTGCTCATGCGGATGATCGCGCGGTTTGAAGAGGCCGGTGTCAAAACCATTATCATTAATCTGCACCATAAGGCAGCTCATATTGAAGCGGCTTTGAAGGCTTATAATGGGGCATGCGAGATTGTGTTTTCTGATGAGTGCGACACGCTATTGGAAACCGGCGGCGGGGTCAAAAAAGCGCTGCCGCATTTTGGCGATGCGCCGTTTTTGGTGGCGAATGGGGATGTGCTTTGGCACGAAGAGACCGCGCATGGTGCGCCCGGTCAATTGGCTGATTTTGCCGCTGCTTTTGAGACTGAAAAAATGCGCGCGCTGCTCTTGCTGACGCCGAGGATGAAAGCCAGCGGTTATGACGGGCGCGGTGATTTTCATTGTGATGATAATGGCCGATTGACGCGCCGCCAAGGCGATAGCGCGCCATATGTCTTTGCCGGTGTGCAAATTCTTACCCCGTCACTATTCGCCAATATCACGGATACGGCTTTTTCATTGAATAAAATCTATGACGTCGCATTGGCTGATAATCAGCTCTTCGGTCATCTGCTGAACGGGCAATGGATGCATGTCGGCACGCCGGAAGGGCGGGCTGAAGCTGAGGCATTATTGGAAAGCCGATAAGCACATGGCGCCGGCCCGTGCTATAATGAATGCATGGCCGATTCTGAAAAGGCGTATCCAAATCTGTACAATATTGCTGCCGGTCAGGATTTCCTGACCGCGCTGGCGCGTGGGCTATATGATGAAGCGACACGCACGGATTTATTCGGTCCCTGCGACTTGGGGGATATCCGACTATTATTGCCGACCCGCCGCGCCGCACGGCAATTGGCCAATGCGTTTATCGATATTGCCGAGGCGCAAGGGCGCGATGCGGTTTTGCTGCCGCGCATTGAGACGCTGGGCGATCTTGATGATGAGCTGGATATGCTGAGCGATGCGCAAGCTTCTTTCAACATAGCTGCTTTTGAGGAAGCCGCTTTGCCACCGGCGATTGAACCCTTGGCGCGGCATTTTCATTTACTGCCTTTGGTTGCCAAATGGGCCGAACTTGGCGGTTTGGGCGGCGATGAGGCGGCCCTTAATCCGGTTAAATTATCAGCCCTCGCCTATGATTTGGAAAGCTTTCTTGACCAAGCGCAAAATGAGCAAGTCGATTTATCAAAACTGCCTGATTTAGTGCCCGAAGAACTGGCTGAGAACTGGCAACAAACGCTGACGCTTTTGGAAGTTGTGACGACTTATTGGCCGCAACATTTAGAAGAAAGCGGGTTTATGGACCCGACGGCGCGGCGCAATGCGTTATTGGCAGCCAAGCGGGCGCGATGGGCGGCAACGCCACCTTCCCATCCGGTGATTGCCGCCGGTTCGACCGGCTCCATTCGTGCCACTGCCGATTTATTGAAACTGATTGCCCATATGCCGCGCGGCGCGGTGGTTTTGCCGGGTCTTGATGGCGAGGCATCGGATGCCCTGTGGGCGGCAATCGAACAAGATGTTGCGCATCCGCAAAATATGCTGGCCCGTTTGCTGGCTCATATCGGTGCTGAACGAAAACATATCGCCGCTTGGCCGGGCAGCGCCGCCACCGGCAGGCGGGCGCAAATGTTCAATACGGCTTTAGTGCCGGCGGCAGAAACCGCGCATTGGAATGCGCTTAAAGGACGAGCCGATAGCGAAGCGGCTCTGGCTGATTGCCATTATATTGAAGCGCCGGATATGCGCGCCGAGGCCGGGGCGATTGCTCTGATTATGCGCGAGGTTCTGGAAACAGCCGATAAAACCGCAGCATTGGTGACCCGCGATCGTAATTTGGCGCGCCGCGTGGCCGGTGAGTTGCGCCGTTGGGGCATTGAGATTGATGATTCAGCCGGTCGTCCTCTGGGCAATTTACCGGCGCCGCGATTTTTGCGTCTCGCATTGGCCTGCCATATTGAGGCGTTTGAACCGGTTGCGCTTTTGGCATTATTAAAACACCCTCTGGCCCATTTGGGACGCAGTCGCGCCGCCCATTTGGCGGTAACGCGGCAATTGGAAAACGCCTTATTGCGCGGCCCGAAACCGCCTCCCGGGCTTACTGCTCTGCGCGATATGTTGGCCGCTGACATGCGCTTGCCCGAGGACGAAAAAGCCGAATTGACGGCTTTATTGGCGCGGCTTGATGTTGCTTTTGCCGCGCTTTCCGATTTGCCGGAAGAGGCTTCTTTGGCGGCGCGGCTCAATGCCCTATCGGTCAGTGCCGGATATATGCTGGCGGATGAAACAAGCGGCGATATTTTTAATGCCGTAAGCGATGAACGGGCGCTGGCGGTGGCGCAGCGCATTTTATTCAGCGATGCTGATGAGGCAGGGCGTGCTTTGGCCGCTTTATTTGACCGGTTGAGTGGCGAAAGCGATGCCGCGCCGGTCATGGCCATGGCTGATTTTCCGCCGCTTATGGATATGTGGATGGCGCGCCAAAGCGTCCGCCAGCAGCTTAATCGGGCGCCGCGTTTGGCGATTTTGGGACCCTTGGAAGCGCGTCTGATGCAAAATGATGTGATGATTTTGGGTGGGCTGAACGAGACCGTTTGGCCGCCAATGCCTGATACCGGCCCTTGGCTATCAAGGCCGATGCGCGCCGCTTTGGGGATGAGCCAGCCGGAGCGCCAGATCGGTCAAGCGGCGCATGATTTTGTGCAAGCGGCTGCGGCGCCTGAATTATATTTGACGCGGGCGCAAAAAATTGACGGCGCACCGGCCATTGCGGCGCGTTGGATACGCCGCTTGGAGACATTATGCGGGGCTTTGCCGCGCGAAAAAGGCGCGCATTATCTCGATTGGTGGGCACGGTTGGATCGCGCCGAGGTCATACAACCGGCTGAAAAACCGACCCCGACCCCGCCGGTCGCAGCGCGCCCTGATAGCTTATCGGTCACACAAATTGAGACTTTGCTGCATAATCCGTATGAAATCTATGCGCAGAAAATTCTGAAATTACGTCCCTTGCCGCCGGTTGCCATGCCGCCTCATGCCGGCCATCGCGGTACTTTTTTGCACCAGGTTTTGGAACACCATATTGCCGCTTCGGCGCATTTGGGCGATACGCCGGCCGCTGCTTTTTTGGCCACTGCCAATCGGCTGCGCGACAGCCTGCCGGGCGGTGCCGTTTTAATGCAATTTTGGCAAGCGCGTTTGGAGGCGGTGGCTGATTGGCTGGAAACCCATGAGCAAGCAAGGGCTGAGCAAATTAGCGAAAGCCATGTCGAATTGCGCGGCGAAATGCAGCTTTCGATAAATGGTGAAGCATTTCGTGTCACCGCCAAGGCTGACCGAATTGACGGTTTAAAAAACGGCCGCTTTAGCCTGATCGATTATAAAACCGGTGCCGTGCCCAGCCGCAAAGCGGTGAAGCAATTTTTGGCGCCGCAATTGAGCCTCGAAGCGGCAATTTTGCAGCATGGCCAGTTTCAGCCGATAATTGATAATGCTGCGCCTTTGCACGGCCAAGCGGATAATTTGTCTTACTGGCAATTAACCGGTCGCGAACCGGCCGCCACGGTTTTGGATATTGAACCTGATGCTGCTTTGATAGATGGCGCGATTGATATGGTGACGCGGTTGATTGCGGCTTATGGCGAAGAAAGCCAAGCCTATCATGTGCATATTCGCCCGCGTCCGGGCAGTCAAAACAGGCCGCTGACGGAGCGCGCCTTTGACCATTTGGCACGTCTGCCGGAATGGCAAAGCAGTGGGGGCGGCGATGACTGAGCTTGAGGCCAAAACCGATATCCTCAATGCGTTAGACCCGCATGGCTCGGCCTGGGTCGGGGCCAATGCCGGCGCCGGTAAAACCTATATTCTGGTGTCGCGTCTGGCGCGACTAATGCTTGACGGGGTCGCACCGGAGCGGATTTTATGCCTGACCTATACGCGCGCGGCGGCGGCTGAAATGCAAGACCGTTTGTTTGAGCTTTTGGCGCAATGGGCGCTATTGGATGATGGCGCTCTGCGTGATGAGATTGAGACGCGGCTGGGTTGCAAAGCCGATGCCGAAATGCTGGTTCGGGCGCGGATATTATTTGCCCGCGCCTTGGAAACGCCGGGCGGTTTGCGGGTGCAGACAATTCATGGATTTTGCGAAAGCCTGCTGAAGCGGTTTCCTTTGGAGGCCGGTCTGTCGCCGCATTTTGACCTTTTGGATGAGCAAGATGCGCGCGCGCTACAGGCCGATTTAATCGCTGATATTTTGAGCCAAGCAACGCATACCCCGCACGACAAAGCCTTGGGTGTGGCAATGGCGCGGCTGACACGGGCTTTGGCCGAGCCGGATATTCTTGCATTGGGGCGGCAAATTATTGACCGCCGCGCTGCTTTTGAAAACATGCCCATGGCACAGCGTTTGGCTGATTTGGCACAAGCGATGGGAATTTTAAAAGACCCGAGTGAAAACCTGCCCGATAGGGAAACCCTGCTTGAAGCCTTATATGGCGCGGCCAAGCCCTTGCTCGACAAATTATTGCCATGGCTGGCGGCGGGCACGAAAACCGATATCGCGCAAGCCGAGCGTTTGGCCGTTTGGCGTGATACAAAAATCGGCGCCCGTCATCTCGGCTGGTCGCATTTACATAGCGTATTTTTCAAAACCGATGGCGACCGACGCATCCGTTTGGCCACAAAAGGGCCAAGCGATAAAGAGCCGGATTTGGCGGCACAATTTGAGCGTTTCGGTGATGATGTCGAAGCGCTGGACGGACAGTTGAAAGGGCTGGCCAATTATCATTTGACCGAGGCGGTTTATTTATTTGCCGAGGCTTTATTAAGCGCTTACCAAAGCGCCAAAACGCGCCGCGCCGTGCTGGATTATGAAGATATGATTGCGGTGACCAATCGGCTATTGAGCGGGCCGCAAGCGGCGCAATGGGTATTGTATAAAATCGATAATGGGCTGCATCATATTTTAATCGATGAGGCGCAAGACACCAGCCCGGCGCAATGGCAGATTATCTCAGCCTTGGCGGATGCATTTTTTGATGATGCCGGTCTCGGTGCGGCGGCGATGGCGGCAGAAAATATCACCCGCACTTTATTTGCGGTGGGTGATGAAAAACAATCAATCTTTTCTTTCCAAGGGGCTGACCCGACCGGCTTTGACGCGCAGCGCGGATATTTTGAAAAAGCGGTCACCGCCATTGGTGGACAGTTTTTTGACCTGCCAATGCTGATGTCACGGCGCTCAGCGCCGGAAATTTTACGCGCTGTTGATTTGGTTTTTGCCGACCACGCGGCCGGTGTCAGCGCCAAAGGAACGCCTTTGCGCCATGAGCCGTTTCGCACTGAGGCTGTCGGTCATGTTGAAATTTGGCCGCCCAGCGAAAGCGATGCGGCAGCTGAAGCGGAGCAAGCCTGGCAAATTCCAGATGTGATGGCGGTCGGCGGACGGCATCGGCTGGCCGATAAAATTGCCGGCAAAATCAGCGCGCTTTTGGCCGATGAAAAACAAGATGTGCGGGCCGGTGATATTTTGGTTTTGGTGCGAACGCGCGATGAATTTGTTCAGGCATTAACCCGCGCGCTAAAGCGCAAAAATATCGCCATTGCCGGCAGCGACCGCATGGTGTTACTCGAACAAATCGCCGTCGCCGATATTTTGGCGGCGATGGATTTTGCCCTGAATGCCGATGATGATATGGCGTTGGCCATTTTTTTGCGCAGCCCGTTAGGCGGATTGTCGGAAGCAGAGCTTTTCAATTTGGCGCATGGCCGCAAAACCAGCCTATGGCAGGCTCTCGAAAAAGCAGCAGAAAAAGATGAATTTAACGCCGCTTATAAGCGGCTTGTCTGGTTGCGTGCGCGCATTGATTATCTCTCGCCTTATGAAGTCTTGGCACAATTTTTAGGCGCGCAAGGCGGCCATAAATTATTAAGCGCGCGCCTCGGGCCGGAGATTGACGACCCGCTTAGCGAATTATTGCGTCTGGCTTTGTCTTATGAAGCGCGCCAAGCCGCCAGCATGCAGGGCTTTTTGCATTGGCTGCGCCAAGGCAGCCAGGAGATTAAGCGCGATATGGAAGCCGGCGGCGGGGCCGTGCGCATTATGACCGTGCATGGGGCGAAAGGGCTGGAAGCACCGATTGTATTCTTGCCCGACACATGCCGTCCGGCGAAAAAACGAGGCGGCGCGTCGGAGCGGGTGCAATTTAATGCCGCGCGAACGCCTCTTTGGCGCGCCAATCAGGCTTTGCGTGATCCGTATAATGCGGCGCAGGCCGCCGCGGCAGAACAAGCTGCGTCTGAGGAAGAAAAACGGCTGCTTTACGTGGCAATGACGCGGGCCCGCGAGCGGCTTTATATTGGCGGTTGGTTGGGGGCAAAAGAAAAAGCCCCGCCGCCCGATAGCTGGTATGCGATGATTGATGCGGCATTGGATGAAAAGGCGCGCGGCCCATTGGCCGGCGGCGAAAACAAATTGCCACGCCAAGAGGCGGCAGGGCAAAGCGCAGTGCAAAAGCCGGATATAAAACCGTCACCCGCTTGGGTCAGCGATAAACCGTCTCAACGCAGTACCGGTCGGCCACATATCGGTCTCAAAATATTTTCGCCATCCGGTTTGGCACTGCATGAGGAAGCGGGGAAAACGCATGATACGAACGATGATTTTGTCGCTTTATCGCCTACGGCAGAAGCGGCGCGGCAACGCGCTGCGGCACGCGGACATGCCATTCACGCTTTATTGGAATGGTTGCCTTCCTTGCCGATTGAACAACGCGCGGCGCGGGCCAAAGCCTTTATGGAAAAAGCTTATCTCGATAAACAAGAGGACGAAACGCTTAATGCGGCGGATATTGAGACGGCCATTGCTGAAGCTTTGAGGGTGATTGAGGCGGATGATTTGGCTGATATTTTTTCTCCAATGGCGCGGGCTGAAGCGCCGATTGCTGGAAATTTGCGATTGCCGGACGGGCAGAGCATCAGCCTATCGGGACAAATTGACCGCATGGTTGAGACCGATGACAGGGTTTTGCTGGTTGATTTCAAAACCGGCATACCACCGGAAAACGGCGTGGTTTTGCCCGCTTATATTATGCAAATGGCGGCCTATCGCGGCTTGATGGAAGCGGCGCTAGGCACGGCAAAGCCGGTACAATGCGCTTTGGTTTGGACGCAAAACGGCCATATTGAGTTTTTATCTGCCGATGATATGGCGGCAGCTATGGCCGCTCTGGCGGCTGGGGATAAGCTGTCTTAGCGATTTAAAGGCCCTGCTTTAGCTGCTTGAGAATCGCTGTCTCAGTGCCTAAATTAGCTTTAGACGCAATCAAAGGAGGCCCCGATGGCTGTTGCACATATTAATGATGCCGAATTTGAACAAGAAGTTTTAAACGCAGACGGTCCGGTTTTGGTCGATTTTTGGGCTGAATGGTGTGGCCCATGCAAGCAAATCGCTCCGGCCTTGGATGAATTATCCGCCGAATATGACGGCAAATTATCGATCATTAAAATCAATATTGATGAAAATCCGGAAGCGCCGACCAATTACGGCGTCCGTTCCATTCCGACCATGATGATTTTCCAAGACGGTCAGGCAGCAGCAACAAAAATCGGTGCGGCGCCGAAAAGCGATATTAAAAGCTGGATTGACGAAAGTCTCTAAGGCGCGCGATTGGCGGCCAATATATGACCGGCTAAATATAGCGAACCGGCACATAAGATAAGCGCAGTCTCATCTTCTATGGCCTTTAAGGCGGCGCGCCAATTTTCATGCGGCGTGGCGACAAGACCGACTGCTTGCGCTGCCGCACATAGCGTCTCGGCACTGAGCGTATTTTCATTATCTTCAATCGGCACAGCGTGAATATGCGCTCCGCTTTGCGCCAAGCAAGTAAGATATTCTTCATGCGCCTTGCTGGCCAGCATGCCCAGCACAATATGCAACGGTCTTTCTTGCGCATCAGCTTTGGTCCTGCTTGCCAGCCAATCAGCCAATGCCGCACCGGCGGCCGGATTATGACCGCCATCGAGGCGTAATTCCATTTGCGGCAGGCGTCGCTTAATTGCCTCGACCAACGGGCCGGATTTTAAATGCTGCAGCCGCGCCGGCCAATTAACGGTCTCAAGACCAATAGCCATGGCGTTTGTGCCAATATGTAATTTTTCAGCCAAAGCCAGTGCGGTGGCGGCATTATCCAATTGATGCGCGCCGCCAAGAGCCGGTTTTGGCAAGCGCAGCGGTCCGTCGGCGGATTGATAAATCATTGCCGCGTCATCTTGTGGGTCCGATATAATCGCTGGGGCGGCGATGAGGGGCGTGCCCTTGCGCGCCGCATAATCGGTTAAAAAGCCGGTCACTTGCGCCTCTTGCTTGGCAATTACCGCCGGCACGCCGGTTTTTAAAATTCCGGCTTTTTCCTCAGCAATCGATAAAAGCGTGTCGCCGAGAAAATCTTGATGATCCATGGAAATGGCCGTGATGGCGGCGCATTTTGGCGTCATCACATTGGTTGCGTCCAGTCGACCGCCCAACCCGACTTCCAAAATCAAATAATCGGCTTTGTGTTCGGCAAAGGCCAAAAAAGCGGCTGCCGTGGTCACTTCAAAAAAAGTAATCGGGCGGCCTTGATTGGCTTTTTCCACCCGCGCCAATACATCTTCCAAAAGCGGTTCGGCGATTTCCGCGCCGCTCAAAATAATCCGCTCATGAAAGCGCACCAAATGCGGCGAATGATAAGCATGAACGCGCTTGCCATCGGCTTCCAATATGGCGCGCAGCATGGCGGCGGTGGAGCCTTTGCCATTGGTGCCGGCAATATGAATAATCGGCGGGCATTTATCTTGCGGATGGTCCAGCGCAGTTAACAGCCGCCACATGCGGTCCAGCGATAAATCGATCAATCGCGGATGCAGGGCCAAAAGACGCTGCAAGAGCGCATCGGAAGCGGTTTCAGATTTGCTCATAAATGATGGGCTATGCGCGTTAAGCGGTTTGCGGCGGGCGGCCACCGGTCAGCAAATCGATAAGGCGGGCCAAAATTGACGGCATATCATGGCGATGCACAACCATATCGACCATGCCATGTTCCAATAAATATTCGGCGCGTTGGAAACCCTCGGGCAGGTTTTCTTTAATCGTATCTTGAATGACGCGTGGACCGGCAAAGCCGATAAGGGCGCCCGGCTCGGCAATATGTACATCGCCCAGCATGCCGTAAGAAGCGGTGACACCGCCAGTGGTCGGGTCGGTCAGAACGACAATATAAGGCAGGCCGCGCTCGCGTAATTCTTGCACAATCACTGTCGTGCGCGGCATTTGCATCAGCGATAAAATGCCTTCCTGCATGCGCGCACCGCCAGCCGCCGCCACCATGATGAGCGGCGCGTTTTCCGCCAAGGCCGCTTCGCCTGCGGTCACCACAGCTTCACCCGCCGCCATACCTAAAGAGCCGCCCATAAAATGAAAATCCTGCACTGCAATAATTGCCGTTTGGCCACCCAAATTGCCTTTGGCGACTTTCACCGCGTCCTTATTGCCGCTTTTGGTGCGTGCATCTTTCAGCCGCTCGGCATATTTTTTCTGGTCTTTGAATTTTAACGGGTCATGCGGCACTTCGGGCAAATCCAATAGCTCATATTTGCCGTCATCGAATAGCCCTTCAAAGCGTTCATTTGCGCCAATGCGCATATGATGGTCGCAGCCGGGACAGACTTTTTGCAGCGCTTCCAAATCGCGGTGAAAAATCATTTCGCCGCATTTTTTACACGCTTCCCATAAATTATCCGGCGTGTCGTCGCGCTCACGAAAAACGCTTTGAAAGCGCGGACGAACGAAATTCTTAATCCAATTCATGGCTGTCTCCTGGCGGCATAAGTGCCGCGTGTTTCAGCTATGTTCTTTTTACACCTTGCGCCAAGGCGCTGGCAAGCGCCAGCACTTTTTCACTGGCATCTTCGCCGTTCTCTGCCGCTTCGCCGATCACATCGACTAAGGCAGAGCCGACCACAACCCCGTCTGCGACGCCGGCCATAGCGGCGGCTTGTTCGGGTGTACGAATGCCGAAACCGACACAGACCGGCAGCTCAGTATGTGCTTGAATGCGGGCAATATTATCAGCCACGGCTTGTTGTTGTGGCGCGGCGGAACCGGTAATGCCGGTAATCGAGACATAATAAACAAAGCCGGATGTATTGTTTAAAACGTCCGGCAGGCGCGCATCATCAGTGGTCGGCGTGGCCAGACGAATAAAGTTCAGCCCGCTTTGAAGCGCCGGCAGGCATAATTCTTCATCTTCTTCAGGCGGCAAATCGACAACGATTAAACCGTCCACACCGGCGGCATTTGCGTCATTTACGAATTTATCAACCCCGTAAATATAAATCGGATTGTAGTAACCCATCAGCACAATCGGTGTTGTGTCATTTTTTTGGCGAAATTGGCGCACCATATCCAGCGTGCCAAGCAAGGTTTGACCGGCCGCCAAGGCGCGTTGCGAAGCGGCTTGAATGGACGGGCCGTCGGCCATCGGATCAGTAAACGGCATGCCCAATTCGATAATATCGGCACCGGCTTGCGGCAGGCCTGCGAGGATTTTTGCCGAGCTTTCAATATCGGGGTCACCGGCAGTGATAAAGGCGATAAAGGCTTTTTGATTATCCGCCTTCAGGCGAGTGAAAAGCGTATCAATGCGACTGCTCATCTTACAGCTCCACATTCAAATGTTCGGCAACCGCGAACACATCCTTATCGCCGCGCCCGCACATATTCATCACCAGCAAATGCTCGGGCGGCAAATCTGCCGCGATTTTGCCGACATGGGCCAGCGCATGGCTTGGCTCCAAAGCCGGAATAATGCCTTCCAAACGGGTCAATAATTGAAACGCTTCAAGCGCTTCCTTATCAGTGGCTGAAACATAAGTGACGCGGCCGCTATCGCGCAAAAATGCATGTTCCGGACCAATACCCGGATAATCAAGACCGGCCGATATGGAGTGGCCTTCAATAATTTGCCCGTCATCATCTTGCAGCAAATAAGTGCGATTGCCGTGCAAAATACCGGGTTCACCCCCGGCTAATGAAGCGGCATGGTCGGGCGTATCCAGCCCATGCCCGCCTGCTTCAACGCCGATAATATTGACCTCACCATCATCCAAAAACGGATGAAACAGACCCATTGCATTTGAGCCACCGCCAATGCAGGCAATCAATGTATCGGGCAAGCGGCCCTCGCGCTCTTGCATTTGCTGTTTGGTTTCGCGGCCGATAATCGATTGGAAATCGCGTACCATGGCCGGATAGGGATGCGGACCGGCGACGGTGCCGATAATGTAAAAAGTGTCCTCAACATTTGTAACCCAATCGCGCAAAGCTTCATTCATCGCATCTTTCAACGTGCCGGCCCCGGAAGTGACGGGGCGAATATCAGCGCCGAGAAGTTTCATCCGAAAGACGTTGGGTTTTTGTCGCTCAATATCTGTAGCGCCCATAAACACCGTGCAAGGCAGGCCGAAACGCGCCGCCACTGTGGCTACGGCAACGCCGTGTTGACCGGCACCGGTTTCCGCAATGATGCGGGTTTTGCCCATGCGCTTGGCCAATAAAATTTGCCCCAGGCAATTATTGATCTTATGGCTGCCGGTATGGTTCAGCTCATCGCGTTTCAAATAAATTTTCGCACCGCCGAAATGCTCGGTCAGGCGTTCAGCAAAATAGAGCGGGCTTGGACGGCCGACATAATGGGTTTGCAAATCATCCAATTGCGCGGCAAAGGCCGGGTCTTTTTGCGCCGCCTCATAATGGCGTTCCAAATCGAGGATGAGCGGCATCAGTGTTTCAGCGACAAAGCGTCCGCCATATAAGCCAAAGCGACCCTTTTCATCAGGCCCCGCACGATATGAATTTTTCTGCTCCACCGTTTTACCTTCTCACTGTTTAAACACTGCGCACGGCAGTTACAAAATCCGTCATCATGGCGGCGTCTTTTTCGCCCGGCGCAGTTTCTACACCGGATGCAATATCGACCATTTCCGCGCCGCTTATTGCCAATGCCGAAGCGACATTATCGGCTGTCAAACCGCCGGCCAGCAAATATGGCTGCTTCAGGTCATACGCTTTCAGCACCGTCCAGTCAAAGGCTTCACCATTGCCGCCCGGCATCCCGTCTTGCGGCGGCTTGGCATCAAATAAAAACCAATCGGCGCAGTCTTGATAGGCTTTTGCCGTGCCGAAATCCGCCGCCGCGGCAATCGGCAATGCTTTTATGATGGCGCAATGCGAACGGCGTTTTATTTCAGCCACCCGTTCTGGGCTTTCCGCGCCATGCAATTGCAAGCGATGCGGGCTGACCATGCCCAAAGCATGGTCAATATCATCATCGCTCGGGTCCACCAAAAGCGCGACACGGTCCATTTCAGGGCGGCATTGCGCGGCCAATTGCGCGGCGCGCTCCATGGTTAAACAGCGCGGTGAGGGTTTATAGAAATTGAAGCCGACCAGCTCAACACACAAGCTGTTCAAGGTCTCAATATCTAGCGGCTTGGTAACGCCGCATATTTTAATCGCTGCTGACATCACACATCATCATATGTTTTTTATCGTTTCGGCAATCGCGGCAGCCGCTTCGGCCGGCGCATCGGCACCGGTAATGGCGCGTCCGATGACCAGAATATCAGCTCCGGCACGGCGTGCATCTTCCGGCGTCATCACCCGTTTTTGGTCTTGCACATCGCTGCCTGCCGGTCTTATGCCGGGCACGATGAGTTTAAAATCAGCCCCCATTTCGGCCCGTAACATCTCGATTTCATGGGCTGAACAGACCACACCTTGCATATTGTTTTCGCGTGCCAAAGCGGCCAGCCGCAAAACTTGATCGCGCGGACTGCCGGAGACGCCAATGGCATGCAAATCGCTATCGGACAGGCTGGTCAAAACAGTAACCGCCAGCATGGTCGGTGGGGTGAAGCCTTTATCTTCGGCCGAAGCCGCCGCTTCTGCGGCCGCTTGCATCATCGCCGCACCACCGGCGGCATGCACGTTTAAATATTGCGGTTCCAAGGCGGCCAGCGCGCGTATCGCGGCGGCCACCGTATTTGGAATATCATGCAGCTTTAAATCGAGAAAAATAGGTTGGTTATAAGCGGCCAGCTTATGATAGCCACTGGCTCCATGCGCATAGAAAAATTCCATACCCAGTTTCAACCCGCCAATATGACCGGCCAAGCTTTCCGCCAATCCACCGGCACGCGCCATATCGGGCGTATCTATGGCGCAAAATATCGGGTTCATTTTTCTTCTACCTTATCTGCCGGCTCACCTGTCGGCGTATCTGTCGGGTTACCGGTCGCTATCGGCGCGGCAATCTTCTTTTCCGGTGTTTTCTTTACCATGCGCGCAAACGCTTCACCAGTCGGTGATTGTGTCGCGATTTGTGTTGCGGTCTCGCCGCTGCTGGTTTTTCGCGGTTTCTCCCGATGCCGGGTTTTGCGCATGCCGGCCAGCGCATAGCCCAGCACTATGCCGATGGCAAAGGCGATAAACAGCGCCATAAAAAGTGGTAATGTAATGTTCAGACTTGGCTGCTGGCGGATAATGTCAAACGGATTGAGGGCCAGTTCAACCAATTGCCGATTAAGCACGGCCAAAGGCAGCAACACAATCAGGGTCACAAAAAAAGCCAGCCTGCCGGCCAGCGTTTTCAAGGCGGTCAGAAAACCGTTCACCATGCTACGGCCTATCGGCCACCATTGCGGTTCATCCGTTCACGCATTTCTTTGCCGGTTTTGAAAAACGGCGCGTGTTTTTTGGCCACCGCAACGCTTTCGCCGGTGCGCGGATTGCGACCGATACGCGCTTCACGCTGCTTGACGGAAAATGTGCCAAAGCCGCGCAATTCAACGCGGTCGCCGCGGCCCATCGCATCACCGATTTCATCCAAAAGACGATTGACGATAATTTCGACATCGCGCTGGTATAAATGCGGATAAAGCTCTGCAATTTTCGCGATCAGTTCCGATTTTATCATGCCGAGGCCTCCAAAGCCGACACGCGGCGTTCCAAGAAGGATAAGCTGCCACTCCAATCTGCAGGCGTCAAGCACCGGCTTGATCTATCTCGAAAAAAAACCCGCCGCAGCTGATTTGCCGCGACGGGTTAAAAAGATAAAGCTGTTACGGCTTAGTCGTCTTTATTTTCCTGATTAAGGGCAGCACCCAAAATATCACCCAAAGATGCGCCGCTGTCAGAAGAGCCATATTGTTGAACCGCTTCTTTCTCTTCGGCAATTTCCAGTGCTTTGATTGACAAGCCGACACGGCGGTCGCGCTTATCAAGGTTGGTTACCATGGCGTCCAACTTATCGCCGACATGGAAACGTTCAGGGCGTTGGTCTTGACGATCACGCGACAAATCCGAACGACGGATAAAGGCCGCAACATCGCCATCGGCAACCGCTACTTCCAGACCGCCATCAGTAACCGCAGTTACTTCGCAAGTCACCGTATCGCCACGGCGCAAATCGGCAATCGACTCGAACGGGTCGCCATCCAATTGCTTAATGCCAAGGCTGACGCGTTCCTTATCTTGGTCGACTTCCAGCACCACGGCTTCAACTGTTTGGCCTTTTGAATATTGCGCCAAAGCTTCATCGCCCGAGGCATTCCAATCGAGGTCAGAAATATGCACCATGCCGTCAATATCATTATCAAGACCGACAAACAGGCCAAACTCGGTAATGTTTTTAATCTCGCCGGACAGTTTCGTACCGCTTGGGAATTTCGATGAGAAATCTTCCCACGGATTATCAATGCATTGTTTCAGACCCAATGAGATGCGGCGCTTCTCAGCATCCACTTCCAACACCATGACTTCCACTTCTTGACTGGTTGAAACGATTTTGCCCGGATGCACGTTTTTCTTCACCCAGCTCATTTCAGAGACATGGACAAGCCCTTCAATGCCGTTTTCCAGTTCAACAAAAGCACCATAATCAGTGATATTGGTGACCCGGCCTTTGACTTTTGAATTAAGGGCAAATTTGCTGGCTGCTTCTTCCCAAGGGTCGGCTTCCAACTGTTTCATGCCAAGGCTGATGCGCTGTGTCTCAGAATTGATTTTTACCACTTGCACGCGCACGGTTTCACCGACGGTCAAAACCTCCGACGGATGATTGACCCGACGCCAGGCAATATCGGTAACGTGCAACAAGCCGTCAACGCCACCCAAATCGACAAACGCACCATAATCGGTAATGTTTTTCACCACGCCTTCGACCTGTTGGCCTTCCAGCAAATTGGCGACGATTTCATTGCGCGCTTCGGCCCGTGTTTCTTCCATAATGGCGCGACGCGAAACAACAATATTGCCACGGCGGCGGTCCATTTTCAGAATTTGGAAAGGCTGCGGCGTGTTCATCAAAGGGGTGATGTCGCGCACCGGACGAATATCCACTTGGCTGCCCGGCAAAAACGCTGTTGCGCCATTCAAATCGACGGTGAAACCGCCTTTGACGCGGCCGAAAATAACCCCTTCAACACGCTCATCGGCTTCAAAGTTTTTCTCAAGCTTAATCCAGCTTTCTTCGCGTCGCGCTTTATCGCGTGATAGAACCGCTTCGCCCATGGCGTTTTCAATGCGGTCGAGAAACACTTCCACTTCGTCGCCAACGCCAATTTCAGCCGCTTGCCCGGCCATTGAAAATTCGCGCAACGGAACGCGGCCTTCAGTCTTCAGGCCGACATCGACAATCGCCAAATCATTTTCAATGGCGGTGACGCGGCCACGCACGACAGTGCCTTCAAGCGGCGCATCGGCGGAAAAGCTTTCTTCCAAAAGCGCTGCGAAATCATCACTAGACGGGTTCAAACCCGTATCAGTATTTTGGTCAGACACGTTTTGTGTCTCCTTAAGTTTATGCCAAACCCGCCGCTTTTATTGCGACCTCAGGGCCGGACTTCCCAAACGGAAAAATGCGCACCAAACTGCGCTGCCGTTTCGGGCCATGGTTTTGAAATAGGTTCACCCCATCATGGGACGCGGTGTTTGGATTTCAGGGGCGGTTGATTTTTGCCTCAACCAGCGCCAGAGCCGCTGTGAACGCCTCTTCTATAGACAAATCAGAACTATCAAGCAAGGCCGCATCTTCAGCTTGTTTCATCGGCGCGGTGGCGCGTGAGGCATCGCGCTCATCGCGCGTCTCAATATCCGCCAATACGGTGTCAAAACTTATCGACGGGTCTTGACCCTGTAATTCCTTATGTCGCCGTTCGGCGCGAATTTCGGCCCGGGCGGTGACAAATAATTTCGCCGCGGCTTCAGGGCACACAATCGTGCCGATATCACGGCCATCCAGCACGGCGCCGGCTTTACCATCGGGTGGGGTGGCGGCAAACGCGCGTTGGGCGGTCAAAATTGCGGCGCGCACATCCGGCATGGCGGCAACCAGCGAGGCGGCGCGACCGGTTTCGGCTGTCCGCAAAGCGGCGGCAAAATCAGCCTCCTCAAGCCGCGCCATGTTTAAGGTCTTGGCCGCGTACACGGCGTCTTGCTCATTATCCGGCGCGCCGCCACTCTCCAGCACGCTAAGGGCAACCGCGCGGTAAAGCGCGCCGGTATCCAAATAGGCAAAGTCAAAATGCGCGGCCAGCTTTTTTGCCAATGTGCCTTTGCCACTGGCCGCCGGCCCGTCCACGGCGATGAGTTTATCATTAGCTTGCATATTCTAACCTGTGCATTTGGTTTCTACGCTGCATCAAAATCGGCTCCCAAATCCGCCATTAAGTCGAAAAAATTTGGAAAACTGGTGGCAATCATGGCGCGGTCATCAATTTTAACCGGCGCTTGCGCAACCAGACCAAGGCATAAAAAAGCCATGGCGATGCGATGGTCATGATGGGTGGCCACCATGCCGCCACCGCTCACGCCATTTGCCGTACCGGTGACATGCAGCCAATCGGCACCGCTTTCAACGGCTACCCCATTGGCGGCCAGCCCGTCATGAATGGCGGCCAGACGGTCGCTTTCTTTAACCCGCAACTCACCCAGTCCCGACATTTTCGTCGTTCCATCAGCCGTGGCCGCGGCGACAGCCAGTGCCGGATATTCGTCAATCATATCCGATGCGATATCGGCACTAACGTCTATCGCTTGCAAGCGGCTATGGCGAATATGTAAATCAGCCACTGCTTCGCCGGCCGCTTGGCGCGGATTGAGCATATCGATTTGCCCGCCCATATCGCGCAAGACCCGTATCAAACCGTCGCGCTGTCGATTGAGCATGACATTTTCCAGAACAATATCCGAACCCGGCACAATCAGCGCGGCAACCATTGGAAAAGCGGCCGAAGAAGGATCGCCCGGCACATCAATATATGTGCCGACAAGCCGCGTCGGGCCGTTTTCATTATGTATTTTCAGAATATGCAGCCCGTCTTCTTGGCTGCGTTCAATATCCGCCCCAAACAGCGCCAGCATGTTTTCACTATGGTCGCGGGTCAGTTTTGTCTCGCGAATAATGCTGGTGCCGGCGCAATGCAGGGCAGCCAGCAGCAAGGCAGATTTGACCTGCGCCGAGGCCACTTCAGTTGTGATATCGGCGGGAAATATATCGGCCGGCAAAACCTTTAACGGTAAATGTTCATCATTATTTGCCTGAAATTGTCCGCCCATTTGTGCCAATGGCCGCATCACCCGCCCCATGGGCCGCGCGGAAAGTGACGCATCGCCGATAAATTCAGCCTCAATACCGGCCCCCGCCACCAGCCCCATAACCAGTCTGGCACCGGTACCGGCATTGCCGAAATCAAGCGGTGCGTCCGGTGATTTCAAGCCGCATGGGCCGGTGCCGATAAGCCGATAATCTCCGTCAGGTAATTTTTCAATCTGTGCGCCCATGGCTTGCATGGCTTTTTTGGTGGCGAGCACATCATCGCCTTCCAACAGGCCGCTGACCCGTGTTTCGCCTTGTGCCAAGCCGCCTAAAATCATCGCCCGATGCGAAATGGATTTATCACCCGGCACGCGGACTTTTCCGCTGAGCGGATGGCGTGCATGCACGGCGCTGATTGCGTGTTTGGTGGCACCTTCGGACATGCTGGCTTTGTCGCGTTTTTTATCGTTAGCGTCAAGCAACTGCCTGACCGGTGCACGGGTGCTAGATAAAAATTAGATGACTTTACCTTTGACAGACCCGCTCCATCATGGCAGGAACAAAAATTATTGTTGTCGAGCCGGAGGTATTCTCGTGGTTGATCCGAAACTTGGTACGAAGCGCATTTGTGAAGCCTGCGAGGCGAAATTTTACGATTTAAATAAGCAGCCGGTAATTTGTCCGAAATGCCAGCACAGCTATGACCCGACAGCGGCGATGACGCCCAGCAAGCCGGTTGAAGAGATAAAGCCGGAAGCCAAAAGCGAAGAGACGCAAGACGAGGCGCTGGAAGATGATGATGATGACGCCATCAGCCTCGATAAAATGGTCGATGAAGAAGCCTCAGATGATGAGGATGAAGAAGAGACGATTGGCGATTTTGACGGCGAAGAAGCATTGCTGGATGATAATGATGAAGACGACACGCTGTTGGATGAAGATGAGGATGAAGATGAAAGCTTCCTCGAAGATGATGAGGATGACGCCTAATATCGTCCTTTAGCGGTTGTTGATCAGTTTGCGCTTGATTGCGTCGGCTGCTTCGATTAGGTTCCGCGTCAGTTTGGGGCCATAGCTCAGTTGGGAGAGCGCTTGCATGGCATGCAAGAGGTCGGCGGTTCGATTCCGCCTGGCTCCACCAAATTCCCTTTGCTTTCATAAATGCCCGCTCACGGCATTTTCAAAATCCGCGCCTTTGCGGCGACAGAAAATCCTTCCCCTGTGATGAAATTTGATTCATAAAAGCCTATGGCCCAGCCGTTACAGCGTTTTTGTTTGGTTGTTTTGTGCACTGCGTTTTTGGGCGCGTGTGCGCCGACCGGATTTATGGCCGATACATGGATCGGTTCGGTTTGGCCGTTCGGTAAATCAGCATCAAATGAGATAACCGATTTGGATGCGGCTTTTGCCGCCCGTGCGCGCGAATTATTGCAGCAAAATGAGGCGCGACTGAAAAACCAGCAAAATGATGCGATGCGCAAAGCCGATAGTCTGGCGGCGGAAAAACAATCATTAAGCGCTAAATTGCGCGCTGAACGCGAAGCGGCTTTTCTGGTGCAGGTTGATGGCGGTGCTATTTCGCTTAACAGGCTTGAAAATTTGGCCGCTTGCAATGCGTTTAACGGCACCATTGCCGGCGCGCCGGGCAGCGCCAAGCAAATGAAGCCCCCGCTAACCAGCATGTTTTCGGTCGGTTCGGTTTCACCTTATACCTCGCACCATGTTTTGATGAGCAAATGCATGGCGGCGCGCGCCATTCCCAATCTATAAATCGGCCTTAAGTTTACCCGCTTATTCGGCCAATTCGAGCCAGCCAATATTGCCGTCTGCGCGCTTGTGAACAATGTTCAATGCGTCGCGGCCGGCCGCTTTAAACAACACAAAATCATCGGCGCCAAGCTCCAATTGCATGACCGCTTCCGAGACGCTCATTTGCGCGACACTACGTTTGCTTTCGGCAATAATGACCGGGGTGAATTCCTCCGGCACATCATCTTCCGGTTCCGGCGCAAGAATTTTTTCCGCTGTCTGCATCACGGCCGGGGCCAATTTTTCTCGCCCATGATGGCTTTTCAGCCGCCTTTTATAACGCCTTAATTGCTTCTCAATTTTGTTCACGGAGCGGTCAAAGCTGGCGTAAATATCGCTGTCACTGCCGGACGCATGCAAATGCAAACCGCTATCCAAATGCAGCGCACAGGCCGCTTCAAATTGATGGCCTTGTTTGCAGAAAGTGACACTGACTTCGCCAGCGTGTTCAAAATATTTACTAACCGCATCGGTCAGCGCTTGTTCTACATGCGCCTGCAAAGCGGCGCCGGTTTCAAGATGTCTTCCGGTGATATTTATGTTCATTATGTCTCCTTTCGGGGTTCCGACAAAATGTCGAAAGCCGCTATCTGCGGGCTGATATGAACAGCAGGGCCGCAGCAGGCGGAGGCATTTTAAGGCGGCGGGCAAAGGCTTTTGCGACCGCCAAAACAGGCTCACGCCTGCCGGGCCGCAAGAACTTCAATCGACCCATAAAAATTGTGCCCGTTTGGACGATAAATGTCGAGTCACCGCTTTATGTTTCAGCGCGTTTTTAAAAAATGTGGCTAATGAAGTGGATGTTAAAGAGTAAAATCATCACCCAAATAATGCGCCCGTACCGCATCATTTTCGACAATTTCATCGGCCGTGCCTTCAGTCAACACATTGCCGTCATGCATAATGACCGCGCGGTCAATAATGCTCAGCGTCTCGCGCACATTATGGTCGGTAATCAACACGCCGAGGCCGCGATCTTTTAATTGCGCCACCAGTTCGCGAATATCGCTAATCGCAATCGGGTCAATACCGGCAAATGGCTCATCAAGCAAAATAAAGCTCGGATCGCTGGCCAAAGCGCGGGCGATTTCCACCCGCCGCCGCTCGCCGCCCGATAAAGCTCCACCGGCTGAATGGCGCACATGGGTGACGGAAAATTCGTTCAGCAGATTTTCCAACTTGGCGTGTTGCGCATCCTTATCGGGTTCGACAATTTCCAAAATCGACATGATATTGGCTTCGACCGAGAGGGTGCGGAAAATCGATGCTTCTTGCGGCAAATAGCCAACGCCGAGGCGGGCGCGGCGATACATGGGCAATTGCGATACGTCTTGCCCATCCAGCAAAATCTGTCCTCTATCAGGGCGCACCAGACCGGTAATCATATAAAAAGTCGTGGTCTTTCCGGCCCCATTCGGCCCCAATAGGCCAATCGATTGGCGACGGTCAAAATTCAGCGAAACATTTTTGACGACCTGCCGCCCCTTATAGGATTTCGACAGATTGCGGGCGCAAAGGCCATTTCCACTGCCGCTATTATTGGCGGCATGCCCATCAGGGGCATTGGGTTCAGAGGTAGATAATGTGGAACTCATAGGCCGCACTATAGTTGGCACAAGGCGCTAGCGCAATTCGATACGCGCACGGCCTTTTTTGCCGCCGCCTTTTAACGCCGCGCTGCCGCTGCGCATGTCAATATCCAGCCGATGGCCGCGCAGAATACCGTCGCGTGTGCCGCTTTCGCGCACTTCCACGGCGCCGGTCAAAACCAAAAGCTCGTCAGCCGGTCGGTAAATTGCTTTTTCGGCGAAGGCGCGGCGCAAAATCCGCCCATTGGTATCTTTCGAAATCAACGCCACCGCCCCTTGTGCATGCAGGCTGTCGGCCGTGCCGTCTGCCAGCAATTGCAATTGCATGGTTTGCGCGCTCATTTGCATCGGCCCTTGCGAAAAAACCGCCGTCTCGGAAAAATCGGCTTTTTGTTTATCGCCATGCCAGTCAATCAGCCCGGCCTTAATATCGATCGGTGCTTTCGGGTCAGTGGCAAAGCGTAAGCTTTGCGCGGCCGCCGGTGAAATGAGGACAACCGCCATAAGCCCATAAATCAGCTGCCGCCTCACTTGACCGGTTCCTTTAAACGCATCACCGCTTTGGTGAAACGATAATGACGTTTATCCGTATCGGCGTGCATTTCATCTGCCGTGACAATGCCGGCCGCGCCGCGCATGGTGACGGCACTGGCGGTCAAAATACCATTATCCAAACCGGCCAGCATGGCGGCGCCGGTTAAAATATTATTTTGCGCATCGCGCATTCTGACATTGCCGGAAAGCGCGGCCATGGCGTCCAATGCTTGATAATCGGCACTATCGGCATTCAGACTGATGCGTCCTGCCGGATTATCGGTGTCGATGAGAATATCGGCTTTTTGCAAAATCACATTGCCGTCGGTTGTCTGACGCCCTTCCAGAGCGGTCATCCGATAGGGGCGCCCATCGGCCAAACGGCCCAGAAATTCCGGCGCGGCAATGACCAGCCGATCGCTTTCGGCTGTCTCATCGGAAAAGGCGCGGCGCAAATCGGGATTGGCGGCAAAGGCCAAAATTGCCAATAGCGCCAAGGCCAATAGCGGCAAAAGCCGGCGCAGCAACCAAATGCGGCGCGAGTAAAAACCTAAATCTTGTTGTTGGCGTTTATCGCCAATTTCATCGGAAGTTTTCTCAGCCATGGCGGCAAAATGCGCCTAATGAGCGAAAATGTCCATATCTTCCCAACCGGCCAAATCCATCGCCGAGCGCACCAGCACAAAGTCAAAACACGCTTCCGCCATTGGCCGCCGCCCTTCGCGGTCCAGCATGGTCTCCAAGCGCTCTTTCAAAGCGTGCAAATGCAACACATCAGAAGCGGCATAATTTAATTGCGCATCGGATAATTCGGGCGCTCCCCAATCTGAGCTTTGCTGCGCTTTTGACAAATCAACGCCTAATAATTCGCGGCATAAATCTTTCAGCCCATGCCGGTCGGTATAGGTGCGAACCAGCTTGGAGGCGATTTTTGTGCACCAAAGCGGCGCCGCATGGACATTTAAATATTGCGCAATCACCGCCAAATCAAACCGCGCATAATGGAAGATTTTAATCAATTGCCGGTCGTTCAAAACCGCCTTTAAGTTCGGCGCGTCATAAGTCTCGGCATCGAATTGCACAATATGCACTTCGCCATCACCGGCTGATAGCTGCACCAAACACAAGCGGTCGCGCGCCGGTTTCAGTCCTAAAGTTTCGGTATCAACCGCAATCGCGCCGGTAAAGCTCAAGCCCTCGGGCAAATCGTTTTTATGCAAATGAATGGCCATATCATGTCCCCTTTCGCCCGTTCTAGACCGAGAGCGGGGTAAACTCAAGCATCGCAAAGCGATTGCCGAAAAGCGTCTTGATTTCGCTTTCATTGCCGCTGACGCTTACCGAGGCTTGTCATTAAGAGCAAACGGGTTAAGTTGCGCCGCATAAGGGCAAAGCCCGTCTCAAATCATCCGCTTAAACAAGTGCCTAAACAAGTGCCTAAACAGGCGCAACAGCCGAAAGGAAAAATCGTGGATAGCAGTCTCATCGCCGCCACTCCCGGGTTTTTTCTGTTCGGGGTTATTGCCACTTTGGTGGTGGCGATTGCCAAATCCGGTTTTGGCGGCTCATTGGGGGCGCTGTCATTGCCGATATTATTGATTGCCATGCCGCCCGGTCCGGCCTTGGCGGTTTTATTGCCGGTGTTTTTACTTTGCGATTTTTATGTCGGTTGGAAATATCGCGGCCATACGGTGCGCGCTTTGGTGATGCTGATGTTTATCGCCGCCTGTTTCGGGCAATTGCTTGGCTGGCTTTTATTCAAGCAAATTGATGAAACCTTATTATTGGGCTTTATCGGCGGCTTGGCATTATTTACCGGCGCACGGTATTTTTATCGTCTGCTCAAACCTTTGCCGCTTTCTGCTGCCCTGTCACGGCGCGCTTTACGCGCTTTGCGGCGCAATTCAGCCCCGCGCGCCGGCCTTTGGTGCGGGTTATCGGGATTGGCCAGCTTCATTTCATTGACCGGCGGTATTCCGGCACAAGTTTTTCTCTTGCCCTTGCAATTACCGCGCATGCTGTTTGTCGGCACAATGAGCTGGTTTTTCCTGCTCATCAATCTTGCCAAATTGCCGTTTTTTATCGAGCTGGGTCTGTTTGATGCAGCCAGCCTGACCGCCAGTTTGGTGCTGGCGCCGCTTGTGCCATGCGGGGTGGCAATCGGCATTTTTCTCAATCGGAAAATGTCAGATGCTTGGTTTTATCATATTGCGCATGGGTTTTTATTGCTGCTCGGCGCACGGCTTATCGGCAATGCCGTTATTTAGAATATCGGTTTAATTATCCGGCGCGCGCCATACGGCGCCGATCAATTGCTCATCCAAATTACCGCCCGGCTCGCATTGGGTGGAGTAATAGGGGTGATGGGGGCGACGAAAGCGGTGAATGACAATCGCCGATTGCGCCGCTTTTTCAGGCGCAATGCCCAAATGTTCGGCCATTTTATGATTGCGCTGATAGGCCTGACAATCGGCCTTCACCTCATTATATTCTTGGTTCACATGCATCGCCTCATGCGTCAGCACGTGTAAAGACAAGACCGTGTCATAATGACGAATGGCGGATTTATTGGCGTCATCAGGGTCGGCAATATAGCTGCGCAATTCGCTGCACATATCGGGGCGCAAATGAATGGCATTTTCGCCGCGCTTCACATAGCCCAATTTATTCCAATGAAAGAAGCTGCCGAGCCGCGAATGGCAAATTACCTGCACGCCATAGCGATGCGTCAATTTTTCGACCGCCATTTCCATTTTCGCTTCAAACAAAGCTTGGCGTATCGGCAAAATTGCTGCGCCGACAGCAAATAACAGCATCATCCAAAAAAAAGAGTCGAAACGTTTTTCACCCAGCGGATTAAGCGCACCGCGCACCGCCATAACGCTAAAAAACCCCGATAGAACAATAAACACCATGAGCGGTGACGCCTCGCAACAAATACGCGCTTTTTATAAAGCTTTTCTCATTCTGATTTTGAAAAAAAACATGCCACAGGTCTAGCGGCGATTTTTAGAGAAATCAGGCAAGAGATCGATGGCGGCCTTAAGGTAAGCGTATTTTCTGCTAGGCAGTCGGCGCACAAGCAGATAGAAGCGGCGTAACTGTTTTTCAAAAGGATCTCCCATGACCGAAGTTTCGGCCTCATCTGCGGCAAACGGCTTGCGCAATATCGCCATTATCGCTCACGTCGATCACGGCAAAACCACTTTGATTGACGGGCTGATGAAACAAACCGGCCTGTTTCGCGAAAACCAGGCGGTTGATGAGCGCGTGATGGATAGCGGCGATTTGGAAAAAGAACGCGGCATTACCATTCTCGCCAAGCCGACCTCGATCAATTGGAAAGATACGCGGATCAATATTATCGACACGCCGGGCCATGCTGATTTTGGCGGCGAGGTGGAGCGGGTTTTGCATATGGCGGATGGGGTGATTTTGCTCACGGATGCGGCGGAAGGGCCGATGCCGCAAACCAAATTTGTGCTCGGCAAAGCGTTGAAGCAGGGGCTGCGTCCGATTGTGGTGATTAATAAAGTCGACCGTCCGGATGGCCGCCCTGATGAAGTGATTGACGAAGTGTTTGATTTATTCGTCTCGCTGGATGCCAGTTCCGAGCAATTGGATTTTCCCATTCTCTATGCGTCGGGCCGCGATGGTTGGTGCGCTGATGAATTGGATGCACCGCGCGAAAATCTGCATCCGCTTTTGGATTTGGTGTTGGCGCATGTATCGCCGCCGCAAGTCGAGCCGGATAAGCCGTTTGCCATGCTCGCCACTTTGCTGGATAGCGACCCTTATATTGGTCGCTGTTTGACCGGTCGGGTGGTGCAGGGCACGGCGAAAGTCAATGAGGCGGTGAAGGCGATTAATCTAAATGGCGAGACGGTTGAAAGCGGACGACTGACCAAATTATTGCGCTTTGACGGCACTGAGCGGGTGCCGGTTGATGAAGTGGCGGCCGGTGACTTAATCTGTATTGCCGGACTGACCAAGGCCTCGGTGGCCGATACGATTGGTGATCCGGCGATTAGCGATGCGCTGCCCTCAACCCCGATTGACCCGCCGACCATGGCGGTGACCATTACCGTTAATGACAGCCCGTTTGCCGGCACGGAAGGCAAAAAAGTCACCTCGACAGTTATTCGTGAACGGCTTTTGGCGGAAGTTGAAACCAATGTGGCGATTACTTTTGCCGAGAGCGACAATAAAGACGCATTTGAAATTGGCGGGCGCGGCGAGTTGCAGCTGGGCGTGCTGATTGAGACCATGCGGCGCGAAGGTTTTGAGATGAATGTGTCGCGCCCGAAAGTGCTTATTCGCGAAGAAAACGGTCAGAAAATGGAGCCGGTGGAAGAAGTAACGATTGATGTCGATGAAGAATTTTCTTCCAGCGTTGTTGATGCGATGAACCGCCGTAAAGCCAAAATGATTGATATGCGCGCCGCCGGTGCCGGTAAAACGCGATTGGTTTTTCATGCCCCATCGCGCGGCCTTATCGGTTATCAAAGTCGCTTTTTGACACAGACGCGCGGCACCGGTGTGCTCAATCGGGTGTTTCATGATTATGCGCCCTATGCCGGTGATATTGCAGGTCGTCGAAATGGTGCGCTGATTGCCAGCGAGACCGGCACGGCGGTGGCTTTCGCGCTGTTTAATTTGCAAGATCGCGGGGTGATGTTTATCGAGCCGCAAACACCGGTTTATCAAGGCATGATTGTCGGTGAGCATAGCCGCGATAATGATTTGGAAATCAATGTGCTGAAAGGCAAGAAGCTGACCAATATTCGCGCTGCAGGTGCCGATGAGGCGGTGACATTGACACCGCCGCGGCGCATGTCATTGGAAGAAATGATGGCTTATGTCGAATATGATGAATTGCTGGAAGTGACGCCGCAAAGCCTGCGGCTTCGAAAACGTTATTTGCTGGAACATGAGCGGAAAAAATTCCGCAAGCAAATGGAAGCCGAAGGCTAGGGCGCGGCGGACTTTTCAAATCGCATCGCGCGCGTTAATCTGTCTGCCAAATTGGGGGATTTATTATGCGATTTGGTTTATGGGCCGGTGTGGCGGCCATGGTGTTTGTTTCGATAGTGTCAGTGCGGGCTGAAATGCCGTCGCCAAAACCGGATGTGCATCCGAAACTGGCCGAACATTTAAAGAAATTCGCCACGCCGAAATTGCGCGAAGTGGCCCCGAATGTGTATTGGGCACAATATTTTGATTATTCAAGCTTCGGATTTTTAGTCGGCAAAAAAGGCGTTATCGCGATGGATTGCGGTTGGTGGCCGGGAGCAACGGCACGGGCGTTGAAAGAATTGCGCAAAATTACCGATAAGCCGATTACCCATATTATTTACACGCATGGCCATCCCGACCATATTGCCGGTTGTCCGGCGTTGATTGAAGACCCGGCACAAAAAGTCGAGATTATCGCGCATCAAGATTATCTGCGTTATCGCAATGAGGTGGTGTCTGCAAAGCTGCCTTTTATTGCGCGGCGCGCCACTGACCAAATGGGTTTTCTATTGCCGCAAGGCATTGAGGGCAGTGTCGGTGCCGGTGTCGGCCCCGGCTTTTATGATGGCGATACCGGATATTTTCCGCCGACCCGTTTGGTAAAAGGCGGCGACCAATTGACGATTGACGGGCATCGCATTCAATTTGTCAGCGCCAAAGCCGATATTGATGATGCGGTGGCCCTGTATTTGCCGCGTCATAAAATTCTGGTACCCGGCGATGCGGTTCACGGCACCGGCCCGGTGATTGCCACACCGCGACAAGAAAAAGGCCGCGACCCCAGAAAATGGATGGATACGCTGGAGCAACTCAGCAAAATGAATGTTGAGATTTTATTGCCCGGCCATGGGCCGATTTATACTGATGCCAAATCATCGCGCCGCATCATGCAAGATGTGCGCGATACGATACAATATATTACCGACCATATTGTCCGTGGCCTGAATGAAAACATGATGCGTGAAGATATTATCGCTGAGCTGAAATTGCCGCCGCATTTGGCCAATCATCCGGATATTGGATGGTATTATCACAGTCTCAGTTTTGTCGCGCGCGGTGTGCATGCCAATTTAGCCGGGTGGTGGGGAGATGATTATGTCGGCATGTTTGAAATGCCGCCGCAAAAATTGGCGGCTGATTATGTCGCCGCCATGGGCGGGCTGAAAGCGGCTCTTGATAAAGCCGATCGCGCGGCGGCTTCGGGCAATTGCGCTTTTGCCGGACGGGTGCTGGCGCATGGTTTGCGCATAGCGCCGCAAAATGCGCGCGCCAAAAGGCTGATGATTAAATGCCTGCGCGATATAGCTTATGCGTCGGAAGGCACCAGCCAGCGCAATTATATGCTGGCCATGGCGTCGCAATTGGATGGCAGTTATGACCGCCGAAAAACCCGCCCCTTTATCGGCATCGGAGCGCTTTTGTCGCAAGTGCCGACGCGCAATTTGCTGGACGTATTGACGCCGCGCCTTAAGTCAGAGGCAACGCTGAAGCTGGATGAAAAAATCGGGCTGAATGTGAAAGAGACGGGTGAGAGCTTCACGCTGAATATTCGCCGTGGCGTGTTGCGCATTGGCGAGGGTTATGACAATGAAAGTTTTCCCAAAGCCACGGTTTCGCGCCGTGCCCTTATCGGCTTTGCCACCAATCGGCTGGCCATCAATGAGGCATTTGAAAACGGTTTAATGCGCAGCGGTAAACCGGAGGCGGTGAAAGCGTTTTTCGCCTATCTCAATTAGCCGCGCAAAAGGAGAGAATATGGTTCCCTTTACCCTTGGCCTTTTATTGGCCGGCATTGCCATTGCCATGGTCAAAGATGTGAAATTAACGGCGCGGGTTTATGGTGTCGGTCTGGCTGTCTTACCGGCCTTTTATATGCTGTTTGCGCTTTTGGCCGGTGATATTGGGGCAATGATGTTGGAGTTCACATTCGGCCTGCCGTTTTTCATTGTCGCGGTGATTTGTGCCCGTCGCGGTTTTAAATATTCCGGCCTTGTGGTGTTGGGTTTATGGATGGCGCATGCCGCCTATGATGTGTATCACCCGATGCTGGTGGCCAATGCCGGTGTGCCGGGCTGGTATCCGGCGCTGTGTTTCGCTTTTGATTTGGTGATTGTGGTTTATCTTTTCATGCTGGTGACGAAAATGCCCAATTTCGATATCACCGCGACCGGCGATATGCCCAATTTCGATATCACCGCGACCGGCGATATGCGCTGATTGCCATAAGGCGATTTAAGGGCGATTGAAAACCGCATTTTTGCAAAGAAGAAATGGTGCCCAGGAGAAGACTCGAACTTCCACGCCCATACGGGCACTAGCACCTGAAGCTAGCGCGTCTACCAATTCCGCCACCTGGGCCCTCAGGAAATGCTTGTCTAAAAGCCGCACCGGTAAAAGTCAAGCAACGAAAAACCGCCCGATGGGCGCGTTTTCGCTTCAATCAATCGGCAAGATATATTAAACAACAAGCCAATGAAGCGCGGTCGCCTCGCATGACCGCACCCGGTTCAACCTGCGTGAGAAATGACCCTGATGAGCAGCTCCGTCGATAAATTATCTGAAAACTCCATGATCACCATTTTCGGTGGCAGCGGATTTCTTGGCCGCCATATTGTGCGGCGCTTGTCCAAGCAGGGCTATCGCCTGCGCATTGTGACGCGCCGCCCGAATGAGGCTTTGTTTTTGAAAACCAATGGCAAGCCGGGGCAAATTGAAATCATGCAGGCCAATATTCGCGATGCCGCCAGCACGGCGGCGGCGTTGGATGGAGCGGATGGCGTGGTCAATGCGGTGGGCATTTTATTTGAAAGCGGCAAGCAAAAATTTGACGCGGTGCAAGCGCGCGGCGCGGCGCTGATTGCCGATGCGGCGGCCAAGCAGGGTGTTACTCATATGGTGCATATTTCGGCCATTGGCGCTGATGGTGATAGCGCGTCGGCCTATGCCAAAAGCAAGGCTGTCGGTGAAGCGGCAGTCCAAGAATTAATGCCGCAAGCGCATATTTTGCGCCCGTCTATTGTCATCGGGCCGGAAGATGATTTCTTTAATCGCTTCGCAGCTATGGCGATGATTGCGCCGGCCTTGCCGCTCATTGGCGGTGGCGAAACCCGCTATCAGCCGGTCTCGGTTTTTGATGTGGCGGAGGCGGTCGCGGCATGTTTTACCGGCGCGGCCAGCGGCATTTATGAATTGGGCGGGCCGGATATTTTGAGTTTTAAAGAGTTGATGGAAATGCTGAATAGGGAAACAGGGCGCAATCGCCTACTGGTCCCCTTGCCGTTTTTTGCTGCCAATATGATTGCCGCTTTTGCACAATTCATGCCAAAGCCTCTATTGACGCCGGATCAAGTGATTTTGCTGAAAAGTGATAATATTGTCGGTGATGATTTCGCCGCGCATAATCTCGCTGCTTTGGGCATTGAGGCGCGGCCGATTGCCGGTCAGTTGGATTATCTGGCGCGTTATCGTCCGCATAGCAAAAAGCCGCTCTAGCGCAATATTATTTGCGTCAGAACAATCAGACAAACAGCAAAATCGCGACACCCAGCCCGATGCGATAGATCACAAAAGGCAGCAGCGATAATTTGCGGGTTAATTTCAAAAACAGGTCAATTGTCGCAAAAGCAAAAACCGCCGCTAATGCGGCGCCGATAAGGGCAGTGCCAAGGGCTGCATAATTGCCGTCGCTTATCAATTCCAAAAGCCCCAATAGCGCAAAGGCCAAAATCACCGGCATTGCCATTTGCATGGAATAGCGCGCCGCCGCCTCGCGCGAAAAGCCCAAAGCGCGTCCCGCCATCATGGTCACGCCGGCGCGACTGGCACCCGGTATCAAGGCCAGCATTTGCGCCAAGCCCATCAGCCATGCCGGACGCGCTGCCATATCTGTCAGGGTATTATCGCGCCCCCCAAAACGATCGGCCAAATAAAGCGGCACGGCAAAAATAATGCTAGCCCAAGCAACAATTTCAGCCTGCCGCAAAACATCGATAAGCCCACTGCCCAAAAGCACAAGCGCGGCCAATATGACCGGCAGTGTCGCGCGCACCATATTTAACGCCGCATCGCGCGGCGCGGTTTGTCGGTTCAGCACGATATCGAAACTGCCACGCGCCAATCTCATCGTATCGGCGCGGAAATAAACCATCACGGCAATTAACGTGCCGAAATGCAAAGCCACATCGAGCACCGGATTGGCCAGATTATCGGTCTCGCCGGCCAGCTCGTGCACCAGCACTAAATGGCCCGAAGAAGACACCGGAATAAATTCGGTAATGCCTTGAATGGCGGCAATAAGAAGCAAATAGTCAAAACCCATGGATGAAACTAACTTACGCCGCTGCCCTGAAGCAAGCGGGTTTCGCTTGCCCGCCTTCCCCGAAACGCAGTAATTTGCCTTTATGGCAACATTGTTTCACCAACCGGTCTGTCCGTTTTCCCGCAAAATTCGTCTGCTATTGGGCGAGAAAAAATTCGCTGTCGATTTTGTCGAAGAGCGGCCTTGGGAAAGAAGGCTGGATTTTTTGATGCTCAACCCATCGGGCGAAGTACCGGTGCTGGTCGGCGAGGCGGGTACAGTGGCCGGTCATTATGCGATTGCTGAATGGCTGGAGGAAAAAGGCGGGGCGATGCCGCTTTTACCGAGCAGCGGTTTGGCGCGCGCGGAAGTGCGTCGCATTTGCGCTTGGTTTGACGATAAGTTTCATGCAGAGGTCGGGCGGCTGATTACATATGAGAAAATCGACCGGCGATTTATGGGCGCAGATGATGGCGGCGGCGGCCCGGATATGGCGACCGTTCGCATCGGTCTGCATAATCTCGACTTGCATTTGGAATATTTGACTTATCTTTTGCAAACCCGCGATTGGCTGGCCGGTGGCGAAATGAGTTTGGCTGATTTCACGGCTGCGGCGCATTTATCATGTCTTGATTATACCGGCGATGTGCCGTGGAAATTATGGCCGGTGGTGCGCGATTGGTATGCGCGACTTAAATCGCGCCCGTCTTTCCGCCCGCTTTTGGCCGACCATATTGCCGGCATGCGCCCGCCGCCCTATTACGCCGATTTGGATTTTTAAAGTGGCGTCGCATGACAGCTTAAAGCAAAAGATTATCGCCGAAGCGGCGGCGCAGGGTTTTGCCCAATGCCGTATTGTCAGCGCCACGGCCGATGCGACGGCAGGAGAAGGCTTGGCAGCGTTTATTGAAGCCGGTCATCACGGGCAAATGCAATGGATGGAAACCCGCATGGATGAGCGCGCCGCGCCGCAAAAATTATGGCCGGAAGCGCAAAGCGTTATCATGCTGGGGGTGAATTACGGCCCTGATAGTGACCCGATGGCAGCGCTTCAAGAAACCGATAAAGGGGTAATCTCGGTTTATGCGCAGCGACGCGATTATCATGATGTGATTAAAAAAAAGCTGAAAGCATTGGCCCGTTGGCTGGTCGATAAAAGCGGGGCACAGGTGAAAGTTTTTGTCGATACCGCGCCGGTGATGGAAAAGCCTTTGGCGATGCGTGCAGGTCTCGGCTGGCAAGGCAAGCATACAAATCTTGTATCGCGCGAGTTCGGCTCTTGGCTGTTTTTGGGGTCGGTGTTTACCGATTTGAAATTACCCGCCGATGCGCCGGAGACAGACCATTGCGGCGCGTGCACGGCGTGTCTTGATATTTGCCCGACCAAGGCTTTCCCAAGCCCCTATAAAATCGATGCGCGTCGTTGCATTTCTTATTTAACGATTGAGCATAAGGGGATGATTGAGCGCGATTTGCGCGCGCTGATGGGCAATCATATTTATGGTTGCGATGATTGTTTGGCGGTTTGCCCGTGGAATAAATTTGCCAAAAGTGCCGCGGAAACCAAGCTGGCCTTAAAATCGGATTATGATCGCCCGGATCTTATTGCACTCAGCCAATTGGATGATGCGGCGTTTCGCAAATATTTTGCCGGCACGCCGATAAAGCGCACCGGTCGCGACCATTTTATCCGTAATGTGCTGACGGCAATGGGCAATATGCAGCGCCCTGATAAGGTGCATATTGAAGCGGTGAAAGCGCTGTTGAGCGATGCCTCGGAAGTTGTGCGGGCCAGCGCGGTTTGGGCATTGTCTCAAATGCAGCCATCTGAAAATGAAAGCCTGCTTGGGCAAATGGCCGGTGATACGGGCGCATTGGTGAAAGCGGAATGTGCCGCTTTAACCGCGTCGGGACAGTATTAGGAAACGGATATGGCGAACGGTCTTTTGTTTTTCGGTTTCGGTTTTTGCGCGGCGCATTTGGCGCCTTTGCTGCAGGGTGAAAATTGGCACTTAAAAGCGACGTGTCGCGATGACGAAAAAGCCGCACAATTGCGCGGGCTGAATATTGAGCCTGTGCGGCTGGATGACAAACCGCTCAGCGCTGACATGCTTTCCGGCATTCAGCATATTTTATTATCGGCCGCGCCAAGCGAGACGGGAGATCCGGCTTTGCCGCTTTTGGCAAGCGCATTACACGAAACCGCTGCGCAGATGAAATGGCTGGGCTATTTGTCAACCACCGGTGTTTATGGCGATCATGATGGTGCGTGGATTGATGAGGAGACGCCGCCCGGGCCGATTTCTGCGCGCGGGCAACGCCGTGTCGCGGCAGAGGCGGCATGGGCTGAGTTCAGCACCGCGCATAATTTGCCCATGCATTATTTCCGCCTGGCCGGTATTTATGGGCCACGCCGCAATCAATTGGCGACGCTGAAAGCCGGCACGGCGCGGCGCATTGAGAAGCCGGGACAGGTCTTTTCGCGCATTCATGTTGAGGATATTGCGCACATTTTACGCGCTTCCATGGCCCGCCCAATGGCCGGGCGTGCCTATAGTCTGTGCGATGATGAACCGGCCCCGCCGCAAGATGTGGTGGCCTTTGCGGCGCAGCTTTTGGGAATTGAGGCGCCGCCCCTAATCGATTTTGAGACGGCAGAATTATCGCCCATGGCAAAAAGTTTTTATGGCGAAAACAAGCGGATAAAGAATAAGCGCATCAAGCAAGAGCTTGGCGTTACTTTGCGCTATCCAAGCTATCGCGAAGGGTTGAGCGCGCTGTTTGAAGCGGGTGATTTTTAGCCGCTCTTTAAAGCGGCAGCGCTTCGATAAGCTCTATCAGCCGGTCGATTTCATGGCGCTCGGATAATCGGTGATCGCCGTTTTTCATCAAATGCAGTTCAACATCTTGGCTGTTCAGCCGTTCGGCCAATTCCAGCGATAATTGCCATGGCACGGCATCATCTTGTTGGCCATGCAAAATACGCACCGGCAAATGAATATCAATCTCATCATCCAGCATTAAATGCGTGCGCCCGTCTTCAATCAGCTTTTGGGTTATCGGATAGCCTTCCGGATCATATTCGGACGGGTCGTAAATCAACCCTTCATCGGCTAATTTTTGCCGCGCTTTTTGTGAGAACCGCGCCCACATCAGCCGCTCGGTCATATCGACGGCCGGCGCGATAAGCACCAAAGCGGCAATTTTTTCAGGCCGGTCAAGCGCGGCCATTAACGACAACCAGCCACCAAAGCTGGAACCGACAAGCACTTGTTTGCCATTGCAAACATGCTCCAGCATATGTGGAATATCACCGCGCCAATGGCTCATTGTGCCATCGGTAAAAGCGCCATCGGAGGCGCCATGGCCGAAATAATCAAACCGCGTATAGGGGCGGTTTTTTTGCACCGCCCAATCGGCCAAAGCGGCCGCTTTTGTGCCGGTCATGTCCGAGCGAAAGCCGCCGCAAAACATTACCCCGATACCGTCGCCATCTTGCTGCGCATAAGCCAGTTTTTGAGGCCCGAAAGCGGTGTCGGCGCGTTCGGTATAAAGGGCAGTCGATTGAGGGCTGGTCGGCATTTTCATATCACTCCGTTTGGGAAATGCGGCAAATGGCTTTAGAACAATAATCAGACAGCCATTGAATGATAATGGCATATTGTCAGAGGATTTTGCTTATGTCGAACCGCTTTGCGGATGAATTTACAATGCCCGCCACCGAACCGGTTGATTTGAGCGGTCGGACGATTTTGCAAATAGTACCGCAGCTGGAGACCGGTGGCGCGGAGATTACCACTATGGAAATGAGCGAGGCGATTGTGAAAGCCGGTGGTCGCGCTTTGGTGGCGTCAGAAGGTGGTGCGTTGGAAGATAAAATAATTGCCGAGGGCGGCGAGATTGTGCATTTGCCGGTTGCGTCCAAAAATCCGCTTACCATGTGGCGCAATATTGGGCGCTTGGCGGATTTAATGCGGCGCGAAAATATCGATCTCATACATGGCCGCTCGCGCGCCCCTTGCTGGTCGGCTTTTTTTGCCGCTCAACGAACAAATATTCCATTTGTTACGACTTTCCATTCAACAGTTCATGCACAGCCGCGTGCCAAGGTGTTTTACAATTCCTCCCTTATGCGGGGTCAAAGAGTGATTGCCAATTCGCATTTCACGGCAGCGCGTATTCGCTCTGTTTATCCTTTAATGGCTGAAAAGCTGCGCGTTATTCCGCGTGGCTGCAATGAGACGGCTTTGGCGCGCAGCAATTTTTCTGCCGCTAAGATTGCCGCCAAACGGCAAAAATGGGGTGTCGACGATGATGCCTTCGTCATTATGTGTCCGGCCCGCGTGACGCATTTAAAGGGTCAACATGTGCTGATTGAGGCTTTGGGGTTGGTGAAAAGCGCGCATAAGCCGACGCTTGTTTTGGTCGGCAGTGCGCAAGGGCGCGATGATTATGTGGCGCAATTAACTCGGCGCGCAGGACAATTGGGATTAAGCCAGCGATTGGTGATGACCGGATTGGAAGCCGATATGCCGTCAGCCTATGCAGCTGCCGATTTGGCAATTGTGCCGACCATTCGTCCCGAGCCTTTCGGGCGTACTTGTATTGAGGCGCAAGCCGCCACGCTGCCGGTGATTGCCTCTGATGATGGCGGTTTTCGTGAAACAGTGATTGCCAAACCGGCGGGGGAAGGCGGCAGCGGATTTTTGGTCACGCCCGATAATGCGCAAGCTTTGGCTGCCGCCATTGATAATGTGCTGGCCATGAGCAAGGCTGAGAGAGAAAAATTGGGCCGTAATGGCCGCGCCAATGTGTTGGAAAACTATACCCGTACGGCAATGTGCAATCGCACGCTCAATGTTTATCGGGAATTGCTGGCTTAATGGCTGGTGCGAAAAACAAACGCCCGATTCGAGAACCCGGCGGTGTTTTGCTCATCGGTTTTGGCATGTCGGGGAAAGATTTAAGCAAGGCCATTGAACAGCTTTATCCGCACGCCGTTTCGTTGACGGTTTTAACCGATAGTGAAACGCAAAAAGCGGCCGCAGCGGCAGATGAATTATGGATTTATGCGCCGCTTGGTTTGCGCGGCTTTATCGCCTTGATGCGGCGCATATCTTGGCGTCGTTTTGATGCCGTATATCAGCCATCGGGCAAGCCGTTTTGGTTTAAATATTTGGTCTGGCCGCGGCCCGATTGGTATCCCGCTTATCCATCTGATTATGCCCCTGATTAAAACAATAGCCGGCGTTAATCACTGATTGGCAGTTGACAGAAGGGGATTTGCCCCTAAACCTACATTTCATAGGCAAGTGAAAACTGGCCTTGGAACCGATAATGGCCATTTTTTAAGGAGCGAAGCCATAGCACGTAGACCACACGCCGCGCAGCCTCAGCGACAGCAGGGCCCGCGCGTCAATCGTATGATCAGTTCACCGAAAGTTTTGCTTATCGGTGCAGCAGGGGAAAAAATGGGCGAGGTCGATACGGATTCGGCATTGGCCATGGCCGAAGAGGAAGGCTTGGACTTGGTTGAAGTCTCACCTAATGCCGACCCGCCGGTTTGTAAAATTCTCGATTATGGCAAGCTCAAATATCAAGAACAGAAAAAAGCCAGCGAAGCGCGCAAGCGCCAAAAAACCGTTGATGTCAAAGAGATTAAAATGCGTCCGAATATCGACACGCATGATTATGATGTGAAAATGCGCAATGTCGTCAAATTTTTGGAAGGCGGCGATAAGGTAAAAGTCACCATGCGGTTTCGCGGTCGCGAAATGGCGCACCAAGAATTGGGCATGGATGTGCTCAATCGGGTGCGCGATGATGTTGATGAATTATCAAAAGTCGAAGCAATGCCGAAAATGGAAGGGCGCCAGATGATTATGGTGCTGTCCCCGAAATAGGCATATAGACGGGCGCTATAGCTTTTTCAAAATATCCGGTCGGTCGGTAATCAGCGCGCTGACACCAAGTGCGGCAAGCGCGCGCATATCGGCCGCTTCATTCACCGTCCAAGCGGAGACTTCAAGGCCCAAAGACGAGGCCAAAGCCATGCTTTCCGGCGTGATGTCGCGCCAATAGGCAAACCAGCCTTTCCCATCAGCCGCATGAATGGCACGCAAGACGCGCTCGGCATGGCTATTGCCGTCCATATCGCGCCAATCCATATCACCCCACCAAGGCGCGCCGTTTTTCGATGCTTGTCGGATGAGGGCGGCATAGCTGTCGGGCCTATCGGCAGCAGCGCTTTCATGCGTCGGATCGGTCAGTGAAAACTCCAATGTCGTATAGGCATGGCGGATATCGGGAAATGCCTGTCGCACGATACTGAGACAGCGCCAATCAAAAGAAATGACAATATGCCGGTCGGCGGCGGGTGAATTGGCAAGTGCTTTTATATAGGCTTCAGCCAATTTTTCGGCTTGGGCGCCGTCGCGCATATCGGTTTTCAACTCAGCATAGGCGCGAAAATTCTTATTGGTTTGCGCGACCAATAGAGCATCAAAATCGGCCAAGGTGGGGATGCGCGCGCCGTCCATATGCGCGCGTTCTGGCCGCCTTTGGTGATACGGGCTGTCCGGCTGCAAGCGCCCGACATCATATGTTTGTAATTGTGCCAAGCTCAGCGTATCGAGGCGCGGTGTCGGTTTTTCCAAGAATTCGCCGTTTAGCCTCGTCGCTTCAGGCTTTAGCCGTGCATCATGATGCACCATAAGATGCCCGTCAGCGCTTAATTGCAGGTCAAACTCAATGCCGTCCACGCCCATATAAATGGCGCGGGAAAAAGCTTCCAGCGTATTTTCCGGCCATAAATCAGCGCCGCCGCGATGGGCAATATTAAGCGGCTTATCGGTCATTTATCGGCTCCTGCAAAGGCTTGCAATTTCGTCTCTATCGCGTATAACACCGGCTGCTTTAGACGCATAGTATTATACCATGGCGTTTTAAAGCCGACCGGCTGGCTGACAAGGGCTGCCAAGGCGGTTGTTGACGACTTTGCCCGGCTTTTACGAGCCGGATTTTGAAAGGAAGACGAAATGCCCAAAATGAAGACCAAATCAGGAGCCAAAAAGCGCTTTAAGCTGACGGCATCCGGTAAGGTGCGCGCAGGTCAGGCCGGCAAACAACACGGCATGATTAAGCGCTCAAACAAGCAGATTCGTAACCAGCGCGGCACGACGATTTTGTCGCCGCAGGATGCGAAGACCGTGCGTAAATTCCTACCCAACGGTTAAGGAGGAGAAGATATGTCTCGTGTGAAACGCGGCGTGACTTCCCATGCACGCCATAAAAAAGTTCTTTCAAAGGCCAAAGGTTATTATGGCCGCCGCAAAAACACCATTCGGGTGGCCAAGCAGGCGGTTACCAAGGCCGGACAATACGCCTATCGCGACCGTCGCGCCCGCAAACGCAATTTCCGTGCCTTGTGGATTCAGCGCATCAATGCCGCGTCCCGCTCGCATGGATTGGCCTATGGTCAGTTTATCAACGGGCTGGGAAAAGCCGGTATTGAAGTAGACCGCAAAGTGCTGGCCGATTTGGCTGTACACGAGCCGGCCGCTTTTGAAGCCTTGGTCGGTAAAGCGCGCGCTGCGCTTGGCTAGATTAGGCTGACGGCAAAACCGTTTGACGGGGTGGCAACACCCTTGCAACATATTCCCCGCCCGCATCCAAAACAGGCTTCGGTCTGAACGGATACGGGCGGGGTTTTTTTATGATGAAAGACTGTGAGCATTATGAGCGCAGAAGCAGGGAAACTGGAAACCGATATTTTAGCCGCTATTGATGTGGCTGAAGACGCCGCTGCGCTGGAAGCGGTGCGGGTTTCTTCGTTGGGTAAAAAAGGCTCAGTATCGGCTTTGTTGAAAACACTGGGCGGCATGAGTGCGGAAGAACGGCAAATCAATGGGCCGTTATTTAATGCGCTGCGCGATAAGCTGACGGATGCCATTGCAACCAAAAAAGCCGCCTTGGATAAGGCCGCTTTGACGGCGCGTCTGGCTGATGAATGGATGGATATGACATTGCCGGTCCGTTCTGACCCGCAATTTGAAGGCCGTATTCATCCGGTCAGCCAAGCGATGGAAGAGATCGCGGCGATTTTTTCCGATATGGGTTTTGATGTGGCTGAAGGGCCGGATATTGAAAGCCAGTTTTATAATTTCACCGCTTTGAATATTCCCGATGCGCATCCGGCGCGGCAAATGCACGATACGTTTTACTTGCAAGCGGAAGAAGATGGCGAGCCTTTAGTATTGCGCACGCATACCTCGCCGGTGCAAGTGCGCACGATGCAAGACGGACAAAAAACCGATAGCGGGCCGCCATTTCGCTTTATTGCGCCGGGCCGCACATATCGCTGCGATAGCGACCAAACCCATACGCCGATGTTTCATCAGGTTGAAGGTCTGGTGGTTGATGAGAAAACCCATATGGGGCATTTGAAGCATACGCTGGAAGCGTTTCTGGCGGCATTTTTTGAAGTCGATAATTTATCCATTCGGTTTCGCCCCAGCTATTTTCCATTTACCGAGCCGAGCATGGAAATCGATATGCCGTGCCACCGCGTCAATAAGGGGGGCGATGGCGATAAGCTGGTTGTCGGGACCGGTGATGAATGGATGGAAATCGGTGGATCGGGCATGGTCAATCCGCATGTCTTGCGTCATGCCGGTATTGATGCCGATAAATATCAGGGCTTTGCCTTTGGTATGGGCATTGATCGTCTTGCCATGTTGAAATATGGGGCGCCTGATTTGCGCGCTTTTTTCGAGGCTGATTTGCGCTGGCTGAAACATTACGGCTTTGTGCCGATCGATGTGCCGGGGCTGTCGGGCGGTTTGTCAAATAAGGCGCTGGCCACTATCAGCGCGGCGAAATAGGGAGCGGATAGATGAAATTTACCCTCTCATGGTTGCACACGCATCTTGATACCACCGCCTCTTTGACACAGATTGTCGACAAGCTGACCCTTATCGGTTTGGAAGTTGAAGCGCTGGTCGACCCGTCTGAGACTTTTGCCAATTTTGAAGTGGCCGAAATTCTTGCCACCGCGCCGCATCCTGATGCCGATAAATTGCAAATATGCACGGTGAAAAGCAGCCAAGGCGAGCAAAAGCTGGTTTGCGGCGCACCCAATGCACGGGCCGGTCTTATCGGCATTTTGGCGCAAGAAGGAGCGGTTATACCGGCCAATGGCATGCTGCTGGGCAAAGCCAAAATTCGTGGTGTCGAAAGCCGCGGCATGATGTGTTCGGGCGCTGAGCTGGGCTTGAGCGATGACCATGACGGGATTATTGAATTGGAAAATGCCCCGGCCATCGGCACGGCGGCGGCAGATGCTTTGGGTTTGAATGACCCGATGATTGAGATTGGCATTACGCCGAACCGGCCCGATTGCTTGGGCGTGCGCGGCATTGCGCGCGATTTGGCGGCGGCCGGTCTGGGCACGTTAAAAGCCGATGAAACGGCGCCGATAAAAGCCGATAAAAAAGCCGATACCGCCATTGAGGTTGATGGGCCGGTCTGTCCGATTTTTGCCGGTTGCCGCATTGAAGGGGTGAAGAATACCGAAAGTCCGGCATGGCTGAAAGCGCGGTTGAGCGCTATCGGTCTTAACCCGATTAACGCGCTGGTCGATATCACCAATTATATTTCTTACGACCGTGGCCGCCCTTTGCATGTTTATGATGCCGATAAATTATCCGGCACGCTGCGCGCGCGCCAAGCCAAGGAAGGCGAAAGCTTTACCGCATTGGATGAAGAGACTTATGAATTGCGCGATGCTGATTGCGTGATTGCCGATGATAAGGGTGTGCTGGGTCTGGCCGGTATTATGGGCGGGCTGGAAAGCGGCTCGAGCATGGAAACGCAAAATGTACTGATTGAAAGCGCTTGGTTTGAGCCGGTGGCGATTGCGCTTTCGGGACGCCATCACAATATTGACAGCGATGCGCGCTATCGGTTTGAGCGCGGCGTTGACCCGGCTTCGGTTGAGACCGGTCTAAATTTGGCAGTGCAAATGATTGTCGAGATTTGCGGCGGCACAATATGCGAGGCGGTCACTGCCGGCAGCCTGCCCGACAGACAAAAAACCGTCACTTTTGAACCGGGCTTAGTGCGCCAATTGACCGGTTTGGAAATTGCCGAAACCGAGATGCAGATGATTTTGGAAAAACTGGGTTTTGGTGTGGAGACGGGCACAAGCTGGCAAGTCAGCGTGCCAAGCTGGCGACCTGATATTGATAGCGACACGAATGGCGCTGATATTGTTGAAGAGATTGTGCGCATTTACGGGCTGGATGAAGTGCCCTCAACGCCATTGCCGCGCCATGATGGGGTGGCGCGCCCGACGCTCAATTTGGCGCAACGCCGCGCCGGTCTAATGCGCCGTGCTTTGGCGGCCCGCGGTCTGGTTGAGGCGGTCACTTGGTCGTTTGTTTCTGAAGCGCAAGCGGCGGCCTTTAACGTCGCCAATGGGCTGGAATTGGCCAATCCTATTTCATCTGAATTAAGTCATATGCGGCCTTCGCTTTTGCCCGGGCTGATGGCGGCGGCGCAAAGAAATGCCGATCGCGGGGCCGATGCGATAAACTTATTTGAGTTGGGCCATGAATTTAAAGCGCCGACACCGGGGGCGCAGCGTTTTGCGGCAGCCGGTTTGCGCGCCGGTTTGGCAATGGCGAAAAACTGGCGCGGCGCGGCCCAGCCGGTAGATGCGTTTGATGCGCGCGCCGATGCGCAATCTGCCTTGGCGGCTTGTGGCGTGGTGGCCGATGGTTTGCAAATCTTGCCGATTGCGGAAGACAGCGAGATGGGATGGTATCACCCCGGCCGCTCCGGCATTTTGGCGCGCAATCCACGCGAGCCGATGGCGGTGTTTGGCGAATTACATCCGGCCCTGTTGGCGCAATTTGATATCAGTGTGCCTATGGTGGCGTTTGAAGTGTGGCCGGACACTGTACCGGCGCCGAAAGAAAATGCCGATATTGCGCGCTCTGCTTTGACGCTGTCCAATTTGCAAAGCCTGACCCGCGATTTCGCCTTTGAAGTGGCGGCTGAAACCCGCGCTGCCGATATGGTGCGCGCCGCAAAAGGCGCGGATAAAAAACTTATCTCTGACGTGCGTGTATTTGACGTGTTTGAAGGCGGTAATTTGGCCGAAGGCATGAAATCAGTGGCCTTGGAAGTGACCTTGCAGCCGCAAGACAAAACCCTGACCGATGCAGAAATTGAAGCTGTGGCGGAAAAAATCACGGCTGCAGTAGAAAAAGCCTCCGGCGGCAAGCTTCGGGGATAGTCACCCTAAAACGCCATCACAAATGCCGCATTGGCGCGGCGCGGTGCGAGTGCTATATCGCTGTCATGAGTAATACGCGCAAAGACCATATTCGCAATTTCTCGATTATTGCCCATATCGACCATGGCAAATCGACTTTGGCCGACCGGCTCATTCAATTGACCGGCGGCTTGAGCGCGCGTGAAATGTCTGAGCAAGTGCTGGACAATATGGATATTGAGCGCGAGCGCGGCATCACCATTAAAGCGCAAACCGTGCGGCTGGATTATAAAGCGCAAGATGGCGAGACTTATCAGTTGAACCTTATCGATACGCCGGGCCATGTTGATTTCGCCTATGAGGTAAACCGCTCTTTGGCGGCGTGCGAAGGCTCGCTTTTGGTGGTCGATGCCAGCCAAGGGGTGGAAGCGCAAACCTTGGCCAATGTTTATCAAGCGATTGATGTCGACCATGAGATTGTGCCGGTGCTGAATAAAGTTGATTTGCCGGCCGCCGAACCGGCGCGGGTGAAAAGCCAGATTGAAGATGTTATCGGGCTGGATACGCAAAACAGTGTCGATATTTCCGCCAAGACCGGCCTTGGTATTGATGATGTGCTGGAGGCGATTGTCACGCAATTGCCGCCGCCTGAAGGCGATAAAGATGCGCCCTTGAAAGCGATGCTGGTTGATAGTTGGTATGACGCTTATTTGGGCGTTGTGGTGCTGGTGCGGGTGATAGACGGCTCGCTGAAAAAAGGCATGAAAATTCGCATGATGTCGACCGGTGCAACGCATCCGATTGACCAAGTTGGCGTGTTCCGCCCGAAACGCGATACGGTGGATGAGCTGGGTGCCGGTGAAATCGGTTACTTTACGGCGGCGATTAAAGAAGTGGCCGATACACGTGTCGGCGATACGGTGACCGAAGATAAAAAACCCTGCGCGGAAATTTTAGACGGTTTTAAACCGTCACAGCCGGTTGTTTTCTGTGGCCTGTTCCCGACCGATAGCTCGCAATTTGAAGATTTGCGCGAGGCGATGGCCAAGCTGCGATTGAACGATGCCAGCTTTGATTATGAGATGGAAACGTCGGCTGCTTTGGGTTTTGGTTTTCGCTGCGGCTTTTTGGGGCTGCTGCATTTGGAGATTATTCGCGAGCGCATTGAACGCGAATTTGATATCGACCTCATCACCACGGCGCCCAGCGTGGTCTATCAATTGCATATGACCGATGGCGAGGTTGAGGATTTGCACAATCCCGCCGATATGCCCGATATTGTGAAGATTGACCATATTGATGAGCCGTGGATTCGCGCCTCTATTTTGGTGCCGGATGAATATATGGGCGCGGTTTTGAAACTATGCGAAGACCGCCGTGGCCGCCAAATTAACCTGTCTTATGCCGGCACGCGCGCCATGCTGGAATATGAGCTGCCGTTAAACGAAGTGGTGTTTGATTTTTATGACCGCTTGAAAAGCGTGACCCGTGGCTATGCCAGTTTTGATTATCAAATGGCTGATTACCGCACCGGCGATTTGGTCAAAATGGCCATTCTTGTCAATAGCGAGCCGGTTGATGCGCTCTCAACAATTGTGCACCGCGACAATGCCGAGGCGCGCGGCCGCGCCATGTGTGAGCGGTTGAAAGACCTCATTCCCCGCCATCTTTTCAAAATTCCCATCCAAGCGGCACTGGGCGGTAAAATTATTGCCCGCGAAACCATTGCGGCACTTCGAAAAGATGTGACGGCGAAATGCTATGGCGGTGACGCCAGCCGTAAGCGCAAGCTGCTGGATAAACAAAAAGCCGGTAAAAAGAAAATGCGCCAATTCGGCAAGGTGGATATCCCGCAAGACGCGTTTATTCAAGCCTTGAAAATGGATGATTAGGCTAAAAGCGCCTGCTTTTGAGAAGCGAAAGCCCGGCGCGCCTTGCCCAAGCGAGCAGCCGCGCGAAGTGCGGCTCGCGAGACGCTATAGCTTGAAGCGGTTTCTCCCTCGTTTCAAGCTTTGAAAATGGATGATTAGAACAACCGGCCGACTTCGTTCCCTGCGGTCACTTCGCTGGCGGAAGGCGGGCTAGGCTTCGCTTGCGCTCAGCAAGCCCTTTTACCGCAAGACGCGTTTATTCAAGCTTTGAAAATGGATGATTAGGTTTTAATCCATCTTGCAACCATCGCTCAGCCGACTATAAATGCGATCAGTAAGGACAGGTGGCCGAGTGGCTGAAGGCGCACGCTTGGAAAGCGTGTAGGCGTTTATAGCGTCTCGAGGGTTCGAATCCCTCTCTGTCCGCCACTTTTTCTCGGGTTCGCCGACTTCGGGGCTGCGCCCCTAAGCTGGGGGAAGGCGGGTTGGGGCTGACAAGCAGCCAAACCCTTTTACCCAATCCCTCTCTGTCCGCCATACCTTTTACCAGACCCTTTTTGCCCAAATAAAAGGGCGACCTGCATGAGGCCGCCCTTTGTGTTGGGATTGTGTGTTGGGATTGTGTGTTGGGATGGTGTGCCGGGATAGGAGGTTTTTCTATCGCATATTGGATAATTGCCCGGGGCCGAATTTGGCCGCGGTGTTGGTCCAAACCGAGCCCAATAGGGTGCGGTATTTGCCAAGACCGGCCATTGACGCCATGAATTGGGGATTTGAACTCATTCCGCCTGTGAAATTCGTGCCTTCCGAGAAGCGGTCATAGCCGAATACCAATAAATGCGTGGCGCCCGGAGGGCCACCGGCAACGATTTGCCAGACATCCATTGCGCCCGGTAAATCTTTCATATAGCCGGCATTCATTAGCTTATCCAAAGCGGCCAAATAAGCCGGCGGGTTCGTGACTTGTGCCACTGAGCCCATAAAGGCCGATTTGTCTTTTGGATGATCGCCATAGCCTTTGACGTGCATATAGGTGGTGGTGTTAATCAAATCACCGGCCGCATCAAGACCGCGGCGAAATTTGTTCCAATCCTCATCTTGAGCCAAACGGGCACTGAGCGTTTCAAATTCTTCAACGCTCTCATAAACCGTGGCGAATGAATGTGTTGACGGGTCAGTGCCGTCAGCGACATTCACATTG
>CBFIIT010000006.1:20204-63563 GCA_965662725.1 Alphaproteobacteria bacterium | reverse complement strand
AATCAAATCATTCTTGTTCATGAGAAACCCTCCTTCTTTGGCTCCAAAAAAAATCGACAAGTAAAGCCTATGCGCCGATTCATACCCACGTCAAAGGGAATTTACGACAAAAATGTTAAAGACAAAGCCAGAGAATCAGTGCGGTTGCGACGCATCCCCGCCATTTCCACCGGCCAAATTCTGGCTGGCGTAATAGGCTTCTTCGTCCCATTCGATTTCCGTTGGAACGGATTGCAACGCATGCTCCAAAACTTGGTCCATGTTTTCAACCGGAATAATTTCAAGACCTTCCTTAATATTATCCGGCACATCCGCCAAATCTTTCTCATTTTCCAATGGAATCAATACCTTAGTGATACCGCCACGCAATGCTGCCAAGAGCTTTTCTTTTAAGCCACCAATCGGCAAGACACGACCGCGCAAAGTCACTTCGCCGGTCATCGCCACTTCCTTGCATACAGGAATGCCGGTCATCACCGAAACAATCGCCGTCGCCATAGCTGTGCCGGCCGATGGGCCGTCTTTCGGAGTCGCCCCTTCAGGCACATGGACGTGGATATCTTTTTTCTCGAATACAGGCGGTTCGATGCCAAAAAGTGTCGCTCGAGAGCGCACATAGGACGATGCGGCATTGATTGATTCTTTCATCACATCGCCCAATTTACCGGTTGTCGTCATCCGACCCTTGCCCGGCACCATCACCCCTTCAATGGTCAGCAGCTCGCCGCCAACCTCGGTCCACGCCAATCCGGTAACCACACCGACTTGGTCTTCAACTTCAGCCAAGCCAAAGCGGAACCGCTCAATACCGGCATATTCACCAAGATTGTCGACTGTCAAAGAGACGCTTTCCAACTCGCCTTTGACGATTTTGGTGGTCGCTTTGCGAGCCAGACTGGCCAATTCACGCTTCAGGCCGCGAACACCTGCTTCTCGCGAGTAGTTTTGAATGAGCTTGCGAACAGCCGCATCGTCAATCTCAAACTCACCGACACGCAGACCATGCTCTTCAATGGTTTGCGGCAGCAAATGCTCTTTGGCAATCTCAACCTTCTCATCTTCCGTGTAACCGGCAATCCGAATGACTTCCATCCGGTCCAGCAATGGCCCCGGAATGTTCAGTGAATTGGCCGTGGTAACGAACATCACATTGGACAAGTCATAATCGACTTCCATGTAGTGGTCGGCAAATGTACTGTTTTGCTCCGGATCCAGCACTTCCAAGAGCGCCGATGACGGGTCCCCGCGATAATCAGCGCCCAGCTTGTCGATTTCATCGAGCAGCATCAGCGGATTGGTCGCCTTCATCTTTTTCATCGATTGGATGACTTTACCGGGCATAGAGCCGATATATGTGCGGCGGTGACCGCGAATTTCGCTTTCATCCCGCACGCCACCCAGCGACATGCGAACAAATTCACGCCCTGTCGCCTTGGCAATCGATTTGCCGAGCGAGGTCTTACCGACACCGGGCGGTCCAACCAGGCACAAAATCGGCCCTTTCAGCTTTTTCGAACGCTGCTGCACGGCAAGATACTCAAGTATCCGCTCTTTGACTTTCTCAAGCCCATAATGGTCGGCATTCAAGACTTTTTCAGCATGCGTCAGGTCTTTTTTGATGCGGCTTTTTTTGCCCCATGGCACGGCCAGCAACCAATCCAAATAATTGCGAACCACTGTCGCTTCAGCCGACATCGGGCTCATTGAGCGCAGTTTCTTCATCTCAGCATCGGCTTTTTCGCGCGCTTCTTTTGATAATTTGGTGTTGGCGATTTGCTCTTCCAGCTCAGCCAGCTCATTGCTGCCATCCTCGCCTTCGCCCAATTCCTTCTGAATGGCTTTCATTTGCTCATTCAAATAATATTCGCGCTGGGTTTTCTCCATTTGCCGCTTCACACGGCCACGGATTTTCTTTTCAACCTGCAGCACGCCGACTTCACCTTCCATATGGCCCAAAATGGCCTCAAGGCGTTTGTCGACCTCAATAATCTCAAGCAGAGCCTGCTTTTCATCAAGGCTGATATTCAAGTGACCGGCAATCGTATCGGCCAATTTCACCGGCTCGTCGATTTGGCTGACATTTGATTGCACTTCCGGCGGAATTTTGCGGTTCAGCTTCACATAGCCGTCAAACTGGCTCACCGCCGAGCGCATTAGCGCCCGCATTTCTTCGCCATCTTCATACTGCTCCGCCAAGGCCAAGGCGCTTGCCTCGAAGAAGGCTTCATTGTCGAGATAATCCAGCATTTGCGCACGAGCGCGGCCTTCAACCAGCACTTTTACCGTGCCGTCAGGCAATTTCAGCATTTGCAATACGCTGCCAATGGTACCGATTTCATGCATATCGGCGGGTTGCGGATCGTCTTGATCGCCATCTTTCTGGCTGACCAAGAGCATTTCCTTTTCTTCCGCCATTACATCTTCAAGGGCGCGGATAGATTTTTCGCGACCGACAAATAGCGGTACAATCATGCCCGGGAATACAACAATATTGCGCAGTGGCAATACCGGTAAAACAACGGGGATTTCGGTCTGCTGTTCGTTATTATCGCTCATCTTTCCTACTCTCCTTCGATTGGCGGACGGGGCTTACAACATAATAAGTAACCCGCGATTCCAAATCGCTCTTCAATAATAATGTGGTGTTCGTCCACATGGTTTTCAATGCCGCAAGCATAAAACAAGCCGCGACAAAATAGCGGCCCGCTAGGGGCCGCCATTTAATTCAAATACGCAGGGAATTCTTAAGACGCACTCGGCGCGCTGGCCGCTTCATCTTCTTTCTTGGCATAGATATAAAGTGGCTTGGCGGTGCCTTCGACCACTTCTTTGCTGATAACCACTTCTTCAACACCGTCCATAGCCGGCAATTCAAACATGGTATCCAGCAAAATGCCTTCAATCACGGAGCGCAAGCCACGCGCCCCGGTTTTGCGCTCAATCGCTTTGCGCGCAACCGCCAGCAGCGCATCATCTTGAAATGTCAGCTTGCTGTCTTCCATATCAAACAAACGCTGATACTGCTTAACCAAGGCGTTTTTCGGCTGACTCAATATCGTCACCAACGCGTTTTCATCGAGGTCTTCCAGTGTTGCCAAAACCGGCAAGCGGCCGACAAATTCCGGTATCAGACCGAATTTCAGCAAATCTTCCGGCTCCAACTCTTTTAACAACTCGCCGGTATTGCGCTCTTCAGGCATATCCACGCGCGCATTAAAGCCGATAGATGTCTCATTACCGCGGCGTGAAATCACCCGCTCCAGACCGGCAAAAGCACCGCCACAAATAAACAGAATATTGGTCGTATCTACTTGCAGAAATTCTTGCTGCGGATGCTTGCGTCCACCTTGCGGTGGCACAGAAGCAACTGTGCCTTCCATGATTTTCAACAAGGCCTGCTGCACGCCCTCGCCCGATACATCTCGGGTAATGGACGGATTATCGGCCTTGCGGCTGATTTTATCGACCTCATCAATGTAAACGATACCGCGTTGCGCGCGTTCAACGTTATAGTCGGCCGCTTGCAGCAGTTTCAGAATGATATTTTCGACATCTTCACCGACATAACCGGCTTCGGTTAAAGTCGTGGCGTCGGCCATGGTAAACGGCACATCCAAAATGCGGGCCAGCGTTTGCGCCAGTAAAGTCTTACCGCAACCTGTCGGACCAACCAGCAAAATATTCGATTTGGCCAATTCCACATCGGAATTTTTCTGCGAATGATTGAGCCGCTTATAATGATTGTGAACGGCAACCGACAAAACCCGCTTGGCGTGCGGTTGGCCAATAACATAATCATCAAGCACTTCAATAATTTCACCCGGTGTCGGCACGCCATCATCGGTTTTCACCAATGAGGCTTTGCTTTCTTCGCGGATAATATCCATGCACAATTCAACGCATTCATCACAAATGAAAACGGTCGGTCCGGCAATCAGCTTGCGAACCTCGTGCTGGCTTTTGCCGCAAAACGAGCAATAGAGCGTGCTTTTGCTGTCGCCGCTGCCGCTGCTATCGCTTCCGCTGCCAACTTTACTCATGTTCTTATCCTTTCGTCGGGGTTAACCACCCCAAAACCGATTCGAAGCCTTACTTCACCACAAGCAGCCGAAAAAGTGCAAGTGCCACGCGAAACTATTCTGATTTCGCGTCGTCACCATCATCGCTGCGCCGCGTCGTCACTTCGTCAACAATGCCGAAATCTTTGGCCTGCTCGGCGGTCATGAAAGTGTCGCGCTCCAGCGCATCTTCAATCTTCCGCAATGTCTGTCCGGTATGCTCGACATAAATTTTATTCAGTCGTGCGCGCATATCGAGAATTTCTTGCGCGTGGCGTTCAATGTCTGATGCCTGCCCTTGGAAACCGCCGGAAGGCTGGTGAACCATAATGCGCGCATTCGGCAGCGCAAAACGCATGCCACTTTCACCGGCCGCCAGCAGCAATGAGCCCATAGAGGCAGCCTGACCGATACATAATGTTGCCACCGGTGCGCGGATATATTGCATGGTGTCATAAATCGCCATACCGGATGTCACCACCCCGCCCGGCGAATTAATGTACATGGAGATTTCCTTTTTCGGATTCTCCGCTTCAAGAAACAAAAGCTGCGCCGTAATCAGGCTGGCCATATAATCTTCAACGCCACCGGTGACAAAAATCACCCGTTCTTTCAACAAACGTGAATAAATGTCGAAGGCACGCTCGCCACGGCTGGATTGCTCCACCACCATGGGCACAAGAGTGTTCATATATGTATCGACCGGATCGTGCATTTTCGTCTCCTTTTAACTCAGCTTAATGTGGGGTGTTTTGCCACAAAGGCCAAGAGCTAAAGGACGCAAAAATGCCGCGCCCCCGCAGTTATTTTTTATCAGCGTCCTTTTTGGCCGCAGCTTTTTTCGCCGGAGCCTTTTTGGCTGCCGGTTTTTTAGCTGCTGCCTTCTTGGCCGGAGCCTTTTTGGCTGCCGCCTTTTTGGCCGGTGCTTTTTTAGCAGCGGCTTTTTTCGCTTTCGGCTTGGCTGCTTCGTCTTCGGCACCCGGTTCCATCATCAACTCTTCCAGCGATACGGATTTATCTTTTACGCTGGCCAATTCGCAAATAAAGTCGACGACTTTTTCTTCAAAAATCGGCGCCCGAATTTGAGCCATAGCTTCCGGATTTTGCTGGAAATATTCGAACACTTGCTGTTCTTGACCGGGGAATTGCTGCACACGCTGCATCAGGCCCTGGTTCAATTCTTCCTGCGTCACCTGAATTTCATTGATATTGCCGACTTCCGCCAGCACCAAGCCGGTGCGCACACGACGCTCGGCAATGCCGCGATATTCAGCCCGCAAATCTTCTTCGCTCTCATCCAAGTCTTCCAGCTTTTGCTGGTTATTTTCCAGCTCATGCTCGAATTGATGCCAAATTTGATTGAATTCCATCTCAACCATGCTCGGTGGCAATTCAAAATTATGCCCGTCTGAAAGCTGATCGAGCAATGCTTTCTTCATGTGACCGCGTGACATTTGGTCATAATCCTGACCGATTTGTTCGCGCATCGCATCCTTCAACTTCTCAAGGCTTTCCATGCCCAAAGACGTTGCGAATTCTTCATTGATTTCCGCGTCTTTCGGCTCGCTGACCTCATGCACAGTGCATTCAAAAACCGCCGCCTTACCGGCCAGTTCAGATGCGCCATACTCCTCTGGGAAGCTGACTTCAACGTCTTTCTTATCGCCTGCTTTACAGCCGACCAATTGCTCTTCAAAGCCCGGAATGAATTGTCCGGAGCCAAGCTCAAGGTCAAAACCTTCACCGGCGCCGCCTTCAAAGGCTTCGCCATCAATGCGACCGATAAAGTCGATTTTAACACGGTCCCCGTCACGCGCCTTGGCGGTTTTGCCGCGCGCAGCAAATTCCTTACGGCTGGAGGCCAAACGTTCCAGCGCCTCATCAACCCGCGCATCATCAACGTCAACAACCGGCTTTTCCAATTTCAGTTTCGAGAAATCAGCCAGTTCAATCGGCGGAATGACTTCATAAGTCACGTCATAAACCAAATCGGCTTTGCCGGAGACAATCTCTTCCGCCTCACCAACCAATTTGATTTCAGGCTGCATGGCCGGACGCTCATCGCGGTCAGTCAGCATTTTCTGGCTCGATTCATTGACCGTTTCTTGAATAATCTCACCCATTAGCTGCTCGCCATAGGTTTTACGGATGTGCGCAATCGGAACTTTACCCGGGCGGAAACCCTTCAACTGCACTTGGTCTTTAATGCTGTCGATTTTGGTCTCCAGCTTGCCGGCCAAATCGGCTGCTGCGATGGTGATTTGCACTTCGCGCGCCAATCCTTCGGCGCTCACTTCCTTAATATTCATTTTCTTCCTCTTATCCCCGCCAAAAAGCGGGCCTTATTTGGTGCGGGCGGAGGGACTTGAACCCCCACACCTCTCAGTACCAGAACCTAAATCTGGCGCGTCTACCAATTCCGCCACGCCCGCATGAAACTCTGAGGCGCTCTATAGCAGGTGACAGAACTGATTGCCAGACTCTAAAGTCAGCAAGATAACCTCAAGAAATTAATTTTCGGTTAGACAGTTTGCGCCCGCGTATTATGCTGGCATTAACAGGAGAGCTGCCATGAGCGTTTATATTATTGCCCATTTTAAAATTCACGACCGCGCCGGATATGATCGTTATGAGGAAAACTTTTTTCAAGTTTTCGAACCCTATGGCGGCACGATGCTGAGTGTTGATGAAGAACCGACAGTCTTACAAGGTGAATTTGATTTCACCCGCTCGGTTTTAATAGAGTTTCCATCGGCCGAAAAAGCCATGGCTTGGTTGACCTCAGCCGAATATCAAGAGATTGCCAAACACCGCATGGAAGCCAGTGTCGGCAATGCGATAATGGTGAAAAAGCTCGAAGATACGACCTCGCTAGACGGTATCTTCAAACAACCGATTTAAAACGCTGGCTTTACCTGTCGGCGGTCGCTGCCCCTTATAAACATGAAGGCGCACTAAAACAGCAGAGCTGTTAAGTGCTTTTACCGCCGACTTCCGCCTGTCGGCGGTCGCTGGGGGAAGGCGCACTAAAACAGCAGAGCTGTTAAGTGCTTTTACCCAGTGCTATTTTCATATCTTCGGTTTCTTCGCCTTGCTCCAGCAAGGATAACGATGCGCCGTCTGTTTCGAATATGGATAGTGAACAATTGGCCGGAGCGAAACTGACGACATCCTTCGCACCGGTCGCGGCGCAATAGGCAGCGTTCAGCGCAATAAAATGCGAAAATATAACCACCGCCTCGCCTTGCATCGACGCCAGCGTGTTCAGTACATTTTCATTCCAGCCCCGAAAATCAACGCCGCTTTCAACGCTGACATCATCTTTATATAAGCCTTCCCAAGAACCGGCCATGACGCGGCGCAGCCATTCCGTGCGCGCGGTTAAATCGGTGACAGGCGGCGGAATTTCGCCTACTCCCGTTTCAATTTGCGGTGTCACGCCCCAAGCCTGAGCCAAAGGCGCAGAGGTTTCTTGGCAGCGTTTTAGCGGGCTGGAGAAAACCGGCACAGGCGCAGAAATCAGTCCCCGAATTTTCTCAGCCACCGCTTCCGCTTGTGATTGCCCCAATGCGTCCAGTCCGGGGTCGGCATCGCCATCCCATCCGGCCGCCGCTTTGCCATGCCGTATCATATAAATTCGCGTCATTTATTTATCCGGTGTAAAAATATTCAGCTTCTCTTGATTGACCACCAATTGACCGGTCATGCCGATGCAATCCTCTTGCATCAGACGATCGGTTTGGCCGCCCTCTTTGGTCATATGCGCGCAGAACCGTTCGCCGCTATCCATCCGCCCGATAAGGATACCATCGGCATCTTTACCGGCGACATGGGCCACCGTGTAGCTTTCAATCGTGCCGCTGCCATTCGCTTCATCGACAAATGGCAATTTATCCATCGCATCGATTTTGCCCTGCAAGACACTTGGCGCTTCACGTTGCCAATCGCCCTCAAAAGGTGTTGTCGAATAGAGACCCAAAGAGTGTTTGGTCAAGAACCAACCATTGCCGTTGCAAAACCCTTTACTGCCCGGATTGGCGCGCAATTTTTGCGCCATCAACGCAACCGACATCAACGTATAGGCATTACCGGCACCGCCGAAATATGGCAGGCCGCCGGTGACAGTGAACGGACGCGAGTCGTCTTCATCGATACCCATTTCGCGGCAGGCCACTTCAACGGCAACCGGAAAGCATGAATAAAGGTCGAAATAATCAATATCGCTGACTTGCCAACCGGCCATATCCAGCGCCAATTCTGCCATGCCTTTCATCGCATGGCTGCGATGCAATTCAGGCCGTTCAATCGGGTTCCAAATATCATTGGCTTCAGCGCAGCCGTGCAAATAAACCCATTTGCTCTCATCAATACCCATCTCGCGCGCTTTGCCGACCGAGGTCAGCACGATGGCGGCGCCTTGGTTTACTTGAATCACCGAGTTCATATATTTCGGGTAAGGATAGCCAACCAGTCGATTGCGCTCGTCTACTTTGGCAATCTCTTCAGCCGAGCGCGCCACAGGAAACCAGCTATACGGATTTTCTGCCGCCACTTCGGTAAAGGGCTGCATCAACTGACCCAGCTTTTGAATATGGGTCGGCACATCGCGGCCTAAATGATGGCGCAGTGCGTTTTCAAAAATCGGGTAATAATTAACCGGATAATACAGCATATGCCGCCGCTCAACCGAGGAGCAGCCATCTTTTTCAACGCCGATATCTTCACGAATATCGTCGGCATCATCATTCCAGCCTTCGGTCTGGCTCAAATCTACACCGCTACCGACAGCGCGCATGATAGAGCCAAGCCCTTCACCACCAACCAAAAGTGCCGCGCCGACATCGCCTTTGCTGATGCGCTCGGCCAATTCATTTATCATCATTTGCGGGCTATTGCCGCCGGTCGCCGCCATCAGTGCTTGCGACGGTTTAATGCCCAACTGATTGGCAACGCTGAGACCGATATTCTTATATTTACCGAACGGCAGATTGCGCCCTTCCGGCGAGTCCGTGACAAAGCGGATGCCTGCCATGGTATCAATCGCATCGACCGAGGCACCGGCATCGGCCAACGCCCGTTCCGCCGCTTCGCTCAGCAGCGCCAAAGGTGATTTGGCTTTAACAACGTCTTTTTCTTTTTGAACCGTCAGTCCGGCACCGATTAGAATAGGTGTATTATCATTTGGCATGTCTCACTCCCGAATTTGCAGCGAGTGTATCGCGGCTTTGCGGCGGTTCAAGTGAAAAGGCGCAAAATGCCCAAAATCAGCCCCAGAACCATATTATTGATTATATTTTAGGCATATGGTGAATATTTAGGCATCAACTTAGCGTTTCCAGCGCCGCTCAAGCTTTTTTGAGGCCAAGCATAGCGCATCAGGTTTGGCACGCTATTTGCATAGAAGCTGTGATTGTATATGCTCAGGAGAGGGCCAATGAAGAAAATTGAAGCCATCATTAAGCCGTTCAAATTGGACGAAGTAAAAGACGCTCTGCAGGAAGCAGGCGTGCAAGGCATCACGGTTGTTGAAGCCAAAGGCTTCGGCCGCCAAAAAGGCCATACCGAGTTGTATCGTGGCGCCGAATATGTTGTCGACTTTTTGCCGAAAGTGAAACTTGAGGTTGTTGTAGCCGACGATATGCTCGACAGCGCCATTGAAGCCATCAAAACAGCGGCAGAAACCGGCCGTATCGGCGATGGCAAAATTTTTGTTTCGGATATTGCACAGGCACTTCGTATCCGTACTGGTGAAACGGGCGACGAGGCCCTATAACCAATTCCACTAACTGACTGAATTTTGGAGACTACACATGTCAGACGCTTCTACCGTTCAAAAAATGATCAAGGACAATGAAGTCCAGTACGTCGACCTGCGTTTCACCGACCCGCGCGGTAAAATGCAACATTTAACCCTGGATATTGACCTGATCGATGACGATTTCTTTGCCGAAGGCACCATGTTTGACGGTTCGTCAATCGCCGGCTGGAAAGCCATTAATGAATCCGACATGGTTTTGATGCCGGACACCTCAACCGCGCGCCTTGACCCGTTCTACGCGCAGCAAACACTGACCCTGTTCTGCAATATTTTGGAGCCGAACTCAGGTGAAGCCTATAATCGCGACCCGCGCTCAACCGCGCTGCGCGCTGAGGAATATCTGAAATCAACGGGCATCGGTGACACGGTTTATTTCGGCCCGGAAGCTGAATTCTTCGTATTTGACGATGTACGCTTCTCAACCGACCCGTATAATACAGGCTTTGCGCTGGACAGCACCGAGCTGCCGGACAATTCAGGCACTGAATATGAAGCCGGTAATATGGGCCATCGCCCGCGCACCAAAGGCGGCTACTTCCCGGTCAATCCGGTCGATAGCGGCCAAGACCTGCGTTCGGAAATGCTTTCAGTGATGAAAGAAATGGGCATGGAAGTTGAAAAGCACCACCACGAAGTGGCTGCTGCTCAGCACGAACTTGGCCTGAAATTCGGCACATTGACGAGCATTGCGGATAATCTGCAGCTTTATAAATATGTTGTGCACAATGTCGCCCATGCCTATGGCAAATCAGCGACCTTTATGCCGAAGCCTGTAGCCGGTGATAACGGCACGGGCATGCACTGCCACCAGTCAATTTGGAAAGACGGCAAGCCGCTTTTCGCCGGTGACAAATACGGCGATTTGAGCCAAGAGTGCTTGTATTACATTGGCGGCATCATCAAGCACGCACGTGCGCTGAATGCACTGACCAATCCGTCAACCAACTCTTACAAGCGTCTGATTCCGGGCTTTGAAGCACCGGTTCTGCTGGCATATTCTGCCCGCAACCGTTCAGCCTCTTGCCGTATTCCGTTCGCAACATCAGCCCCGGGCAAGCGTATTGAAATTCGCTTCCCTGACCCGACTGCCAACCCGTATCTGGCTTTCTCAGCCATGATGATGGCCGGTCTGGACGGTATCGAAAACAAAATCGATCCGGGCGATCCGATGGATAAAGACTTGTATGAATTGCCGCCGGAAGAACTGAAAGATGTGCCGCAGGTTTGTGGTTCATTGCGCGAAGCAGCCGAAGCATTGGATGCTGACCGTGAGTTCCTGAAAAAAGGTGGGGTGATGGATGATGACCAAATCGACGGTTATCTCGAGCTCAAGTGGGAAGAAATCTACAATTACGAGCACACACCGCATCCGGTCGAATTCGACATGTATTACAGCGTCTAATTCAGACCGCTAAATGAATAAATGACAGGGGGTCCCTCCCACCTCCTTCGACAGAACGGCTCTACTGAACATCAGTAGGGCCGTTTTTTCTTGGGTGCATAAATGTCATAGAGACCAGGTTTTACAAAATATCCGCACAAATAGCCTTCCTATGTGTTGCCCGCATTGTCCAGCATCATGCGGCAAACTCTATGAGGAGGAATTATCATGAGTAGCTTCAATTTAAATGATTTGGTCGCGTCAGGTGACGCAATAACAATCGAAGAACGTAACATTGACGGGCAAGCTAAACTTTATGTTTTCGGAGAAAAATCCGGCAGCACTTTACTCGGCTCAGATGTTTCACTCCCCTTTGTGGTCAGCACAAAAAAGGGCCATGATACCATTAAGACGGGCGCGGGCGATGACATCATCCATAGCGGCAATGGCGATGATTTTATATTAGCCGGCGCGGGAAATGACGATGTATATGGCCATCGCGGCGACGATAAAATTAACGGCGGCGAAGGCCAAGACCTTCTAATTGGCGGCGGCGGTAATGATGTTTTGAACGGCGGTAAGGGCGATGATGGCCTCGCAGGCAAAACGGGCGATGACACATTGTTTGGCGGCGCCGGATATGACGTGATGAGTGGCGGTGAAGGCAATGATATTTTCGTCATGGGGTCTGACTATTTACTTGGCGGCGCAGACATACCGGCCGACAGAGATATGATACTCGACTTCACGCAAGGCGAAGACAAAATCGCGCTTACCTCAAATGGCGAAATTGTCGTATCGCAGGCGACCACCTCCGGCAATGGCAATGTTGATGCCGTGTTGGTAACGGAAGATGGCAAGCATTCATTGGTTCTGTTCGGTTTTGAAGGGCAGCTCACGCTTGCCGACTTTGACAACGCCACCGGCATCTCGTTTAGCGATACGGTCGAGATTGTCTAACCGAAAGTTTCGATATTAGCGGCTCTACTGAACATCAGTAGGGCCGTTTTTTTTGTTGGACTGCCAGTTCGAGCATTAAGTCTTCCACCTGCTGACGCGACAGAGATGTTTTCCTGCTGACCGTGAGATGCGTCAGCTCATCTTCGCGGCGAATGGCAAACATCGTATTGGGTGGCAGATAATCTTGGCGGCCGATTTGAATGAAACGCAGCAGCACATAACACGGACATCCAAAAGCAATGAGCGCAGCCAGCAGCATGAGCGATTGCACGATGAGCGCCGAATTATAAAAAACATCCCAAAAGCCCATAATCGCCTCCGCTTCTTAATGGCGTTAAACGCGAAACGGCCACCAAAATTGGTGGCCGGGGCGTTAGAACAACCGCTAAAAGACGGCCACGACGTATTCGGCCGAGGCTTTATTTCGTCGTCGCCCCGACCCGAAGGTCAAGACGACAATCTCCTATCGACATAAACTTAAAATTACGTTTACGCCGCTTTTAGCAGGGCGTTCTAAAGCCCCAATGCTTGCCGATTGTCAGGCAAACATTGGGGGCAATTTAGCAGAGGCGAAATGAATAGCTACTAACCTAGGGTTGTATTACTCATTCCAATGCGCGTTATAGGCGGCGGCGGCTTTTTTCTCGCTGGCCTGATAGCCGGTGAAGGCTTTGAACACACCAAGGTCGAGATCCGGTTCGCGCCCCTCGCCCATATTGATGATTTGCAAGCACCACCAGCCTTGCTGGCCCCAGCCATTAAGGGCAGAGAACATGCGGATGGGTGAATTCAGACCCAGCAAAGGACGCAGCCATTTCGGGCCGATTTCCAGCGACTTCTCAAAGATTGTCGTGGTGTCGACTTCTTTCGACAGCAATTTATTGACGATATCCGTATCGACACAAAGCGGACGACCGAGGCCAATCATATCGCATGCATCCGCTTCCAGCGCAGCATCCATGCCGGCGCGTGAGCGGAAGCCGCCCGTCACCATCATCGGGCCCTTGTAAACGGCGCGAATATCTTTCGCATATTCCAAGAAATAGGCTTCGCGGGCGACCGTGCTTTTACGCACTTCTTCGGCCCGGTCAGGGTTTAGCGTCAGGCTGTCGAGACCGACCAGTTTGGGCTGCTCATATGTGCCGCCCGAAACTTCCAGCAAATCAAGACCTTCATCATTCAGCCATTTGGCCACTTGCACAGACTCGTCATGGCTGAAGCCACCCTTTTGGAAATCGGCTGAATTGAGCTTCAGCGCGACCGGAAATTTATCGCCGACTGCCTTACGCACGGAACGGATGGTTTCCAGCAAAAGCCGTGCGCGGTTTTCCAAGCTGCCGCCCCATTCATCGTCACGCGTATTAATGTCAGGCGACAAAAATTCGGAAATCAAATAGCCATGTGCGCCATGAATTTGCACGCCGGTAAAACCGGTTTCCTTGGCCATTTTAGCGGTATGGCCAAAGCGTTGAATAATGTCGAGAATTTCATCATACTCCAGCGCCCGCGGCTTACCGAACGCAGCTCCGGGCATTTTAAGCTGCACATCAGAAGGGCCAACCGGTGTCGGCGCAACGGCGGCCGGTGTTTGGCGTCCGGCATGGGAAATCTGCATCCACAAATGCGTATTGTTTTTGGTTCCCGCCTCGGCATAAGCGCGCAGCCGCGAAATTTGCTCATTGCTCTGCTTGCCCTCAATCACCACATTGGCCGGTCGTTCTAAATAGCGATGGTCGACCTGCACATTGCCGGTCAGCAAAATGCCGGAGCCGCCTTCAGCCCAGCGCGAGTAAAGGTTCACGTGTTTTTCGGTAGCGCGATTTTGCTCATCAGCCAGACCCTCGGTCATGGCGGCTTTGCAGATACGATTTTTGACAGTTACGCCACAAGGCAGCTTTAAAGCCGATTCAATATTCACTTTGGGCATCAAAAACTCCCTTGTTAATGCTCTATCGGGTAAACTAGCGAGCGAATCAATTGAATCAACCGAAAAGATATTATGGCCAAGAAGAAATCCGCCGATTTGTTTGGAGACGCGCCCGCTGAGAAAAAGCCTGCGCCGAAAAGCGCTGCCAAAAGCAAAACGAAAGCGTCTGAAAAAGGCTATTCGGCTGCAGATATTGAGGTTTTGGAAGGGCTGGAGCCGGTACGTCGCCGCCCGGGCATGTATATTGGCGGCACGGATAGCCGCGCCATGCACCATCTTTTTGCTGAAGTCATCGATAATTCAATGGATGAAGCCGTGGCCGGTTACGCGTCTTTCATTGAAGTTGAATTAATGGACGGCAATCGCCTTTCGGTGCGCGATAATGGTCGCGGCATCCCAATTGACCCACATCCCAAATATAAAGATAAATCGGCGCTGGAAGTGATTATGACAACGCTGCATGCGGGCGGTAAGTTTGGCGGCGATGCCTATGATACATCCGGCGGCCTGCATGGTGTCGGTGTTTCGGTGGTCAACGCGCTGGCTTCAGACCTTGTGGTCGAGGTAACACGTGACCAGCAAATGCACCGGCAGGCGTTTTCGCGTGGTCTGGCCCAAGGCAAAATTGAAAACATCGGGGAAGCGAAAAATAAACGCGGTACGACGGTTATTTTTGTGCCTGATGAAGATATTTTCGGCAAAATCATATTTGATCCGGCGCGGCTTTACGCAATGGCGAAAGCCAAAGCCTATCTGTTTGGTGGCGTAGAAATTCGTTGGAAATGCGACCCGTCGCTGATTAAAGATGCCGATAAATGCCCGTCAGAAGACGTGCTGAAATTTCCCAATGGTTTGCAAGATTATCTGGAAGAGCAAATCGGTGGCCGCGCGGTTGTTACGCCTCAGGCTTTCGCCGGTAAAGTGCAAAAAGAAGGCGGCCATGGCTCGTGCGAATGGGCGGTGACTTGGGTTGCCGCCGGTATCGGCAATGCCGATGGCATGAATGCCAGCTATTGCAACACTGTGCCGACGCCTGAAGGCGGCACCCATGAGCAAGGCATGCGCGCCGCTCTTACCAAAGGCCTGAAAGCCTATGGTGACCGTATCAATAATAAAAAAGCGGCGATGATTACCGGCGAAGATGTTATGGGCACGGCTGCCGCTTTGGTCTCTGTATTTGTCCGTGAGCCTGAGTTTCAAGGGCAAACAAAAGACAAGCTGGCGACACCGGAAGCGGCAAAAATTGTTGAAAACACCTTGCGCGACCATTTTGAACATTACCTTACCTCGGCCCCGGCTGACGCGGATAAGCTGCTTGGTTGGGTGATTGACCGCGCCGAAGAACGTGTCCGGCGGCGGCAAGAAAAAGAAGTCAGCCGTAAGTCAGCCGTGCGCAAATTGCGTTTGCCCGGCAAGCTGGCTGATTGTTCGCAAAACTCAAGCGAAGGCGCGGAACTGTTTATCGTTGAGGGTGACAGCGCCGGTGGCTCTGCCAAGCAGGGGCGCAATCGGAAGAACCAGGCGATTTTGCCTTTGCGCGGTAAAATCTTGAATGTCGCCAATGCAACGGCCAGCAAAATGCAGCAAAGCCAGCAAATTGCTGACCTTGTGCTGGCACTGGGCTGTGGCATGGGGCCGTCTTATGACGAGGCGCGGCTGCGCTATGAGAAGATTATCGTCATGACCGATGCCGATGTTGATGGCGCGCATATCGCTGCCCTGCTCGTCACTTTCTTCCATGAGCAAATGCCCGATCTTATTCGACAAGGGCATCTTTATATCGCCGTGCCGCCGCTTTATCGCCTGGCACAAGGGGCGAAAACCTTTTATGCGCGTGATGATGAGCATCGCGAAGAATTGCTGCGCACCGAGTTTCGTTCTAATGCCAAAGTCGATATCAGCCGCTTTAAGGGGCTGGGCGAAATGCTGCCCGCGCAGTTGAAAGAAACCACCATGCTGCCGGGCAAGCGCACTTTGCTGCAAGTTCATATCCCCGATGATGAAAGCAAAGCGACAGCCAAAGCCGTCAAAGATTTGATGGGCAATAAGCCGGAATTGCGGTTTAAATTCATCCAAGAAAACGCCGCCTTCGCCGGCGACGATATGCTGGATATTTAGGGCGCTTTACTTTCCGCCAAAACTGTCTATCTTCCGCGCCATGAAGACAGGTCAAGCCGTGGTGGCTTGAGCGCGCGACCTTCGCGCAGCTTCGCGTTTCGCAATCGCTTTCATCGGAAATGCTGACTTGCCGAACGCCAACACGGAAAGAACGAATGACGTTTGATGAACTCGGGCTGGCCCCCGAAATAATGAAGGCCATAAATGATGTCGGCTATACGGAGCCAACCCCCATTCAGGCCGAAGCCATACCGCAAGTGATTGCCAATCAAGATGTGCTGGGTATTGCGCAGACCGGTACCGGCAAGACCGCCAGCTTTACCCTGCCGATGATCCATCGGCTGATGAAGGGGCGCGCCAAAGCACGTATGCCGCGCACACTGATTTTGGAACCGACCCGCGAATTGGCGGCTCAAGTAGCGGAAAATTTCGACCTTTACGGCAAATATACCAAGCTGACCAAAGCGCTGCTGATTGGCGGCGTCAGCTTTAAAGACCAAGAGCAAGCAATTATGCGCGGCGCGGATGTATTGATTGCAACGCCGGGCCGCTTGCTTGACCATGTTGAGCGCGGCGGTGTGCTGCTGCGCGGCGTGGAAGTTCTGGTGATTGATGAAGCCGACCGGATGCTTGATATGGGTTTTATTCCCGATATTGAGAAGATTGTCGGCATGATACCCTTCACCCGCCAGACGCTGTTTTTCTCAGCCACCATGCCGCCTGAAATCACCCGCTTGTCGGAGCAGTTTCTCTCGGCCCCGAAGCGCATTGAAGTGGCGCGGCCTTCTTCGACCAATGACAATGTTTCGCAAAAATTGATTGAAGTCGCGCCGATGAAAAAGCGCGAGGCTCTGCGTGACTTGTTTGAAAAAGAAGATGTCACCAATGGCATTATCTTTTGCAACCGCAAACGCGATATTGGCGAATTGCTGAAAAGCCTGCACCGGCATGACTATAAAGCAGTGTCGCTGCACGGTGATATGGACCAGCATATGCGGCTGAAAATGCTCGACCAATTTAAATCCGGCGACGCAACCTATCTGATTGCATCTGATGTGGCGGCGCGCGGCTTGGATATTCCGGCTGTCAGCCATGTGTTTAATTTCGACGTGCCGACCCATGCAGAAGATTATGTGCACCGCATTGGCCGTACCGGTCGTGCAGGCCGCAGTGGTTCCGCCTTTACTTTGGCCACCCGCAATGACACCAAATATGTCGATGCGATTGAACAATTGATTGAGCGTGAAATTGACCGCGAAGCCTTTGGCGGCGGCGATGATGGCGACGCCGGTGATGATAAGCCGCGCGGGCGCAATAGCCGAAACAAGCGCGGCGGCAAACGGCGCAGCGAGAACGGTCGCGGCCCGAAAGCTGAAGGCGGCGATAAGCAAGAGGCATCTGAAAACAAATCCGGCGGCAAGCGTCGCGGTTTGTTGGGCCGCAATCGCCGCGGGTCTAAACCGGAAGCGAAAGCTGAGAATAGCACCCCGCCAATCGAGCAACCGAAAGCAGTAGAAGCCAAAAGCAACAAACCTCAAAAACCAAGAGGTAAATCAGGCGGCAAAAGCGGTGATGCGTTTGAAGGCAATATGCCGGATTTTTTGAAATAAGTTTTTGACGTTCGGCTTAGCGTCGCTGATCGAAGCGGCGGCCTATCATGGCGGCGGCGATATTGGTTTTTTGAATATCAATCGCCCCGCCGGCAATGCCCCAGCCCCATGCATCGCGCATTCGCCGCTCCATCGGATAATCACGCGAATAGCCATAGCCGCCCATGAGCTGCACAGCGGCACCGGTTACCTCACGGCACATTTCATTGGAAAAGCATTTGCCGACCGAACTGTCGATAACGCTCGGCAAGCCGTCTTCCGCGTTTACCGCAGCGCGATGAATAAGCAGCCGCGCCGCTTCAACTTTCATTTGCATTTCCGCCAGCTTGATTTGCACGCCTTGGAAATCGACCAGTTCTTTGCCGAATTGTTTGCGCTCTTGCACATATTCCAACACATCTTCCAGCGCGCCGGAGGCCTGCCCCAAAGCCATGGTAGCATTGCCGCAACGTTCCAAATCAAACGCCTCCATCAACTTGCGAAAGCCACCGGCCGGCACCACAACATTGTCTTCAGGCACGGTGACATTATCGAGAAAAATATCGGCGGACGGCACGCCGCGAAAACCCATTAATTCTTCTTGTTTGCCAAAGCTCAAACCCGGCGTGTCTTTATGCACAAACACCGCACCAATGCCTTTTGCGCCGGGGTCGTCTGACAGGCGGCAATACACCAAATAGCCGTCAGAATGGCCGCCACCGGAACACCAGCGCTTTTGGCCATTCAAGGTTACTTTGCCGTCTTTAATCTCGCCCTTGGTCGTCAAATCGGTCAGCGCACTGCCCGCTTGCGGCTCAGACATGGAGACCGCCAGCACCATTTCGCCCTTGCAAACTTGCGGCACGATTTCCTGCTTCAGCTTGTCAGAAGCGAAATGCACCAGCGCATGCACCGGCCCCACATTTGCCTCAAACAGCGGAAAGGCCGAGGCCGAAGAGATTTTGGCAAATTCTTCCAGCACCAATAATGCTTCCAAATTGCCAAGCCCCATGCCGCCAAGGTTTTCCGGAATATTAATGCCGAGGAAACCCATATCACCGAGCTTTTTCAGCATATCGGATTTCACCGGATGACCGGTCTGTTCGCAATAGCTCGCCACATCAGGCATTTCAGCGCGAGCAAATTTACGCGCCGCATCGCGCAATTCACGCTGCGCATCTGTCAGTTGAAAATCCATGCTATCTCTCCCTGGTTCTTTTATAGAAAGCTGCTCGCCGCCCGTCCAGCGGCGGATTGCCCTACTCTCAAAGGCGCCGCATCAAGGAACTTGATTTCGGCCTGTTTTCGAGACAAGTTAAGCCAAGCTATTTGAAATTTGGGAGTGAGATATGACCGACGCTTATATTATTGATGCTTGCCGCACACCGCGTGGCATTGGCAAACCGGGCAAAGGCGCCCTGACTGAAATTCATCCGCAACATCTTGGCGCCACTGTGCTGAAAGCATTGGCCGAGCGCAATAAAATCAATACGGCGGAAGTTGACGATATTATTTGGGGCACCAGCGCGCAGCGCGGCACGCAAGGCGGCGACCTTGGCCGCATGGCCGCGCTTGATGCCGGTTATGATGTGCGCTCCAGCGCGATGACCCTTGACCGTTTTTGCGGTTCAGGCATTACCTCCGTCAATATCGCCGCAACCAATATCATGTCCGGCATGGAAGATATGACAATTGCCGGTGGCACCGAAATGATGTCGCGCTTCGGTACAGACGCCAAATCTGACTCGCCTTTCCTCGATAGCGGTAATACACGCTTGCGCGAAGTGCACCCGCAGCCGCACCAAGGCGTTTGCGCCGATGCGATTGCCACGCTGGAAGGCATTGACCGTGAAGCCGTCGATGCGCTGGCTTATGTCAGCCAGCAAAATGCCGAGCGCGCAATTAACGAAGGTCGCTTCGACAAATCATTAGTGCCGGTACACAAAGAAGACGGTTCGCTGGCCCTCGATAAGGAAGAGTTTCCGCGTCCGCAAACAACACCGGAAAGCCTTGCTTCATTGGAGCCGAGCTTTGCCAAGCTGGCCGATATTCCGCTTGATGAAGACGGCACAACTTTCCGTAAACTGGTGGCGCAAGCCTATCCGGATTTGGAAATCAATCACGTCCACCATGCAGGTAACTCGTCAGGTGTTGTTGACGGTGCGGCCGCTTTGCTGCTGGCCTCTGAAGATTATGCCAAGGCCAATGGCCTGAAAGCACGTGCCAAGGTTCGTGCGATTGCCAATATGGGCGACAGCCCGACACTGATGCTGAACGCACCGGTGCCGGCGGCCAAAAAAGTTCTCGAAAAAGCCGGTCTGACAATTGCCGATATCGACTTGTTTGAAGTCAATGAAGCTTTCTCAGTGGTCACTGAAAAGTTCATCCGCGACCTCGATATTGACCGCGAACGTATCAATGTGAATGGCGGCGCAATGGCATTGGGTCACCCGATTGGCGCGACCGGTTCTATTCTGGTCGGCACCATGCTGGATGAGCTGGAACGCCAAGACAAGCAATTCGGTCTGGTTACCATGTGCGCCGCAGGCGGCATGGCACCGGCGATTGTTATCGAACGCGTCTAATCACGCTTTCATAATTTGCTTTAAGGGCGGTGCTTCGGCATCGCCCTTTTTTATTGGCCTTTTTATGCCGCTTGACCGAAGCGATGATTTTGCCGCAAACTCTAAAGCGATTTTGAGGGAGAGTTTGCATGCGCGCGCATTATAATCATTTGAACCCGTTTCTGACTGCTGACGACGCGGAGACCATGCTGCGTCTGGCAGAAAATTTCGGCAGCTTCGGCCCCTATGCCAATGAAGCGGAAAATGACGGCATTGGCGAAGAATTGCCGCAACGCTTTGATGCCGCGTTTAACTATATCGCGCACGGCATTGATGGCAGTGAAAATCAAGAAGATGTCAAAACCGCCGCCGCACGCACCAATTATTTCCGCGAAACTTATGCGTATGGCGATGAAGTGAAAGCGCCGGGCGTTGAGCCGTTTATGAACCATCCGGCTTTGGCCGAAACAGCGCGTAAAATCTCCGGTGTCGAGCGCATTGTTCCGGCGATTATTTTCGCCAACATCCTCATCCCCGGCCAAGAGCTTGCTGTGCATACGGATGTGCCGGAATTTCGCGGTGCCAATCGCAAAGTGACGCCGCAATGGCTGCTGGTCACCATGCTGCATAGCGGCTTATTTGATGAATGGCGCATCCCCATCACCACTTGCGTGTCCTGGTTTGGCAAATCAAAAGGCGGCGCATTTGCGTTTTATCCGGAAGGGCCGGACGGCAAAGCAGAAGCCATTCAGTCTGACCATAATTCAGCGATTGTGATTGATACGGATTCGGTTTTTCACGGCGTTGAGCGGGTTTATGAAACCAAGCCTGATATTCCGCTGATCAATAAAAGCGCGCGACTGCATTTCATGGACAATGACCATTGGCAGTTGCGCCATGAAGACGAAGTGCTGGGCGATTATGATTGGTCAGAGTTGCGCTATTCCATTTCTTGGAAAGGCTATTGCTTTAAAAACGAGGAAGAAGAAACGCTGTGGCGTACTGGCAGCGATGACTTGTCAATCGAGTTCATCCTCAATCGTTTGGAAGATGATTTGCGCGCGCAAGGCGTGCTGACCGGCGAGCGCCCCGACCCGACGGCTTTCGCCACCATGATGGTCAATCACTATATCCGCTTCCCACGGCAGCAAATGGCGGCTGAATAGCTAGCCCACATAACCCTGCAGTTTCGCCGCTTCCTCGCGCACGGTTTGTGGGCCGCCCAGCAATTGGCGGTTGGCACCGATGCGTTTGAACCAGTAATGCAGGCCCAGCAAATCGGTAAAACCCATACCGCCATGCACTTCGGTTGACGTGCGGGCGACAAACTTGCCGACTTCAGCCAAATGCGACTTCGCCAAACGCGAGGTCAGCGCCGCTTCATCCGGCACATTGTCTTGCGCATAGGCGGCATACCAGACCAATGAACGGCATGGCTCCAGCTTGGCAGCCATTTCGGCACACATATGTTTAACCGCCTGAAACGAGCCGATAGGCCGATTAAACTGCTCACGGTCTTTGGCGTAGTCGATGGCTTTTTCGAGCATCATCTCAGCCGCACCAAGCGTATCGGCAGCCAATAATACGCGCCCGCCATCAATCATTTTGGCTTGTGCATCGGCATGATTATTTCCGGCCACGACGCTGGCCGCTGCGCCATCCAAATCAAGCGTCACCGCATGGCGGGTTTTATCAATCATTGTCAAAGCGGTTTCGCCGACACCGCTTGCGCCGCGCTCCACGATAATAAGCTGCTCGCCTGTGGTCAGCAGAAAATGCGTTGCGGTTTCTGCGCCGATAACAAAAGTGGCACGACCTGAGACCTTATCGCCCGACAAAGTCAGCCCTGCCCCCTCGCGACCGCCAACAGCTTCTGTCAAGCCGACGCCCATCACCACTTCGCCGGAAGCGATGCGACCAAGCCAATCACTATCGCCCGCTTGCGTGAGGCCGATAACCGCCATGCCATAAGCGGCGGTGAAACCCGACGGCGCGACATGGCGTCCAAGCTGTTCTTGTATCAGCGCCGCTTCCAGCACGCCCATACCTAGTCCGCCCTGCTCTTCGGGCATCAGCACAAACGGCACACCCAATTCCATCAAGCCGTTTTGCAACTCATCTGCGAGGGCATTATCGCCTCCCTCATCAGCCTCCGCAAAGCCGCGCACATTTTCCAACTCAGAAGCGGTTTCAAGATAACGCCGCACAGAGTCTTGCAGCATGGTTTGGTCTTCATTCAGTCCGAAATACATGATGGCTCCTAATTGGCTTTAAAAGAATTCGGCGCAGGCTTCGGCTCGCGCGGCAAGCCGAGACCACGCTCGGAAATAATATTCTTTTGGATTTGCGCCGAGCCGCCGCCGATAATCAGCCCAAGGTCAAACATATAGGCGGTTTGCCAAAAGCCTTTATCGCGCGCAAACGGGCTATCATGCAGCAGCATGCCGTATTCGCCCATCACATCAATCGCCAGTTCGGCAATTTGATGGTTCAACTCGCAGCCCTGCAATTTGACCAGAAGCCCCGCCATGCCGGCAGATTTCTTTTCACTGGCCGCCGTGGTCAGGCGCATGCCGTTCATTTTCATCGCATAAGCTTCGGCTTGCAATTGCAGCAAGCGGTCGCGAAACACTTGATTATCCATCAAGCTTTCGCCATCCACCTGCTCTTGTTGCATAATGTCAGCGACTGAGCGAAGGCGCGACAAAGCCGCATCCGGGTCGCCCAACATACCGCGCTCATGCGTCAGCGTTGCATTGGCCACCATCCAGCCTTCGCCGCGATTGCCGACAATCGATGTCACCGGCACGCGTACATCAGTGAAGAAAACTTCGTTGAACTCGGCAAAGCCGGTCATGGTCATAAGCGGGCGCACTTCAATGCCCGGCGTCTTCATATCGATGAGAATATAACTGATGCCATGGTGCTTTTTGGCTTCCGGCTCGGTGCGCACAAGGCAGAACATCATATCGGCAAACTGCGCCGTTGAGGTCCAAATCTTCTGGCCGTTAATGACAAATTCATCGCCATCGACGATAGCCGATGTGCGCAAGGAAGCGAGGTCAGACCCGGCACCCGGCTCTGAATAGCCTTGGCACCAGACCATTTCGCCGCGCAAAGTCGGCTCGATATATTTTTGCTTTTGCTCTTCTGTGCCAAGCTCCAGCAAAGTCGGTACCAACATGTTAATGCCCTGACCGGCAATGCCGCCCGGCATTTTCGCACGACTGAATTCTTCGGCAATAATGCGCGCTTTCAGCGCGTCCGGCTCGGCACCGAAACCGCCATACTCCTTAGGGTGCGTGCGCGCCGCATAGCCGTGCTGCAAAAGCGTTTTTTGCCAAGCAAGACGCTTTTCACTGCGCACGGAACGGTCGCCTTGCGCCGGTGCAATGTCTTTATGGTCGTCGAGAAACTGCCGCACTTCGGCGCGGAAATCTTCATATTCCTGCGTGAAATTCAAATCCATTTTGCTCTCCCTTTGGCTGAAATCTTAGGCAATCGGCAAATCCAGCGCAAACCGATAATGCAGACTGCGACAGCTTTGCAATTCTATTGGTCAGCGACGCAAAGCACTGATATTGTCGGCCCATGCTTGACCGCTATCTTTTTATGCGCCTGCTGAAAGGCCAGCTTGCTCTAACGCTTGTTTTATCCGGCGTGATTTGGCTCGTGCAGGCACTCAATCTGATTGATAAGGCCCTGACTTCGGGGGCATCGCCGCTTGATACGCTAATGTTATCGGCACTGGTTTTACCGCGCGTGCTGACTTTCACCCTCGCGCCGGCCCTGCTGATTACCGTCATCTCGCAAATGGTGCGGCTATTACAAGATTATGAATATTTTGCTTTCACCGCTGCCGGTCTTAGCCCGCTTCGTGTTTTGCGGCCAATGCTATTACTCGGTTTTGTCGTGATGCTGCTGCAAGCGCTGCTGGCATTTTATATTTCACCGATTGCAATGAAGACGCTGAAATTAAGCTCAACCGAAAGCGGCACGCGACTGGCATTATCCGAATTACAGCCCGGTGCCTTTAAAGATTTAAAGCCCGGCATGACCGCTTTTACCAGTGGCCAAGACCGCGATGGCAAATGGCTTGATTTGATGATTTATGACATCGCCAAACCGAACCAGCCGGTGGTCTATTTAGCCAAACGGGCGGCCATTCAAAACCGTGGCAATGATACTTATTTCATTCTGGAAAACGGCAGCCAGCACGTAACCGCCGATAATGGGCAACGCCAATTGGTCAGTTTTGACCGCTATACATTGCCGCTCAACGAAGCGCCGCCCGAAGTGGCCACCAAAATATTGTTTAATCGCAATCATATGATGATCCACCAATTGCTTGCCCCTGCAGCGCATGGCGTAACGCATCAAAAACGTATCGACCGGATGCGCGGGCGCGGGCTGGAATTGATTTCCAATCTGGCTGCGCCGTTTGTCTTCATGCTTATCAGCTTTGCGGTTATCACCGCCGGCGGCATCAGTCGAAGCGGTTATGGCCAGCGCATTATGGCCGCCATATTGCTTGCCATTGTTTTTCAAATCGGCGTCATTGCCTTGGCTGACATCGCAGTGGAAGAAAACAACCCGGCGATTATTTTTATCTGGCCAATGCTTTTCATGCTGGGGCTTATGGGCTTTATCCAACGGCAAAACGACCCTGATTTCGTTCGCCGCCTGACCGGGCGCGCCGCATGATCGGGCGTCTTAACCGATATCTCATCCGGCGGTTTTTCGTCTGGCTGCTGATTGTCACACTCGGCTTCGGCACAGTCGCCATGCTGGGTGATTTTCTTGAAATGCTGCGCTTCACCAATCGATTTGAATTGGGGGCCGGAACGGCTTTCATTTTTACCCTCTATCGGCTGCCGCTTTTATTGATGGATTTTCTGCCGTTTATATTTCTATTCGGCACAGTGTTTTGCCTGTTGCGCCTCAGCCAAGCGCAAGAATTGGCAATCATTCGCGCAGCCGGTCTTTCGGTTTGGCAATTTCTTCGCCCGCTACTCGCATTCACCTTTATTTTCTCGACAGTAATTATTTTGCTGGTCGAGCCGATCGGTGCGCAATTGCAAAATCAATTTTCCGAGCGGCAAGCAGAATTGACTTCGCGCAAAACCGGTCTCAGTTTTTCAACCGGTGGCATTTGGTTCCGAGAAGTCACGGAGAATGGCAGTTATGTCAGCCGCGCTGAAATGATTGATGAAGCAACCGGGCAATTGTTGAATTTGGATATTATGCTGCTCGATAAGAGCGGCCTTTATCAGCGTCGTGTCACCGCACCGTCAGGACAAGTGGCCGATGGCACGCTCAAACTTTCGGAGGCCACTGTTTATCGCGGCAATGAGCTGCCGCAACAGGAGAGCGAATTGAGTTTGCCGACCAGTCTGAAATCGAAAAATTTGGAAGATACATTTATATCCGCCCGCATAATCAATATTTGGCAATTGCCGAATTATATTTCCAATGCCGGTAGAACAGGTATTGATGTGACGCGCCACCAGGTTCGGTTTCAATCACTTTTGGCATTGCCGGTTTTATTAATGGCCATGGTCATGGTGGCGGCGTGTTTCTCATTACCGACAGGTCGCATGTTCACCACCGGCCAAACGCTTGGCATGTCTGTTCTGTGCGGTTTTATCCTGTTTTTATTCAATGATTTCTCAATTTTGATGGGCGAGTTGAATTATATGCCGGCGATATTGGCCAGCTGGATACCGGCGCTTATTGCCTTGCTATTATCCATAAGCTATTTACTGACAACGGAAGATGGATAGCGAGACCGTTTGGGAGACCGCTCAATGAGTGAATTGGAATTAGGAAATTCTTTTGGCGCGCCGACGCAAGATGATTGGTTGCAGGCCGTTGAGACGGCATTGCGCGGCAAAGCGGTTGATACGCTGAACTCCAATGATTTGGCAGGATTTACACGACACCCGCTGTATACGGAAGCAAGCCGTAAGACCGATGCCGATGAGGCCGGACTGCCCGGTTTTACTCCCTTTACCCGAGGCGCGACCGCGCTGAATAATAAATTTCTGCCATGGCATATTGCACAGCGCGTGATTATCGGTCGTAAGGCCGCTACCAATGACGATATTTTGACCGACCTGGCCGGTGGCGTCAGCGCACTGATGTTGGACTTCAGTGAAACCGATGCCGAGGCTGCACAATTAGATAAACTTCTGGATGGTGTGATGTTGGACATTGCGCCGCTTTCATTGGCTTCCGCTTCGGCTGAAAGTGCAAACGCTGCGCTTGATATGCTGGATAATCGCGGTGTCGCCGATGTGCCGGTTTTCTTAAACCTATCGGCAGATCAAGCAGCAGGTCTCACAAAGCGCATAGCGGCGCGACCTTCCGCCCGTTTAATCACTGCCAATGGCGCCGCCTATCACGCGCAAGGCGCCGGTGTGCCGCAAGAATTGGGTTGGATGCTGGCCGAGGTCACGGAAGGCTTGCGCGCTTTGGAAGCAGCCGGTATGGAGCCGGCAGATGCGCTTTCCAAAATCACGCTAACCCTTGCCGTTGATGTCGATTTCTTTGCGAGCTTGGCGAAAATTCGCGCCGCGCGCATCTTATTTGCCAATATCGCGGCGGCGATTGCTGCTCCCGACAGCGCCCCCCAAATTCATGCGGAAACCAGCTTGCGTGCATTTTCTGATGTTGACCCTTGGGTCAATATTTTGCGTGCCACCTCGGCCGCGATGGGCGCAGGCATTGCCGGTGTCGATATGCTGACAGTCGCGCCTTGCACCGCCACCAGCGCGACCGACAACACGCTAACCCGCCGCATTGCCCGCAATACGCAGGTTATTTTGCAGGAAGAAAGCCATATCGGCCACGTCGCTGATGCGGCAGGCGGTAGCTGGTATATTGAAGAGCTGACGCAACAATTGGCCGAACGCGGTTGGGCAGAGTTTCAAAAAATCGAGGCCGCCGGCGGCATTTCGGCCGCTACACAACACGTTGAAAGGTCTCTTGCTGAATCGCGCGCTGCCTTTGACAAAGCCGTTGATAGCCGCGCCATGCCATTGGTCGGCGTGAGCGAGTTTCCGAATTTGGAAGAAGCACCTTTGCAAAGCGGGCGCGATAGCGGCTATCGCCTTTCCGCTGCATATGAGCACTTGCGCAATGCCGCTCAAAAAGCCAAGCCGAAAGTATTTCTCGCCAATATTGGCGAAATGGCCAGCTTCACCCCGCGCGCCAATTTTGCTGCAAATATATATGCTGCGGGTGGTTTGCATGCGGTGAGTGGTGACGGCGGCACTGAGGCCAGCGTTATTGCCGATGCGTTTAAAAAATCAAACGCCAAAATTGCCGTTATTTGCGCTTCTGATGAAGATTATGACGCGCATTCCGATGCGGTTGCCACCGCGCTGAAAGCAGCCGGCGCAACGCATATCGCATTGGCCGGAAAGCCACGCGATAATAATGATATTGATGCTTATTGCTTCGCCGGATGTTCGGCTTTGAGCTTTTTACAAGACATTCATAAGACTTTGGGGCTGGTGTAATTCGATGAGTAAATTACCTGATTTTTCTGAACTGTCGTTAAACCTCGCAACCGATGCCGATTACGCTTCTTGGCAAAGCGCCGCCAAAAGCGCGCAAGATAATGCGGCCGCGGCAACTTTACGACATACGCCCGAAGGCATTGATATTAAACCGCTTTACACGGCTGCCGATCGCGATGGCTTGCCCTATCTCGACAGCTATCCCGGCCTTGCGCCTTATATTCGTGGCCCGTATTCGACCATGTATGTCAATAAGCCGTGGACGGTTCGTCAATATGCCGGTTTCTCGACCGCAGAAGAGTCCAACGCATTTTATCGCCGCAATTTGAAGGCCGGTCAAAAAGGCTTATCCGTGGCTTTCGATTTGGCTACCCATCGCGGCTATGACAGCGACCACCCGCGCGTATTCGGCGATGTCGGCATGGCCGGTGTGGCGATTGACTCGATATTGGATATGCGAACCTTATTCGCCGGAATTCCGCTGGATACCATGTCCGTTTCCATGACTATGAACGGCGCGGTCTTGCCGATTATGGCGCTTTATATTGTGGCGGCTGAAGAGCAAGGCGTGTCGCCCGAAAAACTGGCAGGCACCATTCAGAACGATATTCTGAAGGAGTTCATGGTTCGAAATACCTATATTTATCCGCCGAAGCCGAGCATGCGGATTATTTCAGATATCTTCGCCTATACGTCTGAGCATATGCCTAAGTTCAATTCGATTTCCATTTCCGGCTATCATATGCAAGAGGCAGGCGCGACGGCTGACCTCGAGCTGGCTTACACGCTGGCCGATGGCGTGGAATATGCCCGCGCCGGCATGGCTGCCGGTCTTGATATTGATGCCTTTGCGCCGCGTTTATCGTTTTTCTGGGCAATCGGTAAAGACTTCTTCATGGAAATTGCGAAAATGCGAGCGGCGCGGCTTTTATGGGCGCAGCTAATGCAAGGTCTCGGTGCGAAAAATGCCAAATCACTCGCCCTGCGCACTCATTGTCAGACGTCCGGTTGGAGCCTCACCGCGCAAGATATTTATAATAATGTTGTCCGCACCTGCATTGAGGCAATGGCATCAACGCAAGGACACACTCAGTCGCTTCATACAAACAGCTTTGACGAAGCCTTGGCCCTACCGACTGATTTCTCAGCCCGTATCGCGCGCAATACGCAGCTTATGCTGCAAATGGAAAGCAATACGACAAAAGTTATCGACCCGTGGGGCGGCAGCTATTTCGTTGAAAAACTAACGCATGATTTGGCAGCCCGCGCGCTATCCCATATTCAAGAAGTTGAGAAACTGGGCGGCATGGCGGCTGCGATTGAACAAGGCATTCCCAAAATGCGCATTGAAGAAGCCGCCGCCCGCACGCAAGCGCATATTGATAGCGGTCGTCAAACGGTGGTTGGCGTCAATAAGTTCAAGCTGGAAAATGAAGATGCGGTTGATGTGTTGAAAGTCGATAACTCTGCCGTTCGAACGGCGCAAATTGACCGGCTGAAAGCACTGAAAGAAAGCCGCGATGAAAACGAAACGCAAGCCGCCCTCGCCGCGCTCACCAAATCAGCTGAAACCGGCCCTTCTTCCGGCATGGGGGGCAATTTATTGGCACTGGCAGTGGCAGCGGGCCGCGCCAAAGCAACTGTTGGCGAAATTTCTGCCGCTATGGAAAAGGTTTATAACCGCCATGAAGCGAAGCCACAGGTAATTTCAGACGTTTATGAGAAAGACTTTGGCAGCAACGACCCGAATATTTTGAAAGTACGCGAAATGATTGAGCGGTTTAGTGAGCGTGAAGGCCGCGCCCCGTCCATCTATCTCGCCAAAATGGGCCAAGATGGCCATGATCGCGGGCAAAAAGTGGTCGCCACCGCATTGGCTGATTTGGGTTTTGAGGTGATAGCCGGGCCTTTGTTCCAAACGCCGGAAGAAGCCGCTAAAGACGCGATTGAAGCAGGCGCGCATATTGTCGGCGTGTCATCGCTGGCAGCGGGTCACCTTACTTTGGTCCCGGAATTACGCGAAGCGCTCGCCGCGCAAGGCAAAGAAGACATGATGGTTATTGTCGGCGGGGTTATTCCGCCGCAAGACTTTGACGCGTTACGCGATGCCGGTGCAAAAGCTATCTTCCCGCCCGGCACAGTCATTCCCGATGCTGCCAATGAGTTGATTACCACCCTCACAGCCCATTTGGGGCATAATGAAGCTGCATAAGGCTATAAGGGTATGGTTATAAGGGCATAGGCGCATCAGCGCGCCCCACCTATTCCCCCAATAACGGGTTGTTTGTATCCGGCGACAAAATCGGGTATAGTTACGCATAAGCGCAATAAAAATAAAAAGGAGCGCATCATGGCATCAGTTGACATGTCTCAGGAACGTGGTTGGGCAGTAAGCGGCCTACACACTGAAGCCGTAAAGCTGACTGATTTATATCTGCGAGGTTACGGCACCGACGGAAATCAAGTGGTCATTGACCACGTAAGTATTGGGCTGGAAACACAGCGCGCAAATATCGCCTTATCGGGCGGTATTGTTGATGCTTCAGATTACTTTGAAATTCGCGACGGTGCACACGGGCAAGAGCTTTGGTTAAAAGCCGGAATTATGTTGAAGGACGACCTGATTATAAACTTTCGCGCTCAAGAACATTCCTCCAATAATGATTTTTTCTGGCTGAGGGTCAAAGAAAGCGACGCCGCCGACACCCATAATAATGAATTGGTAGCACAATATGCTGATGCCACCCTTACCGGCAGCACGGGTAATGACCACCTTTCTGTAGCAAAAAACTATTTCGGTGAAAAATACGGCTACGGCACCAACTGGTATTATGGCGGTGACGGCGATGACACAATGGTCGGCACATCCGGTCGCGATGTCATGCACGGAGGCAACGGAAACAATATCTATATCGGCGCCATGGGCGACGACCATATGATTGATACCGGCGATGGCGATAATGTGTTTATCGGCGGCGCAGGTATGGACATCATCAATCTTGGTAGCGGCCAAAACGTCATTATTGTTGACCCGAATATCAGCGAAAATTATTTCGGCTATGACTTTGTCACCGGCTTTGACGAAAATGACACTCTCATGGTCACCCAACCGTGGCACGAAGGTGTCGGTGTCGAAGAACTCATTGAAAAACAAAACGCAATAATTGCGAAAGCAGATATACGGTTCGATGATCCCTTCGATGCGCTACAAAGCATTTTTGGTATCTATACGGTTATTGAAAAAGGCGGCACATCGGTCTACGCGTCGCGCGTGAACGGGCCGGATGAAATTGTTTTATTTCTGTCCGGCTATACCGATCTCACGGCAGAAAACTTCGGCATTGAATTGCCGCCTGCCATTATCGAACCGGTGACAATTGCCCCGAAACCGGTGCCGATTGAGCCAAGTCCTGAACCCGCACCGTCTGAACCCGAACCAAAGCCAATAAACAAGATTACCGGCACGAATAATGACGATAATTTGATAGGCACTGCCGGAGCCGACTTGATATCGGCACTAGACGGCGCTGATTGGGTGCGCGCCGGTGATGGTGACGACATTCTGTACGGCGAAAGCGGCAAAGATAATCTTTACGGCCAGAACGGTAATGACATTCTATTTGGCGAAAGCGGCGATGATTTTTTGCGGGGCGGTTACGGCAATGATATTTTGGTTGGCGGTGACGGAAGCGATACCGGCTTCTTTATCTATCACACCACCGGCGCCTCGGCTTCAGACAATGTGACCGCCAATCTCACCTTGAAAGCCAATCGCGGAAAAACATTTAAGAAAACGCCCGAAGAAGGAGGCGCGGAAGTCGCCTTTAAGCGGTTCTGGATTGACCTTAACAATAATGGCAAACGCGACGATGCGGATGAATATGATTTCTATACCGGCATTGAAAACTTTGCTATTCGCGGCGGCTATGGCAATGACATTCTTGTTGGCAGTAGTGGCAGTGACGACCTGCAAGGCTGGACTGGGAACGATAAACTGAAGGGAAAAGGCGGCAGCGATCGCCTCGAAGGCGGCTATGGCAATGACAAATTGTTCGGCGGTGATGGCAATGATGTTTTGATCGGCGGCGCAGGTCGCGACAAGCTCGTCGGTGGCGAAGGCGACGATGAATTCAGATTGCTTGAGATCTCAAGCCGCGACATGGCAGACATCATTAAAGATTTTGGCAATGGCGCTGACAGACTGATTTTTTCCGCTAGCGTCACCACAGTATATGTTGAAACGGATGGTAAAAACAAAGTGCTGAAAAACGGCAGCGGCGACGATGCCGGCGTATATGCCATTTTGAAGAGTTTTACAGAAGACCTGACCATCTATGATGCTCCAGGCGTAACTTTGGTTGATATTGCCTGACCTGACCGATCGCCATCTTAAAAGGCGGGAGGGAGTCGGATGTCGTTTAATCGTGAACGCGGATGAGACCTTCTTGCGCTAAAAGGGCTTGGTGAACTAAGTGAACCTTAGCCCGCCTTGCGCCAGCGACCGACCGCCTTCTTAAAAGGCGGGAGGGAGTCGGATGTCGTTTAATCGTGAACGCGGATGAGACCTTCTTGCGCCGCCGTGGCAATCAGCTTGCCGTCACGGGTAAAGAAGTGACCGAAATTCATACCGCGACCACCGGCTGATGCCGGGCTGTCTTGCACATAAAGCATCCAGTCATTGGCCTCAAACTCGTGATAAAACCACATCGCATGGTCGAGACTGGCCGATTGCAGCTTCGGATTCATATAGCTCAAAGCATGCGGGCGCATGCATGTATCCAACAATGACGTATCGGAAATATATGACAGCATGGCCTGATTGGTGGCGAAGTCCTTCGGCATGCCGGGGTCAACTTTCACCCAAACAATATTGCGAGGCTCAGCCGGCTCAGGATTGAAAATATCTTTCGGGCTGACCGGACGGACTTCAAAAGGCCGACGGCGAAGCCAGCTATCGCGAAACTTTTCCGGTATTTTCTCGGCATTTTCCAGCCGCATTTCATAATCGCTTTTCAGCGATTCCGGGTCCGGCGCATAAGGCATTTGCATTTGGTGCTCGCGGCCCTCTTCAAAACGCTGGAAGCTGGCCGCCATATTAAAAATTTGTTTGCCATGCTGAACCGCAATCACCCGCCGCGAGGCAAAACTGCGGCCATCGCGCGCCGTATCAACTTCATAAATAATCGGCGTGTCAGGGTCGCCCGGGCGCAGAAAATAGCTATGAAAGCTATGGCAGAACATATCATCCACCGTATAGCAGGCGGCCATTAGCGCCTGCCCCAGCACCTGCCCACCAAACACACGTTGGCGTTGCTCATTCGGGCTTTGCCCCCGAAACAGGTTCACTTCCAGTCGCTCAAGTTTCAGCAACTGCAAAATCGTATCGAGTGATTGGTCCATTTTGGTCCCTTATTATGCGGGGATTACTGTTTGACCGGTGCTTGTGCCGGCACAATGGTGACGCTTTCACCACAGCCGCACGCATCGGTTTGATTTGGATTATTGAAGCGGAAACCGGCAGACAGCTTGTCTTCTTCCCAGTCCATCTCCGTGCCGAGCAAAAACAATACGGCCTTCGCCTCAATCAAAATCGTGACGCCCTTATCTTCAACCACTTCGTCGAGCGGTTGTTTTTCTTCAGCGTAATCCATTGTGTATTCCATGCCGGCGCAGCCGCCATTTTTTACCCCGAGACGAATGCCAATTTTTGGCGTCTCAGAATTTGCCATTATGCGTTTCACACGCTCGGCGGCGCGGTCGGTTAGCGTGATGGCTTTCGGCATTTCGTAAGTTTGGCTCATATCTCTTCCGTCTCGTTAAAACATATTCAACGCTACGCGGGCTTCATCCGACATACGGCTCGGATCCCATGGCGGGTCAAAGGTCATATTTACCACAACATCGCCGACACCGTCCACCGAGCGCACTGCATCTTCAACCCAACGCGGCATATGCTCAGCGACCGGACAGCCGGGCGCAGTCAATGTCATATCAATGGTAACATCGCGATCATCAGAAATATCAACGCGGTAAATCAGACCCAACTCATAAATATCAACCGGAATTTCCGGGTCATAAACGCTTTTCATCGCGCCGATAATGTCATCGGTCAGCGCCGCCATTTGTGGCGATAATTCTTCAATCGGAACCGGCTCTTGCATCTCATTTGCCGCCTCGATTTGAGGCGCGGCATCGGCATTTGCCGAGGTATCGATTACCGGCATTTCCTTTTCGTCACTCATCCGAAAAACTCAATCGCTTTATTCAGGGCATTGACCAGCGCGTCAACTTCCTCATGCGTATTATAAACGGCAAAAGAGGCGCGCGCTGTCGCCGGAACTTCGAACCGTGTCATCAAAGGTTGCGCGCAATGATGGCCGGCACGCACCGCAACACCGGAACGGTCAATCACCGTTGCCAAATCATGCGGGTGAATGCCATCCACGCCGAAGGAAACAATCGCCCCCTTCTCTTTGGCCGTGCCATATATTTTCACGCGGTTAATCGCGCCCACCGCTTCCATCGCGTGGTCGCGGAGCGCATTTTCATGCGCCTGCATGGTTTCAATGCCGATATCCATCATCCAATTCAGCGCCTCACCCAGCCCGATAACTTCAATAATCGGCGGCGTTCCGGCCTCAAAACGATGCGGCGCATCACCATAGGTAATCACCTCTTTTGAGACTTCGCGTATCATTTCACCACCACCGCGAAACGGCTGCATGGCGTCCAATCTGTCGGCCTTGCCGTAAAGCACGCCAATACCTGTCGGCCCATAAACCTTATGCCCTGAGAAGACATAAAAATCAGCACCCAAGGCTTGCATATCATTTTTCAGATGCACAGCGCCCTGACAGCCATCCAGCAAAATCGGCACATTGTTTTTATGCGCAATCTCAACCAATTGCTTGGCCGGTGTAATCGTGCCTAACGCATTGGACATTTGCGTTAAGGCGACAAATTTTGTTTTTTCAGAAAATGCCGCCTCATAAGCCGCCATATCCAATTCGCCATCATCGGTAACCGGCACCCATTTCAAAACCGCTCCGTGCCGTTCGCGCATAAAATGCCATGGCACGATATTTGAGTGATGCTCCATCTCCGACAAGATAATCTCATCGCCCGCTTCTATTCGCGGCTCAAGAAAACCATAGGCGACCAAATTAATTGCATCCGTCGCCCCGCCGGTAAAAATAATCTCATCGACCGTTTCCGCATTGAGGAATTTTCGTGTCGTTTCGCGTGCCGCTTCAAATGCATTGGTCGCATTATTCGATAGATAATGCAGGCCGCGATGGACATTGGCATATTCATGCGTGGCGAAATGATGCATGCGGTCCAGCACTGCCGCTGGTTTTTGCGCCGATGCGGCATTATCCAGATAAACAAGCGGCTTGCCATAAACCTCATTTGCCAGGCCCGGAAATTGCGCGCGAATGGCATTCACATCAAAAGCTGCACCCATCAAACCGTCTCCTCATTGCGCGCATCAGGCGAAAACTGTGCGCCAATCTTTTGTGCAACCAGCGCGCGAAGCACTTCCGCCAAACCATCATCATCAATATGCGCCAAGACTTGCTCCATAAACCCGGCAACCAAAAGATGCCTCGCGCTGGCTTCGTCAAGACCGCGAGAGCGCAAGAAAAACAGCGCATCACGATCCAGCTCACCAATTGCCGAACCATGAGCGCAAGCAACGTCATCGGCGTAAATTTCCAATTCCGGCTTGGCATCCATTTCGGCACGGTTTGACAACATCATGGCGCGGGTTTGCATTTGTGCATCAACATGTTGCGCGTCTTTGCGGACAATTACCTTGCCTTGGAAGACACCACGCGCGGCATCATCCAGCACATTATAAGCACTTGTATTGCTTGTTGTTTCAGCCGCTTGATGGTCAATCACATAGGTAAAATCAGCATGATTATCGCCACGCCCCAAAACCGCGCTGTGCAATTCAGCATGCGCGCCTGCTGCTTGCAGCGCAATTTCCGCTTCATGGCGCGCCAAGGCACCGCCGGTGACCAAAGCAACCGATTTGAACTGCGCACCGGCTGCCAACTCAATCTGCGAACTGCCGATTTGATGCCCGGCCTGCTGCAAACGAATAATCGTCAATTCGGCATTTTCACCAAGCTGAAGCTGCCAGCGTGCATTGGTGTATGCGGCCGATAAATGATTATCAATAATCACTGCCTTCGCGTCAGCGGCGAGTGTAATTTTATGACTGAGATGCGTCGGCTCAGTGCCCGAAGCAATCACAACCAGAGGTTGTGAGAGGCTACCGGTTATATCAACATGCAAGCCATCTGTTGCCAAAGCGGCGTTATAATCAAGCATTGCGTTTTCACAGACTGCCATATCGGCAGAAAACGTATGCACGGTCATATTGTCAGCGCTCGCCTGCTCAACCATTTTACCGTTGTCAAAAATGAACATGGCCGGATTGACAGCGAGAAAATTAACCGCGTCGAGCCGGTCATCCGTGCTGTTTTTCAGCAGACGCGCCAAATCCGTATAGTGCCACGCCTCTTGCCTGCGGGTCGGCAAACCAATGGCTTCCGCCGCCGCTAAAGCTGCATTGCGTGCCGCCATATCGCCCGGCAAGTCACCGCTTATGCGGTTAAAATGGGCTTGTGCATCAAGCATTTACGGTCTCTCCGACAAATTCGGCATAGCCCGATTTCTCAAGTTCTAAAGCCAATTCCGGACCACCGGATTTAACCACCCGACCGGCTGCCATAACATGCACGACATCCGGCTTAATGAAATCAAGCAGACGTTGATAATGGGTGATGACCAGCATGCCGCGGTCAGGCGCGCGCAACGCATTCACCCCTTCCGCCACTGTTTTCAACGCATCAATGTCGAGGCCGCTATCGGTCTCGTCCAAAATGGCCAGCTTCGGTTCCAGCATCGCCATTTGCAAAATTTCATTGCGCTTTTTTTCGCCACCGGAAAATCCGACATTGAGTTGTCGTTTCAGCATTTCATCATTCATGCCCAGTGATTTTGAAGTTTCGCGTGCGAGGCGAAGAAAACTGGCCGCGTCCATCTCGTCTTCACCGCGACCACGGCGAATGGCATTTAAAGAGGTTTTCAGAAACGTCATATTGGTGACGCCGGGAATTTCCAACGGATATTGAAAGGCCAAAAACAGACCTGCAATGGCGCGCTCTTCAGGCTCCATATCAGCCAGCGATTTGCCGTCAAACAACATATCGCCATCGGTGACGTCATAACCGTCTTTGCCTGATAAGACATAAGACAAGGTTGATTTGCCCGAGCCGTTCGGCCCCATAATCGCATGCACTTCGCCCGGCTGAATGGCCAAAGAGAGACCGTTCAAAATCGGTGTGCCATCAATACCGGCATGTAAATTATTGATTTCGAGCAGCGCACTCATCCGACACTTCCTTCCAAAGAAATACCGACCAGTTTTTGCGCTTCCACGGCAAATTCCATCGGCAAATGTTGTAATACATCGCGGCAAAACCCATTGACGATAAGGGCCACGGCTTCTTCCGGATCAAGGCCACGTTGCTGACAGAAAAACAACTGATCATCGCTGATTTTCGATGTTGTCGCCTCATGTTCCAGCACCGCTGACAGGTTTTTCGCCTCAATATAAGGCACTGTATGAGCGGCGCATTTATCGCCGATAAGCAGGCTGTCGCATTGGGTGAAATTACGTGCCCCCGACGCCTTCGGATGCACGCTCACCTGCCCGCGATACGCATTTGATGAGCGGCCGGCTGAAATACCTTTTGAGATGATGCGGCTGGATGTATTTTTGCCCAGATGCAACATTTTCGTGCCGCTATCCACCTGCTGCAAATTATTCGAAATGGCGATTGAATAGAACTCACCAACCGAGTCATCGCCGCGCAAAATGCAGCTCGGATATTTCCATGTTACGGCCGAACCGGTTTCAACTTGCGTCCAGCTTATGCGCGCACGCGCCTCGCGGCAGTCACCGCGTTTGGTCACGAAATTATAAATCCCGCCCTTGCCGTTCTCATCGCCCGGATACCAGTTTTGCACTGTTGAGTATTTTATTTCGGCGTCTTCCAAGGCAACCAGCTCCACAACTGCTGCGTGCAATTGATTTTCATCGCGCATGGGCGCAGTGCAGCCTTCCAGATAGCTGACATAGGCGCCCTTATCGGCAATCACCAAAGTGCGCTCAAACTGGCCGGTATTGGCTTCGTTAATACGGAAGTAAGTTGACAATTCCATCGGGCATTTCACACCCGGCGGGATGTAGCAAAACGAGCCGTCAGAAAACACCGCCGAATTGAGCGCGGCAAAATAATTATCCGATTTCGGCACAACCGAACCGAGATATTTTTTCACCAATTCCGGATGCTCTTGCACTGCTTCCGAAAAGGAACAGAAAATCACCCCGTCCTTGGCCAGCTCTTCGCGAAAAGTCGTGCCGACAGACACGCTGTCAAAAACCGCGTCCACCGCCACTTTGCGAACCCCTGCCAGCACTTCCTGCTCTTGCAGTGGAATGCCCAGTTTTTCATAGGTTTCGAGCAATTGCGGGTCAACTTCATCCAGGCTTTTCGGACCGTCTTCCATTGATTTAGGCGCCGCGTAATAGCACAAATCCTGATAATCGATCTTCGGATAATCGACATGCGCCCATTCCGGCTCTTCCATTGTTTTCCAACGCTCATAAGCATCCAGCCGCCAATCAAGCAACCATTGCGGCTCTTCTTTTTTGGCTGAAATAAAGCGAATAATATCTTCGCTCAGACCATTGGCAATTCTGTCGACATCAATTTCAGTGGTGAAGCCATATTTATAATGCTCACCGCCAAATTTGGCGACCTGATCGACTGTTTCCTTATCGATTGAGGCTTTTGCTTCACTCATTTCCTACTCCGCTGCCAGCGCGCGACCGGCCAGCTTGCTCCATTCATCGATCAATTTTTGCGTGTCTTCAGCTTGGCTTTGCCAACCAAGGCTGACCCGCAACACGCCCTTACTTATATGGGTTTCCACCCCCATGGCAGCCAGCACATGGCTGCGCGACACCTTGCCGCTGGAACAGGCCGAACCGGCACTGACCGCCACACCGGCAAGGTCCAGCGCCATGACCAATGTTTCCGAGTTGAGACCGGCCAAGGCAAAGCAACTGGTATTGGCCAAGCGCGGCGCACCAATACCGAAAATTTCTATTGAGGGCTGCGCCGCCTGCAAACCCGCTTCCATCGCATCGCGCTGCCCCGCAAGCGTTTGAAATGCATCCAAATCGCGTTGCGCCGCTTTGGCCGCCGCCGCGAAAGCTGCGATGCCGGAGATGTTTTCCGAACCGGCACGACGACCCAATTCCTGTCCGCCGCCAATAAGCTGCGGCGGCACGACAACCGCCGGCCGCGTAACCAAAGCACCAACACCCATTGGCGCGCCGATTTTATGACCGGACAGGCTCAGCGCATCAACACCAAGCGCAAATAAATTAATCTCGACTTTGCCCGCCGCCTGCACCGCATCGCAAAACAGCAAGCTGCCATGCGCCCGGGTTTTTGCGGCAATATCGGCAATCGGCTGAATAATGCCGGTTTCATTATTGGCCAGCATCACACAAACCAGTGCAGGACTGTCATCGGCCAAAGCTGCATCCAACGCCTCAAGGTTTAACGTGCCATCGGTCAAAATCGGCAGCTCTTCAACCGGCAGACCGCTCTCATGCGCCGCCGCCAGCACGGCGCTATGTTCAATCGCACTAACCAGCAAACGCTTTATCTCTCCGCTCGGCGCTTGCCGCAAACCGAGCGCCAAATTGCAAGCCTCTGTGCCGCCGGACGTAAAGATAACCGTCTCGGCAGGCGCACCGACCAGCGCGGCAATATCTGCCCGCGCCGCTTCAACCAAGGCGCGCGCTTTTCGCCCCTCTTCGTGAACCGAAGACGGATTGCCGATATCCAATGCCGCCATTAGCGCGTCACGCGCTTCGGGGCGCAGGGGCGCAGTGGCGTTATAATCGAGATAGACGCGGTTCATTCCGCCGCCTCCAAAACTTGCGGCATCCGGCCATTGACCAAATCATCCAACGAAATTGAATTTAGGAACGTATGAATTGTGCCGCCGAGATGCGCCCATAAATCATGCGTTAGACAACGCCCCTGTTTCTTCAAGCAACCGGCAGCCGAACCGCAGCGCGTCACTTCAACCGGCTCATCAACGGCGCGAATAACATCACCAATGCGAATGCTTTCCAAAGGCCCGGCCAGCAAATAACCACCATTCTTGCCACGGCGACTTTCCACCAGTTCCGCACGGCGCAAATCACCGAATATCTGCTCAAGATAGTTCAAAGAAATTTCCTGTCGCCGACTGATATCAGCAAGAGAAACCGGGCCTTTGCCGCCCGATTTAGCCAAATGAGCCATATCAGCCATGGCCATGACCGCATAACGGCCTCGTGTCGATATCTTCACTTCCTCTTAACCCCTTGTATAAATTTGGCTTTTACGAAATCTCTTGCAATTTTGATGCAGCATTGGCTATCAAGAGTGCCAAATCTATCTCGGATATAGTAATTCCGACTAATTTAGTCAAGTATTAGCTGGCGGGGGACAAAATGCCGGAAATTATTTTCAACGGCCCTGAGGGTCGTCTCGAAGGCCGATTCACACAGAATAAGGAAGCGGGGGCGCCAATTGCACTCATTCTGCATCCATTGCCGCAATTGGGGGGCAATATGAATAATCCGGTCGCCTATCAGCTATATCACCAATTTGCTGATCGCGGTTTTTCGGTATTGCGATTTAATTTTCGTGGCGTTGGGCGCAGCCAAGGCGAATTTGATGAAGGCATTGGCGAATTGTCAGATGCCGCCGCCGCGCTTGATTGGCTGCAAACACTAAGCGCAGATGCGCGACAATGCTGGATTGCCGGCTATAGTTTCGGCGCGTGGATCGGCATGCAATTACTGATGCGTCGGCCTGAGATTTCCGGTTTCATCTCCGTCGCTCCACCTGCCAATTTCTATGACTTCACCTTTTTGGCCCCCTGTCCGGCCAGTGGCCTGATTGCACATGGCGATGCCGACCGCATTGTGCCGAAAGAAGATACGGTGAAACTGGTCGAACGATTGCAGCAGCAAAAAGGCATCACTATTGATTATGAAAACCTGAAAGGTGCCAATCACTTCTTCGAAAAAGATTTAGAGAAGCTGGATAATCTTGTCGGCGCCTATCTCGACCGCCGGATTCCGGAAATCGGCTAAAACACAGCGGTTTTACGACGGCTTGTAAAGCTCGCCGCCTGTCATAGCGGCCGGAACGCCCGTCGTTTCAGGTCGACTGAGCGGCAAACCGCGTATGGCGCGCATGGCCAGCCACGCAAAGGCTTGCGCTTCCAGACTATCGCCATGCCAATCCAGCATATCGCAATCAACCACGCCAATATCAGCGCGCGCGCTGAGCATGGAAACCAGCGTTTGATTATGTCGCCCGCCGCCGCATAAAATCAGCCGTAAAGGTTGTTCATCACAAAAAGCCAAACCCCGCGCCACAGCTTCAGCCGTGAAGGCGGTTAATGTCGCCGCGCCATCGGCATCTGACAGACCGCGCACAGGTTCGGCATCAAAGCTCAAGCGGTCGAGTGATTTCGGCGGCGCGGTCTCAAAAAACGGATGCATCATCAAAGCGGCCAACGCGTCTTCATTCACCTTACCCTGCGCCGCCAATTGCCCATCCGCATCATATGCCGCGCCGGTTTTCTGCTGCACCCAATCATCAACCAGCGCATTGCCCGGGCCGGTATCAAAAGCCAAAATCGCATCATCTTCACCGAGCCATGTCAGATTACCGACCCCGCCCAAATTAAGCACGGCTTGCGGACGTGCCGGACCGGATAAGGCGGCGTGATAAAGCGGCGCCAAAGGCGCACCCTGCCCACCCGCTTGCATATCATTCAATCGAAATTGGCCGACCGTTTCGCAATTCAAAGCTGCCGCCAGCGCCTGCCCGTCACCGATTTGCAAGGTGAATGCTTCATCCGGTCGGTGGGTGATGGTCTGACCGTGAAAACCGATAAGCTCAGCCGTCTCATCACCGAGGAATTGTTTTGCGGCGCGACTATGCGCATCGGTAACCAACGCCTCCGCCTTCAATAAATCTTCCGGCCATTGGCTTCTATCTCGCAGCACATCAGTTGCGATATCGCCGGCTTTGTCGAGCATATCACGCAACCGGGTTTTGGTGTCTTCGCGATAGGGCATAAAGCCATCGCGCTGCAGGCTGATAATCGCTTCGCCATCGGTTTGCATCAGCGCCAAATCAATACCATCCAAAGAGGTGCCACTCATTAATCCCAGAACAGTTTTAATGGCTGCCATATAGAGGCGCTCCTACTTGATTTGCCACCTTGATTTATCGAGGCGCATTGCGTAACAGTTTTCGCCATGAACTATACATCAGAATTTTTGAAAACGCTCGCCGAACGCGGCTATATCGCCCAATGCACAGATGATGAAGGGCTGGACACTGCCGCCAATGAAGGCATTGTCACCGGTTATATCGGTTATGACTGCACCGCCCCATCGCTGCATGTCGGTAATTTGATTTCAATTCTCATGCTGCGCCGCCTGCAGCAGGCAGGTCATCGGCCGATTGTGGTGATTGGCGGCGGCACAACAAAAGTCGGCGACCCGTCGGGCAAGGATGAAAGCCGCCAGCTCTTGACGCAGGACAAAATTGACGAAAACAAGAAAACCATTCGCGCCACTTTTGAACGGTTTCTGACTTTTGGCGATGGGCCAAATGATGCGATTATGGTTGATAATGATGAATGGCTTTCCGGCCTCAATTATATTGAATTTCTGCGCGATTATGGACGGCATTTTTCGGTCAATCGCATGATGAGTTTTGAGAGCGTAAAGCTGCGGCTGGAACGCGAGCAACCGCTCAGCTTCCTCGAATTCAATTATATGATTTTACAAGCCTATGATTTTCTTGAATTGAACCGGCGCTATGATTGCAGCCTGCAAATGGGTGGCAGCGACCAATGGGGCAATATCGTTAACGGTATCGAGCTGACGCGGCGCTGCGACCAAAAAAGCGTTTTCGGTCTGACAACAAATTTGCTGACCACTTCATCCGGCGCGAAAATGGGCAAAACAGCACAAGGCGCGGTTTGGCTGAATGACGATATGCTGTCGGTCTATGATTACTGGCAGTTTTGGCGCAATACGGAAGACGCCGATATCGGTCGCTTCTTGCGTTTATTCACCGAATTGCCGCTCGATGAAATTGCCCGTTTGGAAGCGTTTGAAGGGGCCGATTTAAACGAGGCAAAGAAAATTCTGGCAACCGAAGCGACTGCCATGTGCCATGGTCGCGCGGCGGCAGAAAAAGCCGAAGCCACGGCACTGGAAACTTTTGAAGGCGGCGGTGCCAGTGCT